>CAYUJU010000024.1:0-41623 GCA_964445115.1 uncultured Methylobacillus sp. | reverse complement strand
CGACCTTGTCGATCGCAAGGTGACGCACGTCAGGCGTGTTCTGTACGTCTTCGATGCGCGTGTTGGTCGTTTGAGTCATGAGGGTATCCGTCGATTGAACAATACTTGAGTATACTAGTAGGATAATTTTTTCTCAACCGCCGCCACGATGCCGGCCTGATCCAGACCACATGCCGACAGCAGTTGTTCGGGATTGCCATGCTCGATAAAGCGATCAGGCAGTCCAAGCTGCAGGAGGGGTGTGGCCACGCCCGCTGCCTGAAGGGCTTCGCTGACAGCACTGCCGGCGCCGCCCATCACAGCGTTTTCTTCGAGCGTGACGATCAGGTCGTGCGTGGTTGCCATGGCAATGGTCAACTCCACATCCAGTGGTTTGACGAAGCGCATGTTGACGACGGTTGCATCCAGCACTTCAGCGGCTTGCAGTGCGGGAATCAGCAGACTGCCGAACGTGAGGATGGCGACACGCTTGCCGGTGCGGCGCACTTCTCCCTTGCCGAGTGGGATCACCTGCATCGAGGCTTGCGTTGGCGTGCCATTGCCGCAGCCACGGGGATAACGCACTGCCGCAGGGCCGTTGTGCAGGAAGCCGGTGTATAGCATCTGCCGGCACTCGTTCTCGTCGGTGGGCGTCATCACCAGCATGTTAGGCACGCAGCGCAGATAGCTGATATCGAAGCTGCCTGCGTGTGTCGGGCCATCGGCCCCGACCAGCCCGGCCCGGTCGATCGCCAGCAGGACAGGCAGATTCTGCAAGGCGATATCGTGTATCAACTGATCGTAGGCGCGTTGCAGAAAGGTGGAGTAGATCGCGACCACTGGCTTCAGGCCATCGCAGGCCATGCCTGCAGCGAATGTCAGTGCGTGCTGTTCGGCGATGCCGACATCGAAATAACGGTCCGGAAATTGTTCCTGGAAGGCATTGAGGCCAGAGCCGTCACACATGGCCGGGGTGATGCCGATCAGGCGTTCGTCCTGTCGGGCCATGTCCACCAGCCACTCGCCGAACACCTGTGTGTAGGTCTTGCGCCCCGTGCTGCCGAGGGCCTCACCATTTTCCGGGTCGAACTTGCCCACGCCATGGTACTTGCCGGGGTTGTCCTCGGCCGGCTGGTAACCGTGCCCCTTCTGGGTGATGACGTGTAGGAACTGCGGGCCTTCCAGTGCGCGGATATTGGTGAGTGTGGATACCAGCACGTCCAGGTCATGGCCGTTGACCGGGCCGATGTAGTTGAACCCGAACTCTTCGAACAGCGTGCTCGGCGTCACCATGCCCTTGACGTGCTCTTCCGCTCGCTTGGCCAGTTCCAGAATGGGCGGAGCGACCCCCAGCACTTTTTCCGTGCCGCGGCGCATGGTGTTATACATGCGGCCCGATAGCAGCTTGGCCAGATAATTGTTCAGCGCACCAACGGGTGGCGAAATCGACATGTCGTTGTCGTTGAGGATCACCAGCAGGTTGGCGTCCATGGCGCCGGCGTTGTTCAGGGCTTCAAACGCCATGCCTGCGGACATCGCGCCATCGCCGATAATCGCCACGGCGCGTCGATCAGAGCCAGTCTGCTGGGCGGCGACCGCCATGCCCAGTGCAGCGGAAATCGAGGTGCTGGAGTGCCCGGCGCCAAAATCGTCGTATTCGCTTTCGCTGCGACGCGGGAATCCTGCCAGCCCGCCACTTTGGCGCAAGCTGGCCATGCCGGCGCGTCGCCCGGTCAGGATTTTGTGCGGATAGGTCTGGTGGCCAACGTCCCATACCAGACGGTCATCGGGGGTGTTGTAGACGTAATGCAAGGCAATCGTCAGTTCCACTACCCCCAGATTGGATGACAGGTGGCCGCCGGTGCGCGAGACGCTGTCAATCAGAAAGGCACGGAGTTCTTCCGCCAGTTGCGGTAACTGCTTGCGATCCAGTGTGCGCAGTTGCGCAGGGAAATCGATGGATTCGAGCAGTGACATCAGTAGGCGCGTCCCGTGATGAAGTGCGCCAGTTGTTCGAGCCGTGTGGCCTCCGGCCCGTAGGGACGGATTGCCTGCAATGCATCTTCAAGCAACTCATCCGCCAGTGCCTTGGCACGTTCGAGGCCGAGGATGGTGACGTAGGTTGGTTTGTGCTGCTCGGCATCCTTGCCAGCTGTTTTGCCCAGCGTCGCGGTGTCCGCCTGTGTGTCGAGAATGTCATCCACTACCTGGAACGCGAGCCCGATACACTTTGCGTAGTGATCGAGTGCGCGAACTTTGGCTTCGTCTGGGGTTTCGGCGCAGCGCGCACCCAGCAGAGCCGCGGCGCGAATCAGGGCGCCGGTCTTGTGGATGTGCATGAATTCCAGCTCTTGCTGCGTCAGAGCGAGTCCCACGCTGGCGAGATCGATGGCCTGGCCGCCCGCCATGCCGCGCGAGCCGGAGGCCTGGGCTAGCAGGCGTATCATCTCCAGTTGTTGCGGGGCATGAGGATGCAGAGCAGGGGTGGCGAGCACCTCGAACGCCAGCGTTTGCAGTGCATCGCCGACCAGCAGCGCAGTCGCTTCATCGAATTGTTTGTGGCAGGAGGGTTTGCCGCGGCGCAGATCGTCATCGTCCATGCACGGCAGGTCGTCATGGACCAGTGAGTAGGCGTGGATCAACTCAACGGCTGCTGCAGCATGATCAACTCGTTCCGCCGGGGCGCCGCACAGTTCGCCTGCTGCGTGCGACAGCAGGGCGCGGACGCGCTTGCCGCCCCCCAGTACCGCATAACGCATGGCTTGGTGCAGGCGCTGTGGCGCGACCTCCTGGGAGGGCAGCAGCGCGGATAGCACCGATTCCATGCGGGTCTGGATGGCCTGTGCCCAGGGGCTGAAATCATTCGTCATCGGAAAAATTCTGTAATGCGTTGGTGTCGTCCAGAATCCGGACCTTCTGCTCGGTCTCTGCCAGAATCTGCTGGCATTGACGCAGGAGTTCCGAACCGCGCTGATAGGCGGTGAGTGACTGGTCGAGCGTCAACTGGCCGGACTCCATGGAGGCCACGGTGGCTTCCAGTTCGGTGATGGCGCTTTCAAGATTCTGGGGGTGGGTATTCTTGCGCATGGACATTCGGTAAACTAGGCTCGAACCCTAACAAATGTCGATCAGTGGGTCAATTGGCCGACAAGTGGTGGCTGCACTAAAGTTTGAAATCTGGCATAGTTTACGCTTAGAAGGCAACAATAAGAAATTATGGTGGATTATTTCCGAGCGCTAAAGACCATCGTGCAATCGCCCAAGTCCCGGGCGAGCGATGTGCGCTGGCTGGAAACCCTGCCGCAGGGGGATTACCTCGCAGCGCAAGATGTCGTGCTCACCAAGCTGGATGAATTCCTGCAAGACGGATTCCTGCTGGATCAGTCTGCACTCGACGCCCTTTTTCTGATTGACGAACATCGGCGTGCGACGCTGGAAGCACTTACGACGCAGTACGTGCATGCCACGTCGCTGGCGCGCGAAATCGATGATCGGCTCTGGCATTCCGTCCATCGCTACTACACGTTGCTTACTCGCCTCTATCGACGTTTCCTCGATCGCTGTCAGGAGTCCCCCGATAGCTTGCCGCACGATCTGCCCCAACTCGTACTGAATGTGATGGATTGTCAGCGCTGCGTGGTGAAGTGGCGCTATTTCCGGCATCAATCCGTCGAGCCCGGCATCTGGCTGCAGTTGCATCAACTCTACGCCATTGCGGAGCATGAGGGATGCGAGGCTGCACCGCTGTGGCGGCATCGCAATGTCGGTGAAACCACCATTACGTCAACGTATCTGCAGTTGATGATGCTGGGCACCTTGTCTTCGTCTGATATGCTCAAGCATGAAGTGGAGATGGTGGTGGGCTGGCTGGAGGATTGGTGCAGCCCCTTGGTGGTCAGTCGTGAGTTCGTGCCTTCTCGCCACCTGTTCTACGTGCACCTCAATGAAGATAAACCTGGGCGTCGCGCCCGCAAGATGGAGCATCTTGCCGATTGCCGGTTCTGGGATACCGATCAGTTGGAGTCGCGTATGGCCAAGGCGCACGTCGAAATGCAGCAGGGCAAGATGCCTGCCGACCTGCGGTTGACTTCAGGCGTCCGGATATCCGATTGCCAGCCTTTGCTGGAGTATTTGCTGACCGAGTGGTCCCGTACCGGCTACCAGCGCCAGCGGCGCGCGGACGCGCGGCGTGAGACCAGTCGCACTTCGCATATCGTCGATGGGCTGGAAAACGTCTGCCAGCACGTCAAGAGCTTGGCGTATGCCCGTCGCAAGGGGCGAGCAGCCGGTGCGAATCCGCCTCAGTCAGGGCAGTTATTTTCTAATTCGACCTTTTTGCAGGTTGATGACGGCGAATCGCCGCGGGTGCTGAGCGCTGGCCGCTGGACTTTTACCAACGAAAGCAGACATGGCTACGGTGCGATCGTGGACGCGGGCCAGAATCCTTGGCTGCGACTCGGACGCCTGATCGCGTTTTTCGGGGATCGGGAGCAGCCCGTGGTCGGGGTGGTCCGCAGCATCAAGCATCTGCCAGATGACCGCCGATACGTGGGGGTGGAGGTGCTGTCGCGCCGGGTGGTGCAGGTGACCCTGCGTAATCTGGATCAGCCGGCGCCTGCATGGAATCCTGCCAGTACAGACATTTTTCTGGCTTCGACGCTGGTGCAGGATGGTGGTTTCCCATTCTCTGCGCTGTATCTGCCCAAGGACGAAGAGCGCAATATGCCACCGACCTTGCTTATCCCGACGCTGGAGTACGTGCCGAACGCAACGTTCGAGTTACGATCCGATCCGTACCTGTATCGGATCCGGTTCGGTCGACTGATCGAGCAGCGTGACGACTGGGTGTGCGTCGAAGCGCGCATGCTGGAGAAGAGCGAGGCCTGACTCGCCGCGGCACGCGCTAGTCTTGCAGCGCGGTTTCGATAAATTCCCTGATGTCGTCAATTTCTGCCGCACATACGGTATGTGCCATCGGATAGGTTTTCCAGTCTACGCGGTATTCCAGAGAGGTTAGCACTGCCCGTGAACTCTCCGCCGCGGCGATCTGCACCACCTCGTCCTGCGTTCCGTGTGCCATCAGGATGGGTGCGTTCCGGTTGGCAGCAGAGCATTCGCGCGCCAGCGTGTCTGGCAAAGGCAGGTACGCGGAAAGCGACAGGATGCCGCCGAGCGCCTCAGGATGGCGCAGGCCGGTGTGGAGCGCAATGGCCCCGCCTTGCGAGAAGCCCGCGAGCATGATGTGGTCGGTGGCGATGCCGCGCGCGTTTTCCACGGCGATCAATTGCTGGATCGCGGACTGGCTGTGTCGTATGCCGATCTCGTCTTCCTCTCGCGTGAGGTCATAGGTGCGGATGTCGTACCAGGCCGGCATGTGATATCCGCCGTTGATCGTCACGGGCATAACAGGGGCGTGCGGGAACACAAAACGCACCGGACGCCGCAAGCCAAGCTCCTCTGCGATGGGGACAAAGTCGTACCCGTCTGCGCCCAATCCATGCAACCAGATGATCGTATGCTCGGCCTCGCGTGCAGGTTCGATTTCAACGCTTTTCAAAGAAGTGATTTGCATATGGGTATTCTGCCATTGACGGTGTCTGGAATGGCGATTTCGCCTGTAATTTGTAGCTTATTTCGGCTATGCTAGGCAACGAGGGAGCTAGGAAAATTTTCAAGTACAACCCACATTTTCCGGATTTTTTGCGCAGACACCTGGCACGGGTTTTACTGAGCCTGGGGCTTGTGCTGCTGGCCTTGTTGCACGTCGCGGGCCCGTTCCGATTCGACTTCGTCGATCGGATGGAGTTGTTTGCCTACGATGCGCGTCTCAAGCTGATGATGCCATCCTCCCAAGACCCGCGCATCGTGATCGTCGATATCGACGAGAAAAGCCTGTTGGAGCAGGGGCGTTGGCCTTGGGGACGTGACCGCCTGGCCAGCATGGTCAATACCCTGTTCGACCGTTACCAGATCAAAGTGCTGGGGTTCGACGTGGTGTTTGCGGAGAAGGACGAAAGCTCCGGTCTGCGTAACATCGAGGAGCTGGCGCGTACTCACCTGAAAGCGGATACAGAATTCCAGGCGGCCCTCGCGCGGGTGCGACCCTCTCTTGATTATGACCAGCTGTTTGCCGACAGCCTGAAAGGCCGGAAGGTCGTGCTCGGGTATTATTTCAGCCGCGATGCCCGAGCCGCCGCAGGCGTAGGGGTCTTGCCCGCACCTGTGTTCGTCTCGGGGCGATTCAAGGGAAAGAATATCGACTTCATTTCGGCGAACTCGTTCGGGGCCAATCTCCCCCAATTGCAGGCGAACGCCTGGGCGGCAGGCCATTTCAATCCAGAGCCTGACGTTGACGGGATTACCCGCAGGGTGGCGCTGCTGGTCGATTATCAAGGTGCCCAGTACGAGGCGCTCTCGCTGGCGGTTGCCCGAGTCGCGCTGGGCGTGGATAACATCGAGCCCGGTTTCGCCACTGGGCTAGGGGTTGGCAGCCATTATGCAGGTCTGGAATGGGTAACGCTGGCTGGAAGAAAAATCCCGGTCGATGCCAACGTCACAGCGCTTGTCCCTTACCGTGGCCAACAGGGAAGCTTTCCCTACGTGTCGGCGACGGACGTGTTGCAGGGGCGTGTGAATCCTGAGATTCTCAAAGGGGCCATCGTGCTGGTCGGTACGACCGCTCCAGGATTGATGGACTTGCGTGCGACCCCGGTGCAGAACGTTTACCCCGGGGTCGAGGTGCACGCGAACATGATTGCGGGCATGCTGGACCAGCAGGTGCTGGAGCGGCCCGCGTACACGGCGGGAGCCGAATTCGTCATGCTGCTTGTGGTCGGGTTGCTGCTGGCGTTGCTGTTGCCCGCCATGAACCCCTTGGCGGCGACGGTCACGGCTGTCGGCGTGCTCGGCACAGTGACCGGGTTGAATCTGTGGGCGTGGCAAAGTGCGCAGGTGGTGCTGCCGCTGGCGTCGGTGATGCTCCTGATCGCGCTGATTTTTGTATTGAACATGTCCTACGGGTTCTTTGTGGAATCGCGCGGGAAGCGTCAATTGGCGGGGTTGTTCGGACAGTACGTGCCGCCGGAACTGGTGGACGAGATGGCGAAGAATCCGGACGCTTTCACGGTCGAGGGTGAGAACCGTGAAATGACCGTGCTGTTTTCCGATGTGCGCGGGTTTACCACGATCTCTGAGGGGCTGGATCCTAAACAACTGACGCAATTGATGAATGAGTTCCTGACGCCGATGACCCACGTCATCCATCACCGTCGTGGCACGATCGACAAGTACATGGGCGACTGCATCATGGCGTTCTGGGGCGCACCGTTGCGCGATCCGGATCACGCACAGTACGCGCTGGAGGCCGCCGTCGGGATGATCGAGAACCTGAAGCAGCTACAGGTTGAATTCCAGGCCAGGGGATGGCCGCCCATCGAGATCGGCGTCGGCCTCAATACTGGCGGCATGACGGTGGGCAACATGGGTTCAGAGTTCCGCATGGCATACACCGTCATGGGCGATGCCGTGAACCTGGGCTCCCGTCTGGAAGGGCTGACCAAGGAATACGGGGTCCACATTATCGTGGGCGAGAAGACGAAGGAAAAAGTGCCGGGCTACCTTTTTCGGGAACTGGATCTGGTCAAGGTCAAGGGTAAGGATAAGCCTGTCGCCATCTATGAGCCTGTATGCCCCGTCGGGCAGGAGGACAAATCGACCCGGGATGAATTGAAGTTGTATCGTGAAGCTTGCCGCCTCTATCGGGCGCAGAACTGGGATCTGGCTGAATTGCAATTTATCAACTTGCAAAAACTCAGCCCAGAACGCAAACTTTACGCACTTTATGTCGAACGTATCCGGCATTATCGTGACTATCCCCCGGGAGAAAACTGGGATGGCGCATTCACGTTCAAGACTAAATAGCGGCATTGCCTGGAAAGCGAGTCATGCAGGTCAGAATTCTTGGATGTAGTGGTGGAATCGGTGGCGCTTTGCGCACGACCAGCTTGTTGCTGGATGGCGATGTCCTGATCGACGCCGGCACCGGGGTGGGCGATCTGAGCATTGAAGAACTGATCGCGATCGACCACATCTTCATTACCCACTCCCATCTGGATCACGTTGCCAGTATTCCCCTGCTACTCGACACCGTCATGGGGTTGCGCGTGAAGCCGATTACCGTGCACGCGACCAGGGAGACCTGGAAGATCCTCAAGGATCACATTTTCAATTGGCACATATGGCCTGATTTCAGCGTCATTCCCCACGAACAAGAGCCTTTTCTGCAATACAGCCCGATCGTGCTCGGGCAGCCCGTCGTGCTGGGCGATCGTCGAATCACGCCGCTACCTGCTAATCATGTGGTGCCGGCCGTTGGCTTTCAGATCGACAGCGGACGTGCGAGCCTGGTATTCAGTGGGGATACCACGAGTTGCGATGCCTTTTGGGGGGCAGTGAACGCGATTGAAAACCTGCGTTACCTCATCATCGAAACGGCCTTCAGCAATGGTGAACTGCGCCTTGCGCAACTCTCCAAACATCTCTGCCCCTCGCTGTTGAGGGAGGAGTTGGAGAAGTTGCAGCGGCCAGCAGAAATCTTCATTACCCACCTCAAACCAGGGGAGGGCGAGCAGATCATGCAGGAGATCGCGGCATTCTCCTCCCGCTTCGCGCCTGTGGCCTTGCAGCACGGCCAACTGTTCGAACTCTAAAAGATTCAGGAATCAATCGTTATGGCATCAGTGGATAAATCCATACTCGCAAACCTGGAGCCGATCTCATCGCTCTCCCCAGGGCGCATGGCAGAACTTGCCGATCTTTGTTTTGTGGAACGGGTCAGCAAGGATCTCGACCCTTTCCGCATGAATGTCGTCAAGAACTCCCAGTCGCTCTATTTGCTCAAAGGCGAACTGGGGCTGCGTTTCGAGGATGGTGCCAAAGTCATCCTCAAGGCCGGGATGGATGCAGCGCGCCATCCGGTCGGTGCGGGCAACGCCAAACTGAAATATACCCTCGCACTGACAGACGTGGAAATCATCCGGATCGATACGGATCTGCTGGACATCATGATGACCTGGGACCAACTGGCCGGATACGAGAAATCTGCCCCCAGCGAGACCGTGTTCGCCCCTTCGACCGAGACTGCGCGCGGAACCGCTGGCTGGATGCGTTCGACAGGCGCTTTCAGCGCAGGCACACTGCAGAATGGCGTCTTCAGCAAACTACCGCCTGCCAATCTCGAAGAAATGTTCCGCCGCATGGAGTCAATCCCCGTCAAGGCCGGGCAGACCATCATCGTACAAGGGGCGGAAGGTGACTATTACTACCTGATCGAAAGCGGCGTCGCCGTCGTGACTCGTAGCGTGGAAGCTGGCCAGCCACCGGTAGTACTGGCGGAACTCAAGGACGGTGATGCATTCGGGGAAGACGCGCTGGTTTCCGACAACAAGCGCAACGCGACGGTCACCATGAAAGCCGATGGTGTGCTACTGCGCCTGAAGAAAGCCGATTTCACTGAGTTGTTGCAAGCACCTCTGCTCTCCAGAATTTCCATGGCAGAAGCCGAAGCGAAAATCGCTTCCGGTGCTTGCCCCCTCTGGCTGGATGTCCGTTACCCCTCGGAGTACAGCTATGATCACATGCCAGGGTCGATCAACGTACCCTTGCACGAGATTCGGGCCTTCATGAAAACCCTTGATCCTTCCAAAGATTACATCACCTACTGCCAAACTGGCCGCCGTAGCTCCGCTGCGGCGTTTATCATGGCCCAGCATGGGTTCAGGGTGTTCGTGCTGGATGGCGGGATTAAGCACGGAGGAAGGCCCGTTTAATAGTTATCTAGGCAGGCTAGTTTGGGACATGAATTTAATGTGGTCAAGCAACGAGGTGCTTTGGCCGCAATCTCCAGTGATCCACCCCTGCTGCCAGAATCGCGGTGAGAAATGCTGGCTTGGCCACTTGTCGGAAAAGAAACATGCATTGCGTGTTTTAATACTGCTGAGCGTTGTCAACGAAACAGTAAATATCAATATCAAGATCAGGCAGATGAAACGTAATGATGAAGAACTAACTAAATCTTTACTTGTTTTTGCTTGATTGAGGTAGGGGTAAGCAAAGAAGATCAGTCCAAGCATTTGGCTGATAGGGTAGTTCAGTGTCCCCGCTACCATTGACTGGATGATAAGAGCTATCCCTGCACTAGATAGTGCCAGTTGCATTGTAGTGTCAGTCTCCACCCCATTTTGTGACTTGAGATGCGTGATTCTGCTTTTAAGGTGGAGGGTAATCAGGCCGATAATGACTCCGGTTGCAGGCCCCCCCCATTCAGTAGCAAACTGCATTATCAAGTTGTGTGGGTGTGCAGCTATGGAGTTTGGCAGATCTGCGAAATGCATGGGGCCAATTCCCAGCCACGGGTGCGACTTAATTACTTCCCATGATAATTCCCACAGTAGTATCCGATTGGATGAATCTGTTCTATCAATATCTGAAACTACTAAATTAGAACTTGGTTCTCCTGCTATAAGTAGGGGTAATAATTTTGTGAGAAAAAGAAAAATGATCAGCCCGACTATCCATGATTTTGCTTGAAGCAGTAATAGTTGATTGTATTGACTCCTGAAAGTTAGCCATAAAAATGTGTGCGTAAACAGATGGGAGAAAATGAGGCTACGCGATCCAGAAATAAGGGCTAATGAAAAAAAAATCCCAATGATTGCGGTGCCCATTGCTCTTGCCCACCCTGGAGACGAAAGCTTTAGCAGAGCGAAGGGTAGTATCAACAATAGAAATGATTGATAGTCGCTGAAAAATCGTACATTCGAGAAGCCTGGAAACGTAACTTTACGAATAATCTCATCGGAGGGTTTTTCGAAATAGATAGGTGCATTTAACTTCCAGAACCAAACAAGATACATGCAGCAACTTAATAGAGCAGTTGTCAGAATCAACCTGTCTATGGCTTTGTGAGCATTATCTGAGTTGTTGCGTAGAAGGACTGCCAGCATTGTGAGTGCCAAAAGCCATGACCATTCCAAAAAAGCAAACGTAGGGTAGTGTGCATTTAATGAGGAAATGAAACCAATACTGAATACAGTTGCCCAGCCGAGGAGTTTTAAATCTTTAGATGGACCGGTAATTGATGACGAGGTAAGAAAATAGGAAAGGCAGAGAATTAAACTTCCTGCTTCGAAAATACGTTGCCAGTCCATGAGCGTTACGGTGCTCCATGAAATTGGCAGGGGCGATAGTGTTATGAACGGAGAGATGAGAACGTACAACAGCACCACCCACCAAAGTGGATGAGGATAAGTGTTTTGATCTGAATTAAATCGCAGGGTTACTTCCCTTCCACAAACTTAAGGAAAGCAGACTCAAGGTTAAGCATAGGCTTGACCTCTACGATGGTGTGACCACCGTTTTCCAGTTTGTGCAGCATTTCCCACAGTGCGTGTCTAGGACAATGCCCGGTCCAGCGTTCTTCTGAGTCCTGATCCATTCCGACAATAGGAGTTACCCCAAGACTTCTTACAACCAGTATCTCTTCTCCCCCAAGGAGGTCTCTGGGGTGTGCGATTGTTTTTAATTCTCCTTGATGAATGAGGCCAAATCGATCAGCGAGCCTTTCTACATCGTGCAAGACATGAGAGGTCAAAAAAATACATCCACCGTTGTGTTTAAATTCGGCCAGAATTTCTACGACATCTCTTCTGCCGATCGGGTCTAATCCCGATAGAGGTTCATCGAGGATTAGCAGTCTCGGTCGTGCCACTAATCCGTGGGCGAGTGCGGCACGTTGCAACATTCCCTTGGAGAATCCTCGCATTAATTTATTGGCTGCCTGAGAGAGCCCAAATCTTTCCAGCCATTCCATGCAGTGCGCCTTGGGAGATGACACTTTGATGCGATTGATTTCCAGACTCATCAGCAAGATTTCCAACGGGGTCAGGTAGTCTGGCAAGCTAGGGTTTTCCGGCACATACCCCATGCCTTTGCGCGAGTTTGGAAGCGATGCATCGATCCCATATATACGAATGCTTCCTGATGATGCAGGTGTCGCGCCAGTGAGTACTTTTATCGTTGTACTTTTCCCTGCACCATTTGGCCCAATAAAACCAAACACTTCTCCGTCGGGAATCTGGAATGATATACCTTTCACCGCTTCAAAAGCCGGGTTTTTCCAGGTACGCGGATAGATCTTTCTTAGCTTGTCAACGATGATCGCTTGGGGCATTTTTCTTAATATCCATGATTTGTGAAACACCTTCTGAATCAATGGTATAGCCAGATCCCAGTGGGTCGATCGGTAGGGCGTCGATGATGTGGTCTGTTACAAGTTGTTCGAGGGTTTTTGGGGGGGTGTGAAACTTTATTTTGTAAGCAGCAATTGCTTCATCTAGTGCGATCAGGTGTTCCACTCTCTTGGCGCGCTGGAGGGTTTGTTTGCGAAGTATGCTGTAGTGAGATTGTTCAGCAAGTGTTTTTAGCATGATATGAGCTTGTTTTCGGTTTTTCCCCTTCACTATCCAGTTAGATGCCAAGCGTTGTAGTCCCATTTTATCTTGGAGATTTGTGGTGTGGCTCGAGGCGATCTTTAACCATTGCGCTCCCAAGGTCGGGTTCTGGTTAAAGTAATATTCATTAAAGGCAAAATAGAACGGAGGGAGCATATCAAAACTTCTAGCATGACTTGCTCGTTTCAGAATGTGCTGTGCTTCATCTAAATGGTTGTTCCAGGATAATCCCGCAGCCGCCAGATAATAGTTGTCTTCATGATACGGATTAAGCCAGACTGCATCTTTTTGGATCCTGGCTTGGACAGACAATCTATTAGCGTCTTGATGTTCTGGAGCGAGGGTTAGCGCGCGGAAAACTGTAACATTTGCCGCTAGGAAGCGGTCTCCTCCGCTGAGTAACACCTGAATGAAAAGTGGCGGTGATACCCGCATTTGACTGAATGCTTCGAGGGGAGGAGCTTTTTCCAATCGGGATGTCGCCGTAGCAAAACTCAGCCAGCTTGCAAAAACTAGCAGCGTGAATAAAAGCTCTTTCTTCTCCTGTAAGGGGTGATGAATCAATCAAATTCTCGCTGATTGAATGCCTGAATGCCGATCAATAGTAAAAGGCAGGCGTAACTAACTGCCATTAAAGAGGCAAGTGCTATATTGGCCATAGGGATTGATTGGTCATACATTGCCCAGACTCTCCAGTCTAAGCGTGATAGATCTGGGAGAATCCAGCGTGAAACTTCTAATATCGGTCCGTACTGGGATACGAGATCGGTACGTCCATCTGCGCCTCTACCAAGATATTCGAAGACGGCCCCCAGGCTTTGTCCGGCGATGGAAAAGGCTGCTCCCAATGTTAGCGGGAGCGCTGGCACCGTTGATATCGTGGCGATGCATATGGCAAAAGCGGCGACGGTGACGACATTCAGCCATATACCAATAACGGTCAACCAGTAGGGCAACCCAAGATTACCTCGATGAGCCTGAGTATATTCCTGGCTTGAGAAAATCGCAGCGAGCCAAAGCACGAGTGCTAACACTATACTGGCGATAAGCAATAAAAATATGATGCCGAAAAAACGACCGATGATGTAGTGAGCTCTTGGTAATGGGTAAGCCAAATAAAGGATGGTCGTCCGTCGCTCGATTTCTTTACCGATGAGATCCTGAACCCAGAAAAGAGCGAGCAGAACAAGCGCAAATCGCATTCCAGAAAAACCAACATCAAGTGCGACGGTTTCCGGCTGCCTAGGGGAAAACAATCCTGACAGGTAGGCACCGCCCATCAGACACAAAGCTAATACAAAAACCGACTGGAAGCTTCTGCCCCTGAGTCCCGATCGTATGGATGAAGAAAAAAACGCCAGCATTCCTGATATCCAGAAAAAAGGCGCGCCCTTGGGGCGCGCCTGACTGTGAAAGCCAAAGCGGTCTTAGGTACCTGCTTCCGCGTTTGCGTTATCCGCCTGCGTCTGAGCTTCTGTTTTGGCCGCAGTAATACTGGAAAATCTAGCTTGGACTGTAGACTCTTGAGGGGAATTACCGCCTGCGGAATGAACGCGATATGCTCTACCACGTCCCTTGGCGTTGGCTGTTGCAACCCCCACATTGACACCATTTGTGCAGTTGAAGGCACCGGCTACGTTGGCGGACAACGCTGGGTTAATGGTTTCAGTCGCTAGAATTGCGTCGCATGCATTCGTTCCCGTTTTAGTGATTGGGAAGTTACCACTCTGGGTGTAGTCAAAACTAGTGGCAGCCCATGCAGATGCTGAACCAATGAGTACAGAAATAATCAAGGCAGTTCTAGTGGAATTATTCATGGCGTTTTCCTCAGTATAATTTTGTGGCGACTACATTTACATTGCGGCAATAAATGCCGTCAGCAAGTTCTTCACATCCGCCTGTGCAGAAGTATCTGCTGCTTTCTGGCGGTATTCTGCGAACTGAGGAATGGCGATCGCCGCCAGAATGCCGATAATCGCGACCACGATCATCAGTTCGATCAGGGTGAAACCCTTTTGTGCTTTCTTCATCATCATGCAACCCCTTTTAGTGATGGTTAAGTGTTAAAGCTGCTTACGCAACCATGATTACACATTTGCAACAGTCATGCCAACTTTGCGATAGATGTCGAGAATCATTGAAGATGGATGCTGCCGGCAGTGCTCTGGTGCTTGCGAAGCGCCTGTTTTCAACGGTTCTCGGCAGACTTGACGGTTTTGTAACGGCAACTGCTGCAAAGTCTTGAGAAAATCATAGCAGAAAAATTCGTATGGGAAGTGACAAAAAATGTCACTTGAGTGCCGTCGGTGGGCATGAAAAGAAAAAAGCGCATGACTCTATGCGCTTTTTTCATTACCCGCGATTCACATCAGAACAGATCGCGTAGCCACTGCAGTAGCGACCAGGTCTGTTCGGAGTCGCGGGATGTTACTTTCCCTCGGTGAGCTTCTTGAGGTTGGCAAAGCCTGCGTCCATGACGTCGTTGGAGGCCTTGACGGCGGATGCGTCATCCTGGCCAGCCGGGATGGGTGGGTTCAGGCGGTAGACGCGATAGAAGCGTGCGACCCAGGTGATGGTGCTCTCTCCCGCGCCGGGGCCGGCCTTGACGGTCAGGAAGGAGTTGTAGTCGCCGAATGCCAGCTTGGTTTCGGTGTATTCGTACTTGAACTTCATGTCAGCGTCGTCGACAGACTTCAGCTTGGCGCCTTCCGGGGTCGGGTGCCATTTGGAGAAGTTGTTGAAATCCTTGATGAGGGCCCAGACCTTGGCTGGTTCAGCCTTGACGGTGATGGAACGTTCCACCTTCTGCGGGGAGGGACCGTGTGCGGCGGCGGTGAGGGGCAGCAGCAGGGCGGCCATGATGGCGATCAGTTTCTTCATGCGATTGTCTCCAAAGGTTAGTGAACTACTTATTGAACTGCAAAAATCAATGGGGCGCCGTGGCGATAAATGACCCGAAAGCCCGACTCTGTTTGCCGGTGGGGATGCTCGCGAGTCGCTTGTTGCTGTTGGCGTCGATCACTGAAACGGTGTTGTCGCCCCAACTGGCGATGTAAATTCTTTGGTTGCTGGCGGAGTAGGCAATGCCCTCGGGGACAGTGTCGACCTCGATGGTGGATAGGTGGCGTAGTGCCTTGGCATCGATCACGGCAACGCTGTCGCCTTGGGTATTGGTGACGTAGATTTTGCTGCCATCGGCACTGACGGCGGCGCAGTAGGGGTGATCGCCCACCGTAATGTTGGCAATGACCTGATGTCGGGTAGTGTCGATCACGGAGAGGTTATTCGACTGCACGTTGACGCTGTACAGCCTGCTGCCGTCGGGGCTGAGGGCAATACCGAACGGATGTTTGCCAACGGGGGTGCGGGACACGACCTTGAATGTTTTGGTGTCGATCGCCGCCACATCGTCACTGTCGCGATTGGCGACGTACAGCCATTTTCCATCCGGGCTTGCCACCATGCCGGCGGGTGCCTTGCCGGTGATCAGGGCGCGAGACGGAGTCCGGGTCCGGGTCCGGGTGTCGATCGCGACGACCTTGTCGTCAAACCAGTTGGCGACGTACAGGGTGCGCTCGTCCGGGGATAAGGCCAGCCCGACGGGCGAGCCGGCAAATGGAATTTCGTTGACGACGCGTTGGGTTTGCACGTCGATGACGGAAATCGACTGGCTATCGACGTTCGACACATAGGTGCGGCGGCTCCCTGCGGCAACGCCTACCGGGCCTTTTCCCACTGGGATGGTGGCATGCACCTTGTCAGTTGCGAGGTCGATCACAGATACGGAGTCGCTACCCTGATTGGTAATGTAGGCAAACGGTTGTGCGTTGGCATGGATGCTCCATATGCTGAGCAGCAAAGCTAGGGTGCCGGTGAGGTGTAGCGGTGTGCGAGTGTGCAACATGCCTGAAAAACGCGTGGTGCCCGATATGGGTTGACGGAGGCCCGTGAAATTGGTCCCGCAGTATAAATGTCGCGCTCTTGCAGCGTCAAGAAAGGCCGTCCCAGCCTTTCCATTGTGGGGGATTTATGAAAAAATGACGTCAAATTTTATTAGGTTTTCCATCATGATCGATCGGGATGGGTATCGCCCGAATGTGGGCATTATCCTGTGTAATGCCCATAACAAGGTGTTTTGGGGCAAGCGTATCCGCGAGCATTCCTGGCAGTTCCCCCAGGGGGGCATCAAGCAGGGGGAGACGCCGGAGCAGGCTATGTACCGGGAGCTGACGGAAGAGGTTGGCCTCAGGGCGGAGCATGTGCGCATTCTCGGCCGCACCAAGGACTGGCTGCGTTATGACGTGCCGACACATTGGGTCAAGCGCGAGTGGCGTGGCAGTTACAAGGGGCAGAAGCAGATCTGGTTCCTGTTGCGGCTGGTCGGCAAGGATAGCGATGTTTCGCTCCGTGCGACTGATCACCCGGAGTTCGACGCATGGCGCTGGAACGACTATTGGGTGCCGCTGGAAGGCGTTATCGAGTTTAAGCGTGAAGTTTATCGACTAGCACTGAACGAGCTGGTCGCCCACCTTGGGGCGGATCGCCAGCGTCGCAACGCTGATGGTGAGGCCGTTGGGACCTGATGTCTGCCGTGACTTAAAACAAAAAGGCGTGCAAAGTTGCACGCCTTTTTGCTTGGGAAGAAAAATTACAGTTCCGCGAGAATGGTGCTGCCTGCGGTGACTTTTTCTCCCAGCGTCACCTTGGGCGTGGCGCTGAGCGGCAGGTAGATGTCGACGCGTGAGCCGAAGCGGATGAAGCCGTAGCGCTGGCCGCGATGCAATTCCGCACCAGGCTCGACGTAGCACAGGATACGGCGCGCGATCAGGCCGGCGATCTGCACGCAAGTGACATCCTGGCCATCCCTGGTTTTCAGCCACAGGGCGTTGCGTTCGTTTTCGGCAGAGGCCTTGGCCAGGGCCGCATTGAAGAACTTGCCCGGGTTGTACCAGCGTTTCTCCACTGTGCCGTCGATGGGGCTGCGGTTGGAGTGGACGTTGAACACGTTCATGAAGACACTGATCTTGAGGGCCTCTCGCTGCAGGTATTCGTCATAGGCTTTCTCGACCACGATCACCTTGCCATCAGCGGCAGAGATGACGGCGTTCGCTTGCGTCGGAGCGGTGCGGCCCGGATCGCGGAAAAACTGCAGCACGAACAGGCTGATGATCCAGAGCGGAATCGACCAGAAGGTGCACCAGAAACTGGCCGCGATGGAGGCGGCCAGTGAGATCGCGAGGAAAGGCCAGCCTTCGCGGGCGATGATGGGGTGAGGATAATGGTTCAACGTGCTTGGCTCCGTGAAAAATAAAGGGGCAGGACGGCGCGCGTCTTGCCCCTTTTGAACATGCTACAACTTAGTTCTTGGACTGATCAACCAGCTTGTTCTTGGCGATCCACGGCATCATCGCGCGCAGTTGGCCACCGACCTGCTCGATTGGGTGAGCAGCGTTCAGGCGGCGGCGTGCGGTCATTTCCGGATAGTTGGTCTTGCCTTCCAGAATGAACATCTTTGCGTATTCGCCAGTCTGGATGCGCTTCAGTGCTTCACGCATGGCGTAGCGGGATTCTTCGTTGATCACTTCCGGGCCGGTCACGTACTCGCCGTACTCCGCGTTGTTGGAGATGGAGTAGTTCATGTTGGCGATGCCGCCTTCATACATCAGGTCGACGATCAGCTTCAGTTCGTGCAGGCACTCGAAGTAGGCCATTTCCGGCGCGTAACCGGCTTCGACCAGAGTTTCGAAACCGGCCTTGACCAGTTCCACGGCGCCGCCGCACAGCACGGCCTGCTCGCCGAACAGGTCGGTTTCGGTTTCTTCGCGGAAGTTGGTTTCGATCACGCCACCCTTGGTGCCGCCGTTGGCAGCTGCGTAGGAGAGGGCGATGTCCTTGGCCTTGCCAGAAGCGTCCTGGTACACGGCGATCAGGGACGGCACGCCGCCACCCTTCAGGTATTCGGAGCGTACGGTGTGGCCCGGGCCCTTCGGAGCGACCATGATGACGTCGACGTTGGCCGGCGGCACGATCTGGTTGTAGTGGATGTTGAAGCCGTGAGCGAATGCCAGCGCAGCGCCAGCCTTCAGGTTCTTCTCGACATCGGCGTGGTAAACCTGCGGCATGGTTTCGTCTGGCAGCAGAATCATCACGACATCGGCATTCTTCACGGCGTCGGCGATTTCGGCGACCTTGTGGCCTGCGGCTTCGGCCTTGGCCCAGGAGGCACCGCCCTTGCGCAGGGCAACGGTGACGTTCACGCCGGAATCCTTCAGGTTCTGGGCGTGGGCGTGGCCTTGGGAGCCGTAGCCGACGATGGTGACCTGCTTGCCCTTGATCAGGGAGAGGTCGGCGTCTTTGTCGTAATAAACCTTCATGTCGTTTCCTTTATCAATAAATTCAATCAAATCTTCAAAATGCGGTCGCCACGACCGATGCCGGAAGCTCCGGTACGGACGGTTTCCAGAATTGCGCTGGTGTCGATGGCTTCCAGGAAGGCATCCAGCTTGGAGCCGGAACCGGTCAGCTCGATGGTGTAGGAGCTATCTGCGACATCAATGATGCGGCCGCGGAAAATGTCTGACATGCGTTTCATTTCTTCGCGGTGCACGCCGGTGGCCTTGACCTTGACCAACATCAGTTCGCGTTCGATATGGCGACCGTCGGACAGGTCCAGGACCTTGACGACATCGATCAGCTTGTTGAGCTGTTTGATGATCTGCTCGATGACGTCATCGGAGCCTGAGGTGACGATGGTCATGCGCGACAGGGTGGCATCTTCAGTCGGGGCGACGGTCAGCGACTCGATGTTGTAGGCGCGTGCCGAGAACAGCCCGGCCACGCGCGACAGGGCGCCGGCTTCGTTTTCCATCAGCAGGGAGATGATGTGACGCATTACAGGTCCTCCGCCAGGATGATTTCGGACAACCCCTTGCCGTTCGGTACCATGGGGAACACGTTTTCCTTCTGATCGGTGATGAAGTTCATGAACACGAAGCGGTCCTTCATGGCGAAGGCTTCCTTCAGCGCGCCTTCCACGTCGGCAGACTGATCAATGTGCATGCCGACATGGCCATAGGATTCCGCCAGCTTGACGAAGTCCGGCAGGCTGTCCATGTAGGATTCCGAGTAGCGGTTCTCGTAGAAGAATTCCTGCCACTGGCGCACCATGCCGAGGTAGCGGTTGTTCAGCAGGATCACCTTGATCGGCAGGTGATATTGCTTGCAGGTGGACAGTTCCTGAATGTTCATCTGGATGCTGCCTTCGCCGGTGATGCAGGCGACCTGCGCATCGCGGTGCGCAAACTGCACGCCCATGGCATACGGCAGGCCGACACCCATGGTGCCCAAGCCGCCGGAGTTGATCCAGCGACGCGGCTTGTCGAACTTGTAGTATTGCGCGGCCCACATCTGGTGCTGACCCACGTCGGAGGTCACGTAGGCTTCGCCCTTGGTGACTTCCCACAGTTTCTCGATCACGTACTGCGGCTTGATGATCGGGCTGTTGCGGTCGTAGCTCAGGCACTGGCGATCGCGCCAGGCGTCGATTTGTTGCCACCAGGCCTTGAGGGCGTTGGCGTTGGGGCCCTTGTCGCTCTCGGCCAGCAGTTCCAGCATGTCGGCGAGCACGCTCTTGACGTCGCCCACGATGGGCACGTCCACTTTCACGCGCTTGGAGATGGAAGACGGATCCACATCGATGTGGATGATCTTGCGCGGATTTTCGAAGAAGTGCGCCGGATTGCCGATCACGCGGTCGTCGAAACGGGCGCCCACTGCCAGCAGCACGTCGCACTCCTGCATCGCCATGTTGGCTTCGAGCGTGCCATGCATCCCCAGCATACCCAGGCACTGTTTATCCGTGGCCGGATAACCGCCCAGCCCCATCAGGGTGTTGGTCATGGGGAAGCCGAGTTGCTTCACCAGCTTGATCAGCAGGTCGGAGGCGTCTCCCAGCACCACGCCGCCACCGGTGTAGATCATCGGCCGCTTGGCTTCCAAGAGCAGCTTCAACGCCTTCTTGATTTGCCCTGAGTGGCCCTTGAGCACCGGATTGTAGGAGCGCAGGGTGACAGAGTCCGGATATTCGAACTTGGCGGTCTGAGCCGTGATGTCCTTGGGGATATCCACGACGACCGGGCCAGGGCGACCGCTGGAGGCAATGTAGAACGCCTTCTTGATAGTTGCCGCCAGATCCTTGATGTCCTTCACCAGGAAATTGTGCTTTACGCAGGGGCGGGTGATCCCCACCATGTCGCATTCCTGAAATGCGTCCTGGCCGATCGCGGCAGTCGGCACTTGGCCGGACAGCACAACCATGGGGATGGAATCCATGTAGGCCGTCGCGATGCCGGTGATGGCATTGGTCGCGCCGGGGCCGGAAGTGACCAGTGCCACGCCCACCTTGCCGGTTGAGCGCGCGTAAGCGTCAGCGGCATGGACAGCCGCCTGCTCGTGACGCACCAGAATGTGCTTGAAGCCATCCTGCTGATAGATTGCGTCGTAAATGTTGAGCACCGCGCCGCCCGGATAGCCGAAAACAAATTCGACCTTTTCCTCGTGCAGGCTGCGGATGACGATTTCTGCGCCGGTCAATTGCATAAATTCAATCAGTTGTGAAAATTTTGGAAATTACTGCGAAACCCTGAACAGTAGCGTTTTGGGCCGATTTGGTCAAGGCCAATTGCGAGTAGGGTTTTGTTTTGCTGTGCTAATCGCCGGGCGGCGCGACCTTGACGACTTCTTCAAAAGTGGTCAGGCCCGCGACGATTTTCTCGGCGCCGTTGATGCGCAGGGTTTTCATGCCTTCCTTGTAGGCTTGGGCCTTGATTTTTCCCAGATCCGCATCCTTGGTGACGAGTTTGCGCATGTCCGCCGAGATGGTCAGGATTTCGTATAACCCGGTCCGGCCACGATAGCCTGTCATGCGACATTCCAGACATCCGGCCGCGACGCTGACACGAGCGGGCTTGTTGAATTTCCAGGGGGACACTAGTTCGGCCCACTGTTCGTCGCTGATCGCGCCGTCCTGCTTGCAGTGCGGGCAGAGCGTGCGGGTCAGGCGTTGCGCCATGACCCCCAGCAGCGTGGCGTTGATCAGGTAGGGCGGCACCCCCAGCTCCATCAGGCGTGTGATGGCAGAAGGGGCGTCGTTGGTGTGCAGGGTGGAAAGCACCAGATGGCCGGTCAGCGCAGCCTGGATCGCCATTTCGGCGGTTTCGAGGTCGCGGATTTCGCCAACCATGATGATGTCGGGGTCTTGGCGCAGCAGGGTGCGGATGCCGTCAGCGAAATTCAGGCCGATATTGGCCTGGACCTGCATCTGGTTGAACGAAGGCTCGATCATTTCGATCGGATCCTCGACCGTGCTGACGTTGACCTCTGGTGTGGCGAGCTGTTTCAGGGTGGAATACAGCGTTGTTGTTTTGCCGGAACCGGTCGGGCCGGTCACCAGGATGATGCCGTTGGGCTGCGTGGTCCAGTGGGTCCATGTGGCGAGTTGTTCCTTGGAGAAGCCCAGGCTGGAGAAATCCCGGATCAGGATTTCCGGGTCGAAAATCCGCATGACCAGTTTCTCGCCGAATGCGGTGGGCATGGTGGACAGGCGTAGCTCGATCTCGGTGCCGTCCAGGCTCACCGTTTTGATGCGACCATCTTGCGGCCGGCGTTTCTCGATCATGTCCATGCGCCCGAGCAGTTTGATGCGGCTGGTGATGGCGTTGGTGATGTTGGCCGGCAGTTGGTAGACCTGATGCAACACGCCGTCGATACGGAAACGCACGATACCGACTTCGCGGCGCGGTTCCAGATGGATATCGCTGGCACGTTGCTCGAAAGCGTATTCGAACAGCCAGTCGACGATGGTGACGACATGCTGTTCGTTGGCGTCGAGGTTTTTGTTCTTGCCCAGCTCGATCAGCTGCTCCAGATTTTGCACGCCGACGACCTGTCCGGCCTTGGCGGAATTGGCGAGCTGGACGGAATTGGCGAGGCTGTAGACTTCGGGCAGGTAACGGTTGATTTCGACCGGGTTAGCCATCACCAGCTTGATCTTGAGCTTGAGGATGCGCTCCAGGTCGGGGATCCAGTCGGTGCGGAACGGCTCGGCCGTCGCGATGATGACTTCGCTATCCGTCACTTTGACCGGCATGATCTTGAGGCGGTCGGCGTAGGCTTTCGATACCACGCCGGCGATCGCGCCGAAATTGAGCTTCAGCGGGTCGATGTGGAAATAGGGGATGCCCAGGCGGCCCGCCAGCCATTCGGTCAGGAACTCCAGCGTATAAGTCTTACCGGGCGGGCGGGGGTTGATCCACTGCTGCTCGGCGATGACGGCGAGCGGGTGGGTATTGGAACTGTCGAACTGTCGATCTTTGTAGAGTCGTTCGGCTACTTCCTTGATGACCATGCCGTCGTGCACCATCAGGCGCAGGATCTCGCCGAGCGACAATTTGTGATCGTGGGGCGGCGGGGCCGGGAAGTGATCTTTGCTCATGCCGGTATCATGTTCCTGTCTCGAAACGCATGGAGAGGTCGATCGCGCGGATGTTTTTGGTCAGGCTGCCGATCGAAATCCGGTGCACGCCCGTTTCTGCCACGGCGCGTACGTTGTCCAGCGTGATGTTACCAGAAGCTTCCAGTTGGGCGCGTTCGGCGTTGAGGTCGACAGCTTCGCGCATTTGCGCCGTCGAGAAATTATCCAGCAGGATCAGTTTCGCGCCGGCTTCCAATGCGGCTTGCAGCTCATCCAGGGATTCGACCTCGATCTGGATGGGAACGGTGGCGATCGCCTGCGCGGCCGCTAGGGCGGGCTGGATTCCGCCGGCTGCGGCGATATGATTTTCCTTGATCAGAATGCCGTCGTAGAGGCCGATGCGCTGATTTTGCCCGCCCCCGACCGTGACCGCATATTTTTCCGCCAGACGCAGCCCCGGCAGGGTCTTGCGGGTATCGAGAATGGCGGCACGCGTGCCGGCCACCGCATCCACATAATGCCGTGTGACTGTGGCGACGGCCGACAGCGTTTGCAGGAAGTTGAGCGCGCAGCGTTCCGCCGTCAGCAGGCTGCGTGCCTGGCCCTGGAGGGTGCACAAGAGTTGCCCGGGCTCCACCAGGTCACCTTCGTGGACATGCCAAATGGCCTGGCTGTCGGAGTCGACTTGGCGCAAGCAGGTGTCGAACCAGGCTTGCCCGCAGATGATGGCGCTTTCCCGACTGATGACGCGCGCTTTGGCTGTCTGGTTTTTGGGGATCAGATTGGCGGTGAGGTCACCGATCCCCACATCTTCTTCGAGTGCGAGTCGGACCTGACGCTCAATGTCGGCGGAGGGAGGCAGCATTTGTGCATTATAATGCGAATCTCATCAATGCTTTTGTCATGGTTCCGCAATGAAGCTATTCAGTACGCCTACCAGTCCTTATGCGCGCAAAGTGCGCATCATGCTGATCGAAAAACACATCGATTGCGACATCGAAGTGGTGCCCTCGCTCGCCGCACCGGAATCGCCCGTGCCAGCCCACAACCCGCTGGGCAAGGTGCCCACGCTGGTGCTGGATGACGGCACCAGCCTGTACGACTCGGTCGTGATCGTGGATTATCTGGACCACAAGACGCCGGTGGCCCGACTGATTCCGCAGGACAACAACCATCGCGCCATCGTGCGTCGCTGGGAGGCGCTGGCAGACGGCGTTTGCGATGCGGCCGTGGCGGTTGTGATGGAAGGGCGTCGCGCACCGGAGAAGCAGGACGAAACCATCGTCCAGCGCCAGATGCTCAAGGTGACACGCGGGCTGAAGACCATGTCGGACGATATGGGTGAGCACAAGTGGGCAGCCGGCGACAAATTCACGCTGGCGGATATTGCGACTGGCGTGGCGCTGTCCTACGTGGCCTTGCGGCTACCGGAAATCGAGTGGCGTACGACGTACCCCAACCTTGGCCGGTTGTACGAGCAGTTGATGGAGCGTCCGTCGTTCCGCGACACTGCGCCGCCGGTAGCGTAATCCCTGATACCAATAAAAAACGGAGGCCAGTGCCTCCGTTTTTTATTGCCCGTGCGCCTAGTGCCCGCCGGATTTTTCGCTGGAAATACGGTCGCCGATGGCGAACAGCAGGCCGGTGATCACGAACGTCAGGTGGATGCCAACCTTCCAGGCCAGTTGTTCGTTGGTCATCGTGCCTACATGCATGAAGGCCTTGAGCAGTTCGATCCCGGAAATCGCGACGATGGAGCCGATCAGTTTGATCTTGAGCTCGGAAAAGCCCACGTGCCCCATCCAGGAAGGCCGATCCTCGTTGTTTTCGGTATTGATCTGCGACACGAAATTCTCGTACCCGGCGAATACGATAATAATCAACAGATTGGCGACCATGACCACGTCGATCAGGGACAGGATGCCGATAATCACGTCACCGCCTTCGCCCGTAAAGACAAGCGGGACGAAGTGGTAGAACTCCTTGGCGAACTTCACCAGCAACAGCGCCAGCGCCAGCACCAGCCCCAAGTAAAACGGGGCCAGCAGCCAGCGGCTGTTGAAGATCAGGTTTTCCAGGCCATGTTCCAGTTTTTTCATGTCATTCTCCGGCAGACAAGGATTTTTTGGCGGGACGCGTTGCGGCCAGGCTGGCCAATACCGAAGTCAGCAGGATGATGCCGACCACGCCCAGTGCGATGCCGATCGGTACCTTGTAGAAATCCACGATCAGCATCTTGGTACCGACGAACACCAGCACTAGCGCCAGGCCGTACTTGAGCAGATGGAAGCGGTCGGCCATGTCGGCCAGCAGGAAGTACAGCGCGCGCAGGCCCATGATGGCGAAAATGTTCGAGGTAAAGACGATGAACGGGTCGGTGGTGACCGCGAAAATCGCCGGGATACTGTCTACTGCGAAAATTACGTCAGAGGTCTCGATCAATACCAGCACCAGAAACAGCGGGGTGAACCAGCGGATACCATCCTTCATGATCGCGAATTTTTCGCCGTGGTACTCATTGGTGATGCGCAGGTGGCCACGCATCCAGTGCAGGACCGGATTGGATTCGAGATCGGCCTCCTTGTCGGCGAAAATCAGCATCTTGAACCCGGTCAATACCAGGAAGCCGCCGAACACGTACAGAATCCAGTGGAACTGCGTCACCAGTACCGCCCCGGCCAACACCATGGTGGCGCGAAGAAGGATCGCCCCGATTACGCCGTAGATCAGTACCCGGCGCTGATACTCCGCCGGAACAGCGAAGAAGGTGAAGATCATGATGAACACGAAGATGTTGTCCACCGACAGCGAGAGTTCGATCAGGTAACCGGTCAGGAACTCGAGCGCTTTTTGGTTGGCGATCTCGCGCCCGACGGAGCCGTCGAGCCACCACCAGAGCAGGGCGTTGAAGGTCAGCGCCAGTGTCACCCAGGCGGCGGTCCAGCCTAGCGCCTCGCTGGCAGAAACCTTGTGCGCCGATTTGCCGTCCAGCGCGTAGAGATCGATCGCCAGCATCGCCAGCACGAAGAGGATGAACCCGACCCAGAAAATCGGGCTGACGATGCTCTGCAGTTCCACGATCGATTCCTTTTAGCGATCGGAGGACGCTTCGAGGGCGGCGATGCGTTCCTCGAGCGGCGGGTGGGTCATGAACAGGCGGGTCAGGCCGCTACGGGCACCGGAGATGCCGAAGGCCGCCATCTTGTCCGGCAACGGTTGCGGCTCGTGCAGAGATTGCAAACGTTTCAGTGCGTTGATCATACCCTGACGTCCGGCCAGGCGTGCACCCCCTTGGTCGGCGCGGAATTCGCGTTGACGCGAGAACCACATGACGATGATGGAAGCCAGGATGCCCAGCACCAGTTCGGCCACGATCATGGTGACGAAAAACGCCGGGCCTTGGCCTTTCTCGGTCTTGAACACGATCTTGTCGACCAGATGGCCGATCACGCGTGACAGGAACATGACGAAGGTGTTCACGACGCCCTGGATCAGCGCCAGCGTCACCATGTCGCCGTTGGCGGCGTGCGAGACTTCGTGCCCCAGCACTGCTTCCGCTTCTTCGCGGGTCATGTTCTGCAGCAGGCCAGTGGAGACGGCGATCAGCGAACTGTTCTTGCTCATGCCGGTGGCGAAGGCGTTGACGTCCGGCGATTCATAAATCGCCACTTCTGGCATGTCGATGCCGGCGGCTTGGGCCTGACGGGCCACGGTTTTCACCAGCCAGCGCTCCTGTGCGTTCTGCGGGCTGGTGATGACCTGGGCACCGACCGACATCTTGGCCGTCCACTTGGACATGGCGAGCGAGATCAGCGAGCCGCCGAAGCCCATGATGGCGGCGAAGGCGAGCAGTGCGCCGAGGTTCAGCCCATTGGCGTTGAGGTAGGGCTCCACCCCCAGCAGGCGCATGGTGACGGACAGCACCAGCATGATGGCGAGGTTAGTGACCAGGAACAAGAATATGCGTTTCATTCAGACATCCTCCTAAAAATCATCGCGTCAGACCGACTCGGAGCGACACAGTTCGACACCTTACGCGGAATTAAATATCAAATAAAGTCGAATATATCTTGGATATAATTCGTATTAATCGAATGATTAATTGGGGGCGGTGCCCATGAATTTCAAGCATCTGCAGTACTTCTGGACCGTGGCCCGTAGCGGCAGCGTAATCCGCGCCAGTGAGCGGCTGCATCTGACCCCGCAGACCATCAGCGCGCAGATCAAGCTGCTGGAGCAGAGCCTGGATGCGACCTTGTTTCGCCCTGTGGGGCGTGGGCTGGAGTTGACCGAGGCCGGGCGTCTGGCATTGAGTTACGCCGACGAGATTTTTGCGCTGGGCGATGAGCTGGAGGCAGCACTGGCATCTCGCCGAGGGCTCTTGGCCTTGCCGTTTCGCGTGGGGATTACCGACGTGGTGCCCAAGGCGCTGGCCTACCGGTTGCTCGCCCCTGCGCGGCATCTGGCGGAGCCGGTGCGGTTGATCTGCCGCGAGGGCAAGCTGGACCGCCTGCTGACGGAATTGTCCTTGCACAAGCTGGACATGGTGCTGGCAGATCGGCCGTTGCCGGCGGACATGGGGATGCGCGGCTATAGCCACAAACTGGGAGAGAGCACGCTGGCGTTCTTCGCGGCGCCAGATCTGGCGCAAGGCTGTGGTGCATTCCCACGCTGTCTGGACAATGCACCGATGTTCATGCCGGGGGACGATGCGACGGTGCGCGGTCGCATCGAGCGCTGGCTGGAACAGGAACGTATCGCGCCGCGCGTGGTTGGAGAATTCGACGACGGTGCGTTGATGAAGGCGTTCGGGCAGGAGGGCGGAGGCTTCTTCCCGTCCCCCGCGGTGTTGGCCGAGGAGATCGAATTGCAGTACGGGGTAAAACTGGTCGGTCGGGTGGAGGCGGTGAGCGAGGAATTCTTCGCGATTACCCGGGATCAGAACTTGTCGCATCCCGGGGTGCGGGCGATTACCGAGGCGGCGGCCTTGGCGTTGATCAAGCAGTAACTAAACGGGCAGCGATCAGACGATGATGCCGCCGCCCAGGCAGACATTGCTCTCGTACACCACGACTGATTGGCCTGGTGTGACGGCCCATTGCGGCTGGCCGAAGCGGACTTCACAGCGCTCGCCTTCAATCGCGTCGATTTCGCAGGGCGCATCGGCCTGACGGTAGCGGGTCTTGGCCGCATAGACCCAGTGGGTGCGCGGCGCGTGCCCGGCGATCCAGTGCATCTGGTCGGCCTGCAGCGAATCCTTCAGCAGCAAGGGGTGGTCGTGTCCCTGCACCACGATCAGTTCGTTCTTTTCCAGATCCTTGGCCGCTGCGTACCACGGTTCGCCATCGCCCTCGCGCGAGCCGCCGATGCCCAGCCCTTGCCGCTGACCATAGGTGTAGTACATCAGGCCGTTGTGGCGCCCGACGACTTTGCCTTCAGGCGTGCGCATATCACCGGGTTCTGTGGGCATATAGCGCTGCAGGAATTCACGGAACGGGCGTTCGCCAATGAAGCAGATGCCGGTCGAGTCCTTCTTTTCGCTGGTCGGGATGCCAGCCTTGCGGGCGATCTCACGGACTTCGCGTTTGAGGTACTTTCCCAGTGGGAACATGGAGACTGACAATTGCGCCTGATTGAGGCGATACAGAAAATAGCTCTGGTCCTTGGAACCGTCTTCGGCCTTGAGTAACTGGAACAGGCCGTCGACTTCGCGCACCTGGGCGTAGTGGCCGGTGGCGATCTTGTCGGCGCCCATGGCCATGGCGTGGTCGAGAAAGGCGCGGAACTTGATCTCGGAATTGCACAGGATGTCGGGGTTGGGCGTGCGGCCAGCGCGGTATTCCGCCAGGAAGTTGGCGAACACCTTATCCTTGTATTCCTTGGAAAAATTCACGGCCTCGATATCGATACCGATGTGGTCAGCCACCGACACCGCGTCGATCAGGTCCTGCTTGGAGGAGCAGTATTCATCGGTGTCGTCATCTTCCCAGTTTTTCATGAACAGGCCGACGACATCGTAGCCTTGTTCCTTGAGCAGCAGGGCAGTGACAGAAGAATCCACGCCGCCGGACATGCCGACGACGACGCGTTGTTTTTTCATAGATGGGTCAATACGGATAAAGGGAAGCGCTGCCCGGCCAGATAGTGCTCGATGCAGGTCAGGACTTGTGGGCTGCGGTGGCGGTCCTGCGTGGCGCGGACCTCGTCCACGGTCATCCATACGGCGCGCAGGATGCCATGATCCAGCGGCTGTGCAGGGTCGTGGCTGACGATGTCGCCGACAAAGGCGAAGCGCAGGTAGGTGATGTCCTTTTTCGGATGCTTCCAGTGGTAGACACCGAGCAGTTCGGTCGGCTCGAAGCGGTGGGCGGTTTCTTCCCAGGCCTCGCGCTTGACGCCGTCGAGCAGGGTTTCGCCGTTTTCGAGATGGCCCGCGGGCTGGTTGAACATGACGCCGTCGGCGGTTTCTTCTTCCACCAGCAGGAATTTGCCATCACGTTCGATGATGGCGGCGACGGTAACGTTGGGTTTCCAGATCATGATGCGATGTTCTTGAACAAAGGGTGATTTTACCCGTTTGCCAGTGCCGGGAACAGCCCGAGCAGCCCGTGGGCGATGAACTCGACCGCCATGGCCGCGAGGATCAGCCCCATCAGCCGGGTGAAAATGTTGATGCCGATGGTGCCGAGTCGGTTGGCGATCTGCCCGGATAGCCGGAGGATGCCCCACGCCAGCAACGCGACGGCCGTGACCGGAGCGAGCAGTTGGACGTGCCCCCAGATGCCGGGGCTTTGCTGTGCGGCGATGATCATGCTGCTGATGGCGCCGGGGCCGGCCAGCAGGGGAATGCTCAGGGGTACGATGGCAATAGCTTCGCGTTCGGCCACCGCTTGAGCCTCTTCTGCGGTCTGGCGAGCGCCGCTTTGTTTGGCGTGCATCATCGAGATCGCCATCAGCAGCAACAGAATGCCGCCGCCGGTCTGGAACGAAGGGATGCTGATGCCGAAGAAATCCAGAATCTGGTCGCCCAGAAAGACCGCCAGCGATAGCACCAGAAAGACTGTGAGTGCCACCATGCGCACGATGCGCGCCCGCTCTGCCTCGCTGCTGCCGTTGGTGGCGGTGATGAAGATCGGCACGCTGCCGATCGGGTTGACGATGGCGAACAGCGCCAATCCGGTTTTGAAGAGTGCGGCCCAGTCGGTCATGGCGGTGGCGGCTCCGTGATATGCTTGCGTGGAAAAATAGGGAGAGTATAGAACGATGGCAAGCGTACTGGTTCCCCTCGCGGCAGGCTGCGAGGAAATCGAGGCGGTGACGGTCATCGACCTGCTGCGTCGTGCCGGCATTGATGTCATGACGGCCGGCCTCGTGCCGGGGCCCGTGCATGCCAGTCGTGGTGTGGTGCTGGTGCCGGATGCGTGGCTGGACGATGTTCTCGACAAGCCGTTTGACATGGTGGTGCTGCCGGGCGGCATGCCGGGTTCGGCCCACCTGCGCGACGATGCACGGGTGATGGCTTTGCTGCGGAGCATGGCGGCACAAGGCCGCTGGACGGCCGCGATCTGCGCGGCGCCGATGGCCCTGCTGGCCGCAGGCGTGCTGGAGGGTAAGCGCGTGACCAGTTTCCCCGGTGTGCTGGACCAGTTGCCGGGCACGCATTATTACTGCACGGACCCGGTAGTGGTCGATGGCCGGGTCGTGACCTCACGCGGGCCGGGTACGGCGATGGATTTTGCCCTGACGCTGGTGGAGTTGCTGGCCGGCAAGGCCAAGCGCGAGCAGGTCGAGGCGGGGCTGGTGCGATGAGCGATACCCCGATGATTTATCTCGCTTCGCGTTCTCCGCGTCGTGGCGAGTTGCTGGGGCAGATCGGCGTGACCTTTGCCGTGCTGCCTTCGGATGTGGATGAATCGGTACGTCCGGACGAGTCTCCGGAACATTACGTATTGCGGCTGGCGCGAGAAAAGGCGCTGGTGTGCGCACAACGACTGGCCGCGGAAGGCTTGGCTGGTCGCCCCATCCTGGCGGCCGATACGACGGTCTGCATCGATGGCATGATCCTGGGCAAGCCCGAGGATGACGCCGATGCCGCGGCCATGCTGCGGCGCATGTCGGATCGCTGGCATGCGGTACATACGGCGATCGCGGTGGCGCAGGGGAGCCGCGTCGAGACGGCGTTGTCGAGCACACAGGTGGAAATGGCGCGACTGACAGAGGCGGACATCGCAGCCTACATCGCCTCCGGCGAGCCGCGCGACAAGGCCGGGAGCTACGGCATTCAAGGGCTGGCGGGTGCCTTCATCCGCCGCATCGAAGGCAGTTATTCCGGCGTGATGGGGCTGCCTGTCTACGAAACTTCGCAGTTGTTGAAACAATTTGGAGTATCCGTGCTGTGAGTGAAGAAATCCTCATCAACGTGACTCCGCAGGAAACGCGGGTCGCCATTATCGAACAGGGCGTGGTGCAGGAACTGCATCTGGAGCGCACCACTTCGCTCGGGTTGGTCGGCAATGTGTACAAGGGCACGGTGTGTCGCGTGCTGCCGGGCATGCAGTCGGCCTTTGTCGAAATCGGGTTGTCGCGGGCCGCGTTCCTGCACGTGGCGGATATCCTGGAATACGAACACAACGGTGAGAAACCGATTCAGGAGTTGCTGCACGAAGGCCAGACCATCATGGTGCAGGTGATCAAGGAGCCCATCGGCAGCAAGGGCGCGCGCCTGACCACCCAGATCAGCATTGCCGGGCGCTTTCTGGTCTATCTGCCGCAGCAGGAGCACATCGGCGTGTCACAGCGCATCGAGGAAGAGGCCGAGCGTGAGGCGCTGAAGGCCCGCCTGCAGGCGCTGTTGCCGGAAAAAAACGAAGGCGGCTACATTATCCGCACCTTGGCGGATACGGCCACGGACGAGGAACTCCGGGCCGACTTGGAATACCTGCACAAAGTCTGGGGCAACATCCAGGCGTCCAGTCGCGAGGCGCCCAAGGCTTCGCTCATTTACCAGGACCTCAACCTGCCGCTCAAGGTACTGCGGGACGTGGTGTGCGCGGATACCGAGCGCATTCTGGTCGACTCACGTGAGACGACCCAGCGCATGCGCGATTTTGCCAAGAGCTATGCGGGCAACGTGCTGGGCTGCATCGAGCATTACGTGGGCGATCGGCCGCTGTTTGACTTGTACGGCGTAGAGCAGGAGATCGAACGGGCCCTGTCGCGCAAGGTGGAACTGAAATCCGGCGGCTACCTGATCTTCGACCAGACAGAAGCGCTGACCACGGTGGACGTCAATACCGGCGGTTTCGTCGGCGGGCGTACCCTGGCGGATACGATCTTCAAGACCAATCTGGAGGCGGCGCAGGCGATTGCCCGCCAGTTGCGATTGCGCAACCTGGGCGGCATCATCATTCTTGATTTTATCGATATGGATGAAATAGACCATCGCGACGCGGTGCTGGACGAGTTGCGCAAGGCGGCGGAAAAAGACCGGGTGCGTACCAGCATTCACGGATTCTCCGGTCTGGGGCTGGTGGAGATGACTCGCAAGCGCACCCGCGAAAGTCTGGCGCACATTCTGTGCGAGCCCTGCGCCTGTTGCGGCGGACGCGGCGAGTTGAAAACGGCGCAGACGGTGTGTTACGAGATCCTGCGTGAACTGGTGCGCGAAGCCCGGCAGTTCAGCGCGCGGGAATTCCGCGTGCTGGCTTCGCAGAAAGTGATCGATCTGTTCCTCGACGAGGAATCGCAAAGCCTGGCGCAATTGTCCGACTTCATCGGCAAGCCCATTTCATTGCAGGTGGATACCCAGTACGGGCAGGAATCGTTTGACATCGTGCTGGTGTGAGCGATCCGCTCGCACGGGGGCATTCATGATGCGATAGGGCGTTGCCAGCGTGCTGGGGGCCACCTCAGGCTGGGTCGCTTTCTCGCGCTTTTTCCGCCTTCTTGACCTGGTACATCGCGCTGTCTGCAGCTTCCAGCAGGGCGTCCATGGAATCACCGTCTTGCGGATACACGGCGTGGCCAATGCTGAAGCTGATCTGCACGGGCTGCCCCCCAACCACACAGGGGGCATCGAATTTTTCAACCAGGATCTGCTGCAGCTTTTGGGCCTGTTCCGGATGCTCGATCTCCGGTACGAGGATGACGAATTCGTCTCCGCCGAGGCGGCAGGTGGTGTCGGTGGCACGCATGCTATCGCTGAGGCGTTGGGCGACGGCTTTGAGCAGTTCGTCGCCGAAGCGATGGCCGTGGGTGTCGTTGATGTGCTTGAAGTTGTTCAGGTCCAGGAAAAACAGCGCGAAATGGCTCTGGTTGCGTTTGGCTGCGGCCAGCGCCTGTTCAAAACGGTCGTAGAACAGGATGCGGTTGGGCAGCCCGGTCAGGAAGTCGTGCTGGGCCAGGCGACGGATGTTTTCTTCCGCCGCTTTGCGCTCGGTAATGTCGTAGGACAATCCGATGAAATTGGTGACGCGCCCCGTTGCGTCCTTCACCATGCAGATGTCCAGCCATTGGGCATAGAGCGTGCCGTCCTTGCGGCGGTTCCAGACTTCGCCACTCCAGCCGCCTGTCGCGAGGATGGTATCCCACATGGTGCGGTAGAACGACTCGCCATGCGTGCCTGAACTCAGGAGGCGCGGATTCTTGCCGAGCACGTCGGCTTCTGCATAACCGGTGATCCGGGTGAAGGCCTGGTTGACCGATACGATGCGAGTCTCTGCATCCGTGATCAGGATGGACTGCTTGCTGTGCTCGAATACCGAAGCGGCGAGGCGCAAGGCGTGCTCGGCGTCGATCCGGTGGGAAATGTCCTGCACGATGGCGAGGAAATAGCGCTCCTGCCCGTTTTCGAATAGTTGCAGGTGTACCTCGACGGGATACAGGCTACCGTCCATGCGTTTGTGCATGGTCTCGAAAATCTGCACCGTTTTCTCGTGCATGAACAGCGGTGCGAGCAGGCCGCGGAAATCCTCGGGCGTAAAGAACGGCTCCAGGTCGAGCGGCGTGAGGGCGCGTGATTGTTCCAGCGAATACCCCAGATGCTGCAACGCGGTCGAATTCATGAAGCGGAAGCGCAGGGTGTCAGCATCGAAAAGATACACCTCGTCGTGGCTGGCGGCGATGGTGTCGTACAGGCGTGCGCGTTCCAGCTCCATGGCGTGGCGCTCGGTGATGTTCTGGCTGAGCCCGACCAGACCGATGACGTGGCCGCCAGCGTCGCGCATCGGCACTTTGGTGATCTGATGCAGCTCGCGGGAGCCGTTCGGGAATTGCATCCACTCTTCAACTCGCTGCGCTATGCCGAGCGAGAGCACTTGCTGGTCCTGCCGGTCCATCTGGACCGCCCCGTCAGGAGGCATCAGGTCGGGGGAACGTTTGCCGATGATATCGTCTTCCGGCCGGTTAAAGGGCCGCAGGAAGGCCTGGTTGACTAGCAGATAGGCGCCGTTGGCGTCTTTCAGGAAGAGCGGAAACGGGATCGCATCAACCACATCCCGCAAACGAGCTTTTTCGCTGCATACTTCTGCCTCAGCCTCATGGCGCTCATGCAAGGCGATGCCTAGGGTCATCCCGGCGACGCTTGTGGTGAGATGGTAAAACCAGAAATTGATCAGTCCGCTGGTGAGCAGGTCATGCGAGAAGATGCCCTGATGCATGGATATCCCGAAGAGGCTCAGGGCGAAGTACATTAGCAGTTGCAAGGATACGCCATGCCGTCCGAAGCGGATCGCGCTCCAGATCAGGAAAGGGGTAACCCAGAAGCTCATTGGGGCCAACCCGGCTGGGAGCCAGTCAGGATGCATGCCGGAGAATACAATCAAACCGACCGTAATCGAGAGTGTCAAAAGAACAAGGCCTTCCCAAAGGTACTCATTGCGAGCCAGCAAGTTGTGGCGTTGCTCCAGAATAATCAGGGCTGGCGTTAGCAGGATCATTCCAAGTGTGTTGGCCATCCACCAGCGCAGGATGCTCACCGGAATCTGATCAGGGCTGATGTACCCGCTCAGATGCAGTGCGGCCGGACCGATGATCGCGCTGGCAAGGGGGGCGAGCAGGCCGCCAAACAAAACCAGCTGGAAGTAATCCGGGAGTCGACGCAGTTTGATGCGGCCACTAAGCGGTAGCAGCAGCCAGCAGCCGAGAAGCGCATCCAGAGTGTTCGCCGTGGCGATCGTGAAGGAGAGGAACCAGGGGTCATTGATCCAGAAGCCGGCAGACAATGCGCCCAGGAAGACACCGGGCCAGAGCCGGGGGCCGAAACGAAGCAGGACGAACAGACCAAAGCCCAGAGAAGGCCAAATGAGCGTGACGTTGCCCTGTACGGTGCCGAACTTCATCACGACGATGGCCAGCAGCAGATAGGCGATGGCGAGCGCTGGAATCGCCAGCAGGTCGGAAGCGCGGTAGCCCGTCAGCAGCTTGCGCATCCACATGGTGTCGGCGGGAGCGGGGCGCATGTTCTCGTCAGTGCGGTTGCGGGGCAGTGCAGGCCTTGGCGCCGGTGGCCGGCGGGGCGGCGGTTTGCGCGGCCTTGATCAGCCGGAGCAGGATATGGTCCAGCGTGGCGCCCTGCGCCGTCAGTTGCGCCAGTTGGGTTTCGACGATGCCGATATTGTGCTGCAGCGATTCGAGATCTTCATGGATTTTCATCAGCGATTCGGTGCGTTTGTCGAGCTGTGCCTTGTGGTCCTTGATCTGCAGCTTGAGCGGGGCCAGCAGGCCCTTGAGCCAGATTTCGCAATCATGCTGCGACACCTCGAACTGGCTGCGCGCCTGCGCGACCAGGCTGTAGAAGAACTTGCGTACCAGAAAGTGCTTTTCGGTCATCACGTTGACCGGGTCGTTGCAGAATTCGTCCGTGGTTTTCTGCAGCGCAGCCATGCTCTGCAAGAGCCCCGACATGTCCAGCACGGGGGGCGTGCGTGCCTCGAACCCGTGCTTGGCGTGGAACAGGTGGTAAAGCTCCTGGCCGATATCCTTGATTTCCAGCCCTTGCGTCGCGATGCGTTCGGCGAGATCGGTGATCTGCTTGATCAGCGCCTTCATGCTGAGATTGAGGCCGTGGGTGGTCCAGCTGTCGCCGATGCTCTTGCGGCTTTCTTCCAGCATCTGGTCGAGCTGTTGCAGGCTGAGTTGATGCATCAGCGCCTCGCCCAGCATGGCAATTTTCTGGTTGCCCTGGGTGAAGGTGCGCACCGAGGCTTCGTAGAGCTTGCGGTCTTCCGATACCTTGGACAGCAGGGCTTGGATGGCATCGCGGTTCTGGCCGCGCAGCGACGCCAGTTCGGCAAGTTGTGCCCGGCTGCCGGCAATGCGTTGCTGGATGGCTTTGCGCGACCCCTTCACCATGTTGCCGGCCTCCGCCACGATGGTGGTGCGCAGGATCTGGTGCTTGGTGTTGACGACCCCCTCTGCCAGCACTTCCTCGACCTTGGCGATCCCGCTGCGCTTGAGCAGGTCGGCATCGCCCTTGACCTTGGCCAACAGGGCGCGCTGTGCCGAAATGGCGAACACGTCTGCCGCAGGCAGGCCTAACTGGCGAGCCGTGGTGGCTACTTGCATCTGGATGGCGGCCTGGATTTCGTCCTCGGTCTTGAGATCGTCCCACAGCATGTCGATCTTGTTCAGGACCGCCAGTTTGCGGCTGGCGCGGCCACGGATGAACTTGGTCCAGATCTCCATGTCGGATTTGGTGACGCCAGTGTCGGTTGCCAGCAGAAACACGACGGCATGCGCGTTGGGGATGATGTTGATCGTCAGTTCCGGCTCTGTACCCAGGGTGTTCAGGCCCGGGGTGTCGAGAATCACGAGGCCGCTCTTCAGCAGCGGGTGCGGGTAATTGATCATGGCGTGGCGCCATACCGGCACTTCGACCATGCCGGATTTTTCCAGCATCTGCACCATGGCCACGTCTTCGTCGTTCCACAGTCCCAGGCGGCGCGCTTCTTCCAGCGGGACTTTCTTCTGTTCCACCAGCACGTTGAGCGCTTCTTTCATGGCGCTGCCGGAATTGATGTCGAGACGCAGGCGCGACCAGGCGTTGGGGTTCTTTTTCAGAAAGACTAGGCTGTCGTCCTGCTTGCGCGTTTCGATCGGCAGCAGCTTGATGTAAGGTTCTTCGTTCGGGTCCCAGAAAATCTCCGTCGGGCACATGGTGGTGCGGCCGGCATCGCAGGGCAGCAGGCGCTGCTTGAAGTCGGAGAAAAACAGTGCGTTGATGGTTTCGGTCTTGCCGCGCGCGAATTCCGCCACAAAGGCCAGAATAAGCCGGTCGTTCTTGACCGACTCGGCCATGTCGTACAGCCGCAAATCGGTGAGCGCGTCAGCGTCGCCCGTCTGGTCGAGCCAGTCGCGATAATCGGAAATCGCGGTGGCGATCAGTTCGCGCCAGACCTGATAGTCGGTGATTTGCCGTTCGAGGGAGCGGTCGGTCATGACGCGTCCAGCAACGCTTCGGGTGAGGTGATGGGGTCGATGATTTCCACGATTTTCTGCCGCGCGTGCTCTCCGTGTTTCAGGATCACTTGTTTTTTGCTGACTTTAAAGGTTTTTCTGAGAAAGTCCAGCAGCTTGTCATTGGCCTGATGGTCTGCAGGCGGCGCTGCGACCTTGATTTTCAGTGCGTTGTCATGCAGGCCAGCGACCTCGGTTTTGCTCGCGTTGGGCTGGATGTACAGACTCAGCACCAGATGGCCGTCCTTGTCGAAGCGGTACCAGTGTTCCCCCATCAGAACAGGCGCAGTAGCGCGCTCTCCAGCGGGGCGACCAGCGTCATCAGGATCAACTGGATCACGATGAACACCACCAGCGGCGACAGGTCGATGCCGCTCGCCGTGGGGATCAACCGCCGCAGAGGGCGCATGACCGGGCGGGTCAGGCTGTCCAGCACTGGGCCGATGGGCGTGTGCGGGTTGATCCAGCTCAGGATCGCCTGAATGATCACGGTATACAGCACCAGATAAAGCGTGAGCTTGACCACGCCCAGACAGGCCAGACCCAGCAACGCAGGGATCACCTGCGGGCCCGCGACCAGTATCGGAAAGTCGCGTAGCCATAAAATCGCCAGTTGCAGCACGAATTGCGTCAGCAGGGCCAGCAGGAGCGAGGCGGTGTCCAGCCAGCCGATAGCCGGGACGAAACGCCGCACCGGCCGTACGGCGAAGTTGGTGAGCGCGATGATGGCTTGCGAAAACGGGTTGTGGAACGGTGCCCCGGTCAGTTGCAGCAGGCAGCGCAGCAGAAAGGCCAGGGTCAACAGCCCCAGCAGGGTGTCCAGCAGAAAAATCAGCGCACCGGCCAGCATTTAGTCTTTCCCCAGCAAGTCACCGAGCTCGCGCGAGCGGTCGGACGCCGCCTGCACCGCATCGGTGATGATGGTGTCGAGGCCGGCCGAGGCCATGTGCTGCAGGGCACGTTCCGTCGTGCCGCCTTTGGAGGTGACCTGCGTGCGCAGCGTGGCGAAATCGTGCGGGCAGTCGGTAGCCAGTTTGGCGGCGCCGAGCACAGTCTGCATCGCCAGTTCGCGGGCCTGCCCCGAGGCCAGTCCCAGCTTTTCGCCTGCCTGCTGCAAGGCTTCCAGAAAATAGAAGACGTAGGCCGGGCCACTGCCGGAAACGGCGGTGACGGCATCCATCTGCTGCTCGTTCGCAAGCCAGAGCGTGGTGCCAACGGCACTCATCACGCTCTCAGTCTGTTGCTGCTGTTCCGGGCTGACGCCTTCGGCAGCGTACAGCGCCGACACACCGGCCTGAATCTGTGCGGGCGTGTTGGGCATCACGCGCACTACTGCCGGGTAGTTGCCCAGCCAGCGGATCAAGTCCGCGCAGCGCACGCCGGCGGCAATCGAGATCACCAACTGGTGTTGCAGCAGGCTGCCGAGGAAGATGGCGACATCGCGCAGTTGCTGCGGTTTGACCGCCAGTACCACGATATCGGCCATCGCCGCGCCCGGCAGCTGGTCGCTGGTGGTCACGCCGAAATCCTGCTGTAACTGGGCACGTTTGTCGGCGTCGGGGTCGATGACATGGATGTCTTGCGCTGCCCAGTCTTTGGCCAGCAAGCCGCCGATGAGCGCGCGTGCCATGTTGCCGCCGCCGATGAAACTGATTTTCATGTGTTGGATTCCTGTGGTTTGGGCGCTCTTGCGCCGAAGATGGCGGTGCCGACGCGCACGATGGTCGCGCCTTCTGCAATCGCGGCTGGGTAATCCTCGGACATGCCCATCGAGAGCGTATCCAGCGGGTAACCTTGTGCCAGGAGCGATGCCTGCAATTCGCGCATGCGCTGGAACGGAAGTCGCTGCAGGATGGGGTCGTGCGTGGGGGCTGGAATGGTCATCAGGCCGCGCAGGCGCAGGCGGGGAAGTTGTGCGATGGCGGCAGCGAGTTCGGCCGTGTCTTCCGGCCCCACGCCCTCCTTGCTGTCCTCGCCGCTGACGTTGACCTCGATGCAGACGTTGAGGGGAGGCATGTCCTCCGGTCGGGCATCGTTCAGCCGCTGGGCGATCTTGAGGCGATCGATGCCATGGACCCAGTCGAAATGTTCGGCGATCGGACGTGTCTTGTTGCTCTGGATCGGACCGATGAAGTGCCATTCCAGGTCGAGGTCGCTGAGTTCTTCCATCTTGCCCAACGCTTCCTGCACGTAGTTCTCGCCGAACAGGCGTTGGCCGGCCGCATAGGCCTCCCGAATGTCGGTCGAAGGTTTGGTCTTGCTTACCGCCAGCAACTGTACGTCGCCAACCGCGCGGCCAGCGGCCGCTTCGGCCTGATGGATGGCAGTTTTGATGGCTTGCACGCGTTCTGAGATTGAGGTCATAATCACTTCGTAGAATTTTTGAAAATTATATCAGGGGAATATCGATGGACGTTTCGGATCTGCTGGCGTTTTCTGTGAAAAACAAGGCTTCCGACTTACACCTGTCGGCTGGCTTGCCACCGATGATCCGTGTGCACGGCGACGTGCGCAAGATCAACATGCCGGCGATGGATCACAGCCAGGTGCACGACATGGTGTACGACATCATGAACGACGGCCAGCGCAAGTATTACGAAGAGAACCTGGAGTGCGACTTCTCCTTCGAAATCCCCAACCTGGCGCGCTTCCGCGTCAACGCCTTCAACCAGCAGCGCGGTGCTGGCGCCGTGTTCCGGACCATTCCATCCAAGGTGCTGACGCTGGAGCAACTGAACTGTCCGGCCATTTTCAAGGAAATCGCGGCGACCCCGCGCGGCATCGTCCTAGTGACCGGTCCCACCGGCTCGGGGAAATCCACCACGCTGGCGGCGATGGTCGACTACATCAACGAAAACGACTACGGACATATCCTGACGGTGGAAGACCCGATCGAGTTCGTGCACCAATCCAAGAAATGCCTGATCAACCAGCGTGAAGTCGGTCCGCATACCTTGTCGTTTGCCAATGCGCTGCGCTCGGCGTTGCGTGAAGACCCGGACGTGATCCTGGTGGGTGAAATGCGCGATCTGGAAACCATTCGCCTGGCGCTGACGGCCGCGGAAACCGGCCACTTGGTGTTCGGTACGCTGCACACCAGCTCGGCCGCCAAGACCATCGACCGTATCGTCGACGTGTTTCCTGCTGCGGAAAAGGAAATGGTGCGGTCGATGTTGTCCGAATCCCTGCGCGCAGTGATTTCCCAGACCCTGCTCAAGACCAAGGACGAGCAGGGTCGTGTGGCAGCGCACGAGATCATGATCGGCACCCCGGCGATCCGTAACTTGATCCGCGAAAACAAGATCGCGCAGATGTACTCGGCGATCCAGACCGGCCAGAACGTCGGCATGCAGACGCTGGACCAGAACCTGCAGGAACTGGTGCGCCGCAATGTGATTTCCGTCAACGAGGCGCGCGGCAAGGCCTCGAACAAGGACGCGTTCATGGGCTGACCCGAGTCTTGTATTCGGGTTAAACTACCCGTCAGTCAACTCGGCGGTTATCAAGGGATTCGGTCATGGATCAGGGTCAGGCAGAAAAATTTGTATTCGATTTGTTGCGCCTCATGTTGGCGAAGAACGCATCGGACTTGTTCATCACCACCGGCTTTCCCCCGGCGCTCAAGGTTGACGGCGCGGTCAAACCGGTCAGTAACCAGACCCTGACCTCGCAGCAATGCAAGGAAATCTGCCGTTCCATCATGAACGACAAGCAGGCCGCCGAGTTCGACGCTACCAACGAATGCAACTTTGCCATCAGCCTGCCCGGCATGGCGCGTTTCCGCGTCAACGCCTTCGTGCAACGCGGCTCGACCGGGCTGGTGTTCCGGACCATCACCAACCAGATTCCGAAATTCGAGGAACTCGGCCTGCCGCCGATCCTGAAGGAAATCGCCATGACCAAGCGTGGGCTGGTGATCTTCGTCGGGGCCACCGGCTCGGGTAAATCGACCTCGCTTGCCGCGATGGTGGGCTACCGCAACGAGAACAGCTATGGTCACATCATCACCATCGAAGACCCGATCGAGTTTGTGCATGATCACAAGAACTGCATCGTCACGCAGCGTGAGGTGGGGGTGGATACCGAGAACTGGTTCGCCGCGCTCAAGAACACCTTGCGTCAGGCGCCGGACGTGATCCTGATCGGCGAAATCCGCGACCGCGAGACCATGGATTACGCCGTCGCTTTCGCCGAAACCGGCCCCCTGTGC
>CAYUJU010000023.1:0-42078 GCA_964445115.1 uncultured Methylobacillus sp. | reverse complement strand
TCGTAGCTGTAGTGCTTGCGCAGCGGCTTGACCACTTCCCACTGGCTGTCGAGGCCTGCGTGGAATGCGACCAGATCGCCAGCGACGATACGGACCGGCTCACCGCCCTTGGGGGTGACCAGGATTTCGCCTTCCAGCACGTAGGCGCATTCGGTGGAACCGAAGTCGATCGGGAACTTGGAGACTTCCTTTTCCCAGATGGCCCACTTGGAGACGCCCAGTTCGTTCAGCTTTTCCTGGCTCGGGTTATGCACAACAACGATTTTGCTCATGATCTTTCCTTTGTGAAATCTTGATGGACGGCATTACATCGGGCGCGACTATACTATTTTTGGCTGTTTTTTGCGACTGAAACCTGTCGCGGTTGGCGTGCCGCTCTCGCGGCGCTACACTGCCGGCTTGTGAAATCTTGATGGAGTTGCTGAATATGTCGCTCGGTCCCGTGATGATCGATGTCGAGGGTACGGAACTCAATGCCGATGACGTGCGTCGTCTGCAGCACCCGCTGGTGGGCGGGGTGATTCTGTTTGCGCGCAACTACCAGACCCCGGCGCAGCTGAAGGCGCTCACGGCGTCTATCCACGCTGTACGCCAGCCACCTTTGTTGATCGCGGTGGATCATGAAGGTGGGCGTGTGCAGCGTTTCCGCGAGGGGTTTACGCGCATCCCGCCTATGCGGGAGTTCGGCAAGGTGTGGGACCACAGCCCGAAACGGGCACGGCAACTGGCGGAGGAAACCGGCTGGGTACTGGCTTCCGAATTGCGTGCCCACGGTGTGGATTTCAGCTTTACGCCGGTGCTGGACATGGATTACGGCAACAGTGGCGTGATCGGCGACCGCGCATTCCACAGGAATACGCAGGCAATTGCGGAACTGGCGCAGTCGCTGATGCACGGCCTCAAGCGCGGTGGCATGGCGACGGTCGGCAAGCATTTCCCTGGTCACGGTTTCGTGGCGGCGGACTCGCACGTGGCGATTCCCGTGGACGAGCGCAGCTTCGCCGAGATCGAGCAGGCGGATATCGAGCCTTTCCGGCGCATGATCGATGCGGGCATGCAGGCGGTGATGCCGGCCCATGTGATCTACCCCAAAGTGGACGAAAGACCGGCGGGTTTCTCGCGAATCTGGCTGCAGCAGGTGCTGCGCCGCCATCTGGGATTCAACGGCGTGATCTTCAGTGATGATCTCTCCATGGAGGGGGCGGTGGTGGCGGGTAGCGTGACGCAGCGCGCCACGGCGGCCTTCGATGCGGGGTGCGACATGGTGCTGGTGTGCAATCGCCCGGATCTTGTGGATGAACTGCTGGCGAATCTCGACCTGAAGATTTCCGCCGTCAGCATGGCGCGCCTGGCGCGCATGCACGGCCAGAAACATCCTGCCGACGTAGTGGCACTGCACGAAAATCCCGAGTACGTGCGGGCGGTACATGCCATCGGGAATCTGGGGGTGGAAGAGGGGGCGCTGAAGCTCGGGTAACCGGGACGGGAACCAAAGGATTTGGTTTGCAGTCCCAATCAGAGTAACATGAACTTTCAGCTGTTATCCGAAGGGGCAGAACATGGCCATCACTTCTATTCCGAATTCTTCCATCGCGGTCGGCGCTTACAGCCTGCAGGCACGTGATGAAGCACGTCCCAAAACCGGCAGCGTGCCGGCACCGGCGCAGCCGCAGAAAAATGAAGCGGCTCAGGCGAATCTGAGCGCTTCCGGTCGCGCCAAGTCTTCCCTTGAGGAGGTGCAGGCCAAGGCAAATGCTTTACAGAATGTCGAGACCATTTCGTCGCGCAGCGATTTCACCAATCGCGTCCAGGATTTCGTGCAGTCCGTGAATCGGCTCGCCAACGTGGTGACGGAGTCTCAGTCCAACGGCAAGGCCGCGTCCGAAGCTGAGCAGGCTGCGGCGAGGGCATTGGAAGAAATTCGTAGTGCAGCTTCCAGTTCGACGGAAGGAGGTTTGCGCGTGGAAAACCGGACTGGCGAATCGCTGACGCTGAATGCGCAATCACTCGACAACGCGCTGAACCGCGACCCGCAGGGTACGGTGAATTCGTTTGCAGCGCTGGCCAATCAGGCGGGCGAATCTGCGAGTAAGCAACTGGCGAGCAGCAATGTGCAGCCCCCCAAGCCTGAGGATGCGCCCACTCCACCTCCTGAAAATACTTCGCAACGTGAATCCCAAACCAGATTCGATCAGCAGAAGGCCTCCCAGATGCGTCTGGCGGCCCAGCTTGCCAGTGCTGGCGGTTATTCTGAACGGAATGCCGTGGCAACCTATTTCACCGTGGCTGCGATGTAGGTTTGACAGCCAGCTTGAAACTTGCACGTTGATTGCTGGTCTCAGCCAACGTATTTCTTTAATGAGGAATTAATACATGCAACAGGATTACCCAATTTCTGCTTCTTCCACGTCCGCGCTGGATATCGGCGTGCACAAGGTGTTACGCAACACCTACATGCTGCTGGGCCTGACCATGGTGCCGACGGTGATCGGTGCGGTGGCCGGGATGAGCATGAATTTCGCCTGGGCTGCACAGCATCCCATCCTGTTCGCGATCGGTTCGATCGCTGCGATGCTCGGGTTGGTCTTCGGTATACAGGCTAACCGCAACAGCGCCCTGGGCGTGGTCATGCTGCTGGCGCTGACTGGTCTGATGGGCGTGTTTCTGGGGCCACTGTTGCAGATGGCGATGCATCTGAAGAACGGTAGCCAACTGGTGACGCTGGCGGCGGGTGGGACAGGCATCATTTTCCTGACGTTGGCAGGGGTTGCGACCACGACGAAAAAAGACTTCAGCTTCATGGGCAACTTCCTGATGGTTGGCTTGATCCTGCTGATCGTTGCGTCGCTGGCCAACATGTTCTTCCAGATTCCGGCGTTGTCCTTGGCGATGTCGGGTGTGGCCGTGTTGCTGTTCTCCGGGTTTATCCTGTATGACGTCAGCCGCATCGTGAATGGCGGTGAGACCAACTATGTTATAGCCACGTTGTCGATCTACCTCGATATCTACAACCTGTTCGTCAATCTGCTACAACTGCTGATGGCGCTGATGGGCGAGCGGGATTAATTAACACTTTCTGCGGTTCAAGAAACCCGCCGGAAGGCGGGTTTTTTTATTTTGTGGTTTCAGTAAACGCTGCCATGCGCGTGTCATGCATGGCCTGTATTTTGCATGAGAAATTTTGAGCGACTGCTCAGGAAAGGAGAAACGTCATGATGCTGGTGTTGTTGGCGATCACGCTGATCGCGTTGCCGTTGGTATTGCTGAGTGGAACATTCGCCAAGCTGGCGCTGTTGAGCGCTTATGCGGGGGTCGCGCACCTGATGCTGCTGGCCGGGGTCATGGCGTTGATGTGGTTCGGTCTGCGTTACGAGGCGATTTCGCGCGTCTGGCGGCGAAGAACGCGCTGAGCAGGCTACCGCACGCCTCGGCCATCACGCCTTGCACGACTTCCGTGTGGTGGTTGAGCCGCGGTTCTGCCATCAGGTTGACCACGCTGCCGCAGGCCCCGGTTTTGGGGTCGGTTGCGCCGAACACGAGGCGGGCGATGCGGGCGTGCTGTATGGCTCCGCTGCACATGGCACAGGGTTCCAGCGTGACGTAGAGGGTGCAGCCCACCAGGCGATAGTTGCCGATACGTTGTGCAGCATCGCGCATGGCTCGGATTTCGGCGTGGCCGCTGGGATCGTGCTGGGAGATCGGCGCGTTGTAGCCGCGGCCGATGATCTCGCCGTCTTTCACGACGAGCGCCCCAACAGGCACTTCTCCGGCTTCGGCGCCCTGGCGGGCTAGTTCCAGCGCCATGTTCATGTAGTCCTGATCGGTCAAGGCTTGAAGTTCCTGATACGTTGCATCCATGTGTTGAGGTCGTGGGGTGTTGATTTTGCCCCATAGCGTAAATGCGCGTAGTGTACCGTGATCTCGCGGATGGTTTCAGCCTGTTGCGGGCATTGGAGGGCGGCGCGTGCACCAAAATCGAGCGGTCCTTCGTGCGGAAGCCGCTGGACGCCGGCCCGTGCGAGCCGGCGTTGGAAGGTAAGATAGGCGCGTTCCAGCGGGTCGCGCGGTCGCCGGCGGATGAGCAGCATGGCCGCGATCAGGCTGATCGCGCTGCCGATCGAGATCAGCATCCACTGAATCAAGTCTTCCCAGGTGGCCGCGCTGCCCTTGAGGCGCGAGATCAGGGCCATTTGCCGCTCCTGGTCGTAGCCCAGCACCCATTGGTTCCAACGATTGTTGGCCGCATCCCAGCGCAAGTACAACTGCCGCAGCCAGCGCATGTCGGCCCGCATCAGTGGCGGCACCGGCTCACCCGCGGGCAGAGCGGTAGCGACGCCAGATTCGACGCGCTGGGGGGCAACGGCTGCCGTGGGGTCGATGCGTACCCAGCCGCGCCCGTCCAGCCAGACCTCCGCCCAGGCGTGCGCGTCAGCCTGGCGAACCAGTAAGTAACGATCGGTGGGGTTGATCTCGCCACCTTGGTAGCCCGTGACGACGCGCGCGGGGACACCCGCGGCGCGCATCAGGAACACGAAGCTGCCAGCGTAATGTTCGCAGAACCCACTACGTGTCACGAACAGGAATTCATCTACGGCATGCTGGCCGAGCAGGGGGGGATTGAGGGTGTAGCGGAAAGGCTGTTCGCGATACAGGGCGAGAGCCTTGGCTACGACCTGGCCCGGCGTCTCGTTGCGCCATGTGGCCGCTAGGTCGCGCGTGCGTGGATTGACGCCTGCCGGGAGTTGCAGCGCCTGTAGACGGGCTTCCGGCTGCAGGGTTGATCCCAGTGTGTAACTCAGGCTGGATCTGCCCGCGTAACGTATGCGCGTGCGGACCGGCTGGTTGGCGAGTAATTGCCTGTCGTGTGTCAGCCTGGCTTCGGACGGGACGATGGCCGGCAGATCCAGCATGAACAACCAGCGACGATTGTGCGGCTCCAGCGTGACGGTGTAGTTGATGGGAGGGCTTTCGGCGCGAGTGGATTCCAGTGCGAGCGCCTGCGAGGCCTCACCGACGGTCCAGGTTGTGCCATCGAAATGCCAGAACACCGGACCGCGCCAGTATAGGTTGCCCGGATCGGGCGGGGTTCCCTGAAAGGCGACCCGAAAAGCCGGGCTGTCGGAACGGCTGAGCTGGCTGATCGTGCCTGGTGACATCTGTTCGGAAAGCCCGGTCATGCTGCTGTAGGCGTCTTGCGGCACCCCCCACAACGGACCCTGGATGCGCGGGAATAGCAGAAACAGGAACAGCATGATCGGAGCGCCTTGCAGCAGCAAGGTGCTGGCAAGGCGCAACACGGTGCGGCTGGGCAGCGCGCCGTTGGGGTGGTTGACGCTGATCATGGTGCCGACCAACGCCACCATCGGGATGAGCAGATAGGTCCCGGCGGCGATGGATTGCGAGAACAGGAAACTGGTCAGGCTGAGAAAAAAGGCGAGGAACACCAGCAGCATGGCATCCCGGCGGGTGTGGGATTCCAGCAGTTTCAGGGCCATCATCGCCGCCAGCAGGCTGACGCTGGCATCCCGGCCGAACAAACCGCCGTGGCTGATGGCGATGCCGATGACGGTGAGCCCCGCCAGCGGCATCAGGACCAGCAGGCGCGGCATGCGTGCCCTGCCGGACGTTACAGCGTAGCGCCAGCCCCCGGCAAGCGCAGCCAGCAGGCTCACCCAGGCCGGCAGATGGAGCGCCAGTAGGCCGTACACCAGCCCCAGCGAGACGATGAGCCAGCGCAGTTGCAGTAGGGTGAGCGGCGGGAGTGTCATGACTGGAACAGCGCCAGGGTTTCCAGGCAGCGATGCAGGTGGGGTTCTCCCTGCCCGGCGGGGATCTCCGTGCCAGGCAGGCGCAGGCCATAGGGACGCCCCTGAGCTTCGGCATCCAGCACCCAGCGCGTGAGCTGGGAGAGGCGTTGCTCGACGTCTCCACTGGTCATGCGCCAGTCCAGCCATTGCGTGGGTTGCGCGCTGCCGTCGAATTGTTTGGTCATCAGCCCGCGCTCGCGGGAAGAGGCTTTCCAGTCGATGCGGCTGGGCGTGTCGCCCTCGCGGTAGGAACGCAGTCCGGCGAAGTCGTCATCCCCCTGGCCGGCGCGCTCGTGGCCTTGACCGGCTGCGGTATCCTCCTGTGGTGGCAACATGTCGGGCGCTGCCGGGGCAGGATAGACGATGCCTCGGGCCGACAGCTGTGCGTACGACCAGACGTGGAACAAACCGACCGGAAACTCGGTGGAGATGCGGATTCTGCCGGGCGTATGCCAGCCGCGCTGCAATGTCGGCATCGCGAGCACGACCGTGGCCTGGTCTTGCGCGGTCACATCGGCGTAACGTGGCGGCATATCCCCTTGCTGGAGGCTTAACGCGTAGCGCGGGCGGCGGTGATGGTCGCGCACGAGGACGGTCCATTGCAGCGGTTCGCCGGCGAATACCGGGGCGCTTCGCCCGCTGCTCAGTGAGAGATGCGCCAGATTGCGCCAGGTGTGCAGCATGGCGACAATGCCAAGTCCGGCGAGCAGGAAGGTCAGTACGAACCCCAGGCTCAGCGTGTAGTTGATGGAGCCGATCAGCATGGCGATCAACACCACGCCCAGCAGCAACCCCTGACGGGTCGGCAGGATGTAGAGATAGCGGCGTCCAAGGTGGACGGTGTCCTGCACCGGCCTGGCCGTGCGGAGCCAGTTTTTCCAGTCAGGGATGCGCATGCTTGTTAGCGGCTGTAGAACCCGATACTCAGGCCACCGGCACAGTCTCTAACAAGAGCGTGGCCGGATCGGTATTTGCCTGCCCGCTCTTACCTGCCTGCAGGCGGTGGCCAACCACGGCAGGCAAGACCGCCTGCACGTCTTCGGGCACTACGAAGTCGCGCCCGGCGATCAGCGCCATGGCCTGGGCGGACTGGCGCAGGGCGAGCCCTGCGCGCGGGCTGAGGCCGGATTCGAAATGCGGGCTATTACGCGTGAAGTCGAGCAGGGCCTGGAGGTAATCGAGCAGCGGATCGGACACGCTAACCTGGCTGGCGGCTGTTTGAAGCTGGATTAGACCTGTGGCGTCGAGGCACGGGGCGATGGTCGCGTTGCGTCCGCCGGCGTTGCGCAACAGGCTACGTTCCGAACGCGCGTCCGGGTAGCCCAGCGAGATTTTCATCAGGAAGCGGTCGAGCTGCGATTCCGGCAGGGGGTAAGCCCCGATGTGATGGGTGGGATTTTGTGTGGCGATGACGAAAAAGGGTTCCGGCAAAGCGCGGGTTTCGCCATCCTGCGTGACCTGATGTTCTTCCATGGCTTCCAGCAACGCGCTCTGCGTCTTGGGCGTGGCGCGGTTCATTTCGTCGGCCAGCAGCACGTTGGTGAATACCGGCCCCGGATGGAACTTGAACGCGGCGTTGTTGCGGTCATACACCGAGACGCCGAGGATATCGGCCGGCAACAGGTCGCTGGTGAACTGCACGCGGCGGAACTCCAGTCCCAGCACCTGGGCCAGCGTATGGGCGAGGGTGGATTTCCCCATGCCCGGCAAGTCTTCGATCAGCAGGTGGCCGCGCGCCAGGAGGCAGGCGAGAGCGAGCTTGAGCTGGGTTTCCTTGCCGAGGATGACCTGGCCGGCCTGCGCGAGGATCTGCTGTAACGTCTGTTGCGGGTTCATGCCTGGGTCCGGATCCAGTGGTTGAGAAGGGTTCTTGCCGCTGTCGCCACTTCGCTGGCGGTGAGCCCGACGGGACCGAGGTCGGTCGCCAGCGCATCGGCCGCGGCGCCGTGCAGATGGACTCCCAGCATGGTGGCTTCTTCGGCAGTCAGGCCTTGTGCAATCAGGCTGCAGATCAGCCCGCACAGGATATCGCCCATGCCAGCGCTGCTCATGCCGGGATTCCCGGTGGTGTTGATGAACCAGCGCCCATCGGGCATAGCGATGAGGCTGCCGCAACCTTTCAGCACCGTGATGGCCTGGTACTCGCGGGCGATGCTGAGCGCAGACTGAATACGGTCGGCTTGAATCTCGGCCGTGCTCATGCCCAGTAGCGCCGCGGCTTCGCCGGGGTGCGGGGTCATGATGGTCGCGGTGGTGCGGTGGCGCAGGTCGTCATGCCATTCCGGCGTGGCCGCCAGCAAATGCAGGGCGTCGGCGTCGAGCAGCAGCGGGCCCGGGACATGCAGGGTGCGTTGCAACAGTCCACGGGCATGTTCGCTGCGACCGAGGCCGGGGCCGACTGCAAGTGCGGAGAGGTGTTCGAGATCCAGCAATGCCTTGGGCGTGCGCAGCATGAGTTCGAGTTGCTGCAGATCGACGCTGGGGCCATGGGCATCCAGCAGACCAACGTAAATCCGTCCGGCACCAGACAACAAGGCAGCTCGGGCGGCGAGCAAGGCCGCGCCTGTCATGCTGTGATCGCCCCCCAGCACGCCAACGCTACCGAACGTACCTTTGTGGGCATTCTGCATCCTGGGCAGAGGAAGCGCAGGTGGCATATCGAGCAGATGGCCATCAGGGGTGGTGTCGCTGGTTAGCCCAAGATCGGTCGAGGAGATCATGCCCGCATGGTCAGGCCCATCAAGGGTGTACAGGCCGGGTTTGAGGCCGAGGAAGGTCAGGGTGTGGGTGGCACGGATGGCGCATCCCAGTACGCGGCCAGTGTCTGCACACAGGCCGCTGGGGATGTCGATGGCGAGTACCGGTGCGGGCAGGGTGTTGATGACTTCGATCAGGTCGGCATAATAGCCTTCCAGAGTCCGTGTGAGGCCGATGCCGAACAGGCCGTCGAGGATCAGGTCGTAGCGGCGATCCGGGATGGTGGATTCGCAATGCCCGCCACTGGCGCGCCATTGGTCGTAGGCGGCACGTGCGTCGGCAGGGAGTTGATCCGGATCACCTGCCAGCACCAGCGTGACCTTGAGCCAATGGGCCTGGAGATGGCGGGCCGCCACCAGGGCGTCACCGCCGTTGTTGCCGGGGCCAGCCACGACCAGCACCGAGTCGCCATCTTCTCCCAGCAGTTCGCGTGCCAGTGTGGCGGTGGCAAGGCCGGCACGCTCCATCAGGCCGAGATCGGCATGCGCCTGTTCCAGTGCGCGGATTTCCGCGCAGCGGTGAAGTGGGGGGAGGTGAGAATGCGCGCTCATGAACTAGTTTCTACCGTTGGCGCTACCCAGTTGCTGACTCCAGCGCACCAGGGCATACAGCACCCCGAGCAGCACGGCGGCGCCGACCCACATGGCCAGGTCTTCAGGCGTGGGCGTCGCATCCTGAACCGGCATGACGATGAGCTTGCGGACCATGACCACCATCGCGACTTCGACAAAGGTGTCGACTTCCAGCTTGTTGCCCTGCAGGTAGCGGATTTCCGCAGTGATCAGCGCCGAGATGATCCAGAGCAGCATCAGGGTGCCCAGCGCGTGCAGGAAACCATGCACCAGGTTATGGGTGGTGGCGGCGACGCGCACGTCCTGCCAGAACAGCCAGGCGAACATGATGACCGAAGCGGCCAGTGCAAGGCCGATGATGATGTGGGCGATGCCATTCAGCCAGAGCATGGCCTTGATGGTCACGCGGTTGAATACATTGAGCTCCTGGGGGAAATGTTCCTGTGACATGGCTCGGTCGCGTATGAAATGGTGTGCAAGGATTGTACGTTACCTCACCGGCACCGAACAGGGTGCCGTGCCCTGCGTACAGTTGCCCCATGGTGGCGAGCCGCGTCCCAGTGCATCCCACAAATAATCCACCATGGCGCGGATGCGGCCGGCGCGCCGGGCACCCGGCAGGTACACGGCGTACACGTCGATGGGCGGCAGCGGATAATCCGGCAACACCGGCTGCAGGGCGCCAGCGCGCAGATCGTCGCAAATGATGAAATCGGGCAGGGTCGTGATACCCAGGCCGTCGCGTGCCGCCAGACGGCCGAGGTCACCGCTGTTGGAACGTACCCGCCCCTTGATCTGGGCTTCGACTGGTTTGCCCGCGTGCAGGAAAGTCCAGCTGTTGGGCGTGGCGGCATAGGTGTAGGTGATGCAATCGTGCTGGATCAGTTCGTCCGGCGTCTGCGGCATGCCGTTCGCTTCAAGGTAGCTGGGCGAGGCGCAGCAGATCATGTTGACCGGCGCCAACTTGCGCGCGACCAGGGTGGTGTTCAGGTTGCCGGTGATGCGGATGGCCATGTCGATGCCTTCTTCCACCAGGTCGACACGCCGGTCCGAAAAATTGAGCTCCAACTGCAGTTCCGGGTAGCGTTTACTGAACTCGGGAATCAGCGGGGCGATGTAGCGCAGGCCGAAGCTGTGGGGTAGGCTGATGCGCAAGATGCCCTTGGGCTGGCTTTCCGCGCTGGCGGCCTGCGCCTCGGCTTCTTCCACCTCGGTGAGGATTAGGCGGCAGCGGTCGTAATAGTTCGCGCCAATCTCGGTCAGGTGCAGTCGGCGGGTGGAGCGTTGCAGCAACTGGGCTCCAAGATGCTTTTCCAACTCGGCGACATGTCGTGATGCGGCGGTGGCGGAAATGTGCAGCTTGTCCGCCGCACGGCTGAACGATCCTGACTCGACAACGGTATTGAATACGCGCATGGCTTGCAATTTGTCCATGGATCTGTCCTTTATGCCAACTGGGTTTATTATGCTGATAATCGGGATAAATAATTTAATGCATGAGTATTTATCCCGAATAAGTAAATTGTCAAACTGCACGCATGTTCCAACAGGCATCACAACCCGCAATGTTCGTCCCGCATGGGGCGCCCACCTTCGCGCTGCAGCCCGGCGAGGCCGGCGTCGCCATGACGCGCTTTGTCCGCGGCCTGGCGAAGCCGAGGGCAGTGTTGGTAGTGTCCGCGCACTGGGAGACGGCAGTGCCGACGTTGGGGGTCGTGCCACGCCCGGAGACGATGCACGATTTCTATGGGTTTCCTGCCGCGCTGCATGCCATCCGGTATTCAGTGGCCGGTGCGGTTTCGGAGGCGATGGATGCCAGGGCGCTGCTGGAAGAAGCCGGCTTTGCCGTGGCGCTGGATACCCGGCGCGGGCTGGACCACGGCGCATGGATCCCGTTGCGCCTCCTCTACCCCGAAGCGGATGTCCCGGTATTTACCCTGTCGGTGCAACCCCACCTCGGACCGGAGCACCATTACCGACTGGGGCAGGCGTTGGCACCGTTGCGTGCGGCTGGCGTGCTGGTGATCGGGTCCGGCAACCTTACGCATAACCTCGGGCATTTTCATCAGTTGCGCGGCGCGGATAAGCCACCGGCCTATGTGGGTGCGTTTCAGGATTGGGTGCACGCCCGGCTGGACGAAGGCGACATCGACGCGTTGCTGGCGTACCGCCAACAGGCACCAGGGGCGGTGGAGGCCCATCCGACCGACGAGCACCTGTTGCCTTTTTATGTGGCGCTGGGCGCGGCCGGTCATCAGGTTGAAACGCAAGCGGTGTACCGTGGTGTCGAACACAACATGCTGGCGATGGATGCGTATGCGTTCTGGCCCGGCGATAGGAATTTGAGAGGAGGTGTCGCATGATCCGAATACGACGCGCTGATGCGCGCGGGCATGCCGACCACGGCTGGCTGCAGGCACGACACACGTTTTCGTTCGCCGAGTACAGGGACCCTGACTACATGGGGTTTTCCGTGCTGCGGGTAGTCAACGATGACCGTATCGCTCCTGGGGGCGGCTTCGGCATGCATCCACACCGCAACATGGAAATCGTGACCTATATTCTTGAGGGTGCACTGCGCCACCAGGACAGCATGGGCAACGGCTCCGTCATCCGGGCGGGCGAGATCCAGTACATGAGCGCCGGCAAGGGCGTGTACCACAGCGAATTCAACGCCTCGGACAACGAGCCGGTGCGCTTGCTGCAGATCTGGATTCAGCCCAGCATACAAGGTGCTGAGCCGCGCTACGCGCAACAGGCCGTTTCGCCTGAGGCACGCCGTGGCCAATGGCTCCCCGTCGCGTCACCGGATGGGCGTGACGGCTCCATCGCGATCCGCCAGGACGCCTGTGTGCTGGCGACCTTGTTGGATGGCGACGCACCGTTGGAATACCAGATTTCCCCGGGCCGCCGTGTCTACCTGCAGATGGCTGGTGGCAGCGCTGTGTTGAACGGTGAAACTCTGCATGATGGTGATGGCGTGTTTCTCGAGAACGAGGAGATGCTGACGCTGTCCGATGGCAAGCAGGCCCATGCCTTATTGTTTGATTTACCCTGATGTTTTCTGCATTGAACCTATCGAAGAAAAGGAAGCCCCGATGACCCAGGACCTGTTTACCCCCGTCAAACTCGGCCGTACCGAACTGAAGAACCGCATCGTCATGGCACCGCTGACCCGCAACCGTGCTGCGGTGCCGGGCAACGTGCCGCAAGAGATCAACGTCACCTATTACGCGCAGCGTGCCTCGGCCGGGCTGATCATCACCGAGGCGACGCCGATTTCGCCGATGGCGCACGGCTATCCAGCGCTGCCTGGCATCCACAGCGTCGGGCAGGTGGCAGGCTGGAAAAAGGTGGTGGAGGCTATCCACGCCAAGGGTGGCAAGGTGTACATGCAGCTGTGGCACGTGGGCCGGATTTCGCATCCTTCGCTGCTGCCCGATAACGCCCTGCCGGTGGCGCCTTCCGCCATCAAGCCTGCTGGACAGGCATTCACCTACACCGGGCTGCAGGATTACGTCACGCCGCGTGCACTCGAGGCGTCGGAGATTCCGGGCGTGATCGAGGATTACCGGCGTGCCGCTGAACTGGCGTTGCAGGCGGGTTTCGATGGGGTCGAAGTGCATGGCGCCAACGGCTACCTGCTGGACCAGTTCCTGCGTGATAACACCAACCAGCGCACCGACCAGTATGGTGGCTCCATCGCCAACCGGACACGCCTGCTGATCGAGGTGGTGGCTGCTGTTTCCAAGGTGTGGGGTGCCGACCGTGTTGGCGTGCGCCTCTCGCCGATCAACCAGTTCAACGATATTCGCGATTCCAACCCTGAAGCGTTGTTCCATCACGTGGTGGAAGCACTCAACCCGTTCAACCTGGCTTACCTGCACGTGGTCGAGGTCGGCATGACCGGTGATGCGCCGCAATTGGTCGATTTCGAACGCCTGCGCAAGGCTTATCGTGGCAACTATATCGCCAACGGTGGCTTCGACAAGGCACGCGGCAATGCGGTGATCGCCTCTGGTCACGCCGATGCCGTGGCCTACGGCGTGCCCTTCATCGCCAACCCGGATCTGGTCGAGCGTTTTGCCAAGGATGCCCCGCTGAACGCGCCGGACCAGGCCACGTTCTACGGCGGCGGCGAGCAGGGCTATACGGATTATCCGTTCCTGGCCTGAACGCGTGACGGAATCCGTACCACCCTTCATCACCTACCAGTTGCTGATCCGTCTGCCTGCGCCTGTCAGGCTGCGGATCGGCGCGCTGGGGCTGTGTGATTTTCCGGCGGAGCGGTATTGTTACACCGGCAGCGCGCGTCGACATTTCGAGGCGCGCATCGCCCGCCATCTCCGCCGTGAGAAAACCCTGCGCTGGCATGTCGATTACCTGTTGGCCGCGCCGGAAGCCGAAGTCACCGAGGTGATTCGGTCCCATGAGGCAGAATGTGATCTCAACGCCGCTGGGGAAGGGCGTATCATAATGGCGGGATTTGGTGCGAGCGACTGCCGCGCGGGGTGCGGCAGCCATCTCAAATATCTGGGAGGACTTTGATGACGGAACCCATCCATGGATAGCGTGGATCATGCCGTATTGCAGGCCCTGCAGACCTGGCGCAGCGCTGGCTTGCGGTGCTGGCTGGCGACGGTGGTTTCCACCTTTGGCTCCAGCCCGCGCCCGCCCGGGGCCATGCTGGCCCTGCGTGCCGACGGCGTGTTGATCGGCTCAGTCTCGGGCGGCTGTATCGAAGATGACCTGGCCGACCGTGCCCGTCACGGCCGCCTGCCTGAGGTGCGTGCGGAAATGTTGACCTACGGCGTGACGCGCGAGGAGGCCATGCGCTTCGGTTTGCCCTGCGGTGGCACGTTGCAGCTGGTGGTCGAGCCGGTGCTGGTCTACGACTGGGTCGCCGACCTGCTGGCGCGCATCGGTCGCCATGAGCTGGTCGAACGCCAGTTGCGTTTTGATCCCCTGCAGGTCACCCTGTCCGAGGCCACCCGCGACAGCGTGGTGACGTTCGACGAACACAGCCTTACCACGCCGCACGGCCCACGCTGGCGGCTGCTCATCATTGGCGCTGGGCAGACCTCGTTCTACCTTGCCCGAATGGCACAGGCGCTGGATTACGAGGTCATCATCTGCGATCCGCGGGAGGAATACCGCGTCGCCTGGGATGTGCCCGATACCCGCATGATGACCGAGATGCCGGACGATGCCGTGCTGGCGTTGCCGGTCGATGGCCGTACCGCCATCATCGCATTGACGCATGACCCGAAACTGGACGACATGGCGCTGCTTGAGGCGCTCAAGTCGCCGGCGTTTTACGTCGGCGCGCTGGGGTCCTTACGTAACAATGTTAAACGCCGCGAGCGGCTGGCGCTGTTTGACCTGAGTGCGGACGAAATCGCTCGCCTGCATGGCCCGGTTGGCCTCGACATCGGTAGCCGCACGCCGCCGGAAATCGCCGTGTCCATCCTGGCGCACCTCATTCAAGTTCGAAACCAGAAAATTCAATCCGATTCCAACCTGGCGATTCTGCCATCACAGGAGACCACCACATGATTTCACTCAACATCAACGGCAAGCCCGTCAAGGTCGAGGCCGATCCCAACACTCCGCTGTTGTGGGTGCTGCGCGACCACCTGCACATGACCGGTACCAAATACGGCTGTGGCATGGCCCAGTGCGGTGCTTGTACCATCCATCTCGACGGCAGGGCTATCCGCTCCTGCGTTACGCCGGTGTCCATGGCCGTGGGCAAGCAAGTCACGACGATCGAAGGGCTGGCTGAAACCCACCTCGGCAAGACGGTGCAGGGCGCTTGGCAGGAAGTGGATGTGCCGCAGTGCGGCTACTGCCAGTCCGGCCAGATCATGGCAGCGACGGCGCTGCTCAAGGAAAATCCCAGCCCGAGCGAGGCACAGATCGCTGCCGCGATGGACGGAATTCTCTGCCGCTGCGGCACCTACAACCGCATCCGATCGGCCATTCAAACCGCTGCCGAGGATCTCAAGGGGAGCGCCAAATGAAACCGACGACGATGACACCGAGCACGACTGCAGTTCCCAGCCGCCGCAAGTTCCTCAAGGATTCCGTCGCCCTCATGGGCGGGCTGGTAATCGGCTTCTACCTGCCGATGAAATCCGGCCGCGCGCTGGCCGAGGCAGGTCTCGAACCTCCCAAACCGCAGGTCTATCCTCCCAACGCGTTTATCCGCATCGCTGCAGACGACACCATTACCGTAGTGGTGAACAAATCGGAAATGGGGCAGGGCGTCTACACTTCGCTGCCCATGCTGGTGGCGGAAGAACTGGAGGCTGACTGGAACCGTATCCGCGTGGAATCGGCCCCGGTCGCGCAGGTGTACAACCACACTACCTTCGGCATGCAGATCACCGGCGGCAGTTCCAGTATCCCGTCGTCGTGGGAACAGCTGCGCCGTGTTGGCGCCAGCGCACGGATCTTGCTGATCCGCGCTGCTGCCGCCCAGTGGGGCGTGCCGGAAGCGGAATGCCATGCCGAGAATAGCCGCGTGATCCATGCGGCGTCTGGTCGCAGCGTGGGCTTCGGCGCCGTGGCCGATGCCGCAGCCAAGCTGGAACTGCCCAAGGAAGTGACGCTGAAGTCACCCAAGGACTTCAAACTGATCGGCAAACCGATCAAGCGCCTCGATACGCCGGAGAAGATCACCGGTCGCGCCCAGTTCGGCCTCGACGTCTATATCCCGGACATGCTCACCGTGCTGGTGGCACGCAGCCCGGTGTTTGGGGGCAAGGTGAAACGTTTCGACGCCACCGAGGCGAAGAAGGTGCCGGGCGTGCAAGGTGTCTATCAGGTACCGACCGGCGTGGCCGTGGCGGCCACTGGTTTCTGGCCGGCCAAGACCGCGCGTGAGTTGCTGGAAATCGAATGGGAAGAAGGTCCGGGGGCGAGCATTTCCACCGCCAAGATGCGCGAGGATTACCGTGCCCTGGCCAAGACCCCGGGGCTGACGGCGCGCAAGGAGGGCGATGCCGCCGCAGCGCTGAAGGGTGCGCAGAAGGTCATCAGCGCGGAATACGAAGTGCCGTATCTCGCGCACGCCGCGATGGAGCCGCTCAATGTGGTGGTCGATCTCAAGGCTGATGCGTGCACCATCTGGACCGGTACCCAGTCGCAGACGCTGGACCATGCCATGGCGGCCAAGACAGCCGGCCTGAAGCCGGAACAGGTCAAGATCCATACCACTTACCTCGGCGGTGGCTTTGGCCGCCGTGCCAACCCGGTGTCGGACTTCGTGATCGAGGCGGTGCAGGTGGCCAAGGTCATCGGCAAGCCGATGAAACTGGTGTGGACGCGCGAGGACGATACCCGTGGCGGACACTACCGTCCGATGTGGGCTGATCACATCGAAGCGGCGATCGGTGCGGATGGCAAGCCCACGGCCTGGAAGCACACCATCGTCGGCCAGTCCATTGCCGCTGGCACGCCGTTCGAACCTTTCATGATCAAGGACGGTATCGACGCCATGTCCGTTGAAGGCGCGGCCCACTTGCCTTACCGGATCCCCAATCTGGAAGTCGGTTTGCACAGCCCCAAAAACCAGGTCCCGGTCCAATGGTGGCGCTCTGTTGGTCACTCCCACACGGCATTCGTAGTGGAAACCATGATGGACGAGCTGGCACACCTGGCCGGGCAGGATCCGGTGCAATACCGCCTGTCGCTGCTGGAGCCTTCCTCGCGGTATGCCGGGGTGCTGAAACTGGCGGCCGAGAAGGCCGGCTGGGGCAAGACGGTGTTGCCGGCAGGGCATGCCTACGGCGTGGCCGTGCATCTTTCCTTTGACAGTTATGTCGCCGAAGTTGCAGAGGTTTCTGTCGATAATGGCAAGGTCCGGGTCCACAAGGTGGTGTGCGCCGTGGATTGCGGCATGGTGGTGAACCCCGACGGGGTCCGCCAGCAGGTCGAGGGCGGGGTGGTGTACGGTCTCGCTGCAGCGCTGCATGGGGAGATTACGATGGAGCAAGGGCGTGTGATGCAGTCCAATTTCCACGATTACATCGCCTTGCGTTTTTCCGAGATGCCGAAAGTCGAAGTGCATATTCTGCCGAGCGAGGCGCCCCCGACCGGGATCGGCGAGCCGGGCACGCCGCCGATCGCTCCTGCGGTCGCGAACGCGGTGTTCAAGCTCACCGGCAAGCGCCTGCGCAGCATGCCGTTCGACCGGATCACGCTTGCCTGACGTTGCCGCGATCGTGCTCGCCGCTGGCCGTTCCCGACGGTTCGGCGGCGACAAACTGCGCACGCCGCTCACGCTGCATGGCACCCGCCGGCCGTTGCTGGCGCACACCCTGAACGCCTGGCTGCAAGTGTTTGACCAGGTGCACGTCGTAATGCGACCAGACGATGCGGGTTTGCCTGACGTGGTGGCGCAAGCGCTTCCCGACGTGGCCCACCGGATAACCTGGCTGGCATGTCCCGAGGCCGACGCCGGTATGGGGCATAGCCTTGCCGCCGGGGTGGCAGCAACGCGTTCGACATCTGGCTGGCTGATCGGCCTGGGTGATATGCCAGCGGTGCCTGTTGACGTGATCCGGCAGGTTCGCGATGCGCTAGCGCATGGCGCGCCGTTGGCCGCACCCTATCTGGGTGCACGTCGCGGCCATCCTGTTGGCATCGCGTCGGCGTATCGGGCGGCATTGCTCGCACTGGATAACGATCGTGGAGCGCGTGACCTGCTGGAACGCGAAAGCCAAAAAATTAGCCGTATCGATACGGATGATGCTGGAATTCTGCTCGATATTGATGCACCTTCTGACCTGTTGTCGTTTAATTCCCAAGGAAAACTGCCATGAAAAAACCCGCCATCACCCAAACCGCCATCCATGAACTCATCGCGAATCGCTGGAGCGGTCGTGCCTACGATGCCAGCAAACCCGTGACGCACGATCAGGTCATTGCATTGATGGAAGCGGCGCGCTGGGCACCCTCCTGTTATGGAGATCAGCCGTGGCGTTTTGTGGTGTGGAATCGCGCGACCGATGCCGCCGGCTGGCAGGCAGCATTCGACACGATCGTCCCCGGCAACCAGGGATGGGTAAAAGATGCGCCATTGCTGGTGCTGGCGACGGCCGATACGCTGTTCAACCATAACGGCCAGCCCAATCGTTGGGCGCAGTACGATACCGGCGCGGCGGTCGAGAACCTTTGCCTGCAGGCCGAGGCCATGGGCCTGATGGCGCACCAGATGGGTGGATTTGACCCTGACAAGACTCGCGCTGTAGCGGGCGTGCCCGAGCAATTCACCCTGATGGCCATGATTTCGGTGGGATACCCGGCAGACCCGGCTGGCTTTACCGAGGATGTTGCCGAGCGCGAAAATGCACCACGCAAGCGCCGTGCATTAGGCGAGCTGTTTTTTGAAGGGGCTTGGGCCAAGCTCATCGCCTGAAGATTTGATCCGTGTCTTTCAGCCAGCCACTGATAACGTTGTGCCTGTGGCTGGCTATCCATCTGAATGTATGGGCCTGCGTGCCGGACCTGAAAGAAGTGCGAGCTGCACAATTAGGCGCTTTGTAAAGTCGGCCTGATCGGCAGCATGCAATCCGGCAGTGGCCTGGCTAGCACCAGGACGATACGTCCCCGAGGTCAAGCTGGCAGGAGGACTTGCCCTGGCGGCGCTTCTGTCGTTCCCACTTGCGGGGTAGATATTCCTTTTTACCGTCCCGGATTTCAGTGGGGTGTTGCTGCTGATAACGAAGAAATTTCTACAACAGCGCCAGGGTGGTGGAGAATGCCAGACTCGGAAATCAGTCGACGACACGTATATCGCTGACGTAATACCCGGTTTCACCAAAGCAGCTTGTCGGTACGCCGATATGCTGGGCGTAGGTGATGCTGACTTTTTTCCCAAGCGTGGCGTTGATTTTGGCCGCCACAGCATCGTCACGCACGGTAAAGTAGAATTTCTCGCTCATGGTGCCGGGCATCGACACCATCGCCAGTTCCCCTTCCCAGGTCTTGCATACCCAACCCTTGTTGGAAAATTTCTGTACGAATCCGGCACGTTCGCCGGTGGAATACGACCAGCTCAGTACCAGCAGGGTATACGTGGCGAACAGAATGGCCGGTACTAACAACAACAGACTCAGCCACAAGCCCCAGCGGCGTCCTTTGGATTCACTCATACCAGCTCCAACCTCCTTAAATGGTTGTCCAGATGATAAAATGCCGCCTTCGCTAACGCAAAGGAAACCTTTCCATGGCTGTCATCGAGCTTACCAAAGCCAACTTCAAGGAAACCGTCGAAAAGAACGAGATTGTCATTGTCGACTTCTGGGCGCCGTGGTGCGATCCCTGCATGACCTTCACCGAAACCTTCAAGCAGGTTTCTGAAAAACACCCGGACATCGTGTTCGGCATGGTCAATACCGAAGCGGACCCGGAGATCGGCGAGTTCTTCAACGTGGAAAAGATCCCCGGCATCATGGTGGTGCGCGAACAGGCCAGCATCCTGAACCAGGTGGGCGACCTGAGCGCCCCGGCGCTGGAAGAAATCATCAAGTGGTCGCGTGACTACGACATGACCCAGGTGCGCGAGTATTACGCCAGCCAGCCGCAGGCCTGATCGGTCTCCGCAAGTGAAAAAGGCCTGCAATCGCAGGCCTTTTTTTGTGGGCGTAAGCCTCAGATCTTGAACGATCCGGTGGTGATGAACAGGTAGAGAAAATACGCGCCGAGCGCCATCATCGCTTTCATCAGGAAGTTGCCCAGGGCGTTCGCATTCTCGGCCTTTTCGAAAGTGCGGTCATACCAGCGGATTGCAAAAAACAGCAGTACGCCAGCCACGACGATTTCGACCATCGAGGTGGTCGTCAAACCGTCCATCAGCTTGTTCAGCAGCTTTTTCAGCCAGCCCTGGTCGTGGAAGATCTGCACGGCGATGCCGATGATACCCAGAACCATCAGGCCGAACTCGGCGAGGGATTTCAGGATGGAGAGCAGGGATTCGGGGCGGCCGGTTTCCAATGACATGCGTAATGTTCCAAAAGAGTGTCCAAGCCAACCATAGTGTACCGGGCGGCCGGGTGTCAAGCGTTTGGTTTGGTGTGAACACGCCCTAGAACAGCGACATCTGCGGCGGCGGAGCCCCGGTCGCCGGTGGCGTGAACAGGTCGGTGCGTAACGACTGACGTTGATGGTTCAGGGTGAGTTTCTGGCAAGCCAGTTTGAAGCGCTGCGCGATCATCCCGGCGAACAGGCCCTGGCCGGTCATGCGGGTGTTGAAATCCGCGTCATAGGCCTTGCCACCACGGCTCTGCCGGATCAGGCTCATGACGTGATTCGCCTTGAGCGGGTAATGCACCTGCAGCCATTGCTCGAACAGCGTGACCAGCTCCAGCGGCAAGCGCAGCAGCACGTAACCGGCGTGGCCCGCCCCGGCCTGCGCGGCGGATTCCAGAATGCGTTCCATCTCGTGGTCGTTCAGCGCAGGGATGACTGGCGCCGTCATGACGCCGGTCGGGATGCCGGCTTCGCTCAGGCGGCGGAGGGTTTCCAGCCGTCGCTCTGGTGCCGCTGCACGGGGTTCCAGTCGCCTCGCCAGCGGGCGGTCCAGCGTGGTGATCGTGACGAAAACCAGTGCCAGCCCTTCCGCAGCCATAGGGGCGATCAGATCGATATCGCGCTCGATCAGCGCTGATTTTGTGACCAGGCTGAACGGGTGGTGGGTTTCCGCGAGCACTTCCAGAATGCTGCGAGTAATGCGGTATTCCCGTTCGATCGGCTGGTAGGCGTCGGTGTTCATGCCCAGCGCGATCGGGGCGCAGCGGTAACCGGGCTTGGCCAGTTCCTTGCGCAGCAGTTGCGCGGCGTCAGGCTTGGCCAGCAGCCGGCTCTCGAAGTCCAGCCCGGGCGACAGCCCAAGATAGGCATGCGAAGGGCGTGCATAGCAATAGATGCAGCCATGTTCGCAACCGCGGTAGGGGTTGATGGAACGGTCGAAGGGCAGGTCGGGAGAGTCGATGTAATTGATGGCGGAGCGCGATGCATCCATCGCGACTTCGGTGCGCAACGGGTCGAGTGCTTCATCGAGCGACCCCCAGCCGTCGTCGCAGGCCTCGCGAGTATGCGCTTCAAACCGGCTGACCGCGTTGTCGGCGGCACCTCGACCTTTGAACAGCAGCGGCCGTTCCATGGCGTCTAGGGCGTGATCACACTAAATTCGCGTTTGCGACGGGGGTGATTTCGGATGCCATCCGCGAAGCAAGACGCGCTGAGTTGCAGGCCACTTCAAGCGGCTTGCGACAAAGGAGGGCGCCCAAACCGCCGCCGTCCCTGGGATAACAAGTAAAAACGAAAGGGGTTGCTTCAGGAAAGCGCGTCTGCAGCGTTGCGAAGCTTGCGAATGGAATAACCATTCGCCGCGCTCCGCGCCTTGCATCCATCGCTTTCCTGAAGCAACGCATACGTGAATTTAGTGTGAACACGCCCTAATTTGCCGGCAGGTATTTGGCCGGATCGACCGGCTTGCCCAGCTTGCGGATCTCGAAGTGCAGCTTCACGCGGTCGGTGTCGCTGCTGCCCATCTCGGCAATCTTCTGGCCCTTGACCACTTCCTGACCTTCCTTCACCAGAATCTGATGGTTGTGGGCGTAAGCCGAGAGATAGGTCTTGTTGTGCTTGATGATGACCAGCTTGCCGTAACCGCGCAGGCCCGCACCGCTGTAGACCACCTTGCCGGGGGCCGCGGCCAGCACAGGCTGGCCTTGTGAGCCGCCGATATCGACGCCCTTGGCACCCGCCGATTCGTTAAATCCGGTCAGTACTTTACCGTTGGCTGGCCAAGCCCAGGCGATGGCTTCGTCGTCTGTTGCCGTGCTGGCAGGTTTTTCCGGCGAGGAATCCGGCTTTTTCGCGTCAGTCTTGTTAGGCTCGGCTTTTTGAGGTTCAGCCTTGGCGACGTCTGCGGGCTTGTCGTTCGGTTTGGTTGCTGGCTTGGGTGCCGCGACAGGGGCCTTCATGGCTTGGTCGCTGTAGGGTTCCTTGCTGGCCTTGGGCTCGCTGAAGGTCGGCGGTTCATCCAGCGTTTTGGCAACCACGGCAGGCTCGGTTTTGAGCGGCGTCGCGACGGGTTCGTCCTGTGGTTTCGTCACTTGTGCTTGTGATTTCGGTTCCTTGAGTTTGAGCTGGCGACCAATGTGAATGACGTAGGGCGACTGGATGTTGTTCCACTCGGCGATTTCCTTGTAGTCGTAGCCGAATTCCAGACCGATGCTATAGAGGGTGTCGCCTTTCTTGACCGTGTAGGTGTCCGGGCGCCAGTCCTTGTCGGCCACCGCCTTCACGACTTTCCCGGGAGAACTCTTGGCACTGTTGGGCGCGCGTTCGATCACGGGGGCCTGATTGCCACTGCTTGCACAGCCGGCCAGCCACAATGCCAGCACCCAGACGAGTGCCCTCAATTGATGCCCCCCAGCAAGGGCACAAACTTCACCGCTTCGAGCTTGGTTTGGCGGTACTCTTCGGGTGTACGTTCGATCAGCATCAGGGTCTGGTCGCCGGAGCCAACCGGGATCACCATGCGTCCGCCCACGGCCATTTGCTGCAACAGGTCCTGCGGGACGTGCGTGGCGCCACAGGTGACGATGATGCCGTCGTAGGGCGCTATTTCGGGGATCCCCATGGAACCGTCGGCGTACTTGAGCTTGACGTTGCGGGCACGTAGTTCGCGCAGGTGGTTGCGTGCCTTCATCAGCAAGGGGTTGATGCGTTCGACCGAATAGACTTCCCGCGCGACTTTGGACAGGACGGCGGTCTGATAGCCGCAGCCGGTGCCGATTTCCAGTACCTTGCCCAACAGAGCACCGCCGCGCAGTATTTCGGTCATGCGCGCGACGATGTAAGGCTGCGAGATGGTCTGGCCGTAGCCGATTGGCAGCGCGGTGTCTTCGTAGGCGCGGGAGGCGATGGCTTCGTCCACGAAAATGTGGCGCGGGATCTCCAGCATGGCGGCCAGCACCACTTCATCCTTGATGCCTTCTTCGCGCAGGCGAGCGATCAGGCGCTCACGCGTGCGCTGCGAGGTCATGCCAATGCCAGACTTGGAAGGGTTTAAAGCCATGCCTTGAGTGCGTCGAGTTGTGCTGTGTGGGTCAGATCCACTTGCAGCGGGGTAATCGAAACCATTTGATGTGCTATCGCGTGGAAATCCGTCCCTTCGCCAGCATCTTGCGCGGCACCGGCGGCGCCCACCCAATAGACAGTTTCTCCGCGTGGGGTCGCGGCCTTGATCACGGACTCGGCCTTATGGCGCTTGCCCAGGCGGGTAATCTGCATGCCGCGCAACTGTTCGTAGGGAATGTCGGGAACGTTCACGTTCATCAACACTGGCGGCGGAAAGGCCTTTTCGGCGTAGCGCTTGACCAGTTCGACTACGACCTTGCCGGCAGTCTCGAAATGCGTAGCCTGGTGCTGCGACATGGAAACGGCGATCGACGGGATGTCCAGCAGATAGCCTTCGGTCGCAGCAGCGACCGTGCCGGAATAGATAGTGTCGTCGCCCATGTTGGCACCATCATTGATGCCGGAAATGATCATGTCGGGGGTGAAGTCCAGCAGGCCGGTGACCGCCAGATGCACGCAGTCGGTCGGCGTACCGTTGACGAAGAAAAAGCCGTTGGGGGCTTCGCGTACCATGAGCGGTCGGTCCAGGGTCAGGGAATTGCTGGCGCCGCTGCGGTTGCGTTCTGGCGCAACCACGACGATTTCGGCGATCGGGCGTAGCGCAGCCGCCAGCGCGGCGAGGCCAGGCGCAAAATAGCCGTCGTCGTTGGAGAGAAGAATTCGCATGGTCGAATTATAGCCTAGGCAGCGGGGTTGCGGCTTGGTGCGGTGTTGCGTGCGTATAGCAGGGCACTGACGAAGAACAGGCTGGTGAGCAGAACTTCCACCAGACCGAGGCGTGCGGATAGTCCGCTGTCTGACCAGGCGCGAACGGCGCCTTCGGTGAACCAGATCAGGATGAACATCGACGCCCACTGGTAGGTGTAGCGATTGCCGCGCAGGATGCCCAGCAGCGGCAGCAGTAGCGGTAGCGCCTTCAGCACCAGCAGCGAGCCTCCCGGCCGCAACGGTGCCAGCCAGGCCTCCCAGGCCAGGCAAACGGCGATAAGGGTGATCAGCGAAATGCTGGCGAGGGCCTGGGCGTGGCGAATCATTTCGCGCTCTTGCTCAGTGCAACGAGCGCGATGCGGGCTTCCTGTGCATTCGCAATGGGGGTGTCGAAGCTGAAGCGCAACAGACGGTCGTCGGCCCGTACGTCGAAACCATCGGTATCGATTCCGACCATCACCGCTTGCTGGGGCTGCAGGTTGTGGACGTGTCGACAGTAGGCGAGCAGGCTGTCGGCATGGTCGGCGTTCATGTGCTCGAGGATGTCGGCTTCCTGCGCTGCCAACTGGTTCTCCGGTGATTGCATTTCCGCACCGGCGATCCAGTGGATGTTGCCGAAGCCGCCAATGTAACGTGCCTGCGACACGTGGATCTTGTGGAACAGGAAGTCGTGCATGTCGAAATACTTTTCCGCCATCGGAAAATAGCGCAGGTAACGTGCACGCAGGTGATCGTCGTGCTTGTCTGCCAGCACGGCATCGCCGAGCAGCGTCAGTCTTGCACCGGCCTGCATGTCTGGCGAGGCCGGATCAAAGGCGATCAGCGAGACATGTGGATTTTTCTGGATATTTTTGGTGTGTTCCGCGATGGTGGAGATCAGGATCAGCGGGTTGCCGTCATGATCCAGTACGAACGGGGCGATGGAGCCAAACGGGTAACCCTCGAACCGGGCAGAGTGGGTCGACAACACGGCGCTACGCGTGGTGCGCAGGAATCGGCGGGCTTCTACGGCGGCGCTCATGCTTGCAGCTTTACGGCAGTTTCAGCCAGACGTTTGCCTAGCGCGATGCACAGCTTACGTTCCGCTTCGGTGATCGGCTGGTCGTCGGCCGGGCCGGCGATATGGCTTGCACCGTAGGGCGTGCCGCCGCTAGTGGTGGACGTCAGTTCCGGCTCGGAGTAGGGCAGGCCAACCATCAGCATGCCGTGGTGCAGCAAGGGAATCATCATCGACAGCAGCGTCGCTTCGTTGCCGCCGTGCATTGAGGCCGAGGACGTGAACACACTGGCCGGCTTGCCGATCAACGCACCCTTCATCCACAAGCCGGAGGTGCCGTCGAGAAAGTACTTCATCGGTGCGGCCATATTGCCAAAGCGGGTCGGGCTTCCCAGCGCCAGCCCAGCGCATTCTTCCAAGTCGCGCAGCTCGACGTAGGGGGCGCCGCTCGCAGGGACGTCCGGCTCGGTCGCCTCGCAATTGGCCGACACCTTGGGTACGGTACGGATACGTGCCTTCGCGCCCTCGACCATCTCCACGCCACGGGCCACCAGCTGGGCCATGTCACGCACAGCGCCGCCTTGGGAATAGTAGAGGACGAGGATGTCAGTCATTTTTTGGATTTGTTTCTCAGCAGTATATGGGTATGGTCTTTTTGTGTTTCGAACAAACCAATAGCCAAGGCTAATTCGGAAAGTTTTCCGTAACCGTAATTTCGAGGGTCAAAATCTGGAGAATTTTTGATAATGTTGCTACCAACTCCACCAAGATGGGCCCAACCTTCTTCATTTGACGCAGCTTCGATAGCGGTGCGGAAAAGGTTGGTCAAACGCGTATCTTGCCGTAGTTTGTTTGGAGGTGTTTTGGCAGTAGAGGATTCGTCCACACCGGATGAAAGGAAAATTTCAGTGTAGATAAATCGATCACAGGCTGCGACGAAGGGCTGTGGGGTTTTTCTCTCGCCGAAACCATATACGCGCTTTCCCGATTCACGAATGCGAGAGGCAAGCCGAGTGAAGTCGCTGTCGCTGGAAATTATACAGAAACCATCAAAGGTTCCCGTATAGAGAAGATCCATGGCATCGATGATCATCGCACTGTCGGTGGCATTCTTGCCAGTGGTGTAACGAAACTGCTGGATAGGCTGAATGGAACGATCCAGCAGCACGGATTTCCATGGGCCGAGATTGGGCGTAGTCCAGTCACCGTAAATACGTTTGACGCTGGCGACTCCGAATTTGGCTACTTCCGAAAGCAGACCCTCAATGATGGCAGCTTGAGCGTTGTCCGCATCAACTAGTACTGCAAGAGAGGCGTTGCCTTCGGTAGCCAATGCCATGATCTTAAATCCGCTTGGCCAACTCTGCACCCTTGCCGATGTAGCTGGCCGGGGTCATGTCCAGCAGCAGTTGCTTGGCTTCCTGCGGGATGGCGAGCGCGCTGATGAAGACGTGCAGCGCTTCCTTGGTGATGCCGCCTTTGCCGCGAGTGAGCGCCTTGAGTTGCTCGTAAGGGTTCTCGATGCCGTAGCGGCGCATGACGGTCTGGATCGGTTCCGCCAGCACTTCCCAAGCGTTGTCCAAGTCTTCGGCCAGGCGTGCGCGGTTGGCTTCCAGCTTGTTCAGGCCCTTGAGCAGGGAGTCGTAGCCAAGCAGCGAGTAGCCGAAAGCGACGCCCATGTTGCGCAGTACGGTGGAGTCGGTGAGGTCGCGTTGCCAGCGGGAGATCGGCAGCTTTTCCGACAGGTGGCCCAGCACGGCGTTGGCCAGGCCCAGGTTACCTTCGGAGTTTTCGAAATCAATCGGGTTGACCTTGTGTGGCATGGTGGAGGAGCCGACTTCGCCTTCCTTCACCTTCTGCTTGAAGTAGCCCATGGAGATGTAGCCCCATACGTCGCGGTCCAGATCGATCAGGATGGTATTGATACGCGCGATGGCATCGTACAGTTCGGCCATGTAGTCGTGCGGCTCGATCTGGATGGTGTAGGGATTGTAGGTCAGCCCCAGGCTTTCCACGAATGTTTGTGCAAAAGCTTCCCAGTCAAATGTCGGATAGGCAGACAGGTGGGCATTGAAGTTGCCCACGGCGCCATTGATCTTGCCCAACACTTCGTTGGCAGCCAGTTGTTGGCGCTGGCGGCGCAGGCGATACACCACATTGGCGAGTTCCTTGCCCAGCGTGGTGGGAGAGGCCGGCTGCCCGTGGGTGTGTGCCAGCATGGCGGCGTCGGCCAGGTCATGCGCCTGATCGGCCAACCTTGCGATGATGCTGTCCAGCATCGGCAGCAGCACATTGTCGCGGGCCGACTTCAGCATCAGGGCGTGTGACAGGTTGTTGATGTCCTCGGAAGTGCAGGCGAAGTGGATGAACTCGCTCGCCTTCTGGATTTCCGGGTTGCCGCTGAAACGTTCCTTCAGCCAGTATTCCAGAGCCTTGACGTCATGGTTGGTGCGGGCTTCGATCGCCTTGACCTCGCCGGCTTCCTTTTCGCCGAAGTGTGCGATGGTGTCGTCCAGTTCCTGGATCGTGGCGGCGCTGAACGGTGCGACTTCGGTCAGTTGCGGTGCCGCAGCCAGGGCCTTCAGCCACTCCACTTCAACCAGCGCGCGGTGGCGCACCAGCGCGTATTCGCTGAAGTAGGGACGCAGGGCGTCCAGCTTGGATTGATAACGGCCGTCGAGCGGAGAAAGGGCGTTAAGCGCGGTGAGTTCCATGGCGAGTTTTGCAATGATCTGAAAGAACTCGCTATTTTACCGTTCTTGGCGAACTTTTGCTTTGCTTCGTGCTGGTCGCTACTCGTGCCTCAGGGCTTCGATCGGGTCCAGTTGTGCTGCACGTCTTGCCGGCATGTAGCCGAAGATGACCCCGATGGCCGCAGAAAACCCAAACGCCAGAAGATTGATGCTGGTGTTGAACAGGTAGGGAATCTGCATCACGCTGGAGAGCGTCAGGCAGGCAATCGCTGCCAGGGTCAGCCCGATCAGCCCGCCAAACGCAGAAAGCACGACTGCTTCGGTAAGGAACTGAAACAGGACCTCGTGCTCCAGCGCGCCGATCGCCAGACGGATGCCAATTTCGCGAGTACGTTCGGTGACCGACACCAGCATGATGTTCATGATGCCAATGCCGCCGACCAGCAGGCTGACGGCTGCCACCGCGCCCAGCAGCATGGTCATGGTGCCGATGGTGCCAGACAGGGTTTCCGCGATCTGGCGGGTGTCGAAGACGCTGAAATTGTCGACTTCATCGCTGCCGATGTTGCGCCGCTCCCGCATCAGCTGCTTGATTTGTTCCATGACGCGGGGAATCTGGTCCCCATCCTTCACCGAGACCATGATGGCGCGCACATCCTGGCTGGCCGTGAGGCGTCGCTGTACGCCGCGCAACGGCATCACGACCACGTCGTCCTGATCCATGCCCATAGCGCCTTGGCCTTTGGAGGCCAGTAATCCGATGATTTCGCAGGAGAACTGCTTGATGCGGAGGGCGCTGCCGACTGGATTCTGGTTGCCGAACAACTGCTGGCGTACGGTTTCGCCGATGACGCAGACCGCCTTGCCGGCGCGTTCTTCGCTGTCGGTAAAGGTCCGGCCCGAGGCGATGCGCCAGTTGCCGGCGATGAACCAGGCGTTGGTTGTGCCCGTGACGCTGCTTGACCAATTTTCTGCACCTGCGACGAGCGTGACGGTTTTATTGGCCGTGGGGGCCACTGCGTTGAGGCCGCTGATCTGCTGGCGAATCGCCTCGACGTCCGACATCTTGAAGGCGGGTGCGCCGGCGCCGCCCATGCCCGGGCCCATGCGCTGGCCGGGGCGGATGCTGAGCAGGTTGCTGCCGAGGCTGGAAATCTGGTCCGAGACCATTTTCGTTGCGCCATCACCCAGCGTGACCAAGGTCACGACCGACGCGACGCCGATCACGATGCCGAGTATGGTCAGGAAAGAGCGCAGCAGGTTACGGCGAATCTCGCGCAGGGCCAGTAACAGGGTGTTCCAGCCCATTACGCATGCCCCCCGTTGCGGATATCGTGGGCGATCTCACCATCCAGAAAATGCACGACCCGTTTGGCGTAGGCCGCCATGTCCTGTTCATGGGTCACCATCAGGATGGTCAGGCCATGCTCGCGATTCATGTTGACCAGCAGTTCCATGATCTCGTGCCCGCGTTGCGAGTCGAGGTTGCCGGTGGGTTCGTCCGCTAGCAGCACGATGGGGCGGGTGGCGATGGCGCGGGCAATGGCCACCCGTTGTTGTTGGCCGCCCGAGAGTTCAGCGGGGGTGTGGTGTTCCCAGCCGTTCAGGCCGACCGCCGCGAGCGCTGCGCGGGCGGCGGCGTGACGTTCTGCCGCCGCTGTCCCGCGGTAGAGCAGGGGGAGCTCGACATTCTCCTGTGCCGACGTGCGTGCCAGCAGGTTGAACCCCTGAAACACGAAGCCCAGATAATGGCGTCGCAGCAAGGCGCGCTGGCTGCGCGACATGTCCTCGACGTGCGCGCCCCGGAACAGGAATTCACCGGAGCTCGGGGTGTCGAGACAGCCGAGAATGTTCATGGTGGTCGACTTGCCTGACCCGCTGGGGCCCATGATCGCCACGAATTCGCCTTCGTGGATGTCCAGGTCCACGCCGCGCAGGGCCTGGAAAGCCGCGTTGCCTTCGCCGTAGGTCTTGGTGACGTTGCGTAGCGAAATCAGCGGGTTAGAAGAAATATCGGTCATTTTTTGGACGGTTTTTCTTCCGCCGTGATGACGCGGGCGCCTTCGGTTAGGTCGCCGCCGGTGATTTCGGTGAGCTGGCCATTGCTGAGCCCGGTGGTGACGTTGACCGCGACCGGCTTGCCTTCGCGCAGGACCCAAACCTTCGGGCCTTTGCCGTTGGTCTTGCGCTTGGCATCGCTGGGTGGTGGGCGCGGCAACAGGCTGGCGACGAAACTGTCGTTCTTGCCCGCTGGTTTGGTCACGGCAGGCTCGTAGCGGAGCGCGGCGTTTGGCACGGCAAGCACCTGGTCACGTTGTGACGTGATGATCTCGGCCGTGGCCGTCATGCCAGGGCGCAGGGTGAGGTCATCGTTGCTTACCAGCAGGATGGTCTTGTAGGACACCACGCCGTCCTTGGTCTGCGCGCCGAAGCCGACTCTCGTCAGCGTGGCCGGATACTTGCGGCCGGGCCAGGCATCGACGGTGAAGGTCGCGGGCTGGCCGGGTTTCACCATACCGACGTCGGCCTCGTCCACGTCGACCTGCAGCTCCATCTTGGCGAGATCTTCAGCAATCGTGAACAGCACGGGCGCCTGCAGCGAGGCCGCGACGGTCTGGCCCGGTTCGACCTTCCTGGCCAGCACGATGCCGTCGATGGGCGAGCGGATGGTGCCCTTGGAAATGTTGGTGACGTCCGAATTCAGGCCGGCCTTGGCCTGACGCACGGCGGCGCTGGCGTTGGCTTCGCTGGCCTCGGCGCGGAGCACGGCGGCCTCTGCTGCTTCCATTTCGGTTTTGGAAGGCACCTTGCCTCCCGAGAGTTCCGCCACATGTCGCAGGCGCGCAAGGTTGGCGCGGGCTTCCGCGACCGTGGCGCGGGCTTGCTCGACGCCGGCATCGGCGGCGCTCACCGAGGCGCGTGATTTGGCGACCTGGTCGTTGATCTTGGAAAGATCGAGTTGCGCGAGAATCTGGCCCTTTTTGACACGGTCGTTTTCTTCGACGAAGACTTTTTCGATGGTGCCGGAGAGTTCGCTGCCAAGGTCGACCTGGTTGGTTGGTTGCAGGTTGCCGGTGGCTGAGACTGTGACAACCAGCCGGCTACGACTGACGTCCTCCGTGACGTATTTCACCTGGGTACTATTGCCGCGTAGCAGCAGCGCCCAAACTGCGAAACCTGCCAAGCCCAGTAGCACCAGTGCGATACCGGCGCGTTTGAAGAATTGTCTGAGTCCCGGGCGTGCATTGACGATGGTGTTCAATAACGGGTCTTGCTTCGCGTTGCTCATGATGTCGGTTCTTCTGTCGATTCCGGGATGGGCTGCCAGCCGCCGCCCATGGCTTTGTAGAGTTGCACCAGCGCGCTCAGGCCTTGCGCTTCGGAGGCGGCCAGGCTGTCCTCGATGGCGAGCAGGCTGCGCTGGGCGTCCAGCACTTTCTGGAAGTCGGCGTTGCCGCTTTCGTACAGTTGGCGTGCCAGGGTTGCGGCGCTGCGGGAGGACACTGCAGCAGTGCGCAGGGTCTGCTGGCGCAGGCGCTGGAACTGGTAGGCTGCCAGCGCGTTTTCGACGTCTTCCAGTGCGGTCAGCACGGATTTTTCATACGCGACCATGGCCTGCTGTTGCACGGCGTTCTGGATGGCGATGCGGCTGGAAAGGCGTCCGCCATCGAAGATCGTGCCGATCATACTGGCGGCAAGGGAACTGACCACCGTGCCGGCACCGCCAAGCCCGCCCAGCGTGGCGGCTTTCCAGCCGAAGGAGCCGGTGAGGTTGAACGATGGGTAACGGTCAGCCATGGCACTGCCGATACGCGCGGTCTCCGCGGCCAGGCGCCGCTCTGCAGCGCGGACGTCCGGGCGCTGCCGCAGCGCATCCGCAGGAATGCCTGTCGCGACCGTGTCGGGCACGGCGGGCAATGGGGACGCTATGGTCAGGCGGTCATGCAATGCTGCGGGTGCTTCGCCCAGCAGCACGGCCAGACGGTGCTCGGCTTGCGCCAGCGTGGTCTCCAGCGTGGGCAGGGTCGCCCGCGTCTGTTCGACATTGGTGCGTGCCTGATCGACATCCAGCACCGTGGCCAGCCCGGCCTGGGCGCGCCAGTCGGTAATCTGCAGAGTCTCGGTCTGGGTGGCGAGGTTGTCCCGCGCGATGCGGAGCCGGGCCTGCGCGTTGCGGACTTCGATATAGTTCAGCGCCACCTCCGCCGTGAGCGAGACCTGGGTGGCGTGCAGGTCGGCCAGCCTGGCTTCCAGGTCGGCGCTGGCGCCTTCCAGCGCGCGCCGTTGCCCGCCAAACACATCCGGCTCCCAACTGGCATCGAAACCGGCGTCGAACAGCTGGCTGGTGTTGCCGGAAGCGCGGTTGCGGCTGCCACTCAACCCGCCCGTGAGCGTGGGGAAGCGGTTGCCGCCGGCGAGGTCGCGCCGCGCCCGCGACTCCTGCAGCCGAGCCTGCGCGGCGTGGAGGTCGAGGTTCGCCTGCAAGGCTGTGTTGACCAGCTCCGTCAGCAACGGGTCGTTGAGTTGAGCCCACCAGGCACTGAGGTCCTGCGGCTGTGCGTTTGCCTGGAGCGTCCGGCTCCACTGGTCCGGAATTTTCGCCTCGGGTTTGACGTAATCCGGCCCGAGCAGGGTGCAGCCGGCTAGCAGCACGGGCAGCAACAGCATGGCTGCGTTGCGGGGACGGGCGATGGGGTAGGGTGTGCGTGTCATACGTGGATGGATTCTACCGCAACCACCCCCTTGCGCGCGGCGGCGTAGAGGGCGTGGACGGAGAAGATTTCCTGAAATTTACATGCGGTGCTCAAAGGCGTTTTTACCGCCTTTTCGACAGGCTGTCGGCTCGAAAGTGCCAGCACGACGCTCTTCTACCTGCTTGCGCTGTGCCGGGGTCAGCAGACGATACACCTCCTGGCTGGTACGTGCGTGCAGATAAGCCTGTTCGGATTGCAGTTCGCCGATTTCCCTGGCCAGACGACGCCCTTGGGCTTCGTCGAATTTTTCCTGGCGGGAGAGTTGCTGCAAGGCATCCTGTGCCTTGTGCAGTGCTTGTTCCTGTTTGCGTACTTCCGGTGCCTGGCGATGCATCAGGGTAAAGATGGCGTCCTGCTGGGCCTCGTTCAGGTCCAAGCCATGCAGGAAGTGCATGCCATGAGGGCCGCCGTGGTGTCCTTCAGCGTACGGCCGGTGACATGCTTCCGGTCCGCGGTCATGCCCCTCGCCCTGATCAGCTTGGGCGTTGAACGCGAAGGTAAGGCATGCGACAGTCAGCATGGCGGCGAGTGTGGAATGAGTGCGGGATTGCATGAGGATCTCCTTGATTGTCATCTCAGCATCGAATCGTGATGCAGTGATGACATTGTGCGAGCCGCGCCTGTGAAGCGCGGTTAAGCGGATGTAAAGTTGTGCAAACCGTGGTGGTCAGACGTTTCCTGAGGGATTGGCCGGCAGCACGATCTCCATGCACAGGCCGCCGGACGTGCGATTTCGCGCCTGAATCGTGCCGCCATGGGCGTCGATGATCCGCTTGGCGATTGCCAGCCCCAAACCGTGGCCGGCAGTTCCCTGCGCGTGCACGCCGCGGAAAAACGGTTCGAACAACTGCGGCAGTTCCGTTTCCGGCACCCCGGGACCTTCGTCGCAAATGGCGATACGGATGACGCCGTTAGGGAGATCGTCCTCGCAGGAGAGGCGGATCGTTTTGCCCGCCGGAGTATGGCGCAGCGCATTGCGGACGACGTTTTCGATCGCGCGGTGCAGCCATTCCGCATGGCCGCGTACCTTGGCATGTGAGCTGCCTTCGAATGTCACGACATGTCCGCTGCTTTCTGCTTCGAAACGCGCATCGTCGAGGATCTCATCGAGCAATTCGCTGATCATGAATGGCTCGCCGTTCAGGTCGTAGGCACCGGCGTCCAGCCTGGAAAGCGTCAGCAGTTCGCCGACCAGTTGGTCGATGCGGCTGCTTTCGAGTTCGATGCGATCCATCGTGTCGAGCAGCTTTTCCGGACTCTGTCTGGCCAACCCTACCGCGGCCTGCAGGCGGGCGAGCGGGGAACGCAGCTCGTGCGACACGTCATGCAGCAGACGGCGCTGTGATTGCATGGCCTGCTTCAACCGTTCGGCCATGCGGTCAAAGTCGTGGCCAAGGTCGGCCAGTTCATCCTTGCGACGAGGCATGGTGTGGCCGATGCGCACGTCGAGGTTGCCGTTCGCCGCCGCATCGAAGGCCGTCTTCAGGTTGCGGATCGGTTTGGAAAAATACCGCGCCAGAAGGGCTGCGCTCACCAGGCTGGCAAACAGGGTGGCGATCAGCGGCTCGACCGGAAACGGTCCACGGTAGGGTGGTCTCGGGTGACGCGGGTCACGTTTCCAGACCTTGCCTGTCGCCGCCATTTCCTGCGCGCGCTCTGCCTCGAACGCCTTGTGGCGCAGCCAGAAACTGGTGCCGACGGCCACCATGGCGGCCATCTGCAGCAGCCAGATGAAAATGAAGAATTTCCAGAACAGTCTTCCCATTTGAATGGTGCCCTAGTCCTTGAGGTACTGGTAACCCAGCCGATAGACCGTCTGGATGTAGGAACGACCGTCATCCATCGTGCCCAGCTTGTGGCGGATGCTGCTCAGGTGCACGTCGATGCTGCGATCGAAACGGGCCAGCGGGCGTCCCAGCGCCTGTTGCGACAATTCCTGTTTGCTGACCGGCTTGCCGGCATGGCGCGCCAGCACTTCCAGCAGGTTGTACTCGGTGCTGGTGAGATCCAGCGGTTTGTCATGCCATTCGGCACGCCGTTGCTGCGGCCAGATCGTGAGTGGCGGCAGGTCGATGCGCTGGAGTTCCGTGGGAACGGGCGCCTCGGTGCGACGCAGGATGGCACGGATCCGTGCCAGCAATTCCCTTGGGGTACAGGGCTTGGGCACATAGTCGTCCGCTCCGAGTTCAAGCCCGAGGATGCGGTCCATATCGTCGCCCTTGGCGGTGAGCATGATCACCGGCATGCGACTTTCCTGGCGGATGCGGCGCAGGGCATCTATGCCGTTCATCACCGGCATCATCACGTCGAGCACCGCCAGGTCGTGGTCACCGGTCAAGGCTTGCTGCGCACCCTGTGCGCCATCGTGTGCCACGGAGACGTGCAGCCCTTCCGCTTCCAGGTACTCACGCAACAGGCTCACCAGCTCGACATCGTCGTCTACCAGCAGAATGCGGGACATGGTCAGGATTTCCGCGAGATTTGCATGGTGGCATAGTAGCGGAGCACGCCTGCCTTACCTAGAGGGGGGCGGCAGGTTTTACCTGATTTAACACTCGGGAGTCGGCGGGCTTGGCGTTGGGTAGATGTGGAACTTTTGATCGCGCGACGGTTCTACTGCATTATTAGCAATTTCTGATGGATGTGTGGTGTCATGAACTTTCGATGGAAACCTCTCCGCTGTGCCTCCCTGCGGTGCCTGCCGGTCATCCTGCTGGCGCTCTCCGCAGCGGGCATGGCCGATGACGCCACGCCCAGTGTCGAAGACAACATTCGTGCGATGGACACCAACAAGGATGGCATGGTGACCGTGCATGAGGTGCGGGTATTTCTCGAGTTGAAGAACGGCAAAGGCTATCAGCAGGAACTACTCGACGAACTGGAAGGCAAGACCGGCCGTAGTTGCGCTTCGCCGTTCAGCAAGTCAGCCTTCTAACCCGGATAAATCAGGTCTCGAGGTGGCGACGAGGCAGGTAGCCTAGGCTAGAGCGTCGCTTGATATTATCCGGATCTAGGCTTCGGTAAGCTCCTGCAGCACGATCTTGATCGCCTCAATTTGATCGGTGAGAGTCTTGCGGCCAGTGGCAACACTCTCGGTCTTTTGATCCAGATAGGCGCGCATCAACTGGTTGCCAGTGGCGTGCAGCGCACGCTGTGCGTCGTCGAGCGCCTTGATCTGATGGGGAGTGAACAACGCCTCTTTTTTCGCCCGCTCCAGCAACCGGCCGCAGTGGCTGGATTCACAGCGCATGATGGGCCAATGGGGTGACCTTCCGGAAGGGGTGTCCAGTCCCTCTAGCAGACGCCTATACCATTGCTCCAGCGCCAGTTCCATGAGTAGCAGCAGGCTTTGGGTATCCGTCAGGCTCTGTTCAGCCAGTGTGACCCAGGCCGGGTCGGAACGGTACGTCTGCAACCAGTGTGGAATGTCCTCCGCCGGCATCGGGCGGGCGATGGCGTAGCCCTGCGCCAGCGTGCAGCCCATGGCCAGCAGCATGCGTCCGTGAGCGGCGGTTTCGACGCCTTCCGCGATCACCTGCCGACGGAAGGCGTGGGCCAACCCCACCACGCCTTCGATGATGGAATAATCGTCCGGGTCATCCAGCATGTCCCGCACGAAGCTCTGGTCGATCTTGACCGTATTGGCCGGCAGGTGGCGCAAATGTGTGAGCGACGAGTATCCGGTGCCGAAGTCGTCCAGGGCGATGTTGACGCCCAGTGCGTCACGGCAGGCGGCCAGAACGTCACCGATCACGGACAGGTCTTCCATCACGCTGCTTTCCAGCACCTCGATTTCGAACTTGTTGGACGGAACCTCGGGATGGAGGCTCAGCACGGAGTCCAGCGACGCGAAGAAGCTCTTCTCCTGCAGGTGCGCGGGTGAGATGTTGACGCTAACTTGCAGGTGGATCCCCGCCTTGCGCCAGCGATCCAGTTGCTGCATGGCTTCGCCGATGACCCAGTTGCCCAGCGTGATTTCCACCGGGGTCGATTCCAGCATGGGCAGAAACTCGATCGGTGGTACCAACCCGCGCTCGGGATGGATCCAGCGGATCAGCGCCTCCACGCCAAACACCTCGCCGGTCTTCAGGTTGACCTTGGGTTGGTAATAGAGGCGGAACTGGCCCTGATCGAGCGCTGTTTCCACGGAGTCCAACTTGAGCCGATGCTGCTGGCGTTCGAGGTCGTGCACCGCATCGAACAACTGGTAGCGGTTGCGTCCGGCCAGCTTGGCTTCGTACATTGCCTGGTCGGCATGGCGCAGTAGGGTGTCGGGGTCGCCCTCATCCTGCGGGTACAGGGCTACCCCGCTGCTGGCGCCAATGACCACGCTCTGCTCACCGATCAGGTACGGCTGGGCGATGGTGCGGTGGATGCGATCCAGCGCCTGTCGGCACTGCTCAACGCTCTTGAGGTCGCCCAGCAGCAGCGCGAACTCGTCGCCGCCCAGGCGGGAGACCGTATCCTCTTCGCGCAACATGGACTTGATCCGTTCCGCGACCTGCACCAGCAACTGGTCACCTGCATCGTGGCCCAGCGTGTCGTTGACCTGCTTGAATCCGTCCAGGTCCATGTAACAGACGGCGAGCAGCGTGTTGCCATCGCGTTTGCAGCGCGCCATCGCCTGGCCGAAACGGTCGGCGAACAGCACGCGGTTGGGCAGACGCGTCAGCACGTCGTAGTGCGCCAGCAGTTCCAGTTTCTGCTGCTGGTGCTTGCTCTGGGTGATATCGGAGAACAGCGCGATGTAATGGTGTACCAGCCCGTCATCCCCGCGCAGCGCCGAGATCGTCAGCAACTCGGCGTACAGGCTGCCGTCCTTCTTGCGGTTCCATACCTCGCCGTGCCAGAAGCCTTGTTCGGCCAGGTTGCGCCACATGTCGACGTAAAACTCGGGGGATTGGCGCCCGGATTTGAGGATATTCGGGTTGCGGCCGATGACTTCCTCGCGCGAATAGCCGGTGATCTGGCAGAAGGTCGGGTTCACGTCGAGAATGATGCCGTTCGCATCGCTGATCAGGATGCCTTCATGCGCCTCGCTGAATACGCGCGCCGAGAGTGCCAGCTTTTCTGCGGCCAATTTGCGTTCCGTGATGTCGTCGTAGACGCCGACGATGCCCATGACATTGTCTTGCAGGTCGAACAATGGAACTTTGGAGGTCTCCAGCCAGATCATGTCTCCGGAGGGTGTGGTTTGCGGTTCGACGAAGTTCAGCTTGGGGTGGCGGCTCTGCATGACCTCCTTGTCGTCGGCACGGTAAATCTCGGCCTGGTCTTTCCATCCCATGTCGAAATCGGTCTTGCCGATGAGATCATCGGAACTTTCGAGGCCGGCATCTTTTGCAAAGGCGGGGTTGCACCCCAGATAGCGGGAGTCCCGATCTTTCCAGAATACGCGTTGCGGCATCGTCTGTAGCACGGTTTGCAGCAGGCGATGCGATTCCTCGGTGGATTCCAGCAAGGTCCGTTGTACGGATATGTCGTTGATCGACGTCAGCAGGGCCGTTTTTCCGTCGAACTCGAACTTGACGGAAGAAATCAGCGCCCAGAAAGTCGAGCCGCTGAAGCGACGCAGTTCGACTTCATAATCGATGACAGTTTCCCCGGCGATCAAACGTCCAAGTAGCTCATTGCGCCGGCCTGGATCGACATAGGCCTCCAGGGTAGATTTTCCGGCAGCTTCTTCCTTGGAAGACAGACCGAACAGCACGGCTGCCCGTTCGTTCGCGAAGAGAACCTTGCCTGTCTCGAGCTCAGCAACAATGATTGGGAAAGGGGCTGACTCGATCAGGTGCCGGTACCGGATCGCGCTCTCGCGCATGACGTCTGCTGCCAGTTTGTGCGTGGTGATGTCGGAAATCGAGGTGATCAGGGATAGTTTGCCATCGAATTCGATGAATGCGATCGAGAGCAGTGCCCAAAACTCACGGCCATCGAGCGTGCGCAATTTTGCCTCGTATTCGAAGCTGGTCTGGCCTGACTTCAGGTGTTCCATGCCCATGGTGCGCAGGCGTATGTGGGCATCAGGATCGATAAAGAACTGACTGGTGGGTTGGCCGAAATATCCTTCAATATTCCCGTTGAACTGGTCTCTGGATGTTCCCAGGAACATCTGGTCCGCGCGCGGATTGGCGTAGAGCAGGTTGCTTGCTTCGATGTCGGTGACGACGATCGGGAACGGGGCGGTATCGATCAGGTTGCGATAACGCTGGGCATCGTCGCGAAGAATGTCTTCCGCTTTTTTGCGTTCGCTGATGTCGGTGACGGCCGTGAGGTAAGCCGGTTTGCCGTCGAACTCGATTTTACCGACTGAAAGCGAGGCCCAGAAGGTCTCACCATCCCCCTTGCGCAGCCACTCTTCAGTGATCACCATGGTGTTGGTATTGGCGATGAGGCGAGCGCTGTCGGTGCGCAACAATGCGCGTCGCTCAGGGTCTACGTAGAACGAGATGGTGGGCTTCCCGACAAAATCTTCCATCTTGGTCAGGAACATGCTGCACGCGTTGTGGTTCGCCATCAGGACAATCCCGGAGGCCTCATCCGTGACGACCAGTGGCAAGGGGGCGTTCTCGATTAGATCGGTGTAACGCTTGGCGCTGCTGCGTAGCGCCTGTTCAGCATGTCGGCGTGCCTCAATGTCGAGGACGGAGGTCAGCAGGGCCTGTTTGCCATCAATTTCGATGACGGTGGTCGAGATCTGCCCCCAGAACAGTTCTCCGTCCAGTCGGCGCATCTGGATCTCGCGATCAATGATCTGGCCATCCCTGCCGAGTTCTTCAAGAATGGCAGTGCGTTCATTGGGATCGGCGTAGAAGGTCGTGACCGGGTGGTTGATCGCAGCGTCATTGGTGGCACGGAACAGTTGACGGCAGCGTTCGTTGGCGTAGAGGGTTTCGCCGCTTTCCAGGCTCGAGACAGCGACCGGGACGGCAATGGAGTCGATCAGCTGCCGGTACTGTTCGGCGCTGCGACGCTGCAGTTCTTCGGTACGTTTCCGGATGTCGATGTCGTGCACGCAGGAAATGACGCAGGGACGTCCTTCGAATTCCACGATTTCGGACGATAACGAAGCCCAGAACATCCGGCCGCCCAGCGTGCGCATGCGGGCTTCGAAATCGTAGATATGTCCCGTCGCATGTATGGCTTCCAGCATGCGTTCCCGGTCACTGGGATCGGTGAAGAAGTGCAGTGTGGAATAGCCCACGCCATCCTGCTGTGACAGCCCGAACAAGGCTTGGGCATGTTCGTTGCCGTAGATCAGCGTGCTGTTGCTGGCCTCGATAATCACAATCGGGAACGGTGCGTAGTCCAGCATGTGCCGGTATTGATGCGCGGTCTGGCTGGCCAGTCTCTCGGCGTCCTTCTGCGCCGTGACGTCGACCAACACCACCAGGTCCAGTGTCTTGAACAAGCCCTGGGTATTGGCGGCGCTGGCCATGACGGTCTTGACGCTGCCGTCTTTGCAGCGAATCTCCACCTCCATCGCCTCGAAGGGGGCGCCGGTGGTTCTGTGACGTAGCAGGCGTTCCACCCACCCTGTCTGCACCTGAGCGCGATACGCCGGGTCCGGATAAGCCTGTGGCCACCAGGCTTCTAGGGTCGGAATGTCCTGCAGCGTGTACCCGAAGGTCTTGGTGAGGGCTTCGTTGAGGTGGACGATATTGCCTTCGGCATCATTAAGCGCGTATGGAACGATGGATTGCTCGATGATGGAGTAGAAGGCGCCGTGCTCATTGTGCAATCCAGCCAGTATCTGCTGATCCCGCTCGGCAGCTTCCATGCGTGAAAGCCATGCCTTCTGCCGGTCGGCGATCAGAATAAGCAGACCGCTGACGAGGGTCCCAACACACAGCGAGGCGACGAATCCGGTCAACAGGAAGTCGGCGGTGATGTCCCCCGTGAGCAGCCATTCCATGAGGGTCACAATGATCATGGTGCCGGTAACGGCTGCGCTGGTCGCTACCAACAGAAGGCTGCGACTGCTCAGGTTCAGCAGCTTTTTGACAAAATCATCCAAACGCATTCGAGATGAGAAATGCTTCTTTAGTTACGTTGCGGGGCAGGCGTGAGTAGCAATAGCCCCTTTTTATGATTAAGACCAGCGTACACGATTTGCGGTAGTGCCTCAATGGCAAAAATGAGCTTGTACCGGCCCATCAGGAATACAGGCGATTCGGCATCCCCTCCGTTATAATTCTCCCTTTCACGTCTTAATCGCAGGAACTGCCATGCTGAACGCCTACCGTACCCATGTTGCCGAGCGCACCACACTCGGTTTGCCGCCTTTGCCACTAAACGCTGAGCAAGTGGCCGAGCTGGTCGAACTGCTCAAGAACCCGCCTTCCGGCGAGGCTGAATCGCTGGTTGATCTGCTGGAAAACCGGATCCCGGCTGGTGTGGATCAGGCCGCCTATGTGAAGGCCGCCTTCCTGGCCGACATCGCCAAGGGCGCTGCACAATCGTCACTGGTGACGCCGCAACGTGCCGTCGCCCTGCTGGGCACCATGCTGGGCGGCTACAACGTGCAGGCGCTGGTGGCGTTGCTGGATACGCCGATGGCTGCCGAGGCGGTCAAGGCGCTGTCGCATACCACCCTGATGTTCGATGCCTTCCACGATGTGCAGGAAAAAATGCAGGCGGGCAATGCCCACGCCAAGGCACTGATCGAATCCTGGGCCAGGGCCGAGTGGTTTACCTCCCGCCCCGCATTGCCGGAGGCGATCAAGTGTGTGGTGTTCAAGGTGCCCGGCGAAACCAATACCGATGACCTCTCGCCGGCGCAGGAAGCGTGGTCGCGCCCGGATATTCCGCTGCATGCCAAGGCCATGCTGACCGCCAAGATGCCGGATGGCCTCGCTACCATTGACACCCTTAAGCAGAAGGGCCTGCCGCTGGCGTATGTCGGCGACGTGGTAGGCACCGGCTCCTCGCGCAAGTCCGCGATCAACTCGGTCCAATGGCACATGGGCGAGGATATCCCGCACATTCCCAACAAGCGCACTGGCGGCGTTGTGTTGGGCGGCAAGATTGCACCGATTTTCTTCAACACGGCCGAAGATTCTGGCGCGTTGCCGATCCAGTGTAACGTCGAACAGATGAACACCGGTGACGTGATCGTGATTCATCCGTTCGCTGGCAAGGTGACCGATGAGGCCGGCAATACGATCAGCACCTTCGAACTGGCGCCGTTGACCATGCCGGACGAAGTGCGCGCCGGCGGCCGCATCCCGCTCATCATCGGCCGAGGCCTGACCACCAAGGCGCGTGAGGCGCTGGGTCTGCCGCCATCCGACTTGTTCATCAAGCCGGTGGCGCCCAAGGACACCGGCAAGGGCTATACGCTGGCGCAAAAGATGGTCGGCAAGGCCTGCGGCGTAGCGGGCGTGCGCCCCGGCACCTATTGTGAGCCGAAGATCACCACCGTCGGTTCGCAAGATACCACCGGCGCCATGACCCGCGACGAACTGAAGGAGCTCGCCTGCCTCGGTTTCTCCGCTGACCTCGTGATGCAGAGCTTCTGCCACACCGCGGCTTATCCGAAACCAGTCGATATCAAGCTGCAGCACACGCTGCCAGAGTTCATGTCCAGCCGTGGCGGCGTGGCCCTGCGTCCGGGTGACGGCGTGATCCACT
>CAYUJU010000022.1:35211-42936 GCA_964445115.1 uncultured Methylobacillus sp. | reverse complement strand
AAAAGAAGATGGTTCTGTTTGGTGTTGGGGCCGAAACAAAGAGGGCCAGCTTGGCGTTGGAGACAATACAGACAAATATAAAGCAGTTCAAACACTTTTAACGGGCGTGTATATTGATGTTTCTGTTGGAACGGACCATTCCTGCGCCGTAAAAAATGATGGAACAGTATGGTGCTGGGGAAGCAACAGACAGCGGCAGCTCGGTGATGCACGCGGGCTTAATACAAACAGACCTGTGCAAGTTCAAAATTTAACGGGCGTTGCAAGAATTGCTCTTGGAAGTCAGTTTAGTTGTGCCTTAAAATCTAATGGTCAGGTGTGGTGTTGGGGAAAAAACTCTTCTGGTGCTCTTGGAACCGGAACTATTGCAAATGCTAAAGCCCCTGTGCAGGCTTCTATCGCAGACGTATCATATTTGGCCGCCGGTTTGGACCATGTATGTGCCGTAAAAACAGATGGAACGGCCCATTGCTGGGGCTCGAACGAGAATTTGAAGGTGGGCCAAAATAGAGTGTTACGAAGAGTTCGTGTACCTATGCAGGTATCTTCTGTGTCAAACGCCAATTCTATTAGTTGTGGAACCGATACAAGTTGCGTCACAAAAACAGACGGAACTATGCAATGTTGGGGCAAGACAACTGGTATGACTTTCTGGGATTAGAGAATTTTCCATCTTTCTCCATATGCACCAACATATCCACTTTTAACTGCTGGACTTAAAGCCGAAAAATTTTCATTAAGAGCGTGAAATAATATTTCTAAAATCGTCTTTTTTTTGTCATTTGAATAGACCCCGGAGTACATAATAGGATCATAAAGGTGATCTACACAATAATTTTTACTATCAAAAAAACAACTAAAATAAATAACGCCAAAATTATAATTTATAGTATTTTGTTTGTGGTTTATATTTTTCATAAAAAGAAATTTTTACATTTTATACTAATTAATTATAGAATGAAGACAATTATTCGCGCTTATAAATTTAGAATATACCCTAAAAGGGACCAAAAAGTTCTGCTTTCGCAGCATTTTGGGTGTTCTAGGTTTATTTACAATTACTTTCTTGATTTAAGAAACAAAAATTATTTAAGCGAGAAAAAGAACACGAGTTACTACGAGTGTTCAAATATTTTGACTTCATTAAAAAAAGATGAAAATTATATTTGGTTAAAACAAGTTAACGCTCAAGCTTTACAAATGGCTTTAAGACATTTGGATAGTGCTTATGCTAGTTTTTTTCAAAAGAAAACCAAGTTTCCAAAATTTAAAAAGAAGTCAAATCGGCAAAGTTTCTGCGTACCGCAGAGTTTTAGCCTAGAAGACAATAAATTATATCTTCCAAAATTTAAAACAGGTATTGATATTAATATTCATCAAAAAATTAAAGGTAATATAAAACATGTAACCATTTCAATGACTCCAACAGATAAATATTTTGCTTCGTTAACATGTGAACAGGAATATGCCACATATGAGCCAACCGGCTCACAGATTGGCATTGATGTTGGCGTTAAAGATCTAGCAATTTTAAGCAATGGCAAAAAATATAAGAATAACAAGGTGTTAAAACAATATTTATCCAAATTAAAATATAAACAACGACAGTTAAGCAAGAAAGTTAAGGGATCTAGCGGGCGCAGTAGACAACGTGTGCAAGTTGCTCGTGTCCACGAGAAAATTGCAAATATTCGTCGAGATACGCTACATAAAATCACCACAGATATCATCAAAAACCACGATGTCATCTGTGTTGAGACTTTAGCGGTTATTAATATGATGAAAAATCATAAGTTGGCTCAAGCGTTGAGTAATGCCGCCATAGGCGAATTTTTCTCAATGTTGGAGTACAAAGCTAACTGGAATGATAAAACAATTATTAAAATTGATAGATGGTATCCTAGCTCAAAGAATTGTAGTGTTTGTAATACTATCAATCAAGGTTTAACATTGAAGGACAGAGTGTGGACATGTCGCGCCTGTGGCGCAACACATGATCGTGATATTAATGCTGCTAATAATATTTTGACTCAAGGATTAAAAATTTTAAATTCTGGTTTAGGAACTAAGTCGGAATCAAAACAAAAACAGGTGGAGCCGCCTAAAAAGTATTCGCTACGAAGCCAATCTGGCCCGAAAGGGCCTAAGGGGCAACATGGCGAAAAAGGGGCTATGAAACCTGAAGCCCCGTCGCTTTAGCTGCGGGGTAGTTCACATATAGAATGATGAGACATGTTATGTTTCATTTTCTAAGCACTTAAAATAGTTTTTCCATATGGGACATTGTTTTGGTGGCTTTGAGTACCATATATCTATTTGTTTATCATATTTTACCTTAATTGTTACCTCTGTATCTAAATACCTACAACCGTCACTCACCATATTCCAAAAAATACACCTACCCATTTTCGTACAAAAACAAACCGGCCCTATTTTTTCATGGGTTATTGCTGCAAGTTTTATATTAACTTCAACAAGGTTAATCATTTATAAACCTACTATCGTAATTGTTCCATAATTGTTTGGGTCTGTTTTTTTATTTTCTTTCGCGGCCAGATAAAAATCATCCACCGATGAATCCGAGTTTGACATTTTTTCTTCGAAACCAAAAAATAAAAGGTCTCTTGTAAAATATGGATTACAAAAAACATGTTGGGACTGTAGTGAAACCCCAATTATATCAAATAATTTTCCCATTTTTTGTAGAAAAAAAAGTTCTGAATTGCGTGAATATAATGAAATGGATGTTCTATAAGTATTTGTCATCTCTAAAATGGGAAGAACATCTGGTCCAACAATAATAAAATTTACATATTTTCCTGTTTTAGAAAATATATTATTTGAGGCGAATTCTATTTTTTTTACTAAAAATTCGTACCAATCAGCAACAGTTCCTGTAAAATTTATTTCCCCCTTTAAGCACGGCTCTCCTTTTATTAAACACCCTGGCCTTCGGCTCCATGCCATTTTTGGACCAGTTGCAGTTAATAGTTTGTTTGATATAAAAGAATAGAGAATTTTTTGTTTTAAAAATAAATGTGGATTACTGCGAATGTCGTTTTCCAGGAACATTAAAGCGCCTCCACTGTTTAGAATAGCGGAGGATAGGTCTGAAGTCAAGCGTTTTGTGCTACTTCATCTCAACAACAGGGGCAGGCGCAATAGGCGTGGCGTCGAGGCTCATCTCGGTCATCGGATCGGCCTCAGGCTTCATCTCTTCGGCAGCAGGAGCAGGAGCAGTGGCATCAATGGTCATAGCGGGCTGCTCGGGGGTGGCCACAGGAGCGACTTCTTCCTTTGCCTTGGGGGAATTACAAGCAAACATAGCGCACAAAACAACAGAACAAACAAAAAGATTCTTCATATAAAACCTCGTTGGCTGTTACAAACGACGACATGCCGTTTTTGCCGCGAATAACTATTATAATCTAAAAATTTACGTTTTCAAGTCATTTGTTTAATCTAACTGTAATTAATAATCGACCACATGTGGAGGAATGATGCGCGAATATTGTACGTTTGATTTGTGGGCGATTTTAATGTGTTATGACGATCTTGAAACACTTAAAAACTCGGCACCTGAACTTTTTGACGAAAATGGCGAACTAGATAAAGATAAAATGATACTATTTTTAATGCAAACATGTCACTCATTATTAGATCGTACAGTTTCTCTTGAAAATAAAATAAGAAACTAATTATAAATGTTTTTGGAGATTTTATGTGACACACGTAAAACAAAATTCAGTTCAGTTATATATTCAAAATCCAAGTGGACGATTTGTTCCAGTTGTTGCAACAGAAACAGGAGAGATTGTATCTTCTTCTGGCGGTTCTTTTGATGCACTGGAGAATCTTCAAACTGGTCCATATTGTATTGAATACACTTGGAACCAGACGTGGACATCATATCAAAAAACATCATTAAAGTTTAAAATTTTGCCAACAGGAGAACTTGGACACTGTGTGTTTAATTTTATTGTAGATAATCACGGACTTAATCAAATAGACCCATATTTACAACTATTTTTTAATGATGACTGTTCTGGAACATCATTTGTTTATTCTGGATGGAATCCTTATAGAAATTTTGGATTCTTTTCCTCGCCAAAAAACCAAGAAGGAAGTGGTGGTTGGACATATGGGGATGCAAGTGTTGGTTCTTATTTGCAAGCGCAACATTTTCGTTCGGCTGAGCTTTGGACTTCCATTTCTGGCTCTAGTCCTGGAGATCGAACAATTTATATTATTTCATCTGTAAATATGGAGATCTTGTTGTGACATACGTAAAAGAAAATGGTATACAAATTGTGGCTCAAACTCTTACAGGTAAAATTATTCCAGTTGTTGGTTCTGAAACAGGAGAACTTGGCGGTGATGGTGGCGGCGGTGGTGAAGTAGATATTTTGGAGTCTTTGCAAGATGGAATTTATGTTACTGAATTTGATTTTTTGCCGACATTATCTGCCACTTATGAAGACGTATTAGACTCAAACGGAGATGCTGTGATTTGGAACAATTTATGTACACCGGCAGAAGCATCTTGTATTTTAAATTATATTGTTAAAAATGAATTAAATACTACAAGTATTAGGCTTAGATTAGTGCTTTACACGGGAGAAAATGCTACCGGTTTTGAATATCAGGCAATTACAGGTGCTGATTATCCAACTGGTACTTCAGGAAATGTTTTAAGATATTTTGATGAGCCATCTATAATTAATGTTGGTACAACTGGATTTGCAAAAAATTATGCAACTGGATTACAGGCACAACACTTTAAATCTTGTAAACTTCAACAAAAAAATGTTTCTGGCACCGATGTAACAAATTTAAAAAAGTTTTATCTTGTGTCAAAGTACAAAATGGAACGCTACATTCCCGCATAGGAGTGCTTAAATGTCACGACCACAGCATCTTGTTATTGTAAATGATAGCCCGTTTGAGATTTTAGCCACACCACCTAGTCAAAGTTGTTTTAATGCAAACGGTAAGTTACGCGACAATATTTTTGAAATTGGAAAAAAGTGGCGAAATGTTCATTTGTTGTTAGAGAGTCGTGCGGGATATAATTTACCAGTTGTTGGAGAAATAAATGTATATCTTTATCACACGAAGGACATGTCTGTATCATATTATACTACAGTGTCTGTAAGTGAAGACATGCGCTGTGACGTTGCTTTACCCGATACCATGATCGGTAGCCAATTTATTTATTTGTCTCGTGCAGAAGCATATCCCTATTTAGTAATTCAAAAAATGCCAGATTTTGCCAATTTAGATTACACAATTGGCCTCACTCTTGTTGGCGATACTTTTGAAAATGGCGCAGGAGAGGCAGAAGATCCAGGAAACTGGAACTTTGTTGATGTAGATACGACTGGCATGACCATTGATTCTATTACTTATGATGGGCCAAATCAAGTCACAGTGACGCTAGACCCAGGAGCAACGCCAGCAGATGGCACTTTTACCTTCCAGGCCACCACAGCGGCGCTTACTGGAACCCTAATAACGCGGCTCTTTACACTTGAGTCTGATGATGTGGCGGCCTCTATTACATCTGAATCTGTGCCTGAAAACGTAATTCTCGCACAAATTATTCACGAAGGTCATTCTTCTATTTAAGGTGCGCCATGAAAGAAAGACTTATAGATTTTTTAATTGAATCGTTTGAAAAAAATTTTTCAGAAGATGAAGTAAAAGCGCTCATGGAAAATGAGAATGATTTTAGAGAATACACTCGGGAATTAATAAAAGTTTTTGAAAAAGCCCGAAAGATTAAATCGTTTTCGAACGCAGAAAAAACCGTTTCAAGTAAATTAAATTTAGTAAAGTCTTTTATGGAAATAGAAAAGCAGCCAGAGTTTGTTTTTGAGGCAGCAGTCCCTCATTATAGTACTGGTATCAATGTTCTTGAGGATGTTATTAAGAAAATTGTACCAACTCTTGAGGCGGATTATAAAAAATTGACTACAAACGAAGAACAGAGAGAATCATTTAAAAACCATATTTTAAACGCCGTTATCAATTCGTTAAAATCTCCAAGAATGTACCAGTCAGAAAAGCCAGAAACGGGGGCTGATAATATTATTGATCGACAAAAAAAATTAGAGGATGAAAATAGTAATTTTGAACAACTTGAAAAAGAAAAAAATAATTTATTTTCTAATGACGCTGATGAAAGTGGTAAAATTATAAAAATAACAAAAGGCGGGAAAGACACAGACCAAGACTTTCAGATGTTCTTGCTGGCAGATCAAGATCGTACTGGGGCTAATCTCGCTTATATCTCGTTCAAAAAGGTTGGAAAGCAGATTAAAGATGCTTATGAAATGTTGGATAATGCAGTAGACAAAGAAACTTTTTATGACTATCTTTTAACGAATTTAAAACTTTATTTTTCACGCTTTGAAGAAGAGCTTAGAATGGATTTGCCGGGTGAAAAAATGAGCGAACTAGAGAATATTGAAGGAGATGAAGGCTCTAAGCAAGGAGAAGAAAAGAGTGGTTCTGCGTTAGATAATATCGACTTTATTTCCTAATCTACATTAATAAGCTGTGAAATTTTACCAATCTGAATCGGAACTTGAAAAACGATTTCCTTATTCATAAAAGGCTTTTTATCTACAAAAACTTCAAATTTAACTGGATATTCAAAAATTGCAGTTTTGTCATTTTTGAACGAAAGAACTAAATTTGAAAAATTTTCAATATTTTTAATTTTGTCAACAGTTTTTCTGAAAACAATTTCTTCAATTTGTTTGATCTGCTCTTCTGGTTTTGCTGTAAGAAGCGTCTCAGAAGCAATATAATTATTTGACCTTAATTCTGTGATTAATACCTCAACTTTTTTTGGGGCCACATAAAATGAAGAGTTTAGCCACGGAGCAGAAGAAAAGGCAGAGTCTTGCATATTATAACACCTATATAAAAATTACAATATTTTAAAAACTAAGAAATTACAATAGTTGCAAATTCAACAGGAGTTAAAACGTCACTAAAAAGATACCCAGAGATTCTGGTTTCGCCTCCATGAATTGAAAAAACTGGTGATAAAATTTTAAAATTATATGTTGCAGAAAGGAAAGGGTAGTTGTTTGAAGAATAAACTTTTAAGAAATAAATGGCCTGTTCAATTGTATTCCCGTTCTGAAGATCTAGAACAACATTTTCAATTTCAATAACTTTATATGGGTCCGTTAAAGTGGCCTTAAACACAGAATAAAGTCTAGACTGGCCAGCAAAAAACAGTTTTTCTATTTTTTCGTCGTCAATGCTTTTATTAAAAAGAAATTGAATCTTGGACATGGTGTGCCTCCGATTGCATAACTAGCATAGCCAAAATTTTTTCATTTGCAAGAGTTCATTTCACTTTTCTTTTCTGGTCGGTCGGATGAGGAGATGTAAATGGCATCAAGAACACGTCCAGATCGACTCAGGCTGCGTTTGAATTTCTTTTGAGGGTCATTCATTACCTGGCTAGTTTGAAACGTTTATAGGCTTTTTTTAACTGGTTTGGTTTGTTTGGTCGCATTTGTTGTGCATATACGCGCGTATGCGCACGCGGATCCCGCGCGGATCGCGCGCGCGAATTATTGGCAATAGTATAAAACAATTGTCAATATTGTCAATACAAGGACATATGTATATATATTTGATCAAAGATCTGATCAAGATCTAGTAATAAATATATAATAAATACTATGATCAAGATCTAGTAAT
>CAYUJU010000022.1:17526-35111 GCA_964445115.1 uncultured Methylobacillus sp. | reverse complement strand
TAATAAATATATAATAAATACTATGATCAAGATCTAGTAATAAATATATAATAAAGCAATGCCAATGATTGATCTGTCTTGCAGACGGCTATTGATAAAGCGTTGTAATTAGTGACAATAAGGGGGTTCTAGGTGGATGGAAACAAAAAGGGGGTTCTAGGGGGATGGAAACAAAAGCGGCAACAAACAAATACATGAGTTCGTTGGAAGCGTGGTATCATTGCATGGAGGTCCAGTATAAAATGCAAGTCGTCCAGAAGAAGGATTCTGCGCTTATGAAAATTATTGCGTTTTTTCTTAGCCTTGTTCATAAACTTTTTCCTAATGTCTGTTCTGGAGAAGACTTTATGAACAGTTTTACTACGACGTTTTTCAACAAAATTTATGTCTGTTATCCTATTAACAGTTTAAAAGATGATAATTACAATATTGACGTTCCTCATATTATTCATGAAACTCAACACGTATTACAATTTCGTTCTAGCTTTATGATGCCAGTAAAATATTTGTTTTCTGGATACCAGAGAATGATTTATGAAGTTGAGGCTTTTTCAAATGAGATCGAATACAAAATCAAAACAAAGGATCCAGAAAATCTTATGATTTTTATTGAAAATGCTGTCTGGTCTTTAAAGTCCGAATATGGTATTAGTGTTGCAAATGCAAAAATAGCCAGAAGTATGTTATTAAAAAAGTTGGAAGCATTTAAAAAGGGAAAATTTGATAAAAATACAATCTCTGATAATGCTATTAAATTTTGGAATTCTTTGAAAGTAAAATAATATGAATTTACTAAAAGATGAAATTAGATTTTATCTTAATAATATTTTAGAAAAAAACATTATTTCCGAAGAAGAAATTGAGAAATTTGTTAGAAAAAGTTCTATTGTTGATGAATTAAAAATAAGAAAAAAGGTTAATGATGATTTTATAAAAGCATTAAACAAACTTACAATAGAAGAAATACTATTATTAAAGCTTGATTCTATTTCCCAAAAGACAAAAACAGTCATGCCAATGAAAATGTTTGGTATTATAAAAGAAATCATGGGTTTTGTGATTGTAAAATATGCAATTTCAAGTTTTAATACTGTTGATGAGGTTTTGGTATATTTAGGTGTTTCAAAGGCCGAATTTGAGAAAATAAAAGAGAACATAATTAAAATACAGGTAGGTTCTGATGGCGCTTTACAAAAACTATAAATACAAAGATATAAAAATTGAAGTTGATTTGAGAATAGAACAAATAGAGGATCTCCATGTGCGCCGAGTGTTTGAAAAGTTTTTTGAAATCATACCAGAAAAAATTTATGATGATTTTTTAACTGCAATAAAGGTTGGTCAATTTTTTGAACTTGATTCACAGAAAAAAACTGCTGGATATGCAAATGGAACAATTTATGTTTCTAAATTTTTATATAAAACTCCTAGAAGTGCAAATGCTGAACTATTAAAAAATTTGGTTCATGAGTCTGGTCATATTTTTGAAAAAAGTTTTTATGATTTGTTATATCTAAATGGCGCGGTTGAGGAAGAGTTTAGAGAAAAGAAACAGAAAATAGCAGATGTAATTCCTGAATTTGATCCGGTTTGGGTTTTTAGTCATAAATATGATGCCAATCTTGAGTCTTTTATTGATTGGTATGATGAGTCTGAGTTTAGAATTACGACTGGAAAGATACTTCCAAACCCTTATGCAGTATTGTCTATGTCTGAATATATAGCATATAATTTTGAGGAGTATTTTCTTCGGAATAAAAACACGGTAAAGGCAATGTCGCCAGTAATTTATTCGATTTTGAGTGGAGTTGAAGATGGGAAATACTGATGGTTTCAATGTAAATGTTGTTAAAACCACAGAAGATTTTGTTGTGGTAGAGATTTTTTGTGCTTCTGCGCGAGAAGTTGGTGAGCGTCGTCGCTTTTCTATTAACGAATTGGTTGGTGTTATTCGGCGTTCTGTTTCTAGTGTAAATTTAGGTGAATTTATATCAGGAAATCCAATAAATAATTATAATCCTTCTCAAACAAGGGCGCAATTTGTGTTTAAAAAGCCAGTAAATGAGAGAATGCTTCTTTTGGAGGACAATTCTGTTGTAAAACCTGCTAAAAAGAAGTCTAAAAAACTTTTGACAGAAGAGATTGAGAATAAAAATGTGCCTGAAGATGAAAATATTGACTTTTTTTCTTGACAATCATTTTTTCTTTGCTAAAACAAGTTTGTGGTAAGACGAGTTGTTTAAAATCTTCTCGTAATTCAAGAATAAACTCCACAAAAGTTGGTAAAGATGGAAAATTTTCGTTTATTTGAAGATTGGGCAAGTTCTGAGCGTAAGTTAGAGCATCTTTCTTTTTCTTCTTTGAAATATTACATTCAATGTCCATATAAATTTTACTTAATGAAGGTTGTTGACAAGGTTCCTTATGGAACAAGCGAGTTTGCTGTTCTTGGAACCGGAGTCCATGCAGTTATGGAGTATGTTTTTAACTGCAAGGCCAACAAAGAGAAAATAAATTCGGTTTTATTTTTAAAAATTTATAAAGATACCGTTTCAAACGAAATAGAAAAGATAAATTCTGCTGGATTTGAGTTTAATGAGGCGCAAATATTGAAAATTTATTCTGTTGATGCATATTTTTTGCGTCAAGTTGTTTCTAACGTATTAAATGAGGTCGGAGATGTCGCTGAAGATTTTAAGGTGGAGGAAAAGATTAATTTTCCATTGAGGGAGTTAGGTTATGATACTGATTTGACTTTTGAGGCCAGAATTGACTTATTGTATAAGCAATATGACAAATACGTGATAAGAGATTGGAAAACAGCAACCAAAATTTGGGATGAAAAGAAAAAGGGTGATTTTTTAGGCAACACCGCCCAGTTGTGTTTGTATAAATATTTTTTACACAAACAGACTGGAATTGAGCCAAAAAACATAAGAACCGTTTATAGTATTTTTAAGCAAACGAAGCCGTATGCAATCTCTCATTGGGAATCTTCTTATACAATGAAACAGTTAGATTCTGTCCTTGGTCATATTGGAAATGCTGTTAAATCATATGAAGAGAAAAATTATCCAAGAACGTACAATTGTGTTGATTATCATGGGTTTAAGTCTGATTATATGTGTCCTGCATTTTGCAAAAAGGAGTTATGTGATGCGTGCGAAAAAAATGTTAAAGTTGTCTGAACAGGCTGTTGGAAGTGTAATGGTTGCTATGTCGAACGCTTTGATTGGCGTTGCGAATGGAGTTGAGGAGAATATTGATATTAGTAAGGTTCTGACAGGATATCAGTTTTATGTTGATGACAACGGAACTCTCTCTGTTAAGAATCCTGTTGTTCCTTTTGACATTGAGGATCGAGGCTGTTCTTGTGAGTGTGGATGTGATTCTGAGGAAGGTGGTTGCTAATGTTTACGCCACGAAAACCCCCAGAAAAAAGCACTGATGACAAAGATGGAGCCGAAAAAAACATTAAAAACAAAATTAATGAAATGAAGGCTGAATTGGAGCGTGAAAAGGAGCGCCTTCGTCTAATGTCTGAATTTGGTCAGAGTGACGAAGAGGAGGAGGAATAAAATGGAAGTTCTTTTAATTGTTATTGCTATTGTTAGTGCAATTTTTTTCTTTTCGTTGTATGCGGTTTATTCTCACATTATCTCTAAGACAAATGAGGCTATGATTAACTTAGAACACGAGCTTCGAAGAGAAATTTCTTTTCAGGCGAATGATTTAGATGAAATGGAGGAAGGCCTTTCCCACGTTTTTGAAGTTTTTGAGGAATATGAGGGTTATATTTCTGCTATGTGTGAAGAAATGCAAATGTCCAGAGATTCTAGGTTTTTTGAGTTACTTTCTCGTACCAAGATGGTTCGCGATATGTTGCGTAGCATATTGGAAAAGGAGATTTCGAATGAAGATGACGCCCCAAGAGCGGTTGCAAAAGTCGGAACGATTAAGGCAGGTTAAGAGGAAGGTCGGCTCAACAAAAAAATATTTCACTAAAGAAAACGAAGAAGCAATAAAAACTTATATACTTAGTTCTTCTTTTGAAGAGCGAGAACGACTTTTTTCTTGTTATATTTATCCTGTTTTTTTGGAGATTATTAATAACATAGTTAATGTTTATAAGTTTAATTATTTGCCAAATTTAGACGACAGGAAAATGGAGTGTGTTCGCCTTCTGTCTGAAAAAATTGGATATTTTGATCCAAATTTAGGATTTAAGGCCTTTAGTTATTTTTCTGTCATAACAAAAAATTGGTGGCTGAACGAGGCAAAAAAGTTTAAAAAGGAGACTGAAGATTTAAAGCGCTTTGAAGAGGATTTTGTTTTTGAACATTCTGGAGTTTATGAGACTGAGAAAGAATTGATAAGAATGGAGGATTGGGATGACGAAGTTTCATTGCGCGTAAATACTCTTCTGATTGGGCTGAGGGAAAATACGAATTTATATAAAGTTGCAAAAGAAGTAATAAATTTATTGGAAACTTATCAAAAGATGTCGATCTCATCTTATAACAGAAAGGCCGTTGTACAGCATATTTCTTATAAAACGGGCCTCCACAAGCAACAAGTTATGAACTCTTTGTATAGGCTCAAGAAAATTCAGTCTTTCCTAAACGACTAGTTTTAATTTTTTCTAATTAAATGGTAAGGGGGACTGGTTATGGCGTCTAAACGCAAAAAATATGCTATAGACAAAGAAAAGGTTGCAGAATTTTTGGTTGAGGACAGAAAAAGAATTGATAACCATTTGAAAAGACTGGATAAGATATTTCTTTCGGCGGAAAACAGTAAAAACGACAAAGAGATTGAAGAGAAGTATTTGTATTTAGGATCCAGGGTTGCTAAAATATTTGAAGTTTTACAAAAAGAAAATGAACAAATGATTCGATTTTTAGAAAAATTTGATGATGAGCTGGTAGATTTAAGTGATGAAGAGCAGTTGGGACAAATGTTGTCCGAATACGCTAATGTAGAAAATGCGGAAATAGACGTAGAAAATGAAAATAAAATTTGGAAAAACTAGGAGCATTTTGTGACAAAAAGAACTTCTGGTAGCATTTCCGGCTTTGGAAATTATTTAGACGACGTTAAAAAAAACGTAAGGGACGGCCTTGGTACAAAACCAACTAGTACTGCCGGACTAAAGGTTGCGCGGGTTCTTTATGTTTATAGACAAGGAGAAAATGCAGATCAACTTAAAGATTGGTCTTATGGGTCAACCGAAAACAGCCAAAACACAAAAATTATTTGTGAAGTTGATGGAATTACGGACTATTTTTCTCCAATAACAGAAGAAGACTTTAACAACAGTTTATCTGGCCAATTAAATGCGCAAACAGTTAGACAAACGTCAATTTATCAGTATCCATTATTTGTATCTAGAAATGTCACGCTTCCAGTCCCAAAAGTTGGTGACTTTGTTTTGGTTTCGTTTTCTGATTCCAATGGGATTAATTTTGGATTTTATGAAGATTTTTATCAAAATTCTGCTGGGCGTCCTACATTTGGCACAGGACAGATTGCTTCGTTTGAGCAACAAGGGCCTGCGTTATCGTCTGGCCGCGCTCTTGGAGGTTCTTCTTTTGGGCAGCCTGTGACTATAGGAGCAGCAGAGTCTGATCTTTTTGGATTTTTTAAAAAAACTTATAATAAACAGAGTTTTCGCTTTGGCGGTGGGCTAGAGATTTGGAAAAACAAGCTGTCAACATTGTCTGAAACAGAAAAGATTGCTCTTAGTTTTAGAATTGCAACATGGGATGCTGTTATGGGTGGCGATTTTCATACAAATCCACCATTTACTGGTTTTGATTGTCTTGGGCAAAACGCCAAAACTGTTTCATTAGCAAGATACTTACAAACTGGAGTTCCTCTTGAAATCCCAGTTGGCAAGAATAAGTCTTTTAGTTATATTAAAGATGGAAAGTTTTTTGATAATTCCATGAAGGCTTATTTGTCATTTGCATATTCTGCTGAGGCAATGTATTCTGATGTTGGGCATTTAGATCATCTTATGGCAGAAAGAGGTTTTGCAGTAATACAAAACAAATATAATAAACGCGGAAACGACATTTTAAAACAAGGTCATATTAAAACAATGGTTGATAGAATTGGTTCTTCTGGAACTGTTTGGTGTAACGGAACCTCGATGGGAAGAACAACATTGATTATTTGTGGAGAAAAGAGTATTAAGAACACACAATGGGAGGGAATTGATGAGGGGAAGGTCAGATATATGACAACCGAACAGATTTTTGCTGTTAAAACAAACCAAATTACACTTCCATTTATTCCGGCCAGATATGAGCCTAGAACGTGGATGGGAGAATTAAAAATATGACAGAAAAAGAAAAAAACAACTTTAATAGGCAAAAGGATGGTGGTCTTGATCCAACAATTTATGGAGGCATTTTTGGCGGAAATTCCACTGAACAAATTGTAGAACACATTAAAACAGATGCAGAGCGTGTCGAACAACACGGTGATGTGTATATAATTTATGGCAAGGACAGGCCGTCTGACAGAACAAGTGGATATGGCGGAACCGGCGATCAAAAATCACATTCTTTGGATATTGTAGTTGGAAAAACATCTGATGAGTTCGATCCGGGCCAGCCAGAAAGAAGATTTGTAAATCCTGATTTTGAGAGTGATGCGGTTCGTATTTATTTGTCTCAAAAGTCAGACATTGATGAAAATTTTAAAATATCTGGAGACCGAGCAGAGTCAGTTGGAAAATCATGTGTTGGTATTAAGGCAGATCATATTAGAATTGTATCAAGAGAGGCAATAAAAATTGTAACTGGTACAGATTCAAAAAATTCTAGGGGTGGTGACATAAATAAGAGGAGTGGTGTTGAAATTATTGCAGATAATAACGTAGAAAAACTTCAGCCAATGTCGCTTGGAAGAAATGTTTCTGAAGCGTTTGTTGAAATTGTTGATTCAATGAATAAATTAAGTTCAATTTTAGAAAATTTGGTGCAAATTCAAAGTGTTTATATTAGTGAATTGAATGCACATGTTCATTTTTCTCCATTTTTTGGACAACCTACGACTCCATCACAGCAGGCTCTTAGTTCTGGGCTTGTTGCTGTGTCAAGAATGGTTTCTGAGACTTCTTCTGCTTTGAGTCAATTGAAGATAAATTTGGCCAATATTCAGATGCAATTTTTATCGCCATGTGGTGAAAAATTTATTCAAAGCGAATTAAATAAGGCAAACTAATGGACTCAAAAACACTTGATCAACAGTTTTATCAAATAAATGGAAGTGGAACAGAATATTTCGACGGGAAAGTTCAAGAATTGAACGTTGTAAAAGAGACAATTTCGTCTTATTTGTCTTCTTTTGTCTGGAATAAAGAAAGTTTAATTTCATATTCTTTAGGGAAGATTGTTAAAATTAGGTTTACAGACGAGTATGGAACGATTAGTGACGTAAATCGTTTTATTGTATCGGGAAAAGAACAAGAAATAAGTGAAGCAGAGGTACAAACTTTGTTTGACTCTTTGTATCAGAGGGATGCCGCCAGTCAAAAGGACTTGCCAAACTTGTTTTCTGTAAAATTTGTTGAGTTCAAAGAAATGGTAGAAAAAGTTGGAAAGGTGTGTGCAAAAGTAGAAGAAGATAAGCATAAAAAGTTAAGAGCCAATCCTAAGATGGCAGTTGTTCCTGAAATAAATTTTAATGATTTGGCACGAGAATTAAGACTTGTTTCTGTCGCGTTTGAAGACTTTTTGTTAAACTCTTTTTCTTATGACGTAACTGATAGAAAAGTTAATATTAATGGGACTGAAGAAAAATACTTTCTTTTTAATTATGGTAGTAAAAAGGACTCTTCTTTTGCGGAAAACATTTTAGAAAATAGTTTTATAGGATTTACTCTGTCCCAAAATTCTGATTTTTTTAAGAATCAAACGAGTATAATTAGTTCTGATTATGAAGAAGAGCCAACTGATAGGGTTAATTTTGAAAAATGGTTTGACATTAAATATGTTCAAATTAATGCAATGAACGGAAGAACAGAACCAATTTTCATTACTAGACCATTTTTGTTTGGAAATTACGAGTTGATTTATGAGTCTTTTCAGAATTTAATGGTAAGAAATATATTTTTGAATTTAAAAACAATTTGTGAAGAATATTACTCTGGCGAAAAACTATTAGAAACAAAAATTGATTGGGAAGAATTTTGTACACATTTTATTCGGCCAACTGTTTTTGTATATGAGGACGATGATTTTAAGATTGGTGAAACAAAAGTTTCTGACAAAAAAATAAAGACAATAGAAGAGAAGTTGCAAGAGGATAAAAAGGTATATTCCGTTGATGAGAAAGCCTCTATTGTAAATAAAAATGCCGGGAAAAAGGAAAATGTTGATAATGGTAATTTGGATCAAATTAAGTCAGATCTTTCTGCGGCATCTACAGTTGAAAGTTTGTACGACGTTTTATTTAGTGCAAATCTTTCTGCTCTTGCAAAGGCGTCATTTGATTGCATAAACAAAACATCTAGTGTTAATTTAAATCAAATTGATTATAACAAATTTGATCCGTATTTGAACAATATTCCAAAACTTAGCGTTCCAAAGTTATCGTTTCCTCGCTTGAATTTCCCAACTTCTCCTACAGAGTTTGTTATGGAGCAGGCTATTCAGCAGATGAAGCGAGCGGCGTTACAAAGTGTTGTAGCAAGTATAGAGAAATATTTTTCTGTAAAGCAATGCAGCGACTTTAATAATTTTTTTAATAAATCTATTTGGGATAAATTTTCTAAAGATATTGTTGCTTTTGTTCTTGGTTCGTTTGAAGATTTGTTGGAAGTGGTTAACAATGTTTGTGGGCTGATAAATGTTCCAAAATGTTTTCCAAGAGAATCATTTTTAATCTTTTTGTACAAGTCTTCTGATGTCTTTACTCCATTTGAGGTTTTTTCTATACTGAGTGGTTCTTCTATTGATGCAAGGACGAACAGAAAAATTAGATCTTTTATGGACGCTATTTTATATAAAAATTTTCCTACACTTTCTTGTGAACCTGTTGACTTGTCTCAAATTAGGTCTGTATTTTTTGAGGTTGGCAAGAGAGTTCGTCCACAGTTAGAACAGATAAAAGAGGATGTATTGAGCGGAAATGATGTTGACGTTGTTTATGAGAGTGCAATAAAATGCCAAAATAGTTATGATAGTTTTGTTAACTGGCTATATTCTAATGGGGTTCCAAAGGAAAAGTTAGAATGCTTGGCAGAGAAAAATTTACAAGAAAAGTCTGAGTTTTTGACTGGGCTGTATAAATATATAGATAATTCTGGTGTCTCTCGTTCGCAACAAACACCATTTATCATCGACGACCAGACAAGAAATTTAATAAAAACAGGGTTTGATGCACAATATTATAGTATTTTTGATGAATTCTCTTCTATCTTTAAGGATTATTTTTTATTTTGTGTAAATGGTTCGTATGATGGAGGAGTTGTAAATGACGAGGATCTGGTTTCGTTGTCGTCTTCTCTTCCTGGCAGTGTTGGAATAGATTTTTTAAGGGAAACGGTAGGCCCAAACGAAAAAGCAATTGATTCAATAGAGCCTTTTTATTACTTAAAAAATAAACTGTTTTCAAAACCAAGTTTTTATGACCCCATTTATCCAGAATTTGAATATTTTAGATTTTTTTCAGAACAAAATGAGCAGAAAAAAGAAGATTTTTTTAGATTTACAGATGAGTTTAGTGGTAGTGTTGTGATTTTTAAGAGAAAATTTGGTTCTTATAGGGGTCATAAGCGCTTATTGAATGTGGACGGCAAGGACTATGATATTGTTGGACATAAAACAAATTTTGAAAATGATGAGTATCAGGATTTATTTTCTTTTTTGAGAATAAAATTTTCTTCTGAGGTAACAAAACATCTTCCTAGCAATCTTTCAACTAATATGTTGTTTTGGAAGAATTATTTCAGAAACGATGGATATGATAATTTTTTGCGAGTTTTTGTTTTATTTTTGATAAAAGAGTTTGAAAGTTCAATGTTATTGAAGAAGTTTTCTTTTAGTATTGATGGTGTTATGACTGAAGTCTCTGGCGTGGATCTCTTCTCTAAGTTTTTTTCTGAGATTAATAAAGAAAATTGTGATGATGGATATTGTTCTTTGTTTGGGTATAACGACATTCAAGAGAAGGTGTCTAAAGAGGTAGAAGGTCGAATGAATAAAGAGAGAAAATATAATTTTTCTCATTTAGATGACGTGGGGCTTATTGATGTTTCTTTTAGGGAGAAATTTTTAAGATTTTTTGGGGCGGTTCCGTTTATGGGGCCGCTTTTTTCGCGCGGAAATGATAATAGTACCGTTTTGTTTTCGTATTTGCAAGAGTTTTTGGGACTATGTGAGAAAGATAAGGCAAAAAACTATTATAAATCGTTTGACTTCGAAAATTACTATACATCAGATGACGTTTCTGTTTTAAACGGAGGCGTAAGAGAGGAAGAAATTGACACTTCGTTTACATTTAGTCAAAAATTGATTAATTTGGAACAAAATAATTTTAATTATGATATAGCAGACTTAAAAAGATTAAAGAATTTTTTGACAACAAGCGAATGTTTTGAATCTGTTCAGCGTGGATTTGCGAAGTTTTTTGGTTCTTCTTGTGGGCCGATTTCAAAGTTCGTTCAAAGCCTTCCGGTTATACATTTTAATGAAGTGCCAGCTGAAACTACATTTATATTTTCTATTTTCCCAGTTGATTATAATAAAAATTGGATGGTCGGTATAGAAATAGAATATTTTATTGATGGCGTTTGGAAGAAGGTTAGAACATCATCTTCTAATTCGTTGTCATGGGGCAGTAATCTTTATGTCGATTATGGTTCTGAGCAAAAGTATTCAATTTTAGAGCTTAAGAATGGTCGTTTTTCTGAGAAAATAAGGGCAAATGTTTCTTTGTTTATGTTTAAGTCTAGATTATTTGTTGGGCGTTTATGGGAAACGGTTAATGAGAGTGGTTTGGTTTTTGTATCTCCTATTTTTTCTTCTGAGGTTCCACTTTCACTTCTTTATGGGTCTGAAAAAACAAATGAAAGTGATCTTTTGTCTGAAATAAAGTTGTTTTTAGGGAAAGAGGCAGAAAAAAGCGAAATTTTTGTTGACATGTTGAGGCTTGAAGAGGTTTTTGATGCGTTTAATGTGTTTTTGTTTGATGTGGCCTCCAAAACAACAAATATTTTGAATATCTTTGAAGAAGGCGCACCGAAAAATCAGGTTGATGACACCGCAAACAACTATTTTGAGAAAAATTTTGATAAATTTAGCTCTGACACATTTGGCTTGCTGAGGTCTAAGTATTCTATAACAGGAATACAAAAAATGGCGTTAAAAATGGCCCTACAAACGCCCTGGTTGATTTTTAAGTCTACGGTTGAGATGACGGACCCTGTTATTAGAAAGGCGAGAAAGAAGGTGGATTTAGCGGCGGTTTCTGGAGAGCGGCTAACCATTAAGGATGTTATTTTAGGGCAGATTCGGCCAATAAATATCTTCCCTGTTATTGGCTCCTTTCCACCGATTACACCAGCAGGCATTATTTATATGCTGATTGACTCTAAAAAAAGAACTGTTGAGGACACATTAAATTCTGATGTTGCTGATTTGGAAAGTGCGATTGGCGAACAACTTTTTGGTGAAAATCAAAATTATTCTTTTGGCAGTACTTGTTTGCCAGTTAAAACCGTAGAAGAAGAACTTGAATTTTCTAAATTTTCTTGTGATGAGACGTTTGAGTTACCGGAGATTGTCTAATGGATTATTCGCCAGCAATTCCCATTAAGTTTGTATCTGGAGAAGGAAATTATGAGATGGTTACTGACATAGTTAAGGAAATTATACAGAACTTTAAAAATATTCTTTTGTCAAGCAACGGAGACAAGGTGTGCGACTATAAATTTGGTGTCGGTTTAATGGATGTTCTTTTTGAACAAAGTGGCTCTGATATAATCGAAAGAAAGATTCAGGCAATTTATGATCAAGTTGAACAATATCTTCCGGTTGTAGAAATAAGAAATATAGAGGTTAATGAAGACTATAGAGAAAGTGGTTCTGCTTGGGTTATGAAAATTTATTTTTTCATACCTGAGTTTGGCGTTGAGAGTTTTTTACAGATTTGACCTAATTAAATTCGTTGATTGGAGCCGCGATGGAAAAAAAAATCGACTATCTAGGAAAGGATTTTGAGACTATTAGGTCTGAGTTGGTTTCCTTTGTAAAAAGATACTATCCAGACTCTATAAACGACTTTTCTGGTGCGAGTTTTAACTCGATGTTGTTGTCTGCTCTTGCTTATCTTGGAGATAAAACGAGCTTTTATCTTGATTATTATGGTAATGAAAGTTATTTAGACACAGCAACAAATAGGGAAAGTATTTTAAAGCATGCAACAAGTTTTGGATATTTGCCTCTGATAGGAAATACTGCCTATGGAGAGGTTTCTTTATTTGTTGAAGTTCCATCTGACTCAACTTCGCTTGGTCCAGATACTGACTATTTGCCTATTCTCAGGTCTGGAACTGTTTTTTCTGCTGATGGCCAATCTTTTATCCTTTCTGAGGATGTTTCTTGGGCGAATGCAGAAGTGAGAGTCGGAGAAGTAAACTCTGATACTGGCATTCCGACAACTTACATTTTAAAAACCACTGGTAACGTAATTTCTGGAGAATTTAAAGAAGTAACGTTTACGGTTGGTGATTACACGCCGTTTTTAAAACTTAGAATTAACGATCCAGATGTTGCAGAAATTATTTCTGTCGTTGATTCAGATGATAATGAATATTTTCAGGTAAATCGATTAAGTCAGAATGTTATTTATATGGCCACTGATGGCGATGATGAGAGTGCATCAAATTTAAAAATTACTGCCGTTCCTAGAAGGTATATTTTTAGTCGAGACCCAATGGGACCGTTTTTGGTTTTTGGTTCTGGTTCTGATAATGTTGATTGGGAATCTTATGTTGAAACACCACAGATGATGTTTGACATGAATTCCAAGAGATATATTTCAAATAATGTGTTTGATCCCTATAAGTTAATAAAAAATGATAAGTTTGGCATAGCCCCAGAGAACACAGAAATCACTGTGTATTATAGAAGCAGTTCTAGAAGTGACATTAAGGTGGGTGCTGGTTCATTGAATTCTGTCGTGTCAGCTGATTTTTGGTTTCAAGATGAATTTAGTTTATCTTCTGATGTCGTTGAATCAGTTAGGAATTCGCTTGAAGTGATGAACGAAGGACCAATTTCTGGTTATTATATATTTGAGTCGAACAAGGAGCTTAAACAAAGAATAATTGATTATAATTCTCATCAAGAAAGAATTGTAAGCTTGTCTGACTACAAGTCTTTTGTTTATAACATGCCGCGAAAGTTTGGTTCTATAAAGCGTTGTAACGCTTTTGTTGTTGATACTGGGTCCGGCAGAGAAATCAATATATATGTTTTGGGCGAGGATAATGATCGAAGGTTGGTAGAGGTTCAGCCTTCTATCAAAAATAATTTGTTGAATTGGATTTCGTCAAATAAATTGACATCCGATGTTGTAAAGATCAGAGATGGAAAAATTGTCAATTTAGGTTTTAATTATGAGATCATAGTAAAGAGGGGCCTTCAGAAACAAAAGGTTTTGCAGGAAGTCCAAGAGTCTCTTGTTGAAAAGTTTTCAAATACTCTTGATATTGGCGAGCCGTTTAGTATTACTGAAATTTTAAAAACTATTCATTTGGTTGGTGGTGTGTTAGACGTAACAAAAATTCATGTTTATCAGAAGAATGGTGGTGAGTATTCTGATATGGAATATAATGTTGATTATTTTAGGAGTGCTGATGGTTTACAGATCGACGCTCTTAAAAATATAATTTTTGAAATAAAATTTCCTACTTTAGACATTGCTGGGACGGCCAAATAATGATTTTAAGGTTTTTACCAACAAAAGATACAACCATAACCAATTCTTTTGATAGTTTTTTCACCGAGAGAAAAGAGCACGCAAACATGGGTGCTAGTGATGTTTTAGAAACTTTTTGTCTTTATGACAGAGACGGAGATGAGTCTTCTGAGATTTCAAGGATTTTATTAAAATTTGATGTAGATGAAATTTATTCAGAAATTTCTGATTTTGACATTGATAATGTTAAATTTATTTTAAAACTTTTTAATGCTCCGCACGCTCAAACATTACCACGAGATTTTACTCTTTTCGCTTATCCTGTGACACACGATTGGGTTGAGGGAGAGGGCCTAGATATGTCAAATTACCTAGATGAAGGTGGCGTATCTTGGAAAACATTTGACACCGCCCCAGAAATAGACGACGGGTCAAAAGATTGGACTGCTCCTGGCGGTGATTATGATCATTTGGAAGAAAAAACTTTTTATTTTTCTGATGGAACGGAAGACTTAGAAGTGGATCTTACTGATTGGGTAAAAGAATGGGAAGCAGGAACAGTGGAAAATTATGGAATAATTATAAAGTTTTCAGATGAGATTGAGGCAGGAGAAGAAAACAAATATACGAAAAAATTCTTTTCGAGAACATCTCAATATTTTTATAAAAGGCCTGTTATAGAAGTTCAATATGAAGATGCTATAAACTTTTGTGAAGATAAAGATAGACAGTTTTTTCGAAAAGACTCTCCTCTTTTTGCGGCCACAGATAATTATTTATATTATTACAACATGCCAAGGAATGTTTTAGAGGATATTCCTGATAATGGAGAATCAGATCCAATTACTATTTCTGTTGATATAGAGGATGAGGATGGAACAAAGATAGTTGAAGATTTGGTTCCTACGTGGGTTCGTACAGGCGTTTATCGTGTTGCGGTTAGGCTTGATGCAAACTATGAATTTGACACTGCAATTGACAAGTGGTACATCGGAAGCCCTGAAGTAAATTTTTACTCTGGTGAAATCGCCATTAATGATTCTGTTTATGAAAAGGAAAACAGCACAAAGACGCTTTTGTCTATTAAAAATCATAAAAGCTCCTATTCTTATGATGAAGCAACAACTTTTAATGTAGACGCTGCCCCATTTTTCTGGAATCCTTCCATATATGTTTCGTATTTTGAAGATGGAAGATCCGCAAAATACTTACTTCCAAACACCTATTATAAAGTTGTTCGTGCAGTAGATGATTTTGATGTTTTTGATTTTTCGTATAATGACGAACAACAAGAATATACTAAATTGTCATATGACAAAGATAAAAACTATTTTAAGTTTGACTTTTCCGTGCTTGAGCCAGGGTATAGTTATTACTTTAAGTTTTTGACTGTTTTAGAGGATGGTGTTTTTGAACATCCAGAAGTTTTTAAGTTTAGAGTTTACAAAAACAAAACTGTACATCCGTAGACTGGAGAACAGCCTTGCTTCTTGAAAAATATGCATCCGGGTTAAAATGGAATGAAGATACTGCTGGTGGAAGCAACTGGTACGATATTGATTTCTCCAACCCATCTCAGTTTGTTCGGTATGGCCTCGCAGAGGAATATTTTGTTAAAGGTATAGAATATTTAGTAAGTACATATCCATATTATGGAAGTTGGAAAGAAAAACATGAATGGTATTTATCGCTAACCCTTTGTGATAGATATTTTTTTAACAACATTCTACCAGAGTCTAATGGGTATATAACTTTTTCTGCGGAAGGATGGGGAACTCAGGCTGATTTTAATGGTGGTCTTGCTGAGCCTGTAAATAAGGAATATATAAAATTTTTTGGTGGTCCGAACAATCCCTTTTCTGATTTTTTTACCTCCAACATTTTTGATGAATCCAAAAAGAGGACCAGTAATCTCAAAATTGCTCAAAAGAATACAATAGAATTTTTTTTGAAAAGGGACCAAAACCCAGATCCAGACGCTACAACGCATTATGAGTGTGTGTTTGATTTGTTGAATGGAACTGAATATGGTGATGCTGACTATAGCAGAATTTCAATAATTGTCATGCAGGATACAGCATTGGCGATTCCGACGCTTTTTGTTCAAAAGGAATATGTAATTGATACAAAAATGAGTCAAATTGAATTAGAGGAGCTTGGTGATGGGCTTTGGCATCATTATGCAATTGTTGTTTCTCTTGAAACTTTAGCAGTTTCTTTTAAAATATATGTTGACGGTGTTTTGCGCAAAGAAGAAACGGTTGCTGGAACAACTCATGTTGAGGTGGAAGAAAACCTCATAGGATATTTGGGAGCGTATCAAGGGGTTACAGATCCAGGATTTCTTCAAATTGCTCCTGGAGCCCTAAAGGGCACGTTTTCTATGGATGAATTTAGATTTTGGAAGGAGGAGAGAACACAAGAAGAGATTCAACTTTTTTCTAGAACTTGTTCGTATGGAGGAACAAATACAGACGAAGAAAATCTTGATCTTGGGGTGTACTTTAAATTCAATGAGGGTGTCGTTGGGGTTTATGCTAGAGATTCTATTGTTCTTGATTGTTCTGGTCGTTTTTCGAATGGAACGTGGATTGGCTATACAAACTCGTCCAGAAATCTTGGCTCTGCTTTTGTTGATGGTAATTTTTCAATAAGTGAAGAAAAAGATATTTGTGTATATTCGGAACACCCGGATATTTTGTCACTAATTGATGAATATCAAAAAATTGGTAGTGTGTATGATATAAAAAATGGAAGTTCATTTTTAAAAATGCTTCCTAGATGGATACGGGATCAGAACGAACAGACTTCTTTGTCTGATTTGAGAGTTTTGTCTCATATTGTTGGTAGTTTTTTTGATACAATTTATATTTTAGGATATAACTTATTGTTTGCAAAGGGTCAGGACTATAATTTTGACGGATTAAAAAATATTGATAGTAGTATTTCTTTTTTAACGTCTTTTGGAGTTAAGGTTTCTGACATTATTGATAATGTTGATTGGGAAGAGTTTGCTCTTGGGTGTGGAGATGATGGTCTTTTTGAGTTGTCAATTGAAAAGATTAAGCGAACAATTTTAAACAATTTGTCGAATGAAATTGTGTCTCTTAAAAAGGCCAAGGGAACAAATAAATCAATTTTTGGTGTTTTGAGAAACTTTGGTGTTGCGGAAGATGTCGTTCGTGTTTTTTCATATGATATAAACTCTCCTGTTGAGCCGACAGAAAATAGAATTATTAAAAACAGGAGAAAGAGGGCTGTAGACTTTTCAAAAGAAGAAAATTCAGAAGCAACTATTTTTAACTCCAGATCTCCTGAGTCTAGTGAAAGTGAAATTATCCCAGGAATTTCATCTGATTATGATAGATATGCAATTTCTTTTGAAAGTCAGCATGTTTTTTCTGATGTTTCTCATTTAAGTCTAAAAATGTCGTCTATTTTTGGGTGTCATAGTGTTATTTTGAGTGATGGAAACTATATTTTCAAAGTGCCAGTAATGAACTTTCGTGTATATTTGTATAGAACTATAGGAACAAATAATGCTTCGTTTTATTTGTCAATTGGCAGCAATCTTGGCAATGTAAATTTAAATAGCGATGTTTTTTCTGATGTGTTGAATGGTTCTCATTGGAATTTTTGTGTTTCTTTTT
>CAYUJU010000022.1:0-17426 GCA_964445115.1 uncultured Methylobacillus sp. | reverse complement strand
GATGTTTTTTCTGATGTGTTGAATGGTTCTCATTGGAATTTTTGTGTTTCTTTTTATAATAAAAATGATTTGGTGAGTGGTTTTGTTGTTGATCCGGTTGCAAATGATTGTTATGTTAAATTTTCTGGCTATAGAAATGATTTTGGTGAGGTCGGAGATAGTTTTGAAATAGAACAGGCAATAAATGCTGCAACTTTTCAAAGAATGATTGAAGACGATAAAAAGGTGTATCTGGGTGCAAATAGAACGAATTTTACTGGAGCCATAAATGGGATTGCGGGATATGGGTGTTCCAAGGCCATTGGACTGCGTGTTTGGCTATCACGCCTTACTGAAGAAGAGATTGAAAATCATTTATTAGATACGGACGCGACAGGAATTGGATACTTAAATGATGTATATGCTTATGCATCTCAAGATAGGGCTTTTTATAAAAGAGTTTTAGATTGGCAGTTTGAGGACGCACCAGAGCCATATGAATTGGCTCCATACGACTATATTATAGATCGTATTGAAGACTATAAGGGTGTTTATACAATCAAAACCGGGTGTTCAGACTTGCTCGGCAAGAGAATGCCAGCAGAGGGTTGTTTTTTTGGTCTGCCAAATAAAAGGGATATATTTACTGACGTATATGTTTATGCAAACGAAGAAACTGGCAGCGGTATAATTTCTGACAAAAACGGAATTTCTGTCTCTCCATCTTATGAGGCTGATCGTTTTAGTCGATTTTTTGAGCCGCCAAGATTGAAATATTCTTTCGAAAAGAGTCTGATTTTTCCATTGAATGAAATTATTTATGATTTTTTTGGTGGTCTTAAATATTTGAATGAGCTTTTTTCTGATGGGGGACAAAAATACAGTGTAGAATATTATAGATTGAAGGATGCGTGCAGAACGTTTTTTTCTCAAATAAACAACGAGTTTCTCGATTTTGAGAGGTTTTATACATATTATAAGTGGATTGATTCTTCTGTCGGTCTTTTGTTGAATCAGTTTGTTTCTTCTGTTATGGAAAGTGATGAAGATGGAGGAATATTAAAAACAGTCGTTTGTAATCACGAACTATGTCGTGATAAATATTGGTGGAAGAGAGAACAAGAAACGAGGGAGAGTCAAGAATATGAGGCGACAGTAATCGGAAGAGATAGTTTGGACTATACATGGAATATTGGTCACTATGAAAGTGGCAGTCCATTTGAACAAACATTGTGGTGGAAAGAACGAGCCAACAGGCAAACATCTGCTGTTGCAACTGGAGACGTTTTTGTTGATGTGTCTCGTGAGGAAATAAGAAAGGTGTCTATTGGGGGCGAAACGCCAAATTACATTCTTGGTTCTAGGTATAGGGTTTATGATTTTTCCATGAATAATGATAATAATTTTCAGGAAATTTTAGCAGAAATTGAGCCATACAGAAAGGATAATATAGAGATTTCAGAGAATACGAGATATGACATGGTCGGAAATTATATTAAAAATTATGAAATTGTACAGTCGTGTGGAAGAGAGCATAATAATTTAGAGCTCAATAGAAATCAATGGGATTTTATTTTTGATTTACCTGACTCTGGAGTCCCTCGTGTTTTCAGAGAAGATGATACTTGTTTTTATACGCTTGTCTCTTCTTACACCACTGCGACAGGGTTTCCTCGCTCTTTTGACAGAGCGGATACAGATAGCGTTTTTGTTAATATTTTTTCTGCCCCAGGGGAGAGATGTACCGGAGAGGGGTTCCGGGACAAGGAATCGTTGGAATACAGTAGTTATAATTCGATGAATTATCGTAATCTTTTTTCGAAAAACGAACTTAATAAAGATTGGATTGTTGAATGAGCAATGTTCTGAAGTTTTCTCCAACAGAAATTAATATAAGGAATGGAGAAAGGACAAATTATGGGGAATGTTTTGAGTTAAATACATATCTTCCTTATGAAACGTTTGGAGAGGACAGTAAAGCAGGGTATTCTATTTCATTTTGGTGCAAAGTAGAAAGAAATATGTTGGAACAGGAAGAAGAAAAGCATTTTATTTATTCGTGCTATGGACATAGTCTTCATTTTTATTTTAATACAAATCCTATTTCTATACAAAACAATATAGTTTTTTCTGTATTGAAATATCACGTTGAGGTTGGCCCTCAAGTAGAGACATACACTTATACTTTACCGGATAATTTTTTTAATAATTGGCATTTTTTTACTATGTTTGTTTCAAGGACAAGAGGAAGTTCTGATCCTATTCCGTCTTTATATTATGACTTGCAAGCATTAAATTTAATTGAATCTGACGCCCCAGGTTATGTCATAAATAGATATGGGTTTTTTAATTTTTTTACAAGAACTGCAAGGGCTTTCTCAGCAAGTTTTGGCGAATTTGTTGAAGAGGAGTGTAAACCGTGCTTATCTATTGTTGATCTTTCTATTTGTGCGGGAGAAACGACTGATTTTGGGGATATAAAATATATTCCCGGAGATCCAGATCCACCTCTATATTATCAATATTTTGAAGAAATATATAACGAAGGAGTCCCTGGAGAAATTGATAGAGCGCCAACTTTATTTGACGGCACCTCTATACAAGTCGTGTTTTATAAGTCGTTTAGATATAATGACGGTAATAGCACGCGGCCAGGAAAGACCCTTGATTTATACAATGAGTTGAATAATTCTATTGTTGGAAAGCAGTTTTTGGATCCAACTGCAAATTATTCTGTTAGAAATTTTAGTAGAACTGTATTAAGAAAAAGTATCAGAAGTACGAGAGAGTTATATCTTGAGAGGACAAGAAATAAAAACAGATTTATTGATTATTCTTTTCCAGAGTTTAGTCATCAGGTTTCATGGATTAAGAGGTCTACTTTAACTTCTTTATATCCTGACGCAGACGAGGTTGAATAATGGCTTTAATCGGAATTATAAACCATCAATTTGGAGGGCCAATTCCTGGTCCAATTTCTGGTCCGTCTCCGATTGTTGAATATCCGTATGAGCATTTTCCCGTTATTTCGACAATGGAACAAGCAGAGTATAATGATGGGAGTGTTTATCCGTTTGTAAAAATAAATTATATGTTTGTTTTGGAGTATTCAGACAATGTATTAATAAACCAACAGCGTCGTTCAAACATTATCGACCATTTTTCTTCTCTTGGACAAGAACTTGATTTAAATTTGTTCAACTTTTTTAATGGGTCCCCTTATGGATTTTGTACATGGAAACAATTGGCGTGGCACAATGGTGTTCCGATTACTTTTGGAATAGCAAGAAGTGGTGAATTCATTCATTTTAATGATAACAGAGAAAGAGTTACAGACTTTTTGTTGTCTCCAATCGGAGATAGTGACTTTCCGGTTATTGGCTCTTTTAGTTTGTTTGAACCAGACTCCATTGATGTCCTTGTGACTGGTGAAATTGACACAAAAACGTCTTTTGGTAATGAGATTTGGAAAATACCAGATGAAGATGTAATGTCTGCAATTGGTACAAATGTTTCTATATCAAATAGTTTTTTGCCGTTCAAGTCTTTGGTTTCTGTGCCAAAGGCTGGATGGAAAACGTTAAATTCAAAGGTTTTATCACAGGTTTTGGAATACCGAGGAAATCCAGAGTTAGTATTAAGAAACAAAGAGGAAATAAAACAGCAGAAGTATGGAAACGCTTCTGTGAAGTCTGTTTTTGTTGGAGAGAAAATTTATCCATCTCGTGATAACTCTTTAGTGTATTATACTAGAGAGCGCGGCAGGCTGTTGGATAGGCCGTATTGGAGATGGATTGATTATGATAAGTCTTTTGACGACAGGCTTGTTTTTTGGAGGAAAAATAGTAGTGAACAGATTCTAAATTTCGGAGAAAATCCAGTAGAGAACAGTCAATTGGTTTCAATGGATTTTTCGTCTGTCGCTGATGGTGACTCATGGAATAGATGGCCACTTGTTACTCGTGTTGATAGTTCTGTTTATGATTTGAATCTTCATATTTCAAGTAAACATGAGGCTGGAGAGCTTGCTACAAGTCCGTTTAATGATGTAGCCACAGAACAGGAGCAAACAACAATTGGTTCGAATACACTAATGTATACGGTATTGGGAGACATGCCAGAAGCAATGACAAATTGTGTATCAAAACTCTCTGGCCTTGATGAACAGTTTGAATTAAAATATCATTTACCACTTCAGTCTCAGAAAGATGTATGGTATGGTACATATGAAAAATTTTTAGAGGATGTTAGGCCTTTATCTAAAGGATTTTCTGTGCTGCCAGAATATCGTGTTTCATCTTACATGAAAGAAGGAATTAATAGTTCAGATACAGATAAATTAGAGTTGGTCGGATATAACGGAAATACGTCTAATTTTTCTTTTGAGTCTCTTGATGATATGTTTTCGGAGCGTTTAGTTGTTGGGTCAAAGTTAATAACCGTAAATAAATTTAAAGATGAGCTTTTTGGTCTTGTAAAACCTAGATCTATTAAGTTTGATGTAGAGGTTATTAAAAAAATACACCCATATTTTGGATTTTTCCCTGTAGATCGATCCGTTCAGATAGGGAACTTACTTAAAGAAAGTTATTATAATTGTATTTTTGGACTTGAAACTTATGTAAATCCTACTGTTGTTCCTGTGGATGAGTTTAAATGGCAATCTTTTTTATATCATTTGATGGCACCTGGTATTTTTTACAATTCTGTTAAAAGTGCAGTAGGTGTTGGACTTCCTGTTTTTACTGGCGGTGTTGGTGGACAATCTTTTCCTGTTTATAGCTGGTATAAAGAGAATGTTGGTGAGGTGGCTCCTGAATATAATTATCTTATGCGTTGTGTGATGTCAAATCCAAAGTTTTACCTTCCGTTTGAAACTTTGTTTAATTTGCCTAAAAACATACTAATGAATACTTATTCAAGTTTATTAGCTTCACGAGACATGAACAATATTATATTTGCTCCTTTAATTTGGCACATGTTTCCAGACAGTTCAAATTATAATTTACATGATCTTAATTTCTTTTTTAAGAAAGAAAATTATAAACCATTGTTTGATTTGGCCAACAACAACTTTTTTGCTGAATCTGCAAATCTATTTCTTAAAGATGGCTTGGCCGCGTTTTACAGTAAGCCAGAAACCCAGTTTAAGGAGATGGTTGGTGGTTCTGTGTATTACATGGATGTTGTTTTAAAGAACAAAAACTGTGTTATTTGTGAAGGATATTCACAAGAGGCTCGTTTAAACGAAAATACATATGTGATGGAATTTGAAGGTACTGGGGCTGAGGACGCAACATTTTCTGGTGTGTTTGCTTCTGGATATGATAGCGTTTCTGTGAAAATTACAGTAGAAGGAGGGGCAGGGCCAGACTCTTTTCAGTATAGTGTAAACGGCGGATCTTATGGAAACGAAACTTTAATATCTGCGCTAACGCCATTTGCAATTGGGGCGTCTGGGATTTCTGTTACCTTTGATGCGGAAACTGGTCATGTTTTGGATGATGTGTGGGACTATTTTATTCAAGGAGAACTCGCATTAAGTCAACGTGGTTCTATTTTTGGTGTTCCGCTATCAATGGACTCGACTTTAGAGGAAGAGGTAGAAATACCGGATCATTTACAGAGAGAGTATGATGTAAGAGATCCGGCGTATGGTCCGTTTTGCCCACCGTATTTCTATGCCCCGGCAGTTGCAAGAATTTCGTTTGATCCTCAAGAGGCAGACCCAAATCTTGCTGTTGGTCAGTCAAAGAAATTCTCCTTGGCAGAAATTTTAAAGCATTCTGAAATAAGAACTATTAAACACACGAACACAGGAGGTCAAATTCTTAGGGGTACAAGTGAATATTTTGCCCCTCCTGGCGCTGACAATGAAATTAATGATTTTAATGGGCTTTATCATGAATATGATTGGTATTTTGGGCTGTATGACCATGAATCAGATGTTTATAGCGGAAGTGGAGAGGTGAGCCCTGTTCTTGGAAGCACTTTGTTACAAACCGGTTTTATGAATATCATGCAATCGGTTGATCTTTTTAATAAAAAATTGGTCACTGGCTCTTCGTTCATTGATAATAAGGTTCCTGCTTTATCTTTAGTTGAAAAAGAGATTAAATCACAAAAGGAATATGTTTGGTGCATTAATACAAAATGGGAAAGTCCAGTTCTTCAATTTAATAAACATTCAACTTCAACCTATGATAACACAGGGTCTTCGGCTATCGAATGGCCAGGTCGTGCTCGTGGTATGTGGATGGATTACGGAGAAGAGCCGGAAGCAGAAGATGGTTTGTTTTTAGAGATCCGGGAGAGTTTCCCTTCGAAGAAACTTCAAAACAAGGTTCATAAGACCTTTTTGGCGGCCTTGGAAATAGGGCCAGACCTTGGAGAAAAATATAATGATACTCTTTCTGCAATTATGGAGGACGATGCGAGAGAAGAGAATGATGTTGTAGAAGATGAAGGTGGTACATTGTCTTATTTTGTTCCTAAAAAGAAAATTGAAAGTCTGATTGATGTTTGTGGATTTAGCGTTGGAGAGAAAAAACTTGGAGTAGTTGCTGATAAAAAAGAAGTTGAAGAAGCAATTGTTATTTTACCTTTTTACAGAGAAAACAATGAGCTTAAGTTTTTTGAAATTGATCGTGAAATACTGGAGAAACAGATTGATAGTAAGAAAAAGAACGGTTATGCCCATAAGACCGTGTATAATGATGAATTAGAAGATACGTCAATAACCTCTCTTATTAAAAAAATGCAAGATTTTGTGCTTCCTCCGTGGCTTGATTTTATAAAAAACAAACAAGCAGCTCCAGTTGTTATGTATATTGTTGATTTTAGTACAGAAATGTCTAAAAATGATTTGATTGATATGTGGCAAAATGTTTTATCTCCATCTTTTGAGGGGGTGGAGGTTGAGACTAAGCAAATTTCTCATGGCTGGGAAGAGTATGAACTTTTTCATGGCAAAGAGCTTCCAAAAGAGACAGAATTTGCTATCTTTAAGATTAAAAAGAAGGCTGAGTGGAATTATAATGCAATTAAACCAAACTATAACAGTGACGAAGAGTTTGTGTTTGAGATAATTAATCAAAAGGGGGAGTGGGAAACAAAACGGGTTGATTATAATTTTAATTGGCCTTATGACTTCTTCTCTTTAATCGAATATGGAAAAGTAAATTGTTCTTTTGAGTTCGTTGGAGTTTAAAAGATGGAGTTTTTTAACCCTAAAGAGGAAGTGGTAAGGTTCCAATTTACAGAATATGGAAAGCAGAGAGCCTCTGAAGGGTTTTTTGAGCCAGAACATTTCGTTCCGAGGGATTTAAAGGTTTTATATGATAGGACAAAAACAGAAGACGAGTTTTTGTCTTTTGTACAAGAAGAATATCCAATTATAAAGAAAAATGATATTGAATTTGGTATTTTTGATGAAGAAAATTTGGATTCAAGTTTTTCTGTGTGTTCAATATTGGAAGATTTAGACGAAGAAGGCTTAAACCTAGAGTCTCCATGTGGGCAAGTTTCCGTTAGCGGTGTTTTGGTATATTCTTCCGATAAAACAAAAGAAGGAATTGATATTCAGCTCGAAGATTTGTTTCTTTTCAAGAAAGAGATACGTCAAGAAGAAATACCAAATGAAAGTGAAATGGAAGATACAAATATTAGAAGAATTGATGGAAAATACTATGAAATCAGGGATGGCGAAATTTTTTTGGATGTTTTAGAAGATGGTGTTGACTTTAATCGAGAAAATTTTGATGTGTTTTTATATGAAGTTGTTGAAAATAGGTTAGAAAATATTTTTTTGTACGGAAAAGCAAAGAATAAAGAAATTTTTGAAGAAGAAAAAATTATAGAAGAGGCTCATGGCGAAATAAGTGTTCTTGTTGATTACGAAATTGATAAGTCTCTTTTATGCAAATATAAGGAAGCGTCAAAAGACAACAATAAAGATAATATTTATTTTATTGATGATGGCCTTTTATATGTTGGTGACGGTGGTGTGGTTTGTGAAGACAAAGCAAAGAAAAAACCGTTTGTTTATTTTAATCGCAAAGAAGGACTCTTAGGGGACGGGTGTTTGGACGATGAAGTTTAATATTTGTTCTGTTGAAATTCACGAGTCTAGATGGATTAGAGCGTGTTTGTCGCTTGATTTTGGGCAATATTTAGACTCTTCGTCCACGGAACTTTTGCTTGGCCGAATTATGATTAAAGCTGGTCTATCAACCGGAGCAAGTAGAACAGTTTTTGGAGAAGATTTTAGTAGGTCTGGTGATCTATTTTACTGCCCGATAAATTTTGATTTTGATGGTGGTGAGGATGTTTATTTGTGGTATGCTGTATATTTTGGCGAGGAGAGTGTGTTAGAGGGGAGGTTTTTGGTTATAGAGAATTGGAGAGTGTTGTCGGATCGCTCTATCTATTTGTTTGAATATGATTTGTGGGATTTAGAGAAAATTAATAAGATTGATTCTTTTCCAACAGTTGTGGCATTTGAACATATTTTTGCTGATAATAACATATCGGGTAGAATAAAAATATTAAATAATGATTACAACGTTGGACCAATTTTTATTCGGGCGTATAGGGTCGATTTAGAAGAGTGTGAAGTTGTTGTAAAAAGCGCTATTTCTTCTGGTGATGAAAATAAAACGTTTGTTAACTTTAACGATGAGTGTGTAAGATTTGCTACATATGGCATTTGGTCTTATAAGGGATTTGCTACATTAAAAAGTAAAAACAAAGCATTTTTATCTTCATTCTTAAATGGTTTTTCTCGTGACGTTGAGGATTTTAGAAACTTTACTAATGATTTTTTTCTTAAAAAATATTGGGACGTATTTACTAACAAAATATCACAAGACTCTGTAAATAAAATTATGCAGGACTCTAGATTTGGTCTTTTTGCAAGGATGAAAAACAGTATAAATCAAATTTCAGAATTTTCTGGAGGTTTTAAAGAACTGGAATATGTAATTAAGTGGGTAGATTTTGAGTTTTGTACGGCAGATAGTTTGGTGTACTTTCTTAACTTTTGTGATTTTATTGTTTATTATATTGAACAGATTTTAAATAGTTATCCAAGTTTTGAAAGTTTTGATTTTTTGGTTGAAGGGACTATAGACAGGAGCCTGGAAATTGAATAAACAAATAATTTCAGGTGATATCGTTCATTCTGTTGGATCTTATTATGATAGGATTCGTGTGCTTCTTGGGAAGGCGTTCCGATATGATGGTCGGTTTGTTCATAAGATAAACAGTAAAGTGGATGTTTATGATGAATTTGTGGCAGAGGAACGTGGTGCTCTGTCCGACAACCCGTCAGATATTGTTACAGATATTGGTTCTTTGGAAGATCGGTTTCCTGGTACTGATGGAGAGCCGTTTGATTTAGTCGGAGGCCAACAGCAAAGTGAAGTTTTTGATTTTGGCAGCAGCACAACAACAGGCACAGACTTATTCTTTTCTCCTCTGGTAAAAGAAGATTTACAGATCTTTTCTGGTGGTTCTTCAAGTGAAACTTTTGGTGTTTTTCGAGAGGATTTTGAGATTTACCAGCCAGAATCATCAGGAGGAATCCCTTCTGTCCCTAGAGCAACAGGAAGAATTAATGGTAATATTTTGGATGGACCTGTTCTGGGCGGTGGGGCAAAGACGACGATTCCGTTTGGTGCCGGAACATTTCCTGAGCGCACTTTTCCAAAGGGAATCGGTGATGTTGGTGGTGGTGCATTAGAGAACCGAGATATATATGATTTTGGTAAAGAAATTTGGGATGTTGATGATTCATTTTTAACGATCCCGCCAGAATCAGAGCCATTTTTTTCTGAAAGCGTTGTTTTCAGACCTAGACTATCTATTCACAAAACGAATGAGAGTAATGAGTGGTCTGAGTATACATGTAAACTAAGAATCCCAGAGTTGATAAGCCGTTTGGCTGATGAAGGACTGTCTAATAAAGACTTTATAACAAAAATTTCTGAGCACGAAGAGTTTCATATCTTTTATTTATATTTGATGGGAATGAAAAATGCGATAGAAAGAGAGTTAGAGAACAGAAATTTATATTGCGATTTTATTTTTAATTTTGATGTTGTTCGTGGTGAAAGTCCATATGTAGTTGATTATGATATTAATCAAAATTATAATTTTTATAATAAATCGTTTGAGGATAAAAATAAAACCATATCAGATGAAAGGAACATAGACAACTTTTACGAGAAGGTTGTTCTTGGAGGAAATTTTAGATCTTGGACGCCAACAAATATTATATTTTTTGCAAATGATGTTGGTGAAATTGAGCGATTAAATGAGGCTTTTTTGAAGAGCAGGAATTTTCCGTATGGTGTTTCTGTTGAAACTGACATTTCTTTTTCTGATGTTAATTCTTCTATGAATAGTTGGCGTCTTTTGAAGCAGTATGTCTATTCTTTACTAAGCACAGACTATACAGACGTTCCAGAAAGAATTAAAAAGGATGTTTATCTTGTTGGCGGGACTAAAGATTTTAAATTTGTTAGCGATACGTTTTTGTTGGCGTCTTGGTTGCTTAGTGTTAGTACAATGAGGGCGAGAATGTTTCAAATTGCAGAAGTAGATGCTATGGCAGTAGATTTAATTTCTAGTGCGGCAAGTGATGCAGGTGTTGATCCGTTTGTAGCGTCTATTTCTGCGAAAGAAGTTTTGGTGGAGTTGAAAAAAAGAGGTGAATATAGAGAATTTATGTCTTGTCTGTCACTTGATGTTGGATTCTTTGAGCATTCTTGTTCTATGATAGAGAAGCTCGCAGACGTTTTAAAGCAAAGATTTTGTATTTTGTTTGGGGGAGAAGAAGGAGGAAGAGTAGGTATTTTTGATTCACAGTGTTTTTATTCGAAGGAATATGAGTATAATTTTAGTGTACTTCATAATGTGTTTGCGACAGAATATTTTTATGAAACAAACCCGGATAGAGAACTTTTTAACATAGACGACTTATCGATTAATTTCTTTGTGAAAACAAGAAAATCAGCGAGAACGGTTAGTGTTCCGATGTTTTCTGATAAAATAAGTGTTATGGACGCCCCGCCAATTCCTCCAAATGTATCGCTGGTTCAGTATAGGGATTGTGTAGAAAGCAAAACTGCGTCTGTTTTATTTTTGTTAAATTCTGCATTTGGTGAAGAGGAGTCTGTTTTTATTCCTATATCTAATGATGATGTTAGGTATATAAGAAATACGTTTGGTTCAAAATATATTAATACCAAGATTTTATTTAGAGGCGACGATCAGCCAGAATCTTTTGAGGTTTTTAGGATTGATTTTGAGCCGCAGTCAATTTCAGACTTTTCTTCTGGTTTTTCTAGAGCAATTTCCAATACTTTAAAAGATGGGCCTGTGTCCATAAAAGTTTCTTCTAATTCTTTTTCTGACGCAATTGAATTTAACAAAGACTATTATTATGTTTTTAGACAGAAAGATGTTCATGGGTTTTTGTCTAATCCGACACAAATTTTTAAAGTAAAAGCCTTGAAGTTTGGTGACAGGTATAGAATTATTTCTAACATTACCAGTTTAGAAGAAATTGCAAAAGAAAAAAGTAAAAAATATACTAATTTCAAGACTGCAAGAAAGTTTGTTTGTGTCAAATTAAACAATAAGGTTATAGAAAAAATGGGTTCATTTAAGAAAAATTATAGACTAAAGATGATTTCCAAGAAAACAGGAAAGGTTATAAACGTTGACTTCACTGTTAGAATGTCAGATAATCCTGATTTTGATAAAAATTTCTAGTTATATGAAGCGGAGTGGTGACACATGAGTTTTCTTCCAAATGATGGTGATATTATTATTGATGCTGTTTTGACCGACGAAGGCAGAAAGCGTTTGTCTAGGGGCGACGGTTCTTTCAAGATTGCTAAGTTTGCACTTGGCGATGACGAGATCGATTATAGCCTTGTTGATTTAACTCTTCCGACTGCGACAAGATATTTAGATGTATATAGCACGCCAGTTCTTGAGGCATTTACCAATAATTCAACAGGTCTCAGAAACAAACTTTTGTCTATCCCAAGAAATGATCTGCTTTATTTGCCCATTGTTAAACTGAATACAATAAAGACTCCAATGTGTGATTTGTCAGATTATGGACTTACGTCTCCGGGAACGTTTGTTGTCGCAGTTGATCAGGACACTGAAAATGAGTTTGCTGTTACTTCTTCTGGATCGCTTGTCCCTGGCGTTTTAATGGGTGCTGCTGGTGGTGGGCTTAATTACGTTCAACTTGATCAGGGGCTTGATACGTCTCAAATTTCTCCGGTTTTGGCACTTGATGCATCTTTAATTGAGACGCAATACGCAATCTATCTTGATAATCGATTTGGCAGTCTTTTGAGTTCTTCTGACTCTGTTTCTGCAAATGTGTCTTATGTGGATAGCGATGATCTTGCGAGTTATTTTTTCACGATTAACGACTCTAAATTTGTAAAAATTAACACAAACAATACAACGACTTCTAGTGAGATTATCGCTGGGCCTCGTGGAACAATTTTAAGTTTCAAGATCAAGTCTTCTATTGATTTGGCTACAAGTGATTACTTGTTTACTAATCTTGGCGGAACTGAGACAATGACGGGGAAAACTGGCGTTCCGTATGGTGTTTTTTATATTGACTCTTATGTTCGTGTTGTTGGTTTGACTACTGGATATACCGTAGACATTCCCGTTAGATATATTAAATTTGCTACCGTTTAATATAGAGGTATAAAAATGGCGGATTCCTTTAAGAAACTTACGGCCAATGATGTTGCTTACACAAAGTCTCTTGTTCATGAGACGGTTCCGATTGATGGAGATATTGTGTGGAGTTCTTTTCCAACTTATCCGGCGAACTCCAACAAAAAGGATTATTCGCACGGGATGTTTCAGTCAGTTTTTGATTATGATTTTACAAATTCTAGTGCAAATCAAATTTTTGACTTGACAATTGGAGTGCATGAGGACTCCACCGTTTTTGATGGTGGATATGTTGAGGCAAACGACGAATATCACGACAAGAAGATTCATCTGTATAATACGCTTGCACAGCAATTATGTGGATTTGCGACAGATGGGTCTGTACTTCAATTTGATCGTGATGGGAACTTTTCCGGCGGTGGCGAAAAATACACTGAAATTATTGCATTTTTGTTTACACGGCTTTTACATAAAGATGGCATTAAAATTGGTAGTTTTAGTTTAAGTCTTGCGTTGAGTCCAACTGGATATGGTGATGGACTACTTCCAACAGATAAGTTTAACTGGGATGATGCCCATCCGACCGACTCTGTTTTGGTTATTTCTGATGTCGGCGCAGATACAAATTATAGAACAAATTCACCAGCTGGTCGTTATGCAATTTTATATGCTTCTCAGCCGTCCGGTGAGGATAATACGATTTTAGAGCCGACTCTCCTCGATACAGATGGCAAAGTTTCTGTTGGTCTTATTTTTTATGATGCTGGTATTGTTGTTCTGACGCCGTGGATTTTTAAGAAATATGATGGAGTAGGCACTGCCGCAACTGGTGGATTTCTAAATGATGAAAATGCTGCGTCTGATACTCTTATGTTATTTAATAGTACAGACGGTGGTGACTATGACGAAGAAAATGATCCGCCAACGGTAGTGAATCCTGCGCACGACACAACTCAGGGATATTATATGATTCATGAATTGCTTGCCGGTCAAGAGGATGGTGTCGGAAGTGGAACGGATGTAGATATTCCTATTTCTGATTGTTGCGATGCCATTAGACAGCGAATTGACGAAATTGAGTTTTTAAATACTACAGAATTGAACAGCACCGTTTATTTCTGTCGTGCAAATCACAATGACTTCAATTATTCTTCGAATCCTACCTATTGTGACGGATCGAGGATTGTGGTGAAAAGTGTTTCTTCTGATGCTCCTGTTTCGTTCATTACAACAATCGGGCTGTATAGCAGCGACAATGAGTTGCTTGCCGTGGCTAAGTTGTCTGAGCCGTTTAAAAAGTCTTCTGACAATGAGCTTAATCTCCGCGTGAGGCTCGACTACTAGACTTTCTTATGCAGAACATTTTTTCCCTATACGATACAAACTTTTTTTTTAACAGGTATGTTCAGCCTGAAATTGGTGGTGGGTATAGGAATGTTCTTGGTTACGACGATCCCCAGGTTTATCATTTCTTTGATTCTTCTTTTGGGGCGTGGTATACAGAAATAGACGAAAAGCGAATGCAGTTTCGCTCATTGAAGACATTGTTCAATGATGCAAAGTTATTGAGCCCTCGTTTTGATCATGATTCTTTGATGGATGATCATTTAAAGATTATTTGTTTAACAACAAAGCCGGTTTCAGATGGATTAGAAAAGGGAACAGTTTCTTTAAAGTGGTATCAGAATGGAACATTATTGGCAGAGGCAAGCGACAGCAGAGAGAATGGTGAGTTGCACCAAACCTATCCGGCAATTGTTGGTGATAGTTTGATAGGGTATGTTTTATATAGTCATGGAATTATTGTTTTGTTCGCGACAGACAGTTTAGGAGGAGATGCAGAAGCGTTTTTCACAGATAAAACGAGGTCTACTATTTTTGGTCCAATCGAATCATATGATACACCTGTAGATCCTAGTTGGGTTGGTTTTTTTAATCCTGGGAATGATTTTGAGGTCGGTGCGTGCAATAAGAGCGTGTTTGAAATTCATGCAACAAGTACAAATAAAATTTATTCACTTATGTTTGATGTTGGCTTAAAAGATTTAAATTGGTCTACAAATCCTACTTTTTCTTCGGAAGGGGGTGGTTTACTTGCGACAAAATCTCGTGTCGCAGAGACCGCATTGAGTTCTGGGGTTGCGCCATATGTCTTTGTTGATACAATCGATGTTTATGATTCTGCCCGAAAAAGAATTGGATTTGTAGAGTTGGCGCAACCTCTTTTTTTCAAAAATGGACGGGAGTATTCCGTTAAAGTCAAGATAGATTTTTAGGTGGGACATGTTTCTTGGCCTCGATGTTTCTAGCCGAATTATTGGCGTTTCTGTAATTGATATAAAACTTAATATTGAAATTCTTGAATATTTGGATTTGGAGAATTTGGAATGGGAAGAAAAGTTAATAAAAACAAGAAAGTATTTGAGTGAATTGAAGAATAGGACAAGTATTTCACACATTTTTATAGAAGAGCCACTTACCCACGCGAATAAAAACACGTTTCACACAACCGCAGTACTTCAAACGTGGGCAGGAGTGGTTATGGCCCTTTGTTACGATACATTTAATGTCGTACCAAAGTTTATTAATGTCCACAGCGCCAGAGGAAAGTACAAGATCAAAAAGGCTGAGGCTATTATGGGGGGGGCAAAAGCATCCAGCAAAGACAAAGAAAGAAAGGTGAAGGAGCATGTTTTTCAGTATTTAGTTGGGCGCGGCTATGAAATGAAAAAAGAGTTGAAAAAGAGTGGTGAAGTCAAGGAAACAACTTATGATAAGTCTGATGCACTTTTGATTGCATTGGCAGGAGCGGAAGGCTGTGAACTTAAAGAGTTTCTTGGATCTAACAAAAGTGGCCGGATTGTTAAAAAACATTTTTAGTGAATATAAGGTCGTAATTTTAACGATTTTCGTGATTTTGTTGTCTTCTGGTTTTTTGTTTCAAATGTGTGAAACAAAACGGGTCAACAAAGAACTGGAGAAAAGAACGGCGCAATTTGAAAAAGACAAGAAAGTATTGACAGAAGGATATAACCAGATTATAAGTGATATTAAAAAGATAGAGAAGGAGTATCAAGAAAAACTTGACAAGATTAGAAAAGATTTTGAATTTGAGCGAGCAGTTTTAGAGGAAAACATTAAAAAAGATATTGAAACATTATCAAAAGACATGGTCAAAATGAGCGATATTTTGAAACTTTTGGGATTTGAAGACGTAACCAAAGTTAATAATTTTTAATAAAAACTCTATTTAAAATTGATGTTGATCTATCGTTCTTATAAAACAGTTCTTAACCCCAATAAGGAGCAAGAAGCCAAATTTAAACAAGCTGCCGGAACGGCAAGGTTCGTTTATAACTGGGCTCTCGCTCAACGGATTGAGGCATATAAGAATGACAAAAAAACTTTAAGCGAATTTGAACAACATCGAATTTTAAATTCATTGAAGAGGACCGAGTTCCCTTGGATGTACGGGGTGAGCAAGTGCGTGGCACAGCGAGCATTGCGAGACCTTGACACGGCCTACAAGAATTTCTTTAAGAATGTCAAAAAGGGTAGCAAGGCCCCAGGCTTTCCAAAGTTCAAATCCAAGCACACTGCCAAGGAGTCATTCTTTGTTGAAGGGGCAATCCATGTTGGTGCCAAGTGGATCCAACTGCCTCGCATTGGCAAGGTCAAACTTTTTGAATCCAACTACATCCCCAATGAATCCAATGTCAAAGTGCTGTCAGCAGTGGTGTCAAAGCGTGCTGGCAGGTGGTTTGTCTCGGTTCAAGTGCAAGAAGAAATGGCTGTAGAGCCGCCTCAAGGCGGTGTCATAGGCGTTGATCTTGGTATCAAGGACATGGCTGTACTCTCAGATGGCCGCAGGTTTGCTAACCACAAGGCCCTGAAGAAAAATGAGCGCAAGTTAGCGCGTTTACAGCGCAATCTTTCGCGCAAAGTTAAAGGCAGCGCCAATCGAGCCAAGGCCAAGATCAAGTTGGCCAAGGCGCACTATAAAGTGAGTTGCATTCGGGTTGATTCGATCCACAAGTTTGTAGATGCGGTGCTGGCGAAAGCCAAACCGGCATCAGAGCGTCCAACAAAGATCGTGATCGAAGATTTGAATGTGAATGGCATGTTGAAAAACCACAAGCTGTCAAAAGCGATTTCAAATGTCGCCTTTGGCGAGATCAGAAGACAGTTAGAATACAAGTGTAAGTGGTACGGGGTTGAACTGGTCTTGGCAAACCGCTTCTATCCTTCTAGCAAGACTTGTAGCGATTGTGGGGCCATTTACAAGGGCTTAGAGTTGAGTGACAGAGAGTGGGCGTGCCCTTCTTGTGGGGTAGTGCACAATCGCGACTTGAATGCTGCTATTAATTTGAAAAACTATGTTGCGAAAGATACCGCCAATTCGGCGGGAATTAACGCCTGTGGAGATCAAGTAAGCCGCACGAAGAAATATAAAATTTCGAGTGTGCAAGGTCGTAGAAGCAGGAATCAAGATCGTGAAAAAGTAGATTTTTCATGATTTTGAAGAATGGTAGTGCATGACAGGGATTTGAATGCAGCGATCAATTTGATGAATTATAAACCTGAAGATACCGCCAATTCGGCGGGAATTAATGCCTGTGGAGATCATGTAAGACGCACGAAGAAATGTAAAATTTCGAGTGCGCTGGGTCGAGGAAGCAGGAATCAAAGTTGTGAAATTGTACAAATTTCATGATTTTGAAGAATGG
>CAYUJU010000021.1:0-43397 GCA_964445115.1 uncultured Methylobacillus sp. | reverse complement strand
AAAACAGGCGGGGTTAGCTTAGGATGGTGTCCACTAAACCGGCAGCAGCTCAAAATGGCATTCCGGGCGCTCTTAATTCCAATTTATAATAATCATATCAAACTTAATTCTTTTTAATTTTTAACTGTTTTGGATATATTTCGGGCTGATTTCATCTCGATCGGCAACGTCATGGCAATTCAAGCGCTTAAGTCCACCACCCAGTCCGCCGGCAACATCAAGGCCGATATTGATCATGTGGTAAAGGAACTACGTGATATCCGACTAGCTGCACTTGAAAGTCGGCAGCGTCGCGATCGCCCCCCCAAGCTGCCTTCCAGGAAAGCCCTTGCTGCCTTGGTGGAAGGGTTGTCTGCTGCAATATTTCCTAATCGGTTGGGACCAGCCGGCTTAACTGACGATGGCATCGATTATTTTGTCGGCCATACCCTGGATGTCGCGTTGCGGGAGCTCTGTGATCAGGTGGTGCGCGAGCTGCGGTTTGCTGATGCGGAAGGCGAGGTCGAAGAGGTGGCCTGCCATGTCGTGCGCACGTTTGCCCGTGAGTTGCCGTCTATTCGTGCCTTACTGGACAGCGATATTCGTGCCGCATTCGAGGGGGATCCGGCAGCGCGCAGCGCGGACGAGGTGCTGGTCTGTTATCCAGGGATTACGGCCGTGACGCATCATCGGATTGCACACCAATTGCATGTGCTGGGCGTGCCCCTGATTGCGCGGATGATTTCGGAGATTGCGCATTCCGCGACCGGGATCGACATTCACCCGGGTGCGACGATCGGAGAAAGTTTTTTTATCGATCACGGCACCGGTGTCGTGATTGGGGAGACGACGATTATCGGTCGTAACGTTCGGCTTTATCAGGCGGTCACGCTTGGTGCCAAGCGCTTTGATGTGGCGGATGATGGGTCGTTGGTCAAAGGAAACGCGCGCCATCCGATCGTGGAAGATGGGGTGGTGATTTATGCGGGTGCCACTATTCTGGGCCGTATCACGATAGGTGCGGGATCGACGATTGGAGGTAATGTCTGGCTGACGCATAGCGTGCCGGCTGGCAGCGTCGTGACGCTGCAGACCAGCCAGTCAGGCTGAATGAATTAGCTGAGGAGGGATGCCGCCATCTTGATGGCGAGACCGTAAAGCAGGAGACCAAAGATTTTTTTGATTGTGGCGACCGGCAGCTTTTGGGTTAGGTGTGCACCGAACCGTACTGTCAGCATCGTTCCCAGCGTCAGGCCGATGACGCCAGGATAGTAGATATAGCCGAGGCAGTGCTTCAGGTCAGGTGCCTGTGCCCAGCCTGCGGTGATGAATCCCGCGGTGCCGGCAATCGCAATCGGGAATCCGATCGCCGCAGACGTGCCCACAGCGAGGCGCGTGTCGATCCCTGAGTAGATCAAAAAAGGAACGGTGAGGGTGCCGCCGCCAATGCCGACGAGGTTGGAAAAGGCGCCAATCATGGCTCCGACAAGACGTTGCGATAACGGGGTGATAGGGGCTTGTCTGGCGGGTGTTTTCGTTCCGAACAGGAATTGTGTGCCGACATACAGCGCGAACAGGATAAATACGACTTTCAGGAGTTCTGTATTGAGGCTGCTCGCCAGCCATGCTCCCGACCACGCACCGAAGAGGATGGTGGGCGCCATCTGCCGGACAATGTCCCAGCAGACGTTGTGGCGCAGGTGATGGGCATGGGCAGAGGCGACCGAGGTGACGATGATGGTGGCCATCGAGGTACCCAACGCAATGTGCATGAGGTGCACTTCGGGGAAACCCTGATGATGCAACACCCACAGCAGCACGGGCACGATGAGCAGGCCGCCACCGATGCCCAGCAGGCCGGAAAGCACGCCCGTGATGCAGCCGATGGCGAACAAGACGAGGAGAAGGTCGAGAAATGTCACCGAAGTTTGTGGCCGTAGATGAGTCGGGCATCATAACGAGAAAGATGACCGCCTGCCAAATGCGCTCGGCGTGAGGACTTGGCAAGAATCAAGTAAGTAAAGTGATAAACGTCAGACAAGAAACTGACGACCGCAATTTGCTGTTGGCCAGCAAATTCGCTAGCATGAGAGCATTCACATGGCCGACCAGCTACCCGCTGGAGGCACCAAATGCATTGATTTCGGCAAGCTGACCAGTCCACTGGAAGGGAGCCCCCTGATAGAGGATTTATCATGGCCGATATCCATGACGCACAAACTGCATTGGGCGACGTCGCCGCCCGTACACTAGCCAACGCCACCAAGACGCGGCCGATGATGCCCACCATCACGCCGCGCTGGCTGCCGCACCTGTTGAACTGGGTGCCCGTCGAAGCCGGTATCTATCGCGTTAACAAGGTCAAGGACGCCTCCAAGGTCATCGTCGACTGCTCACAGCGCGACGAACGCGAACTGCCCGCCACCTATGTCGATTACGAGGAATGGGGTCGCGAGTACATGCTGAGCGCGGTCAACACCGTGCTGGACGTGCACAGCCGCGTCGCCGACCTCTACAGCAGCCCGTTCGACCAGACTGGCGAGCAACTGCGCCTGATCGTCGAGACCATCAAGGAGCGTCAGGAAGGTGAGCTGATCAACAACAAGGAATACGGCTTGCTCAATAACGTCGCCAAGGATCAGCGCATCAAGCCGCGCTCGGCTTCCGGTGCGCCGACCCCTGACGATCTGGACGAACTGCTGACCAAAGTCTGGAAAGAACCGGGTTTCTTCCTGGCGCATCCCAAAACCATTGCCGCGTTTGGTCGCGAATGTACCCGCCGTGGCGTGCCGCCGCCGACCGTGTCGCTGTTCGGTTCGCAGTTCATCACCTGGCGCGGCGTGCCGCTGATCCCCTGCGACAAGGTGCCGGTCAACAACAACAAGAGCAGCATTCTGTTGCTCCGTACAGGCGAAAGTCGTCAAGGTGTGGTCGGCCTGTACCAGCCTAACCTGCAGGGTGAGCAAAGCCCTGGCCTGTCGGTGCGCTTCATGGGGATTAACCACAAGGCGATCGCGTCGTATCTGGTGTCGCTCTACTGCTCGCTGGCCGTGCTCACCGACGATGCGCTGGCCGTGCTCGATGACGTAGTGGTGGACCACTATCATGAGTACAAGTAAACCGGTATTCGAGCCTGATCTTGCTGCACTGGGTTTGCCGGAAACGTCGTTGCTGAGCCGCCTGGCGAGCGAGTTGTATCGTGCTCCGCCGGCGGGTTCCAGTTGGGCTGCGCCCGATGCGAAGGGCGCCTCCTATTATTTTCTGGAGGATGTGCCGTTTGATGGTGGCATCCCGCAGCACCCCGCGGGTTTGACGCCGCAACTGGACCACCCTTTACGCGGCATGCCGTTCGACGAGGAACTGGTGCGCCGGGATTTCCCAATCCTGCAGGAGCGGGTCAACGGGCGCCCGTTGATCTGGCTGGATAACGCTGCCACCACGCAAAAGCCACGTGCCGTGATTGAACGGATCAGCGAGTTCTACGAACACGAGAACTCTAACATCCATCGTGCAGCGCATGAACTGGCGGCCAGGGCGACCGATGCCTACGAGGCGGCAAGGGAGAAATCCCGGGCTTTCCTGAACGCATCTTCGACCAATGAGATCGTTTTCGTGCGCGGTGCGACCGAGGCAATCAACCTGGTGGCCCAAAGCTGGGGTCGGCAGCACATTCAGGCCGGTGATGAGATCGTCGTCAGCCATCTGGAGCATCACGCCAACATCGTGCCGTGGAAGCATCTGGCCGACGAAAAGGGCGCAGTGATCCGGGTGATCCCGGTGGATGACGACGGACAGATTCTGCTGGATGAGTATGCCAAGTTGCTCGGTCCCAAAACAAAACTGGTGTCGTTCACGCAGGTCTCGAACGCACTGGGTACCGTGACCCCTGCGCAGCAGATGGTCGCCATGGCGCATGCCGTGGGTGCGCGCGTGCTGGTGGATGGCGCGCAGTCGGTCTCGCACATGCGCGTCGACGTACAGTCCTTGGGGACGGATTGGTTCGTGTTCTCCGGCCACAAGGTGTTCGGTCCGACCGGCATCGGGGTGCTGTACGGCCGAGAGGAGCTGCTCAACGCGACGCAACCATGGCAGGGCGGCGGGAACATGATCGAGGACGTCACCTTCGAACGTATCCGTTACCAGCCGGCGCCGAACAAGTTCGAGGCTGGCACTGGCAACATCGCGGATGCGGTCGGGCTGGGGGCGGCGCTGGATTACGTCACGGCCATCGGCATGGAAAACATCGCGGCTTACGAGCATTACCTGCTGGTGTATGCCACTCGCCTGCTGAAAGAGGTGCCGGGATTGCGGCTGATCGGCACGGCTGCGGAAAAAGCCAGCGTCCTGTCATTCGTGCTGGAAGGCTACAAGACCGAAGAAGTGGGCAAGGCGCTGAACGAGGAAGGCATCGCGGTGCGCTCCGGGCATCACTGCGCACAGCCTATCCTCCGCCGTTTCGGGCTGGAGGCGACGGTGCGGCCTTCGCTGGCGTTCTACAACACCTGCGGGGAAATCGATACGCTGGTGAGCGTGCTGCATCGGCTCAGTGCAGCCAAGGCAAGGCGGCCCAAATAGTTGCAGGCTTGTGACAAAAAAGGCGCGACGTTGGTCGCGCCTTTTTTGTTGTGGTGAATGATAACTTTTGGAATAAACATATTAATTATTATTCTTTTGAATTATTAATAGTGGCGTTTATAGTGCGGGTCGTTAATGCAATCGCAGGCGCTGGGAAGCGCCTGACGCAGGGCGCAATTCTGGGAGCACCGTCACGAGGGTTCAGCATGGCAAGCACGCACCACACTACTGAGCAAAGAACATATCTCGATTGGGGAACGCATTTCGATCATGAAATCGATGCGCGGGGCTTGAGCTGCCCACTGCCCATGTTGAGTACCCACAAGGCCATCGGCATATTGCGTAGCGGCGAAGTGCTGAAGGTGGTCTCGACCGACAAGGGATCGCCACGATACTTTGAGTCGCTGGTGCGGCAGACCGGGCTGGAGTTGGTCAATTGGACAGAACACGAGGGCGAGTTCAGCTTCTACCTGCGTAAGAACTGAACGTTGGCCATGCAATATCACGCACGACGAAACGAGAAAAATCCTATGTCATCCTTCATTGATGAGTACGAGGCCGAGGAGGTTCTGCACGTTGCGGGTGGGCGACCGATCATCAGTTTCCCCAACCCGCAGCAGATTAGTTTGTCCGTCAGGGCAAGTGCCTTGGTGTTTGCTGATCCTGAGTCGCAAAAGTTGCTCTCTCTCATCGAGCGTGTCGCCCCAAGCGAGGCGACCGTCTTGATTAAAGGCGAAACAGGGACGGGCAAGGAACTGGTGGCCAGACATTTGCATTCGCTTAGCCCGCGACATGGCGGGCCATTCGCGGCCATCAACTGTGGTGCATTTTCCGAAACCCTGGTTGAGAGTGAGTTGTTTGGCTATGAGCGGGGAGCCTTTACTGGCGCCGTGGGGTCCAAAGCAGGATGGTTTGAGACAGCGAATGGCGGCACGCTTTTTCTGGACGAAATTGGTGACTTGCCAATGGCAACGCAGGTCAAATTACTGCGCGTACTGCAAGAGCGGGAGATCGTGCGCGTCGGTTCCAGAAAACCGGTGCCTATCGATGTGCGGTTGATCGCGGCAACGAACGTCGATTTGAAGGAAGCGGTACGTGCGGGGCGTTTTCGCAAAGACCTGTTTTATCGCATTAATGTGGTCCCCGTACAATTGGCTCCCTTGCGGGAACGTCCGGGTGACATTCTGCCCTTGGTGCACCACTTTATCTCGATTTACGCTAAGAGACTCCATATCGACGAGCCTGAACTGTCGTCAGAGAGCTTGCGTTTGCTGTCAGAGTATCAGTGGCCTGGCAATATCCGTGAATTAGAAAATCTCATCCATCGTGCTTTGCTGGTGTGCGAGGGGCGAGTACTGAAACCTTCAAACTTGAGTTTGCCTGTCAGCCATGAGGTGATCGCACATGAGCATCGTGTGGATCCCGAATCTTCGGCCACGCAGAACTCTTCATTGGAGAGGGCATTTACAGAGCAATTCGAGCTTGAGCCTGAAGCGTTATACGACAACGTTAACAAAACTCTGATTACTCTGGCTTATGAGTATTCCAAAGGGAATCAAGTGCAAACAGCGAAACTGCTGGGAATCAGTCGCAATATTCTTCGAACGCAACTCAAGCGTTTTAACTTGATCGACTGATTTTCGTATCGGTTACGCAATCCTAAAAAGGGCGTTGAGCCCTTTTTTGGTTTGTGGCTGCTTCTTGTGCATTCCCTGGAATGCGAATCTAGCCGAATGCCGGGCGCAAAAGTGGCTGCCAGTCTGGCGTCTTCACATTTCATATTGTAGTGGAGCTTAGGGCCTGGGCAATGGCAGCGCTCGTTCATGAGTTTGTGGATGCACAAATCTCAGCAAGCCACTCAGTGGAGTGTTGTTTGCGCAGCACATTTCGTGTCGTGCGTGTTTTTTGTAACTGGTCTTGCACAAGATTTTTTCTGTAAATTCGTATATTTATCAGAATGTTATTAAAAATTTCACCAGGGTCCGTGTGTTGGCACGAGTCCTGCAATGATGTACTGAAAGATGAGCCGCCGTAGTTGTTCGGCAGCCGAACGGTTTATTTCTCTAGAGTTCAATTGCAGTAGCTTGGAGTCGTTATATGGATTATGCGCAACAACAGAGAGACCCGGGGCGTCACTTGCTTGGGATTGCTTTTGTGGTCGTGTTTCACATTGTGCTTGTGTACGCGCTGATGAATGGTCTGGCCCGTAAGGCGATCGATGTGTTGAAGCAGCCGCTGGAAGTCAACCTGATTGAGGAGATCAAGCAGCCGCCTCCGCCACCCCCGCCTCCGCCGAAGATTGTCAAAGTCACTCCCCCTCCGGCTGTTATCCCTCCGCCACCGGTCTATGTGCCGCCTCCCGAAGTGCGGGTGGAGGCTCCGCCACCCCAGGTGGAGACGGTCGTGACGACGACAGTACCTCCGCCGGTCGTTGAAGTAACTCCGCCGCCGGCTCCTGTGGTCAAGGTCGAGCCGCCTGCGATCGTTAGCGTCGGTGTGGCTTGTCCAAATCACATTGAGGTACGTAGCAATACTCCGTTCCCGGAGCAAGCTATCAGGCAGGGGTTAAGTGGTGAGGTGTTAGTAGAGTTCGCGGTAAATCCACAGGGTGTGGTCCACAACATTACGGTCGTGAAATCCAGTAATCGAATTTTCAATAATGCTGCGACCACTGCGGTCGGTAAATTGAATTGTGTGGGCCAGGAGCAGAGCGTTCGTGTACGTGTTCCCTTCGTGTTTAAGCTCGAGGGCTGATTTTGAGGTAGATGGGGCATGCGCTCCTGTATGTTAAGTATTTGTCAGAATTTATTTTTGTATTACATCGATTAGGAGTGATGGATCATGAAAAATTATTTGCGTATTCCTTTGGTTGCAATCGGGTTGTTGGCCGCTAGCGTAGGGTTTTTGGCGACGCCATACTCTGTGTCTGCTGCGGAAGGGGCTAGCCAGTCACCTGCTGCCATTCAAGTGGCTGACGCCGCTGCGGTAGAGAACGGCACACGTTCGGCTGATGTACTGACCGATGATGCAAAGGCCACGGTAGACAATCCGTATGGGCTGGACGCACTGTGGAAGGGTGGGGATTTCGTTGCCAAAGGCACTTTGCTGATTTTGGTAGTGATGTCGATAGGCAGTTGGTACGTCATCGTGACCAAGTTGTATGAGCAGCAAAAGTTAGGGCGTCATGCACGTAAGGCAAACGAGACGTTCTGGACATCCGGCTCGTTGCCCCAGGCGGTTGAAAGCTTGGAGCAGGGGAGCGCATATCATTACCTTGCAAAAACAGGTGTTGAGGCGACCGAGCACCACGAGGGCCTGCTTGGGAATATCGATTTCAATACTTGGGTTTCACAATCGATTCAGCGTGCAATCGACAATATTCAGAGTCGCCTGCAGGATGGCTTGGCGTTTCTGGGTACGGTGGGCTCGACCGCACCGTTCGTTGGGCTGTTCGGTACGGTGTGGGGGATCTATCACGCGTTGACCGCCATCGGCATCGCTGGACAGGCTTCGATCGACAAAGTCGCCGGTCCTGTTGGTGAGGCTTTGATTATGACGGCGATCGGTCTGGGCGTGGCCGTTCCCGCCGTGCTCGGATATAACTGGCTGGTACGTCGGAACAAGGCTGCACTGGACAACGTTCGTGCCTTTGGCGCTGACTTGCATGCGGTGTTGTTGAGCTCCGGGGGCGAGGCTATCGAGCCGCGCCGTGTAGGCCAGGTGAAGGTCGTCAGCGCTGCCCGTGCCGCAGGTTAATCATGGGAATCCATATCGGTTCTGATGATGGTGGGGAGGATCAGATTGTCTCCACCATCAATACTACCCCTCTGGTAGATGTGATGCTGGTATTGCTGATCATTTTCCTGATCACAATTCCAGTCGTGACACATGCCGTTCCGGTAGAACTCCCCAAGGTGGTTAACCAGCCGCGGCAAACCAAACCTGAGAATATCAATATCTCGGTGGATTATTGGGGAAAGGTGTACTGGAATGAGCAGCCGGTTGCGGATAATTCGGTGCTGCTTGATCGACTGAAAGAGGTTGCTGTCATCAAGCCGCAGCCGGAAATACAGATTCGTGGGGATGCTGATGTGCGCTACGAGTTCATTGGCCGCGTCGTCTTCACTTGCCAGCGTGCCGGGATCGCCAAGATTGGCTTCATTACCGAGCCACCGCCACGCGGTTGATTTATCAGGCAATACGATAAAGGAATAGTCATGGCTATGAATGTAGGTTCCAGTCGCTCGCTGGGTGAGCCGGAGTTGCTGGTGGATATCAATACGACGCCGCTGATTGATGTAATGCTTGTGCTGCTGATCATGCTGATTATCACCATTCCGATCCAACTGCATGCGGTCAATCTGAATATGCCGGTAGATCGTCCATCTCCACCGACGGCGCCACCCGAAATCGTGCAAATTGAAATCGATAATACAGGTGCGGTTCGCTGGAATGGGGAACTGGTGTCGAGCGCAACAGCGCTAAATGAGAAGTTCGCGTACGTTGCGCAGCAACAGAATCAGCCTGAACTGCATTTGAGGCCAGATAAGTTTTCGCCATATAAGTCTGTTGCAGCTGTTATGGCGGCCGCACAACGTAACCGGGCAACGAAGATTGGAATCGTCGGGAACGAGCAGTACCTCTGACCGTGATTCACTAGGACGCGGCCGATCTGGATTGCCTCAAGATCGGCATGCTGTCCAATCGTACGCATCACTCCCCTTCATCAGCAACCACGCTCTTAGCGTGCAAGGTTTTTATGTCACTACTTGTCGAATACTCCCAAGCGCTTTACGACACCGAATTCAGTACGGCGCTGCGGGAATCTTTGTATGTATTTCCTGTTGTCGAGGGGGTACATTTGTTGGCGCTGGCATTCTCTGTGGGGCTGCTTGCACTGCTTGATCTCCGGCTGATTGGTAAATTTTTACGGGACGAACCGGCATCGGAAATTCTCTATCAGCTGCGCCCCTGGATCCTTGGGGGGTTCGCAGTAACGTTCATCAGCGGGGCACTGCTCTTCGCGGCGACATCGGTCGATGTGCTTGCCAGCCCGGTATTTCCGATCAAGGTAATTTTCATCTTCCTGGCCGGGATTAACGCCCTCTGGTTTGAATTCAGCCATGGGCGTCACGCGCATGCGTGGGCTCAACTGCGTGAGTTGCCATCCAGTGTCAGATTCGCAGGTTGGGCATCACTGATCCTTTGGTTCGGAGTCGTCGTTACGGGACGCCTGATTCCCTACTTACGATAAGTCAACAATTCCAACCGATTGGAGCATAAATAATGAGCACACTTGATACTTTGATTTGGTTCCAGAACACCGCCGCTGGCCAGACCCTAAGCCAGGCGGATCATTTGGTCGGAGCCGTGCTGCAGATTGTGCATATTGCGGGCTTCCTGTTGTTGCTCAGTGTCGTGGTTCTGGCCAACCTGAGGCTACTCGGTGTAGGCCTGAGGCTGCAGACAGTTGATCGGGTTGCCCGGGCAACGCAACCATTGCTTTGGGCAGGCTTGGGAGCCGCGGTTTTAAGCGGCGCCATCATCTTTCTTTCCAGTCCCGTGCACTATTACCCGAATTCAGCGTTCTGGATCAAGCTGGGGTTGTTGCTTGTTGCTGTCGCAGTTCAGAGCACGATGTATCGTGCGGCAAGTGGATTGAATGGCTCAGGCTCAGTGAATCCAAGGCTGGTGGCCGTTGCCTCTCTCGTGTTGTGGTTTGGGGTGGGCATTGCCGGGCGCGCCATTGGATTTATCTGATTTTGACTGGTACGAATAAGCCGTGGTGCTTGAAATTACATCAAGGGATCAAACAATGAAACATCGTATTTCGGTCATCTGCTGTGCTATTGCGCTTGTTGGATGTGCCGAGAATCCAGAGACAAACGCGGCGGTTCACGATGCGCAGTCGCTTGCATCGCTGCAGGACATCATGGCTACCGTGGTCGATCCGGCTGCCGATGCACTTTGGGCATCAGTCGAGAGCACTACTACCGCCGATAGCTCTGTGGACAAGCAACCGTTGACTGCTGCAGACTGGGCAATCGTTCGACGCCACGCAGTTGCACTGGTTGAGGCGGGTAACTTGCTCGCTCACACTGGGCGTCCTGTTGCAAGGGAGGGGCGAGTGATCGAGGATGCACACATCGAGGGCGTGTTAACAGCACATGAAATTCAGAGCCTGATTCTGGCAAATCCAAGTGCATTTGTCCGGCATGTGCAGGATTTTCAGAGCGCTTCTCAGGAGGCGTTGAGTGCAATTGATGCACGGGATCCATCTGCCTTGTTCGATGCCGGCGGAAAACTGCAACAGGCCTGTGAGCAGTGTCACCGTACCTATTGGTACCCCAACGCCAAACGCCCTGGATTTCCCGGGTTATCGTCCGAGAAGTAGGACGAAGGATGCCGATATTCGTTTCGAAACAATATCGAAATGAATATCGGCCAGTACCTTATTGCTCAGGTTTTGGTTGCAACGGCGCGGATTCCAGTGCGTAAAACTCGCGGTCTCCTTCGTGGCAGGCATTTTCTTCAGCCTCATAACCGGGTTTGTCGGCAAAAGCTCTCTGCTGTAATGATGCAAGCGTCCACGGGCGCGTAAATACGCTAGGATCCTCGTAGGTGGCCTCGTAGGTGTAGGTGTTTGCGTCCTTGAAAACGAAGCGCTCAGTGATGTGTACCAGATCGCTGGCGAAATCTCCCTGATTGCTTAGGCGATGTTTGGAATTGCTATTTCGAACATCGACCACCAGCGTAGTACCTTCCCAACGGCCACGGGAGTCTGACATCCAGAGCTTGATGTTTTCGGGCAGCGCCGGTTTTGGGGTAAGGTGAATAATGCGGTTGGAGAGGCCTCCAAGCAACACGACATATCCTGGGTATTGGCGAATTTCGAACAGCCCGAATTGCTGTCGTGACACCCCGCTGGGGAAGCAGCGAGCCAGCCCCTCGACATAACCGGGTTTAATCGGGTTCTCAAAATGCTCGAGCAGATCCTGCTGTTTTGCTCTGGCCCAAGGTTGGTAGGGAATCTGCCCGTCAGCGGGGTTGATGATACGGCTTGGACGATTGCCCCAGGTCGGAATTTTTCCATCAGATCCGCGCGGCGGAATCTTTCCATCCTTGCCTGGCCACCCGCCCAAACCAAATTCACCACCGTTTACGAGCGAATAGGAGCCGGAATACTGTGCGCGCCAGAAACCGCGGACATCGGGCTGCCCATCCGATAGATATTTCGGTTGCCATGGTGTGCCGGGCGTTTGTGCCGCGTTGGAAGGCGGGTCAGCAGCCTGTGCTTGTTGGAGTAGTGACATTGCCGCAAAAGAAAATGCAGATACTGTCAACGGTAATAACCAATGTCTCAATGTGTCACCTTTCTACTTAGGGATAGAATTGTTCAAAATCAAACGTGTAGCATTCATTTTCCAATAGCTGGAAATTCTTCTCCTTGTGACGGTACAGCATCAAGGTGATTTTCCATGGTTTGGTAAACACCTTGGGATCTTCAATAGTGGCTTCGTATTGAATATGATCGGGAGTGGAAAGCGTGTAACGCTCGACAACGTGGAGATTTTCACTGTGAAAATTGCCAGCCCGATCGAACCAAGTCTGATCATTGAAGTTGGTCACATCCACGACCAGGGTATCTCCTTCCCAATGACCGCGAGAATCTCCTAGCCATAACTCATTGATGCCACTTTCGTACTCGGTGGGATGCTTGCTGCCATCTGTGCGTATGGTGCGTATCGCATGAGCATATTCATGGAAAAATGTGAGTTCGCGATCTGACTGAAATATTTGGAAGGGCAATGGGGTGTATACGAAACGCGGCACGCCGGGCAGATAGCATTTTGTGCGTGGATCCAGTTTCTCCCGGTGAGCAAAATTTTCTTTTCTCTTTTCCAGCGCCCACGGCTGGTAGGGAAGTACGCCTCCTTCAACAACACCAAGGCCTGCTGGCGCATCTTTGCGTGCATGGTGAGGTTCAAGGTCCCATTCGGCCGTGCTCAGGGTCTGCCAGATTCCTGAGAGATCGGGTTTTCCACTTGGGGTTCTAGGAATGTTGCTTGCAGGAGACGGGACCACTTCTGCCGCAGTTGCCATTCCAACCGTTTGTGTATTCGTCACCAATATTGTGAGTGGCACCAGCACTCTAAGAAAACGCATGCAGCGCGCGCGCAACGTGAGCGTTTGGTGGGTGATCCGTGAGTTGCAACCTCGCATGTCTGAAATCCTTAACCTGAGCATCGCAATGCGTTATTTCGTGGCCGGGGCGGCAGGTTTCTGGGGCGATTCTGCGGCTGGCTTGACCTCGGGAATCCCGGCCCCTTCTCCTCCCACATAGAATTCCCGTCCGTCAATGAGTTTTACCGTATTGGCAATTGCCACATCAGCTTTGCTTTTGCTGAGGAAACCCGCGATATCTACTGCATGGCCGATGGTCAGGTCATTTTTTTTAAGTCCGCGCCTTGTCAACTGAATTGGGGATCCGAACTCAATTGTCCATTGGGAGACAGTACCGTTACTATCCTTGACATCGACGTAGATCCAGCTATGTGGGTTGACCCATTGAATTTTGGTAAGTGTCCCAGTCAGTCTGACCGGCTTTTCAGCATCATATTCAGCAGAGAACACGTGGTGTGCGTATGCAGAGAGCGCTGAGATCGTGAGGCCTGTCAGCGTCAATATCTTCAATAGGTTCAACTTGGAAAACATGCCTAAACTCCTTGGATGGTATATGTTGATGTCATGGCCGCAGTTTTCTGTTGCAGGCAAGCATGACAATTGTTGTCTTCCCCCGTGTAGCAATACCCGTGCCATTTTTTGTGATCGCGGATTATTGCCTGTTCAGTGGCTACTGGAGGCATCCTGCGGATCTATCGGGGAGCCTTGTTCAAAAATCGAGGGGGAGTACTACTCACCGATCATAGATAGCTCACGCTTCTGATCGTCGGTGTTGAGCCGGCCACAGTTGGCTGCTTGACGGCTGTTATGAAATCAACAAGTCTGACCCCAACAGGGCTTGTTGACGCTGGGTGTTTTGGATCGTTTTGAAATGTCGGGCAGGCAACATGTTCTGTGGGGCGATAGTTCGCGCGCGTAGAGGCCGGAATGGTAGCTGGCCACCACTAGGAATTGCGATCAAAAACTCACACGCATGCCGAGGCGCAGGGTCCGCGGCTCGAGCGGATGGACCAAGCGGCCCTCGACCCCATCGCCGGCGTTGCAACCTGCCCCCTCGGCCGGGGTGCAAGCGGCCCCCCAGTACTCGATATCATTTGCCTTGCGGTCAAAGACATTCAGGATGTCCAGGGTGAATTGCAGGCGCGGATCATAACGATAACCAAGCTTGAGATTCGCTGTCATGAACGCCCCTGATTGGTGGGTGCCGGTTTCTTCCAGCGGGTATTCCCCCAGATAGCGGAAGCGCGCGCCACCGAACCAGTCCCCCCCGCGGTCGTAGGTTGCTCCCAATGAGGCAGTCAGCGGAATGGCGTTGGGGATATGTGTTCCCCCGCCACTCGCATCGGTAAAGCGGGCGTGGGAAATGGCGACATCCCCATCGACGATCCAGCCATTGGCGTTGCTGTAATAATTTGACCATTCCAGCCCATGGCGTCGTGACCCGCCCTTGGGCTCCGTCACCCCGGCATCGCCCACGTAAATCATCTCGGAATCGATCTGCATGCGCCAGTAGGTCAGGCTGCTGTGCCATCCGGGCAAAGGTTGCGTGCGAACGCCGATTTCTCCCCCGCTGGCCTCGACAATCAATGGGGTAGGATCCGTGGGTGTCCCATCGGCAGCATTCACGCGAGCAGATGCTCCTCGTGCATCGTTGCTATGAAACCCCTTTCCCCAGTTGACATAGTATTCCGTCGTGCCGAACGGGCCGAAGGCGATCCCCAGTTTCGGGCTGAACTGGCTGCTCTCGACATTGCCGCCGTTCGCCGTGTTGAATACCCCACCCACTGGCGTAGCATCGGCGCTCAGCCGGTCCCAGCGTGCCCCAATCGTGCTGCGCAGCCATCGGTTCCACTTGGTTTGCGCTTCGGCAAACACGCCCAGCGAGTTTTCGGTCACACGGTCCTCACGCGTCGTATCGACACGAACCCGGTTCCGGGTCTGGTACAGGCCGACCTTTTGAATCCGGTCCTGGCGAAACTGAATGCCCCCGGTCAGTTCCGTGGGCGAGTTCCACAGATTCAGCGTTCTACTCACCGCAGCCTGCCCGCCCCATACGATCCGTTTGTCCGCCTGTTCATGTTGGCTTTCCAACAGGCCGGAAGGCGTCGAATAGAGGTTGAGGCCATAATCCACCAGATAGGCATTGGCACGTCGGCTGCCTTGTTCATCCAGTGCAGCCCATTCTGCCGTCAGGCTGTAGCGATGGGTCTTGCCCCCGTCGGTCGGTGCCAGCGTGCCAAAGCGCCCGATTTCACCACTATTGATTGCCCGCTGCGGCACTTGCTCCGTCGCTACCCAGTCGGCTTGATAGGCGGATGCCGTCAATGCATAGCCGTCTGCAGCGCTCCCCGAGGAAATCCGCAGCACCGCATTCCGCTTGCCCAGATTTTCAGGAACCTCCCAGGGGCCATCGTTGGCGGCCAGTTCAAGCGCAGCAAGTACATTGGCCTCACCAGCCTGCGTGCTGCCGGCCAACAAAGCCCGTTTGTAGCCGTGCTCTCCAAGCGAAAGATCGGCAATCGGCGCGGTCAGCGTGCGTGCATAGTCAATTCTTGCCGAGCCCGTCACAGCCAGATCACCGTCATCCGCGGCATAAAACCCCTTGCGGTACCGGATGCCGCCAATCAACTCGGGGATCAGGAAATTCAGGTCCATATAGCCTTGGCCATGCGCATGCGTCGTGGCGTTCACCGGCATGCCGTTCACAGAGGTCGCAAAGTCCGAGCCATGGTCCAGATTAAACCCTCGCAGGAAATACTGGTTGGCTTTGCCATCGCCCGAATGCTGGGTCACGATCAACCCCGGGATGGTTTCCAGCGCCTCGGCAGGGCGCAACAATGGCCTTGCCGCAAGCTGCTTTGCCGTCACTGTCCCTTCACTGGAACTGTCGGCCACGCCCGTCATGTTTCTTGCACTGCCGGTAACGATAAATTCCTCCAACGACGGTACGCCAGCCGCATGGGCACTGCCGAACGTGCTGGCGACCAGTAACACCACGCCGACTCTGGACAAAGGTGATAACGAAGCCACGGCGACATGCACGGGGCCAAACGACCATTGATCTTGCATAAATTGTTATTCGCTCCATCAGCTTGGGGGCTGTCTTGTTAATTGCGGTGCCACAGACCGGGAATGGGGGGTATACGCGTCAATTGAGCAATGATCATGCCAAACGGTTGTTGCCCATCAAATGGAGGCGTGGTGCTGGATGCTGTTCGCTAGGCAGCAAGGTGTCAGCAATGTGTGTTTTTGGCATCATGGAGAAGTGTCAATTAATTTTATAACCATATGATTTTTATATAAATAACAAGTTGGCATGAAGCATGCTTTCACAGGTTCCGGGCGCTTAGGTGCGCCATGGAGACGTCAATTTCATTATTAGGGGAACAAATTGAAAACTAATCAACTGGAGCCGGGAGCCGTCGCCTTGGCTGACGGCGCCGGAAGTGTGTCTGCACTGCGAGCCATCAGCTTGGGGGTGGCGATCTTCCTGACGACCGGAACGGCCTATGGGCAGGATGAGTTGCAAGCCGTTGAGCCATCAGGCCAAGCGGCTGCCGCGGCTGGCACTGATGAGTCAGTGACTGAACTGGAGGCCTTCACCGTGAAGGGACGAAAGATCACTCCTGCGGATGCGGCTAAGCTGAAGTTGGATTCGGTGGCTGGGGGTACTGGCCTGGTTAAAGCAGAGGAAGTGGAGCGTGGTCGCGCAACCACGGCCGAAGACATCCTGAAATTTCAGCCCGGGGTGATCGCCCAGTCAGGCGGCGGTACCAGCGCAATCAAGATCTCCATTCGCGGTTCTGGGGCGAATGCATCCCCCGGCTACTTCCGTGAAGGAACAAAATTCCTGTTTGACGGGATTGCATTGACTGGCCCGGGTGGTACGCCTAACGAGTTGCTCGAGACGGCAGGTCTTGACTATACGGAAGTGCTGCGTGGCGCTAATGCATTTGATTACGGGGCGCTGTCGCTGGGTGGTGCCATTAATTTCGTGAGCAAGACTGGCCGGACTGCGCCTGGCGTCGAAGCCCGTCTGGACGTGGGTAGCTTTGGTTTTCACAAGGCCACCCTGAGTGCGGGTGGCCAGGTGGGAGATGGCGACTACTATGTCGCCGTATCCAATCTGCAGCGTGACGGCTTCCAGGATTGGACCAACGTTGAAAATACGTCCCTGGTTTCCAATTTTGGGTATCGTATCAACGATAAGCTGGAGACCCGTTTCTTCGTGCGTGCGGCTGATTATTTCCACGAAAGCGCTGGTGGTATTACGCTGCGGCAGATAAAGCAGGATGCCACCAAGAACAACTTGGCCAATGTCAACGGTAAAGCCAGTTATGGGAAGAATGCTTCGTATTGGGTGGGGAATAAAACGACCTATACTTTCGATGACAGCTCCAGACTCGAATTTGGCATTGCCTATCATAATTACCCGCAAACCATCTCCAAGGCGGCGCCGAGCGCGAATGACCGCAGTGACTGGGATTTCCGCGATATCAACACCACCTTGCGCTATCTGCGCAGTGATGAAATCTTCGGTCACAAGAGTGATACGACGCTCTCGTTCAGCTCGACTTATTCGATTCTCGGCGGGTACAAGACTTATCAGGGGCAAACACGCAAGCTGAGGAAACTCGGTGATTTTGGTGGCGGCTACGATGCGGTATTCAGTGCCGGTAATGAGTTCGGGCTGACCGATGATCTGTGGCTCTCCACCGGATTGTCGTTAAGCAAGGTGCATCGCGAATTCCATATCCCATTTAGCGATCGCGCCAATACCACTCCATATCCGCAGAATGATAGCTATACCGAGTGGAGCTTGGCCCCGCGCGTTGGTTTGCGCTATGCGATCAACCCGGGCGTGCAGGTATTCACCAATGCCAGCCGCTCGATCGATCCTCCAAGCAGTTGGTCGTATGCTCCCTCCGGCGCGACCACGAACTATGTCAAGCCCTTGAGAAACCAGGTGGCTGATACCATCGAGGTCGGCCTCCGTGGCAAGTCTGGCATCTTCGATGGCAGTCTTGCACTGTACCGGTCCTGGATCCAGAAGGAACTGCTGAACGTTGAAATTGTGCCTGCGGTCGGTTTGACGCCTGCGGTTACCTCGACGTTCAATTCCAGTGGGACTATCCACCAGGGGATTGAAGCCGGTCTGGATACCCAGCTCTGGAAGGGCGTATCTGATGACAAGCTCGTGCTGCGTCAAGTGTATACGCTGAACGACTTCTACTATCGTGGCGACAAGAGGTTCAGTTCCAATAAGTTGCCGGGTTTGCCTGACCATGTTTACCGGGCGGAGTTGCAGTACCAGGATCATGGTGGTTTCTATGCCGGGGTGGACGTGAGCCTGGTATCGTCAGCCTATGCCGATTATGCCAACTCGTTCAAGGCGCCTGGGTATGCGATTTACGGTGCCAAGGCTGGTTACGAAGCACCGAGCAAGAAATGGAAGGTTTATCTTGACCTGAAGAACCTGACAGATAAGGAGTACGTGACAGCTACCGGTCCGGTATACAACGCGGCTGGCAGAGATGTTGCAGCATTCTATCCAGGTGATGGCTTTGGTGCGTTTGCTGGGGCCACAATTAAGTTCTAATGGTCACGTGATATAACGGGCTTGCATGTGGCCTGAAGTGTGAAAACGGCTGGCGATATTCTTCGTCAGCCGTTTTTTTTGCGCGCAACCCGCGCGTTCAACTGTTGATGATGACTTGAGCCAGTCAAAATGAAACTTCTTAAGCTGAAATACCGGTCTCTCCTGTGGTCGATGCTGGCGATCATTCTGTTGTCCGCCTGTTCTTCCGGCGAGCAAGCTCATGCTCCGAATGAGCGGGAGGGGAGCGCTGCGACGGCGGTGAGCACACCGCTGGTGTACCCGGCCACGGATTTCTACGAGCAGGCTGCGGGGCAGCCGGGCGGTACGTTGCGAGTAGCTGCGGCTTCGGATACCGGCACGTTCGACGTGCATGCGATTGCCCACGGCAACGTGCAATGGTTGGGGCGGCTGCTGTACGACTGCCTGGTTTCCCAGGATGAAAAAGGCGGTATCTCGCCGTGGCTGGCCAAATCCTGGGAAATTTCGCCGGATGGCCGGATATACACCTTCCATTTGCGCGATGACGTGACCTTCAGCGACGGTGAGGCGTTCAATGCGGAAGCGGTGCGGCTCAACCTCGAGCACATGCGCGACCCGGCGACCAGGTCGCCGCTAGCGGCCGCCTACATCGCTCCCTACGTGAGCGGCAAGGTAATCGATGAATTTACATTCCAGGCGACCCTGCGCGAGCCCTATACCCCGTTCCTGGAAGTCCTGGCCCAATCCTGGCTGAGCATGATCTCGCCGCGGCAGATTCGCGAAAATCCGAAATCCATCGTCGAGCATCCGGTGGGTTCCGGACCCTATGTGCTCGAGCGCTATGCCCGCGATCAGGGCGCCGTGTTCGTCAAGCGGCCAGACTATCACTGGGCGCCGCCGCTGATCCGTCACGCGGGGGCGGCCTACCTCGACCGGATCGAGCTCAGCGTGGTCCCGGAATCGATGGTGCGCTACAACGCACTGCTGGCCGGACAATACGATCTCGTCATCGACGCCACGGCCCAGAATGCGGCAGCCATCCGGGCTCAGCCAAACCTGATATTCAGCAGTCGGATCCGCAAGGCCAATCCTTTCCGCAGCATCACGTTCAATGTCGAAAAGTTCCCGTTCGACGACGTGCGGGTGCGACGGGCCTTGGCGCATGCTGTTGACCGGGATGGGTTGGCCCGGATCGTCGGTTTCGGCGAATACAAGGTCAAGAGTGATTTCCTGGCGGCGACGACGCGCTATTACGACCCTGCCTTCCAGGATGTACTGAAGTACGATACCGGGACGGCAAACCGCTTGCTGGATGAATCAGGCTGGAGCGAACGGGATGCGCGTGGTTACAGGGTCAAAGAGGGACGGCGCCTGGCGGCGACGCTGCTCGCCTATGAGTATCCGGGATATCCTTCCAGCATCGCGGTGGCGATCCAGTCGGATCTGAAGCAGGTCGGGTTCGACCTGCGCATCGAACTGTTGCCGCTGATACAGGTGGCCGAGCGGCGCTATGCCGGCGAGTATGAAGCCATGATCGGCAATGTCTGGCATACCAATACACCGGACGGGTTGTACATCCTTTATCACAGTGGCGAAATCACGTCGGACAAGCGCATCGGCCAGAATATTTCCCGCCTGCGCGCCCCGTTGCTGGACGACGCCTTGTCGGAGGCCCGTAGGGCCAGCGATCCGGCGACCCTGCAGCACTTGTACAGCAAGGCGCAGCAACGCCTGACCGAACTGGTGCCGGCGATCCCCGCCTTCGAGAATCACCACCTCACTGCCTATCGCAAGCAGGTCAGGGGCATGGTGTTCGACACCTCCCACAACACGCCTTTTTTCACCAGTCTGTGGCTGGATCGATAAAAACCTTGATTTCAGGGGTGTTTATGAACTGTTCAGGCATGAACGGTGAACTGGCGGATCGGCTGCATAGCATACATTAATTATTCATTAACCAATTGATTGTATATGGATATTTTCATGGCATAAAACATGCTAACTGTCCTTTGAGCGCAACTATACCAATAGAGACTCGTCTTGAAATCGTGGGTATTTATTTTAGGATACGAAATTGAAGAACAAGTATTTGGTTTGGGGCTGGGGCGCGCCCAGGATGGTGTCGGACAGATTGTCCGACTTTCGCAACGTCAGTATCGGGATGGCATTTTGTTTGACGACCGGAATGGCGTGCGGACAGGATGCGAATGCGGTGCGAGATAACGAAAATGCAGGGCTGGACGATTCGGTCTCCACTCAGTCGCCGCCGCCCGAGGATGCTGCAGAGAATAATAAGGTGACCGAACTGGACGAGTTTACCGTGAAGGCGCGCAGGCTGAGTGCCGCCGATCGAGACCGGGCCAAGCTGGAAAAGGTGGCCGGTGCTGTCGCAGTGGTGGACCAGAAACAGATCGAGCGAGGACGGGCCACCAATCTGGAAGATCAACTGGTTCTGCAGCCTGGGGTTTATGCGCAGTCCACCAGCGGCAATGGCGCGAATAAGGTTTCTATCCGTGGTTCCGGGCTGAACACCTTTTACGGGGGATATTCACTCGGGATCAAGTATCTTTACGATGGATTGCCCATTACTGGGCCTGGCGGCACGCATGAAGACCTGCTGACGGCAAATGCCATTGATCACACCGAAGTCTTATACGGGGCCAACGCCTTTGCATACACGGCGCTTTCCCTAGGTGGGGCCATCAATTTTGTCACCCATAACGGCTATACGGCCCCCGGACATTACGCCCGCTTCGAATTCGGCAGTTTCGGATACAGCAAGCAGCAATTAAGCACTGGCGGGGTGATCGGGGATAGCGATTATTACGTATCGGTGCTGCATAACAAGCGTGACGGATTCCAGGATTTCACCGACAACAGCGGACGGGATTTCATCGGCAACGTCGGACACATCTTCAGTCCGAAGCTGGAGACGCGATTCATCGTTCGCTATCGCGAAGAGAATCTGCTAAACGGTAGCACGCTGAGTAAGTCCCAGATTTCGGACGATCCCACCCAGACCAATGTCCTGTCGGGCCGCAAGAAGAACGGGACGACATTGGTCATCAGCAAGACCAGTTACACCTTCGACGACGATTCCAGGCTGGAGATCGGTCTGGACTACAACAACTACCCGCTGCTGAACGGCTGGCGATACTCTGCCACCCCCCAGTGGTGGGATTCTACCGATACGACTGCGACGGTGCGCTATCTGCGTAGCGGTGACAAACTGTTTGGCCGGCCAAGCGACACCACCTTCAGTTTCAGCTACACCCGACTGGATGGCGATGTCAGGGCCTACAACCGTAATAACTGGAGCTTGCGCCAATATACCGACTACACCGGTTCCAGCGATATGGTGTTTGCCGCCGGCAACGAACTGCAGTTGGACGACAAATTATGGCTATCGACAGGGGTGTCGTTGATCGATATCGATCGTGATGTTCGCATCAAGTACACCTCGCTTAAAAATACCAGCGCATTCCCGGACAGGCAGCACTACAAGGATACGGAGATCGCGCCGCGGGTGGGTTTCCGTTATCAGGTGGCGCCGACCGCGCAACTGTTCGCCAATGTCAGTCGTTCTATCGATCCACCGGTGACTTGGTATTTCGGGAGCACTTCTGTGCCTTATATCCGGCCCATGACCGCCCAGAAAGCCACCACGGCAGAGGCCGGCATCCGCGGTAAGACAGGAATTTTCGACGGCAGCCTGACGCTATATCGTTCCTGGGTCGACAAGGAACTGCTTTCGGTGGTCGTGATTCCGGCGACCACGCTGACCCCGGCCCTCATCGCCAACTCGAATGCGACACCGACCATACACCAGGGGATAGAGGCAGGGCTCAACGCCAGGCTCTGGGGCGAGGTTGATAGCGACAATGTGATCCTGCGCCAGGCTTACACGTTGAACGACTTCTACTACGAGCACGATCCTGTGTTCGGTAACAACCGCCTGCCCAGTTTGCCCAAGCATGTCTATCAGGCCGAGCTGCAATACCAGAGTTCGAATGGGTTCTATGCCGGCCTCAACCTGCGTGCGGCCTCGAGTTACTACGTGGACTATGCTAATACGCTCAAGGCTCCTGCCTACGCGATTCTCGGTGCCAAGCTGGGGTACGAAGCGCCAAGCAAGCGTTGGAGCGTTTTCCTCGATGCCAGAAATCTGACTGACAGGAATTATGTGACGGCGTCGAATACGGCCTATGACTTGAAAGGCAAGGACAACGCCAACTTCTATCCGGGCGACGGCTTCGGGGTTACAGCCGGGGCTTCGTTCCACTTCTGAGCCGATGTTGTCTGATCCTGTCTGCGCGAGGAGAGGTCGGTGATGGACTGTAGCAGCCGGTAATGGTTTGCCGGCTGCACGTATTGCCACCGCCCATCTTTCCCTGTTTCCCGCCTTGTTAACCTGCTCCTGCCAGCAGCAACTGTTGCCTATTGAACACCTGCGAAGCAGATTGTTTGGGTGTGTTTTTGATTTTATTAAAAATTAATCATAACCAATTGTATTTGCTTACTTATTTATTGTGGCACGGATAGTGCTTTACATAGGCGGGTGCATCTGTCTGGATCGATTCGGCGGATGGCGCAATCGAGATTTATGTAAAGAAAACACTATGGAAGAACGTGCGGTATTTTCAGGAGTTTCCTCTCGCCACTCGGCTTGGTTGGTGGGGGTGACCCGTTTTGTCGGAGCTGTCGCGCTGCTGACGTTGGCGGCGTGTGGAGATAAGCAGGAGCATGCGGGGGGTGACGTCCATCGGAATAATTTTGTCTACCCGGCGAGCGATTATTTCGAGCAAGTGCCGGGCAAACCGGGGGGGGTGCTGAAGATGTCGGTAGCCTTGGACACCGGGTCTCTTGATCTGCATTCGATTTCGCATACCAACGCCCAGTGGTTGGGGCGCCTGATCTACGACAATCTGGTCTACCTGAATGATAAGGGTGAGATTACTCCGTGGCTGGCAAAGTCATGGGAAATTTCTCCGGATGGCAAGACTTATACCTTCCACCTGCGGGAGGACGTGACATTCAGTGATGGTGCCAAGTTCAATGCAGAGGCCGTGCGGATCAATCTGGAGCATATGCGTGATCCGGCGACCAAGTCGCCGCTTGCGGCAGCCTATATCGCCCCGTATATCGATGGCAAAGTGATCGACGAGTTTACTTTCCAGGCTAATTTGCGCGAGCCCTATGCCCCATTCCTGGATGTGTTGGCGCAATCTTGGCTGGCGATGGAGTCTCCCAAGGCCATTCAGGAGAATCCTGGGCGGCTGGGCGAGGCTCCGGTGGGTTCAGGGCCTTTTGTGGTTGAGAAATACAATCGCCAACAGGGGATTACCTTTGTGCGGCGCGCTGATTACCGTTGGGCGCCCGATTTTATCCGGCATCACGGGCCAGCCTATCTGGAACGCATTGAGGTCGAGTTTGTGCCTGAGGCACTGATCCGCTATACCTCGCTCGCCGCGGGGCAATACGATTTCACCATCGACGCCCCGGCGCAGAATGCTGCAAGCATCCGGGCCGACCAGCGGCTGTCGTTTGATAGTCGCATCCGCAAGGGAAACCCCTATCGAGGGATTTCTTTCAATACCGAGAAATTCCCCTTCGATGATGTGCGTGTGCGTAAAGCGCTCGCCTTGGCTATTGATCGGGAGGGGGTGGCGCGCATCAATGGTTTTGGCGAATACAGGCCGAAAAGTGATTTTCTGGCAGCCAATACCCGTTATTACGATCCGTCATTCCAGGACGCGCTTCTCTTTAATCCGAAAGAGTCTGATCGACTGCTGGACGAGGCCGGGTGGACGGGGCGTGATGCGGAGGGATATCGCACCAAGGATGGCAAGCGGCTTGCGGCAGAGTTTCTCGTCACGGAAGGGTTCGGCCTGACAACGACTGCGGTGGCGATTCAGTCAGATGTAAAAAGGATCGGTGCTGAACTGCGTATCGTGCAATTGCCTGCGCTCCAGATCCTGGAGCGCAGGAGCGCGAACAATTACCAGGCTACTGCTGGTGGGGTCTGGCATACCAATACTCCGGATGGGCTGTACATTCTCTACCACAGCAACGAAATCATTTCTCCCCAACGTATCGGGCAGAACGTCTCGCGCATCAGAGATGCTGAACTGGATGATGTCCTGGCTAAGGCGCGCCGGTCTCAAGACCCGGTTCTGAATCAGCAGTTGTACAGCCGGGCGCAGCAGCGCCTGACTGAACTCGTGCCAGCGGTGCCGCTGTATGAAAACTACACGATGACCGCAAGTAACAAGCGTGTGAAAGGTATTGTTTACGATACTTCACATAACACGGCAGTGTTTACCAGTGTCTGGCTGGATCAATAGGCGATATGAATAACACTGTCAAACGCGTGTTGTTCCGTCTTCTGGCAAGCCTCGGCGTGTTTTGGGGGGCAGCAACCCTGACTTTCGTCACGCTTAATGTGACCGGCGGGGATACTGCCCTGGCCATACTGGGCGGGCCGGATGCGTTGCCCACTGCCGAGGTGCTGGCGCGTGTGCGTAGCGAATACGGTCTGGATCAGCCGTTATATCTGCAGTATGCGGACTATCTTGGTCGTCTGCTTCAGGGGGAACTTGGCGAATCCTATCGGCTACGAATCCCGGTCACGCGTGCGATTGCTCAGCAGATTGGAGCAACAGTGCAGCTGGCGGCATGGGCGGGATTGCTGGCGGTTAGTCTTTCGATTCTGGTCGCTATAGCTACGGCAAAACGGTCGCGCTGGATCGGATCTTTGTCTTCCGGCAGTGAGTTGGTGCTGCTGTCGATGCCGACTTTTGTGCTTGGCATTTTGCTGCTGCTGGCATTTTCCTTCCAGATCCCAATATTTCCTCCCGCGGGGTCCGATGGCTGGAAATCCATGGTATTGCCTACCCTGACACTGGCATTGCCTGTCGCCGCATCCCTGACGCAGGTATTGCGTCAGGAGCTGGAAGATATTCTCGAGTATCCCTTTATTACCATGGCCCGCGCGCGTGGATTGTCTGGCACCGGCGTGCGGCTTGGACACGCACTCCGGCATGCTTTGATCCCGCTGGTAACGTTATCGGGCTTCATTTTTGCGCATTTGCTTGGCGGAGCCGTGATCACCGAGACTTTGTTCGCCCGTCAAGGCGTGGGACGTTTGATGATCGATGCCACGACCAACAAGGATGTGCCGCTGGTGCTAGGCATCACCTTGCTGGCCGCCGCAACCTATGTGCTGGTGAATCTGGTTGTCGATTTACTCAATACCGTGGTCGACCCGCGGGCAGCGGACGCGTAGCCATGCGCTTGAATATTGAGCTGCCGCTGGCATGGAGGATCGCCCTGTGATTGTTGCTGAATCGCTCGGCAAGCCGAAACAAGTGGTCTCGCCGCGAGACGAGGCATTGCTTGAACATTTTGCGCCGGTATTCGCACGCATTGCAGAGGGCGCAGTGTGGCGTGAAGAACACCGTGATCTGGCGTACGAGCCAGTTGCATGGCTGCGCGAAGCGGGATTGGGCGCGCTGCGGGTGCCGCAGGAGTATGGTGGTTTCGGCGCCAGTGTGCCGCAAGTATTTCACTTGTTGATGCTGCTCGCTGAAGCGGATTCCAATTTGCCGCAAATATTTCGGGCTCACTTCGGTTTTGTTGAAGGGCGGTTGAATGACGATGTCAGTACGCAGGAGAGATGGTTTCCTCGTATCGCTGCTGGCGAGTTGTTCGGTGCCGCCATGGCCGAGCGGACGGATGCCACCGAAAACACGTTAACTCTGACGCGTGTTGACGACCACTGGCTGGTCAATGGCGAGAAATATTATTGCACGGGCACCCTGTATGCCGATTGGATTGCAGCTTCGGCCACGATCGACGGTGAATATGTCAGTGTCGCTATTCCCACCACGGCGCCGGGCGTTACGCGTCTGGATGACTGGGATGGTTTCGGCCAGCGTTTGACCGGGAGCGGTACGACGCGCTTCGAGAGCGTGCGAGTGACTGACGCTCAAATCTTCAGGCGACACAAGTCTGGCGAGGAACGCGCTGAGTCGTATATCACGGCCTTCTACCAATTGGTGCATCTTGCAGGACTTGCCGGAATAGCCCGTGCGGTATTGCGCGACGCAGTCGCTTTTGTGCAAGGGCGCACCCGTACCTTCGGCTACCCCGGGCAAACCAGTCCGCGCCAGGATCCATTGGTGCAGCGTGTGATCGGCCGCTTATCCAGCCTGGCATTTTCGGCTGAAGCGATCGTGGATGGGGCATCTGCTGCGGTTGAGCGCGTGTGGCAGGCACATCAGCGTGGGCAGGCGACGTCCGGGCAATATGTCGAGGCAGATATCCGAGCATTTCAAGGGCAGCAGATCCTGATTGATCAGGTGCTGCAGGCAACAACCCTGCTATTTGAGGTAGGCGGCGCTTCTGCCACCAGTCAGGCCCGTCACCTGGATCGTCACTGGCGCAATGCCCGCACCATCGCCTCGCACAACCCTGCGATTCTCAGGGAGGCATACCTGGGTGACTACTACCTGAACGGCACTATTCCGAGTGCATCTTGGGCTGAGCGCTTTGACGCCGCTCGTACCAAGAAGGCACACCAACACACTGATCAACAGACACAACGATAGGAGAAACGAGCATGAGCGGGAGCAAACGGCAGCTAAGCATCGGTATGAACATTCTTGGTTTTGGGGCACATTCGGCCGCATGGCGGACAGGAGAGGCGTCTCCCAATTCTCTGACAGACGTCGAATATTTTCGCAACATCGCAAGAATTTCAGAACGCGGAACACTGGATGCCATCTTCCTGGCGGATGGTCCTGCACTGGCTGGTGATGTTGCCCATCATCCGAGCGGTCGCCTTGAGCCCAGCGTACTGCTGGAGGCTGTGGCGCTGGCTACCAAGCATATCGGGGTCATCGCCACCGCATCCAGTACCTTCAATGAGCCATTTAATCTCGCTCGGCGTTATGCCTCGATCGACCATATTACGGGCGGGCGTATTGCCTGGAATGTGGTGACAACCTATTCCGATGCTGCTGCGCAGAATTTCGGACAGAAAACCAGCGCACATCACGCGGATCGGTATGCATTGGCGGAAGAGTTCGTGGATGTCGTGGTGAAACTGTGGGATAGCTGGGAGGACGATGCCATTATCGGTGATGCGGTCAATGGCCGCTTTGCCGATCCTGCCAAGGTGCACGCCATTAATCACGTAGGAAAGTATCTGTCGGTGAAGGGGCCGCTTAATGTTCCCCGTTCACCGCAGGGGCGTCCGGTGCTGGTCCAGGCGGGCTCTTCAGAGGGCGGAAAGTCTCTGGGCTCACGGTTTGCTGATGCGATTTTTACCACCCAGACCACCCTGCCGGCTGGTCAGGCCTTTTATCGCGATATGAAAAACCGTGCACGGCAGTGGGGGCGCAACCCGGATCATTTGAAAATCATGCCCGGGATCGCTACCGTCATCGGGAGCACCGAATCGGAGGCGCAGGCACGTTTCGATCGCCTCAATGCATTCCTCGTGGAGGGGGCTCTGGCCAACCAAGTGGCGAACCGTATTGGTATCCCGGTGAGCGAGCTTGACCTCGATAAGGAGCTTCCCTGGGATCGCATTACGCCAGTCAGTGAATTTGAACAGGGATCCCATGGTTTCCTGGAGGCTCAACTCAACCTGGCTCGCCATGAAAAACTGACCGTACGTGAATTGTCGCGTCGTATTCTCGTGGGTCACCGCCTGATAGTTGGTACACCGGAGCAGGTCGCGGACAGTATCGAGGAGTGGTTCCACGCCGGTGCAGCTGATGGCTTCAACATCATGCCGGATGTGTTCCCGTCCGGTGTCGAGATTTTTGTCGACGAGGTGGTGCCATTGCTCCGCAAGCGCGGCATTTTCCGTCATGAATATACCGGCAGCACGTTACGTGATCACCTGGGGCTGCCGTACCCACGAAGTCAGTACGAAGAACAGCGTCAGGTAGCCACTGCGTGAGAACTCAAGCATGAAATATCGCAATCTCGGCAATACCGACCTCAAGGTCAGCGTACTAGGCCTTGGCACCATGACGTGGGGGCATCAGAACAGTGAGGCCGACGCCCACGAGCAGCTCGATTATGCGCTGTCCCAAGGGGTCAATCTGGTGGATGCGGCAGAAATGTACCCTACACCGACGCGCCCTGATACCTGGGGAAATACAGAGCGTTTCATTGGCAACTGGTTGACCAGGACCAAGCGTCGTAATGACATTGTCCTGACCAGCAAGATCGTTGGTCCCTCGCGTCGCGGCCCCCAGCCAGGGCATATACGTAATGGCAAGACACGTCATGATCGAAAAAATATTGTGGAGGCGCTGGATGGCAGCTTGTCACGATTGCAGACCGACTATATCGATCTCTATCAGTTGCATTGGCCAGACCGTAGTACCAATTATTTCGGATTGCGTGACTATCCCTGGGTAGAAAACGAGGAGAGCGTCGCGATCGAGGAAACCTTGTCTACGCTAGCCGAGCAAGTCAAGGCAGGCAAGATACGTCACATCGGAGTTTCCAACGAAACACCGTGGGGCGTGGCGCAATTCCTCAAACACTCGGAACGGCTGGGACTGCCGCGGATTGTCAGCATCCAGAATCCTTACAGTTTGCTCAATCGCCAGTTTGAGGTGGGCCTGTCGGAATTCAGCCACCGTGAACGCGTGGGCTTGCTGGCGTACTCGCCACTTGCCTTCGGTGTGTTGAGCGGCAAGTACCTGAACGGTGCCCAGCCCGTGGGCGCACGATTGTCGCCGGGTTCTTTGTATGGGGGCTTCGCACGATATGGCAGTGCCGAGGGGGTTCGCGCTGTCTCCGACTACGTGGGCCTTGCCCGACAGCACAACTTGTCGCCTGCGCAACTGGCATTGTCGTTCGTCATCCACCGACCGTTCGTTACCAGCGCGCTGACCGGTGCTACCACTCTCCCGCAATTGCGCGAGAACCTTGGCAGCCTCGAGGTGCAGTTGCACGACGACTTGGTGGCGGGCATCAACGCCATACATGCACGCTTGCCTAACCCGGCACCGTGAGTTGGTACGGAGAAAACCATGAGTATTCGTGAAGAGGCAACCCTGGCGATTGATACGCCGGCGGGATTGGGGCTTGTCCACCATCATCGCACCCTGCGATGGGACTGGCTGGCCACGATGGATTTGAGCACTTTGCGCCCGGGCCTGCTGTTGGCCGGCCTGTTTGTGCTTCTGTTGCTGGTGGCAGCGATCTGGCCTTCATGGCTGGTTGCCGGTGATCCGCTGGCCGCTAGTGCTAGAGATGCCTTCCTGGCGCCTGGCAGTGCGCATTGGCTGGGTACGGACGAGAACGGTCGCGATGTGCTGACCAGACTTGTCTATGGTGTGCGGCCTTCACTGCTGATGGGAATCTCGGCGACGATGATCGGGCTGGTGATCGGGATTGTACTGGGGCTCTCTGCCGGGCTTGGACCGCGCTTTGTGGATGCCGCCATCATGCGCTTCATCGACGTGTTGATGGCGTTCCCAGATCTGTTGCTCGCACTGGTCATCATTACTTTCTGGGGGCAGGGCACGTTCAACGCTATCGTTGCAGTCGGTATTGCCGGTGTGCCACGGTATGCGCGTATGGTGCGTGCGCAGACACAGGTCGTCAAACGCTCGCCCTATGTCGAAGCAGCAACCACACTGGGGCTGCACCGGCTGCAGGTGATCCTGCACCATGTGCTGCCCAACGCTATCAAGCCGATCATTATTCTGGCTGTGATCGGTGTCGGTGGCAGTATTACTGCCGGTGCTGCGCTAAGCTTTCTCGGTTTCGGTGAGCCGCCACCTTCTCCGGAATGGGGAGCTATGCTCTCTGTAGGCAGAAATTTCCTGGCTAATGCTTGGTGGTTGGTGGCGTTGCCGGGTCTCGCGGTCACCCTGACTGTGCTCTCGATTACTGCACTTGGGCGGGAACTGGTGCGTCGAAGCGAGGGCAAGCGCACATGAGTACCACAATAGTTCCAGTAACTCCATTGGTCGATGTCGAGGATCTGCGTGTCCATTTCGGCAGGCAAGCGCATGAGGTGATCAAGGGCATATCGTTCCGGCTATACCCGGGCGAGTGTCTGGCGCTGGTTGGCGAATCCGGTTCGGGAAAGAGTGTCACTTCGCGCACTTTGGCCGGGCTGACGGGAACTCAGTCACGCATCGAGGCACAGCGTTTGCATTTTGACGGCGAGGACATGCGTCGTTTTGATGAACGTACCTGGCGTGGCATACGTGGTGCTCGCATCGGTTTCGTCATGCAGGATGCATTAGGTTCTCTGGACCCTCTGCGGCAGGTCGGCAAGGAAATCGCGGAGCCGTTGCAATTACATTCCAACCTCACGCGTGAGCAACGCGATGCCAAGGTTATTGAGTTGCTACGTTCTGTCGGTGTTCCTGAACCTGAGCTGCGTGCTCGTCAATATCCGCACCAACTATCCGGTGGGTTGAGGCAACGGGCGTTGATCGCATCGGCGATTGCCTGCCATCCCCAACTGTTAATCGCCGACGAGCCGACAACCGCGTTAGATGCGACGGTCCAGGCGCAGGTGCTGGCGTTGCTCGAGTCGCTTCGTTCCCGGGATACCGCAATGCTGGTGGTCAGCCATGACTTGGCAGTCGTTGCCAGATTGGCTGATCGGGTAGCCGTGATGCACAACGGCAGCATTGTTGAGCAGGGCCCGGTCGAGGCCGTGCTGTACGATCCGCAACATGAATATACCAAGTCCCTGTTGCGGGCCGGGAACTCGGTGCATTTTGTCCGTGATCAAGAGAGTTCGCCGCCGCCACAGCCTGTCCTTGAGTCGACATCTGAACGCGAGGACTTCGTCGTTGAGGTGCGCAGATTAGAAAAATCATTTGTCGGACCTGACGGCAAAAAACGTAAGGCTGTTAACGACGTGTCGTTCTCGCTGCGTCCTGGCGAAACGTTGGGCGTGGTGGGGGAGTCCGGATCAGGCAAGACGACTGTCACCCGTATCGTGCTTGGCCTCGAAAATCCCGACAGTGGCGAAGTGCTGGTGCGTGGGCGGGTATGGCACACACTCAACGGCCGTGAGCAGCGCGCTGAACGTAAGCGTATTCAGGTGGTGTTCCAGGATCCTTTGAGTTCTTTCGATCCACGTTTTACCGTGGAGCGTGTGCTGTATGAGGCGCTTGCCGTTGCGGGTTGCCCAGGCAGAGAACTGCGTTCTCGCGCCATCGAACTGCTGCAGTTAGTGCGGCTGGATGCCCGGGTGCTGGAACGCCGCCCCATCGAGCTTTCGGGTGGCCAGCGTCAACGCGTTGCGATTGCCCGTGCCTTGGCCCCGCAGCCAGAAGTACTGGTGTGTGACGAGCCGGTGTCGGCGCTGGATGTCTCGGTGCAGGCTCAGATTCTCGAACTTCTTGACGATCTCAAGCGTCGCCTCGGTCTGGCTTGCCTGTTTATCTCGCACGATCTAGGCGTTATCAACCATATCAGCGATCGCGTCTTGGTGATGAAGGACGGCGAGGTGGTGGAGTACGGCCGTATCCGCGAAGTCTTTGATCACCCTGCACATCCCTATACACGAGCTTTGCTAGACGCTATTCCAAAACTAAAACCCAGAGGGAAAAACCAACATGCCGAAGCAGTTGCACGTCAATTTGTTCGAGATGAATTGCGTGAGTCATATTACCCACGGACTGTGGGTGCATCCGGATAACAACCGTCACCGTTTCAACGATCTCGATTACTGGACCGAACTGGCCCAGCTTCTGGAATACGGCACCTTCGACGGTGTATTCCTGGCAGATGTCGTTGGAGCCTACGACCAATTCCGTGGCGGCCCGGAGACCGCGTTGCGCGAGGCGGTGCAGATTCCCAGCAACGACCCGTTTCTGGTAATTCCTGCAATGGCGGCGGTGACGCGTAATCTTGGCTTCGGAGCCACTTTTTCCACCACCTATGAGCCCCCGTTCGCGTTCGCCCGGCGTATGAGCACGCTGGATCACCTGACCAAGGGCCGCGTCGGCTGGAACATCGTGACTTCCTATCTGCCGAATGCCGCACGCAACTTCGGCTTGGATGCGGAGGTGCCGCACGACCGCCGCTACGAGATTGCCGATGAGTACGTCGATGTACTGTACAAGCTTTGGGAAGGCTCATGGGATGACGATGCCGTCGTGCTCGATCGCGAGCATCGGATCTACGCGGACCCCTCCAAGGTCCGGTATATCAATCATGTGGGCGAGCACTTCAAGGTGGCAGGGCCCCACCTGTGCCAGCCGTCGCGTCAGCGTACGCCGGTGCTGTTCCAGGCCACGGGCTCGCCGGCCGGTACCGAATTTGCGAGTCGCCACGCCGAGGTGGTGTTTACCGGAGGGGCCACGCCGGAAGCCGTAAGACAGAACATCAGCAGAATGCGGAGCGGCGCCGTTCGATACGGGCGAGATGTTTCCAGCATCAAGTTCCTGGTGCATGCCGGGATTGTCGTCGGCAAGACCGATGCCGAGGTGCAGCGCAAGCTGGAAATTTACCGGCGCCTGTTCAGCGTCGAGGGCGCCTTGGCACACATGCAGTCTTCGGTCGACCTCACGGCCTATCCGAAAGATGCGCGCCTTGCGGACGTATTGGCTGATCATCCGTCCGGATGGCAAATGCAAAACCGCTCCAGCCCGGATGATACGGTCGGCCAAGCACTGGCACGTATCGGTCCGTTCAATGAGGATCGCTATTTTGTTGCGGGTACACCTAAAGAGGTGGCCGATGCCATTGAGAAATGGCTGGATGTCGACGGAATCGATGGGATCAACTTGCGACAGTACCTCACCTTTGAAACAGCGCGTGACTTTATTGAGCTGGTCGTTCCAGAACTTCGTCGCCGAGGGCGGTTTCGTGAGAATTACAACGACGGTGAAACGCTGCGCGAGCGGTTATTCGGCTCGGGCTCGGCACGCTTGCCTGAAAATCACATCGGGGCACGTTATCGTGACCCGGCTAATCTGACTAGACCGACACCATCTCTGCGCTTTGGAGAAGATGCGACGGTTCGGTACGAACGCGCGAGTCCATGAGCCACAGGGAGCGGCATCAGCGAACATGAAAAACTTTTACCTGTATGAAATCGTAGACCGGGATATACCATGAGCAAACATCAACTGAAACAGAACCTGGAACCAACCTTTGTCGGCGGAAGTCTGGAGGAACTGCGTGCCCGTGCGGCTGCGCTGTTACCGGAAATCGCTAAGGGTGCGGCGGAGCGGGAAGCCAATCGCCAGCTGCCTTACGAACAGATCCGTCGAGTCGCGGAGGCCGGTCTGCTGACCTTCCGTATTCCGCAGGAGTATGGCGGTGCCGGTGCAAAGGTACGCGACGCTGTAAAGTTCGCCATCGATGTGGCCGCCGTCGACTCGAATATTGCACAGTCACTGCGGCCGAGCTTTGCCTTTATTGAAGGGTTGCTGGCCCGTAATAACGAAGCGGAGCGGGCCTTGTGGTTCCCAAGATACTTGGCGGGTGATGTGTTTGGGAATTCCGGCTGGGAGATCGGGGGGGCAAACGGCGCGGTCAGTGCCCGTATCGTCCCTGAGGGAGATCATTTCCGCGCGCGGGGGAGCAAGTTTTACAGCACAGGATCGTTGTTCGCAGACTGGGTGAGTGCCGTCGCCCTGGATGGCGACGATAATCCCGTTTCGTTCGTGATTCCGCGCGACCGGGAGGGGCTGGAATTAGTGGACGATTTCGATGCCATGGGGCAACGCCTGACGGCTAGCGGCACTACCAACCTGCACGACGTACTGGTCCATCCTCACGAGATCAAGCGACGTGTGGTCGAGGATGGCAAGCGCACCATCGTCACGCCTTTCCTGCAGTTGTTCCTTGGCGCCGTCGAGGCCGGCATCGCCCGCAATGCCCTGAACGATGCGGTGGCGTTTGCCCGTAATCATGCACGGCCGATCAAGCACAGCACAGCCAGCCACTCGGTAGATGATCCCTACGTCGAATTGGCTGTTGGCGAGATATCCGCCCGTGCCTACGCGGCAGAGGCAGTGATTCTGTGTGCGGCTGATACGATCGACGAAGCGTGGGCCAGTGGGCTGGACCACGACGCCGTGACACGTGCCTCAGTCGAGGTCGCTCAGGCACAATACCTTGCGGTTGAGTCTGCGTTAAAGGCGTCCGAGTTGCTGTTCGACGTGGGCGGTGCTTCTACCACGGGGCGCAAGCACAATCTGGATCGCCACTGGCGCAATGCCCGTACGGTGGCCAACCATAACCCGCGCTACTGGAAGGCTGCTGCCGTCGGCGCCTACCGACTCAAAGGCACTGAGCCGCCAACTTCCGGGTTGTTCTAAGTGGGGGATTTACAGTCTGCGGGACCAGATGGTCATCTGATCCCGCAGAGAGCGTCTGCTTCTGTGCAAGCGTTTGACCGTATCGTGCCCTTCATCATTGGCTGCGCTCTGTTTATGGAGTTGCTGGATGCGACGGCTGTACTCACGGCCCTGCCGCAGATGGCGGTCGATTTCGGTGAGCCGACTGTGCGCATGAACCTGGTAGTCTCACTTTACATGCTGGCAGCAGCGCTGTTCGTGCCGGTCAGTGGCTGGGCTGCAGACCGATTTGGGCCTCGCAGAGTATTTATTACCGCGATAGTGTTGTTCGTCCTGAGCTCGCTGGCTTGCGCTGCATCCAGCTCGCTCCTGGAACTGTCGCTTTCGCGACTGCTACAGGGGGCTGCCGGTGCCATGATGGTGCCCGTGGGACATGTCATCCTTCTGCGCCGCTCCACCCGTGAAAATCTGCTGCGCGCGATGTCATTCCTTACCATGCCGGCCCTGATCGGCCCCGTGCTGGGACCGCCGTTAGGTGGGCTGCTGGTGACTGTGCTTTCCTGGCATTGGATTTTTTTAATCAACGTGCCCATCGGTATTGTGGGCATTCTGCTGGTGCGGCGCTACGTGCCCGACTACGCGGGACAGCAGGATGCGGCACTCGATGGCCGCGGGTTTGTTCTGAGCGGGGTCGCACTGGGCTGTCTGGTCTTCGGTTTCGAGGCGTTGGGGCACAATTTGCTGCCGTTATCATGGATTGCGCCTCTGCTAGGTCTCGGCCTCCTGGCAGCACTGGGATATTGGCGTCATGCCAAGTGTGTCGAGCAGCCGCTGATTGATCTCCGGTTATTTCGGATCCCAACCTTTTCTACGGCGATATGGGCTGGCAATCTCTATCGCCTAGGCAGTGCCTCACAGCCTTTCCTGCTGGTGCTGCTGTTTCAGGTCGGCTTCGATCTGAGTCCGTTGCTGGCAGGCATGCTGACGGTTGCCGGCGGGGCGGGGGCGTTCGCCATGAAGTTCATGTCGGTACGCATCGTGCAGCGATTCGGTTTTCGCCGGACCTTGACCACGAATGCGTTGCTGACCGGTATGTCTATCGCTATTTGCGCCGTATTTCAAGCCGATACCCCCTATTGGCTGGTTGTGATGCTGCTATTCGGCGGCGGCATCATCCGCTCCCTGCAATTCAGCACGCTTGGCGCATTGACCTTCGCCGAGGTGCCGGGGGAACAAGCGAGTCGGGCCAGTAGCATTTCCGCCATGTCCATGCAGCTTTCCATCAGCGTTGCCGTCGGCCTGGCAGCGGTGCTGCTGAATCTGATCATGAACGTCAGGGGACATCCCCGCATCATGGCTGGAGATATCGGGCTGACCATGATCGTTTGCGGCTTGCTCTGTGCGACGTCATGGGTGTTATTCCGCCGCATGGCTGCGCGTGCTGGGGAGGAAGTCAGTGGTGGCAGATCGGTCGCCGCCGCGAACGCCTGATTGCGCAGTTGTCACAAAGACGACAGCGAGCCAGCAACTTGTTGTTTAAGCATCACCTGTTTCGCCGGAAAATATTTCTAGTGCAATGAATATAAAAGGTATTTATTGATGGCATGAATTCTGCGTTAGGTGCAGGTTGTTGTGTTTCGGAAGAGTTCCCTGATGCCAAACGATTGCCTCATCACCCATGACTGATTTCATCACGCCACCCAATAATCGCAGCCATCTGCTGCGCAGTTGGAATATTCGATATTTGCCATCGACACCATTCAGGTTTGTCGGATTTTTTGTCAGTAACTACAAGTGGTGGTATTCGGCCATCCTGGTATTTCAGATTCTCGCCGTGATCTGCACTGTCCTCATCCCATGGGGACTGGGGCAGATTACCCGCGCGGTGAGCCAGGGGCTAGAGGTCGACCATGCGGTAGAAGTGCTGCGGACTCCGGTGCTGCAATTTGCAGCCTTGTTGCTGCTTGAAGTGCTGTTTACCCGGGGCGGTACGGGCTGTCATATTCGGGTTCTGCCGAAACAGCGACGTACCGTGACGCATGTAGTGTATGCCTATTTACAACAACACTCTCATCGCTTCGTCAATAATGAGTTTGCTGGCGCACTTGCGCACCGGGTCTCGGAAGTCGCCCTCGGTGTCAACCAGACACTCAGCATCCTGCTGTTCGACCTGATCCCACTGCTGGTGACGCTCAGCCTTGCCGTTGTCGTGCTGTCGACTGCATCTAAAGTGCTGGCCCTTTTCATGCTGGGCTGGTCGGTCGTGTTTCTGACAATCTGCTATTACCTGGCCAAAAGTTGTCATCCCTTGGCGCAACAGTATTCGGCTGCGCGAAGTACTAGTAGCGGCAAGGTGGTAGATGCAGTCACCAATCTCACGAATATTCGCCTTTTTGCCCGTCATCCCTTCGAGCATGGATACTTGGGCGATTTCCTTGATCGTGAGGTGGGCGCTGCATACCGCTCCTTTGGGTATATGGAAAGAATCCGCTGGTTCCAGTCCATCTGTGGAATGACACTCAAGTTCGGCATGGTGATGGTCTCACTGTATTTGTGGCAACAAAAACAGATTGATATCGCTGCCTTCGTAATGGCGACGAGCCTGTCGCTGCTTATCATCAACGATGTTGCCAGCTTGTCGCGTCGCTTTCTCGAGTTTTTCGAAGCGACTGGCAATATTGCCAATGGGGTGCGAACCCTGATACGGCCACACGAGGTGGTCGACAAGCCGGATGCAGTAAAGCTGGAAGTGAAGCGTGGCGAGATCGAATTTCGCAACGTTGGTTTTGGCTATAGCTCGGACAAGCGCATTTTTGAGAATCTGAATATCACCATTATGGCTGGCCAGCGGGTCGGCTTAGTGGGGTCTTCCGGGTCAGGCAAGTCGACATTGGTGAATTTGCTGCTACGGCTCTACGACGTCAACGAGGGGCAGGTGTTGATCGATGGTAAGGATGTGCGAGATGTGACGCAGCATTCTCTTCATCAGCAGATTGGGCTGATTCCGCAAGAGCCGGGATTGTTCCATCGTACCATCCGGGAAAACATTCACTACGGCCGTCTGGATGCGACACAGGATGAATTGGATGATGCCATTCATCGTGCCGGTGCCAGCGGTTTTATAGAGAGCATGGAAAATGGTTACGACTCGTTGGTCGGCGAGCGAGGAGTCAAACTCTCCGGCGGGCAGCGACAGCGTATCGCCATCGCACGTGTATTGCTGAAGAATGCGCCCATTCTTGTGATGGATGAAGCGACCTCAAGTCTGGATTCGATTACGGAGCGCTTTATTCAGGACAAACTGGACGAGATTATGGTCGACAAGACCGTAATCGTGGTTGCTCACCGACTGTCTACTATCGCTCACCTTGATCGTATCCTGGTCTTCGACAAGGGTCGGGTGGTGGAAGATGGCAGTCATCAGGAATTACTGCGCAAGCGAGGCCAGTATTTCAAGCTGTGGAGCAAGCAGTCTGATGGCATGTTCTACGAAGAAGTCGCTTGATCCGTATATCAATCATCAGCCTCCATCCTTGCGAGGCGCTTTCAGGAGAAGTAAATGCAATATCGTACACTAGGCCGATCAGGGCTCAAGGTTTCCACACTGACGCTGGGGACCATGATGTTCGGCGGGCAGACCAGTGCAGAAGAGTCGCTGCGTATTATTCATAACGCGTTTGACCAGGGTATCAATTTTATTGATACGGCGGACCTCTATAACGGTGGGCGATCCGAGGAAATCGTCGGTCAAGGCATTGCCGAACGCCGCGATCAGTGGGTGCTCGCATCCAAGGTGGGAATGGGCGGGGCAGATGGTCCGCCGAACCGTCGCGGGTTGAGCCGTAAGCATATCCTGACTTCCATCGACGAAAGCCTGAAGCGGCTAGGTACAGATTATCTCGATATCTATTATCTGCATCGCGAAGATCATGATACGCCGCTGGAAGTCACGGTTTCTGCGATTGGTGACCTGTTGCGCCAAGGAAAAATTAGATATTGGGGGGTCTCCAACTACCGTGGCTGGCGAATCGCCGAAATTGCAAACGTGGCGGAGCGTCTGGGTGTTGATAAGCCCGTCGTCAGTCAACCGTTGTACAACATCGTCAATCGTCAGGCCGAGCCCGAGCAGATTACATCTGCCAGTTTTCATGGGCTGGGCGTCGTCCCTTATAGCCCACTGGCAAGAGGGGTGCTAAGCGGGAAATATGTACCCGGCGTTGCTCCGGATAACACTACGCGCGCGGGCCGCCAAGATAAGCGTATTCTGGAAACCGAGTGGCGTGAAGAGTCGCTGGTTGTCGCCCAGAAGATCAATGAATACACCCAGTCCCGCGGGATTGGTACGGTCGAGTTCGCCATTGCCTGGGTTCTGCATAACCAAGCGGTGAGTTCGACGATCGTCGGTCCACGCACTGAGGAGCAGTGGAACACCTACCAGAAAGCGTTGGACGTACGAATCACTGCTGAGGATGAGGCGTTTGTGGATACGCTGGTGATTCCGGGGCATGCCTCGACATGGGGATATAACGATCCAACACATTTTGTTTCAGGACGTCCCGTAGCCTGAGTGACGAACGGGAGGGGGGCTGAGGGTGACTCAGCCCTGACATCGTTGAGTGATGTCTAAATCGATACCTGTGCCAGTGTCCTGCGCTGGCTTGCGGATTCCCCCCGCCTCTTATTGACGACCAACTCTCCTATCGCAATCAGGCGTGCCCGTGTAACGTTGCGGCTAAGGCCCAGCATGTCAGCGGTATGAACTTGGTTGTAGTGGCAGAAGCGATAGGTGGCACGAAGCAAGGAATCCTCGACGATTTCGTGCAGGCTCCCCCCGTGTTCGTGAAACAACTGGTGAAAAGCGCGAAGTAGTAGATCTTCTGCTGATTCGCCATGGCGGGTGTCATCGCCCTTGTGCCCGATGTGCTTGAGCTGCAAATGTAGATCCTCATCACGAATCAGTCCGTTGCGGCACAGCAACAAGGTATGGTGGATGACGTTTTCCAGTTCCCGAATGTTGCCGGGCCAGATGTAGTTCAACAGCTTCTGTTCGGCATCTGTCGTGATCTGAATGGCGCCATATCCCAGACGTGCACTGTAGGTCTCGATGAAATGATGGACGAGTGGCAGGATATCCCCCGTGCGCTCACGTAAGGGGGGGAGTTGTAGCTCGACGATATTGAGCCAGGAATAGAGATCCTTACGAAATTGGCCGGCTTTGATCGCTTTTTCTAGCGGTTCGCTGGCCGAAGTCACGACCCGCACATCGATCGGAATGCTTCCGTGTGTCCCCAGGCGAGCGACTTCACGTTCCTGGAGGGCTCGCAGGAGCTTGGCTTGGATGGCGAGGGGAAGGTTTCCCACCTCGTCCAGGAAAAGTGTTCCGCCGTGAGCTGCTTCAAAGCATCCAGCTTTGGATGTCAATGCGCCCGTGAATGCTCCCTTCTCATGACCGAACAATTCTGCCTCGATCAGCGCTTCTGAAAAGGCGCCACCGTCGACCGCGACAAAGGGGCCGTTGCGGCGGGGGCTGAGGTTGTGTATGTGCCGTGCAACCATCTCCTTGCCCGTGCCGGGTTCGCCAATAAGCAGTACGCTGTCCTCACTTGGGGCGATCTGCCGCAGACGGCTGAGAAGGGCCTGCGATTTTGGGTCCTCGAAGACGTGTGCCGTGACATGGGCAGCACCGTCCGGCGGAGCAAGCGTGAGCAGCTGCATGGGGATCTTTATGAATAAAAGGTTGGTGTGGGGCGCGTCTGATTGAGAGCCCAATCACCAAGTTCGCGGATCTTGTAAGCAACCGGATCGTGCAGCGTCTGGGTGCGTAGATTGCGCCAGTACCGATCCAGACGCAATGCTGCATGGGTGGAACGCGCTCCGGTAACTTCGAAAATCCGGGAGCAAAGGTCAAGGCCAACTCTGGAAGAAGCGACCTTCGCAGTGGCAACTGATACGGCCAGCTGTGCCCGCTCTTCGTGACTCAGGTTTTCCCCCTTGCTCCATGCCTCATCGAGTTGGCTGGCGGCTTTTTCTACCAGCAGTTTTACGCCTTCAAGCGCAACCCAAAACTCGCCGTAGTGGCCAAGGATGTAGGGGTCCTCATGGGCGTGATTCACCTTCGCACCAAACCAGGCACGTGTTTCATGCAGGGTATAGCTGCGAGCCTCTTCGAAGGCCCCCTCCGCAATGCCGAGGAACATGTGGGCGAAAGTGAGTTGGGCGATTAATGGACGCAGGCACGCAAAAGGCGTGCTTAATGGTCCCGGATCCAGCAGAAGTTCGTTCTCTTCGACACGCACGCGTTCGAAAATGGCACTGCCGCTGTCGGTCTGTCGTTGCCCCATGTTGTTCCAGTCTCCGAGCAGCGTAATCCCGGTACGACCAGTGGGGATTGCCGCAATGAGCAACTTCCCTCCCGCATTTTCATCGACAGCTGAGGCGATGAGCATCTCGGAGTCACTGGCCCCGGAGCAAAAGCTTTTCTTCCCGGAGAATTCACGCCATCCGTCATATGTCTTGACGACGGTACGCTTATCCAACGGATTCAGCGCATTACCCCAGAACCAATCCTTGTGGGCGGTTAGCTCGAACCAGGGTTGCCATTGTTCCGGCTTGGAAAACAGGCGGACAGTCGCCAGCATTAAATGCTGAAAACCGAAAACGTGAGCAATCGAACTGTCCACTTTCGCAAACTCACGGACGATATTTAATGTCTCGCCCCAGGATGCTCCAAGCCCCCCGAACTCACGGGGAATACTCAAGGAAAGTAACCCGCTATTGCGTATCGCATCACGTTCTGTTTTAGGCGTGCCGCCATGTTCATCCCGCTCTGCGGCAGTTTTTGCAAATTCAGCGGCCAATTGCTGCGCAATTTGCAGGATGCTTAGTTTGTTTTGTTGGTTGTGAATTAACACGGGCACTCTCTCGGCAGTTTTAAGCAAATTTCAACAGTTCGGTGCTACGGGCGCCGAACACGGGAAGTGCGCGCTCAACTGCGAGGTTGATACGTTCCTTAAGGGCGTCGCTGCTGATCTTGTAGTCGCTGAAGTCCGCTTCTGACGCGTAAACGCCTATCGGTAAAGTTAGCGACTGGAAGAAACTAAACAACGGACGTAATTGATGGTCGATGACCAGCGCGTGGCGCTCGCTTCCTCCCGTAGCAGCGAGCAGTACTGGTGTGTCTATCAGCGCATCCTGGCCGATTAGGTCAAACAGGTGCTTGAACTGCCCTGGATAAGAGCCCCGATATACCGGGGCTGAGACGATCAGCAGATCCGCGGACTCAATAGCGCGTAACTGGTGCTCAACCGTTTCCGGCAGTTCTTTACGGGATAGAGCCCCTCCCAATGGTCGGGCGATATCTCCAAGCTCGATGATTCGGCTTTCGATCGGCAGGATTTTTTCGAGTGCTGCGATGAGCGCCTCAGTCAGAACCAGCGTGCGTGATGGACGATAGGTGCTGCCAGTAACAGCAATAACTTTAAGTGGAGTTTTCATGTGATGTTTCTTTGCTTGGGATGAATGAAGACGTTACATTCAGAGCAAGGCTTGTGCCACAACAATAAAGTCATTTAATTCAATTTGTTATTGTGTTTTCTGCGAGACCTCTATGTTGGTGTTGAGACTGGGTTGCTTGCCAACTGTTGCATATTGAACAGCTTTTATGGTGTTTATCAGGCAACAGTGACTCTGGGAATCGGTTTTTGTGAATGCGGTTGCTTCTAACGAAAATGCCGCAGATGGCTGCAAAGTAAGGGTTGTCAGTGTCGTTTGCGGAGTCTGTGGCTCCATGCTTGGACGCGCTGAATCTCGAGTGTGATTGGGTGGCACGTATATTGCCTTACCTCCGAGATGAGGACATCAAGCATATGAATACTGTTGTAGATACCGCAATTATCGAAGACGTACAGAACACGCCTGACGTGCGTCACCTTGCGATCGACAAGGTCGGCATCAAGTCCATTCGCCATCCGGTCAAGGTCAAGGACAAAACCGGTGGCGTGCAGCACACGGTCGCGATGTTCAACATGTACGTGCATCTGCCCCATAACTTCAAGGGCACCCACATGTCGCGCTTCGTCGAGATCCTGAACATGAATGAGCGCGAAATCTCGATCGAGAATTTCGAGAGCATCCTGCGCGAGATGGTGAAGCGCCTCGAGGCGAACTCCGGCCATATCGAGATGACGTTCCCATATTTCATCTCGAAGGCGGCGCCGATCTCCGGGGTGAAGAGCCTGCTGGATTACGAGGTGACGTTCATCGGTGAGATCAAGGATGGCGAGTACAGCATCACGGTGAAGGTGCTGGTGCCGGTGACGAGCTTGTGCCCGTGCTCGAAGAAGATTTCAGATTACGGTGCGCACAACCAGCGTTCGCACGTGACGATCACGGCGCGCATCAACGACTTCATCTGGGTGGAAGAGCTGATCCGTATCGTGGAGACGCAGGCGTCGAGCGAGTTGTATGGCTTGCTGAAGCGTCCGGATGAGAAGTTCGTGACGGAGCACGCCTATGACAATCCGAAGTTCGTGGAGGACATGGTGCGTGACGTGGCGACAATGATGGCGATTGATCCTCGCATACTGGCGTATTCGGTCGAGTGCGAAAACTTCGAGTCCATTCATAATCATTCGGCTTATGCCGTAATTCACGGAGGCCGGCCATCATGAATGATGTTGGCAACCGATTCCTTGAACTGGGCTTGGCTGAGATTGATATCTCCCCCGTCAGTGAGATCATCGAGGAGATCCGCCACGGCCGCATGGTCGTACTGG
>CAYUJU010000020.1:0-43799 GCA_964445115.1 uncultured Methylobacillus sp. | reverse complement strand
TAGGTCACTGCCAGACTCTTATTCCTCCCCTAACACGGGATAACAAAAAGCCCTCTTAATGAGGGCTTTTTGTTTTTATACTCTCCAGCATTTTTAGGCTAATTTAATGACTCTGCCTTCCCAACTGGATGTGATTACGGATGCACTTGTTGACGCAGGGTATGCGATCATTCCGGATTTTATGAACCCGTCACAGGTAAGCATGATGGTGCGGCATCTGGAGAGACTACAATCATGCGACCAGTTGCAGCAGGCAGGTGTCGGGCAAGGGGCAGAGCGCGTTTCCAACACGGTCTTACGCGGTGACTCTATCCACTGGGTCGATCAAGAGGATGCGCAGGCAGGACATGCGCCTTATCTATTACGCCTCAAACAGTTAAAATCTGCGTTGAATCGTAGTCTAAGCTTGGGGTTGTTCGAGTTCGAGGGGCATTACGCCATTTATCCTGCTGGTTCTTTCTATCGTAAGCATCTGGACCAGTTTCAGCATGATAATCATCGCACTCTCACCTGCATTCTTTACTTGAACGAAAACTGGAAAACCGAGGATGGTGGAATGTTGCGGCTGTATCTGGATGATGCCGATTCCGCACATTTCATCGATATCGCGCCTGTGGCCGGCACGTTGGTCACCTTTCTGTCTTCTCGCTTCTGGCATGAAGTGTTGCCGGCGCGGCGTGTAAGGATGAGTTTGACCGGCTGGTACAAGACACGCACAAACCTCCCATTTTAGACGTGCAATATGCATAATCGATTCGCTGATCTCTATTTGCCAGACCAATTTCAAATGGTTGGGCACGAGGTGATCAATATGCTGGCAGCTTATCTGGAAAGCTCGGTTAGCCAACAGCGTGATGTGCTGACATTTATGCCCGCCGCAGAGGCGATTTTGAATTGGGCAGAGCCACTCCCTGTGGAAGGGGCCGAAATAAACGCGTTATTGGAGCAGATCAGGACACATGTTCTGGAAAGCTCTCTTCATGTACATCACCCTCGCAATCTCGGGCATCAGGTGGCGCCACCGTTGCCGCTCGCTGCCCTGGCTGACCTTGTGTCTGCCTTGTCTAATCAGGCAATGGCCGTGTACGAAACCGGTCCAAGCGCTACCCTGATCGAGCGACAGGTGATTGCCTGGCTAAGTGAGTTGCTGGGGTGGAATGGTGGTGGAGTGCTTACTTCTGGTGGGGCGTTGGCTAATCTAACGGCCTTGTTGGCCGCACGGCAGGTGATGTCGGTCAGCAATGTATGGAAGGAAGGGCTCGGCACACCGCGACTGCAGATCCTTACCAGTGAGTTCGCACATTATTCCGTGAGTCGAGCCGCCGGGATCATGGGACTCGGGACCGATGCCGTGATTCCAGTTGCGACTGATGTGCGCGGCGCACTGTGTCCGCAGGCGTTACGCGCTGCCTACGTTTCGTGTCTTGAGAGCGGGGCAAGGCCATTCGTCGTTGTCGGCACGGCAGGATGCACGCCAACAGGTAGCATCGACCCGCTGGCGAAGATTGCGGAGTTTTGCCGGGAACATGGGCTCTGGTTTCATGTAGACGGGGTCCACGGTGCTTCCGCCCTGCTGACACCCTCTCACCGAGCGGCGCTTGCAGGGATTGAACTTGCTGATTCTGTAAGTTGGGATGGTCATAAGTTGCTCTACGTACCGGCGACCGTTTCTGCAGTGTTGTTTAGAGATCCTGCACATGCAGATGCTGCATTCTCGCAGGAGGCCTCATACCTGTTCCATGATGCGGATGAGGCAGTTGAGTCGTTCAATACGAGTGCTCGAACACTGGAATGTACCAAACGCATGATGGGGCTCAAGTTGTGGCTTGTGTTCAAGGTTTACGGTAGTCGTCAAATGGGGGCTATCGTGGAGCACGTGTACGCTATGGCGCGGCGATTTGCTGACTTGCTGGAGGAAGCCTCCGATTTTGAGTTGTTGATGCCGCCACAGACGAATATCGTCTGTTTTCGCTATCGAGGTGGATCTGCTAACGCTCCTGTAGATCGAGCGTGTGAGAAACTGAGCGCCCGGCAGACAGCCATACGACGCGCCTTGGTTGAGGGGGGGGGGGTCCACCTGACACAGACGGATGTCCACGGGCAGACCTGGTTGCGGACTACGCTGATGAACCCGCTGACGGAGTCCTCGGATTTAGTGGCACTAATGAGTGCAATCCGTCAACTTGATGACTCAGGTGATTACAGCACCAGTGCGCGGTAGGCTAATACGTACTTCCAGCCCACCCTCTGGGCGATTGATCAGTTCCAGCATTCCACCATGCAATTTTGCGATCCGGTCTGCGATTGCCAATCCGAGCCCGCTCCCGCTGCTTGCTCCGCGCGAAGCATCGAGTCGTTCGAATGGTCTTAGCAGGCGGGGAATTTCGGACTCCGGTATTCCCGGGCCGGCATCCAGAATGGACAGCCGAAGGTAATTGTCGGCCGTTGCGGTTCGAATTTCGACGGTCCCGTGCCCATATTTGAGTGCGTTGTCGATCAGGTTGGTCAGGAGGCGATGCATGGCCTGCGGGCGAAGCGTGACCATGGTCATGGGCATGTCTTCCAGATGTGTGACGATGGCCTGACCGCTGCGTTGATAGCGTTCTGCCACGCTCGTCACGAGCGCGTTCAGGTCGGCCGGCTCGGCTTGTTCTCCCTCGATGCCACGAATAAAGTCGAGGAACTGTCGGATGATGCCATCCATGTCTTCAATGTCCTCGATCATGCCTGCTTTGAGGCTATCCGATTCCGGTAGCATTTCGACCGCGAGACGCAGTCTGGCGAGCGGAGTGCGCAAGTCATGCGAGACCCCTGCTAGCAGCAGGGTTCGCTCGGCATCGAGTCTGGCGAGTGAGGCGGTCATGGTATTGAATGTCTGGCTGACCCGCTTAATTTCTTCGGCACCGGTAGTCGGTATTGGATCGACGGATAGGCCTCGCGCCACCTTGTCGGCCGCTAGCGCCAGTGAACGGAGTGGCCGATTGATCCGCGCTGCGATTAAATAGGCGCCCGCAAGTGAGAGTATCAGGACCAGAGCCCCCCAGCCCAACCAGTGCCACGGAAAAACGTACTCGATACGTACATTTGGGATGACGACCCAGAAATCCTGGTCATCGATCGTCACGCTGACCCAGAGACCAGCGACGTCGAGATGATTGTACGCAACCAGGGTGTGTTGGCCGAGGCTGGTACGTATGATCTCGGCCACCCGCTGTGCTAGGGGATCCTTGGGCAAGGGTTCGATATATTCGAAGGGATCAACTGGGTAAATCCGTACGCCTTCCACTTGCGAGAGTTCTTGCAGCAGGGGGATGCGGCGGTTTTCTTCTGCCGCCATTAAGGCTGACCGAGTGAGATTGACCACACTCAGCGCCTGAAGCGCCGCCGTAGCTGCGCGTGGCTCTCGCTCGACAAAATCGAACAAGCGGTAGGCGGCATACTGGCCAGCGACCAGCAGCAGGGCAATCAACAGCATTAGCCGCCCCAGCAGCGTCCGCAACATCAGCTTCATACAGGGTTGGACTTGCCGTCAGGTACAAACACGTAGCCAAACCCCCACACGGTCTGGATGATCGTGGGATGAGAAGGGTCGCTTTCAACAATTTTACGCAGGCGCGAGATCATGACATCGATGCTGCGGTCGAATGCGTCGATATCGCGCCCTTTTGTCAGTTCCATCAGTCTGTCGCGAGAGAGAGGTTGTCGTGGGTGAGCGGCCAATACATTTAATAAGGTAAATTCACCACTGGTGAGAGAGACCGACGCCCCGGCTTTCATTAACTGACGCGACCCAGTATCCAAGGTAAATTCGCCGAAGGAAATCCCCTCCGCACGGGGGAGAGAGGGTTCTGGGCGGCTGGGTTGCCTACGCCTGAGTACCGAGCCGATCCGTGCCAGCAATTCGCGTGGGTTGAACGGTTTTGGAAGATAGTCATCGGCTCCCATCTCGAGGCCGATAATGCGGTCGATTTCATCCCCTTTTGCGGTCAGCATCACAATAGCCATATCTGGAATTTGTGCTCGAATACGGCGGCATATGGAAAGACCGTCTTCTCCGGGGAGCATCAGGTCCAGCACCAGCAGGTCGAAAGACTGCTCGCCCAGCATTCGATCCATGTGCTGGGCATCAATGGCCGAACTGACCTGATAGCCCTGCTCGGTCAGGTAACGCAAGAGCAGGTCGCGGAGGCGTTGGTCATCATCTACAATCAGAATGCGCTTTTGCATGTCGACATGATAGCGTCTGGATAGGGTAAAATCACCCGCACAAATGATGCCCCATTGGCGCAAGGCCGGTTTGTTACAAATTGTTACAAATTGGCGATGCTTTGAAATAACCCGATTACATTCTTTCCCTACAATGCACTCACCTTGACTCCACAAGGTTTCATAGTGATGCAACTAAGGGGCCTGTTTCGCGAGTATCGGAAACAGTCTGATTGAGACAGGTTCCCTCCTTTTATCAGGTGTAAAAGATGAGCCGGAATTTCCCGTGTCTAGTTGTCTCCGTTGCATTGCTCCTCCATCTCCCTGCTGTTACCCATGCAATTTCTCCTAACCTTGGGTCGTTTGATGCAGTCCAAGCGCTGAAGGCATACCAGGTACATTACGCGGCCAAAGGTTGTTGATATTGTCGCTGCGCTGCGCTGCAAGTACGATATTCTTTCCTATGGCCAGCCGAGTTCTGACTGTTCTATTTTTTTCGCTATTCGCCGCGCACATTTCCGTTGCGGCGCAGGAGCCGTTACGCCCTGGCGCCAAGGCGGAGCGTAAAAAAGTAGTCGACAAGGGGAAAGAAAAATCCCCGGTGGTGGAAGAAGAGCCTAGACGCTTGCGTGGGGATCTGCTGGATTATTACCGTGAAGCTTACCCTGATAGCAGTCTGTTCCAGGCACGTCGCAATCTGATGCGTGAACGCATGAGTCAGCACCTCACCCAAGCCGATGGCGACCAGGATGGTGCTCTCTCCCGTGAGGAAGTGATGCGGGAGATGCCTGCGCTGGCACGCCACTTCGACACGATCGATGCGAATGGCGATGGCCAGATTGATCATGACGAAATCGAACATGCCCGTGGCCGGATGTTCCAGGGCCGCATGGATCGCTGAATCCCACTTTCTTCCTGACCTCACACACGGATTGTGTTGCAGAAATGCAACATGACAGTCTTAGTGTGTCTAAAAACCCAAAAATCAGTTGCGCCGGCCGAATCTGCTTTGGCATACTGGACTCACTTCTCGTAAGGGGAGTTCGCGAACTCTCTCAACGAGCCGCGAGGTTCGAAGAGAGTAAAGCAGTAAAGCCCGGGCTCGATGCATCGGGTCTGGACACTAAACTTAAGGAGAAACACATGACTAAGATTCAATACGCTGTGGCAGCTGCCCTGGCTCTGGGCGCATCCGCTGCTCAAGCTGGCATTACCATCCCGGCAGGCGACTGGACCATCGACATCGGTGGTAATGTCAATGCTTTCGCAACCTGGCACGACACCGACACCGCAGCTGCTAGCGTTCTGGGTGGCACTGCAGGTAGTGTGCTGCCTGGCGCCGAAGACAAGGCTTTCAACATCAACACCGGCCTGCTGCCGTCCGCTATCGGTATCGGTGGTAAGTCCCGTCAGAACGACCTGGATGTTGCATTCCAGTTCACGTTCTTCCCGGGCGTTTCTGCTGACGGTATCGGTGGCGGCGCTGGCGACTCTGCATTTGGCAACAACAGCCTGAACATTCGTCAAGTCTACCTGACCTTCGGTGACAAGAGCTGGGGTACTGTTAAGGTCGGTCGTGACCTGGGCATCTTCGGTTCCGACGCTATTCTGTCCGACATGACCCTGCTGGGCGTTGGTGCAGGTGGTGCTGGTTCTGGCAACACCACCCTGGGCCGCATCGGTACCGGTTACGTGTATGCTGACTGGAACGCACAAATCTCCTATGCTTCCCCGAATTGGAACGGTTTCAGCTTCAACGTTGGTATTTTTGATCCGTGGAATTCTACGGTTTCTCCCGGCGCAACCGGTCTGGCAGCGACTGCTGATTCTCAGCCGCAGTACCAAGGTAAGGTTTCTTACGAATGGGCTGGCGATGTGTCTGGTAAGGTGTGGTTGGGTGCTATCTACCAAGACTACCAAAATGCTGACGAAACCCAAGCTTGGGATATCGGCGGTAAGGTTAGCGTGGCTGGCTTCGAAGCTGTTGCCTACTACTACGACGGCGATGCACTGGGTACCACTGGTATCGGCAGCAACGCACACTTCACCGGCGGCAAGGGCCGTGACTCCGACGGTTGGTACCTGCAAGGTACCTACAAGCTGCCGACCATTGGCACCAAGATTGGCGTAGCTTACGGCGAATCCAAGCTGGATACCGCTTCAGGCGAAGCTTCTGCTGGCAACAATCTGGTTAAGGAAAACCAAAACTGGACCATCGGTGTTTACCATCCGCTGACCAAGAGCCTGAACCTGGTTGCCGAGTACAACGACAACGAGTCCAAGGCGCACAGCGGTCTGAAGAACGAATCCAAGGGCGTTTCCTTGGGTGCTATCCTGTTCTTCTAAGATTTTCTTGGAAAACAGCTAGTATAAAAACGGCACCTTCGGGTGCCGTTTTTTTTGGTACGTATTGTCGACATAAGAATTAAAGGATTGGGGATATGGATAAGCACGATGACTTCATGAAGGTGTGCCAGTTTGTCAGAAATGTTGGGCACATCTATGAGTCGGGTGATTTTGCGTTTTATTTATATGGCCTGGTCAAGATGATCAAACCCAGCATGATTGTCGAGTTGGGTACCGGGTATGGCGCCACCGCATTTCTCGCCGCGCAGGCGTGTAAGGAAAATGGCCGTGGCAGGGTAGTGACTGTGGACGATGGCAGCCAGTGGCCCGAGAAATTTCCTTATGATGGATTTCTCAATGAAAAGATCAAGGCATTCAAGCTGGAAAAAACGCTGGAGTGGCGTAAGACGGCAGTCGATATGCTGACGCTCAAGGAGTTACAGGATATTCAGGAAGTGAGTGTCCTTTTCAATGACATCAATTGTCATCCTGAATATTTTTTATCCATCCTGAGCTGGTTACTGCCGCGCGTCAAAAAGGAAGCCTATTTCTTCATCGATCGCGGGGCGACCTTCTGGGCCAACTATTGCATCGTTGAATTGACGCTTGATAAGCTGAATCACGGCAAGATCCCTGCCTCGCTCTACAAATTCTATGACAAGCCTGAGGAGCTGGAGGCCCTGGTGCGTAAATACAAGTTTTCAGTGCAATATGTTAAAAAATCCGTGAGCAATGATCAGGACAGTTTTGCCCTGGTGAAAATCGAAGAGGTCGATGTTCGCATCGCTTAGCGAGACTTGATATGGCTATCAAAACACGCATTATTGAAAATGTGATTACCCATCGGCTTCAAGATGAACTTGAAGCCAAATTACTGGATTATCGATTCCCCTGGCATTACAGCCCGTCATCCGATCTGGGGAATGCTGTCACAGATAGTTATCTCAAGACGCGTCAGGCTTTGTACGACGATGTGAACATCATTGATCCCCCACAGCTTTACCATAACATTTTTAATGGCAACCAGCCGAATCCCTACTTTCAGTGGTTCACGCCAATATTGGATGCTATCAAGTTCAAAGGGATGGCAATTTTGCGGATGAAGCTGAATATCACCTTCCCGTATATCGGAGCGACAGAGTTATCCTACGGCATTCCTCATGCTGATCTACCAAATGAGCAAGGGTATACCACAGGCGTTTATTACGTGACGGATGCCGATGGCGATACTTTGCTTTTCAATGAAAAAATTGGCCACCAGGGAAAACTGACGCTGCAACGCAGAGTGGCCCCAAAAAAAGGGAGGCTACTGTTGTTTGATGGTTGCACATTGCATGCTCCAACCCCTCCCATTTCCAACAGACCTCGGGTGGTGTTAAACCTGAACATTCGTTGAGGCATGTGAGATCGGGATGCCGCCTTCGGCAGCCTTCCCTTCGCTATGGCAGGTGGTAAAAAGCGGTTATCTGTCGCTCGCGGTTTTATATCTACGGAATATCAGGTTGCAGTTGTTTGAGCACACTCTAATGTGATGAAGTCTGGCGACTCGTCGACTTCCCCTTGGGTGGTGCGATGAAATCCAGCGGACGTTGCAGGAATCGCTTTCCCAATAGCCCGGCAAGTTGCATGATCGCACCCATGCCAAGTCCCCTCGACTTCAACGCGACGTAAAGGGCGAGGCTGAAGCTGACGATCAGATTCACCAGTGCGATGCCGACCACGCCGGCGAGTGCCCAAGGGGCAAGGGCTATGAAGGTCTCCTGATCCAGCAGCGGGATGGTGGTGCCAAGGTTGGCGCTGGCGAAGGCGACGTGTCGGATGTCGACCGGGAGGCCTGTCAGCACGGTGAGGACCCCTACCAGCCCGAGGTATATGCCAAAGAAAAGGTTCCCCAGAATGGCGCCGTAGTGGGCGTCCAGATATTTGCCCAACTGTTTTGCGCGGCGCTTGCCCAGCCAGCGCAGGGCGGGAGCGGCGCCGATGCGGGGGGCAAGGTCGTGGTAGCGGGCCTGATTGTCGAAGTAGCCAGAGACCAGACCGGAAAGGAACAGGCCGATGCCTGCAATGGCGGCGAAGAACAGGGCGCCGCTATGGATGGGATCAATATCCTGAAGCAGGTGCATGGCCTTTTCATGTGAAGCCGCTGCGACACCAAACAGTTCCGGCCAGGCGAAGGCGATCAGGCAGGCGACGGGAAATGCGAGGCCGACGTTGCCGAGTACGGCGATGAATTGCGTGCGGATGACGTTTTGTACGAGATCGCCGAGGCGGTGCAGATCGCGTGGCCTTGCATCCTCCAACGTGGCGGCGATGGCAGCGGCGGTCATGGCGGGTTGTTTGGTGGCGACGGTAAACCCCAGCAAGTGAATCAAGACGAAGCCGATGCCATAGTTGAGGCCGTAGGCAATGCCCTCGGTGAGCGGAGGCAGGTGCAGGGCAGATAACTGGATCTTAATCATGGCCATGCAGGCGATGATGATGCCGCCACCCGCGGCACTTCTGGCCATGGCCCACCAGGCATTGCGATCTTCGGCGATGTAATGTTCGCCATGGCGGCTGGCATGGTCGGTGATGTTACGCGCCAGCAGGCTGACGTTTTCCCCGATAAACGGTTTGATCTGGCGACTGGTGTGCGTAGCGCTCAGCAAGGTTTTTAGCAGGGTGATCGCGTGCGGACGCTGATCAGATGCGGCCGCCAAGGCCAGCATGGCTTGCAGGCGCGTCACCATTTGTTCAAGGCGGGCCAGCAGGTAGCTCAGGCGGATGCTGATTCCGTTTTCGCGGGCCTTGCGGCGGGTGTGTGCCAGAATCTGCGTGCATTGCGCTAACAGGACCTCGATTTCCTGCACCTCCGCGACGGTCGGTGATGTGCCACTCTGCTGGGTGCGTTCGAGCAGGGGGATCAACAGGGCGTTCTGTGCCAGGAATGGAGAGGCATGCTGTTCGAGTGCAGGCTCCGCGCGTAGCAGTTCCCGATCCAGTGCCGTGCCTGCGATGCGGTAGGAAAGCACGCGCAGGGCTTCGTAAAGATTGTTGTTTGACGAAGGCGACGGTGTCGTGCCCGGTACGCCCAGTGTGGCAGCCAATTCCAGCCATGTTGCATCGCTGACGGCGGTGACCCAAAGATGATCGTCTGGATCGCGAAATACCTGTTTCAGAATGTCCAGCAACTGACGGTCATTCGGGGGGCGGGGCAGCAGACGATCACCGATGTTCTGCAATAGTTCCAGCCAGAAGCCGAGGGCGGAGCGTATGCCGGTTTCTGCGTAAAAGGCCGCCTGATGCGGCATCTCGAGGAGCGCCTGCAAATCTTGAGACAGTGTGATTGCTTCTTCCGGGAAGCGGGCTAGCCTGGCGATTTCGCCCCAGAGGTTACGTTCAGCCTCTGCAACATCTTCACAATCGCGTGGGCGCAGACGGTCGACAAGGGCGGTCAGGCGTTGAATACTAGGCTGGGCGGTCATCCGGGTTGGCTTCCGTGTGCAGGCAGAGGAACGAGCATGATGCCACATCGAATGGCAGGGATCACCCTGCCCAGACATCTGGTCAGGCGGCTTGCAGGGGGATGCGGTCGATCTGCACGCTGTGGTTGCCGTCACTGAGCCACACCTGACCATCCTGGATGGTGCATTGCAGGGACATGGTGCGTTGCGCCAGTTTCGCCAATGCCTGGGTGCTTTCAGTGGGGAGCTGGATGATGGTCAGGTTTTTCTGCCGGCTGAACAGGTTGCGGTTCTGATCGAACCACATGTCTGCGACCCGGCCGCCGTAGGCGTAGACGATGACCTGATCGGCACGGCCACAAGCCTTGCGTATCAGTCTTTCATCAGGCAGGCCAACATCGATCCATAGTTCGATGGCACCGGTCAGGTCCTTGCGCCATACATCCGCTTCTTCGTCATCGGTCATCCCTTGGCCGAAGTCCAGGTATTCATGGGCGTGCAGGGCAAACGCCAGCAGGCGCACCATCATGCGCTCGTCCGTTTCGGAGGGGTGTTGTGCCAGCGTGACGGCGTGATCCTGGTAGTAGTGGCGCCCCATATCTGCAATTTGCAGCTGGGCTTTGTACACGGTGGCTTTGAGTGCCATGAGAATTCCAGATGAGGGGGAAACGAAAACGGCCTTCGTTATGGAAGGCCGCTTTATTCGCACTTAGACGTTGAACAGGAAGTTCATGACGTCGCCATCCTGTACGACGTATTCCTTGCCTTCTGAACGCATCTTGCCGGCTTCCTTGGCGCCTTGCTCGCCGCCACAGGCAATGAAATCGGCATAGGCGATGGTCTGGGCGCGGATGAAGCCCTTTTCGAAGTCAGTGTGGATCACGCCGGCGGCCTGTGGTGCGGTGTCCCCCTTGTGGATCGTCCAGGCGCGCACTTCCTTGACGCCTGCAGTAAAGTAGGTCTGCAGGCCGAGCAGGTCGTAGGTGGCGCGAATGACGCGGTTGAGGCCAGGCTCTTCCAGATTCATTTCAGAGAGGAACATGGCCTTGTCCTCGTCGTCGAGATCGGCGATTTCGGATTCGATCTTGGCGCAGATGGCGACAACGGGAGCGTGTTCCTTCTTGCCGAGTTCTTCCACCTTGGCCAGCAGCGGGTTGTTGCTGAAGCCGTTTTCCTCGACATTGGCGAGGTACATCACCGGCTTGACGGTGATCAGGCAGAGCGGCTTGATCAGGTGTAGCTGGTCGGCATCCAGGCCCAAGGTGCGGACGGGTAAGCCAGCATCCAGATGTTTCTGGATTTTTTCCAGCAGTGCGACCAGCACGATGGCTTCCTTGTCGCCGGACTTGGCTTTCTTGCTCTCGCGGGCAATCGATTTTTCGACGGTTTCCATGTCGGCCAGCGCCAGCTCGGTGTTGATGACTTCGATGTCAGCCAGCGGGTCGACCTTACCGGCAACGTGCACGATGTTGCCATCGTCAAAGCAGCGAACCACGTGGGCAATGGCGTCGGTTTCGCGGATATTGGCGAGGAACTTGTTGCCCAGGCCTTCGCCCTTGGAGGCACCAGCCACCAGCCCGGCGATATCGACGAACTCGACGATGGCATGCTGCAGCTTCTGCGGGTTGACGATCTTGGCGAGCGCGTCCAGGCGTGGGTCAGGCACTTCGACGATGCCGACGTTGGGCTCGATGGTGCAGAACGGGTAGTTGGCCGCTTCGATGCCGGCACGGGTGATGGCGTTGAAGAGGGTGGATTTACCGACGTTGGGGAGTCCTACGATGCCGCATTTCATGTGGGTGACCTCTAGCTCTTGGGTTTTGTATGCAGTTTCAACATGGCTGCCTCGAAGCTGCCTTCCAGCAGCAGGGGCAGGAGTTTTGCGCTGTCGAGGATGTTGTCCTCGATCAGACGGAATTCTTCTTTCATCGGCGGCTTGAGCACGAAATTGACGACCGCATTGCGGTCGCCGGGGTGGCCGATGCCGAGACGCAAGCGCCAGAAGTTGGGCGTGCCCAGTTGTGCCGCGATGTCTTTCAAGCCGTTATGGCCGCCGTTTCCGCCACCCTGTTTCAGCTTGGCGGTGCCTGGGGGCAGATCAAGCTCGTCATGGATGACCAGGATCTCTTCCGGAGCGATCTTGTAGAACCGTGCAAATGCCGCCACGGCGCGCCCGCTGGCGTTCATGAACGTGGTGGGCTTGAGCAGCCAGGACTCATGTCCGTCGGCATGCATCTTGCCCGCCAGGCCAAAGAATTTGGATTCGACCGAGAGGCGTGCGGCATGCGCACCGGCCACGTGGTCGATCCACCAGAAGCCTGCGTTGTGTCGGGTCGCTTCGTATTCGGCGCCGGGGTTGCCGAGGCCGACGAAGAGTCTGATTCCGCTCATCCGCTGTCAGAGATTCTCAAGTACGCTTAAGAAAAAACGCGCGTCCCGGCATGACCGAAACGCGCGTTGTTTTCATACTACCTTGCAGGGGCTTACTCAGCCGCTGCGGTTTCTTCTTCCGCTGCACCACCGCGCGGCATCGGGATGGATGCCACGGCAGCATCTTCACCGTGGGTCAGTTGCACGAACTCGACACCCTTCGGCAGCTTGATCTGGGACAGGTGGATGGAGTGACCAGCGGTCAGCTCGGCCAGGTCCACTTCGATGAATTCCGGCAGGTTCTTCGGCAGGCAGCTCACGTCGGCTTCGGTCATCACGTGATTGACGATACCGTGTTGCAGCTTCACGCCCGGCGCGAGGTCGGCGTTGACGAAGTGGAACGGCACCTTCACGTGGATCTTCTCGGTCGCACTGATGCGCTGGAAGTCGATGTGGGCAATGGTGCCGCGCACCGGATGCAGTTGGTAATCGCGCAGCAGCACTTGTTCCTTCTTGCCGTCCAGGTTCAGGTTAAGGATGGAAGAGTGGAAGGCTTCGTGGCGGAATTCCAGAAACAGTTCCTGGCCATTCAGTTCGATGCTGACGGCATTCTTGCCACCACCATAAACGATGCCCGGAACGTTGCCGGAGCGACGCAGACGGCGGCTCGCACCCGTACCTTGCGCTTCACGCGTTTTTGCGTTGAGTTCGATAGACATACTGACTACTCCTAAAAATTTGTTATCCGCGACCAGATAACAAGGGTTAAAGCCGCTGCAGTTTCCTGCAATGGCCAAAAAATTTATTCCATGAACAGCGAACTGACGGAGTCCTCGTTGCTAATGCGGCGGATGGTTTCAGCCAGCAGCTCAGCGGTGCTCAGTTGGCGGATCTTGGGGCAGGCCGCAGCGTCTTCGCGCAGCGGGATGGTATTCGTCACCACCAGTTCGTCCAGGCGGGAGTTCGTGATGCGCTCGACCGCAGGGCCGGACAGTACCGGATGGGTGCAGTAGGCGACGACCTTGACCGCGCCGTGTTCCTTCAGGGCATTGGCGGCTTCGCACAGGGTGTTGGCGGTGTCGACCATGTCATCCATGATGACGCAGGTGCGGCCGGCGACTTCGCCGATGATGTTCATGACCTTTGCGACATTCGGCTTGGGACGGCGCTTGTCGATGATGGCGAGGTCGGCGTTGAGCTGCTTGGCCATGGCGCGGGCACGCACCACACCGCCGACGTCAGGCGACACGACCACCAGTTCGGCGTGGTTGTGCTTGATCAGGTCGGCCAGCAGCACAGGGGTCGCGTAAATGTTGTCGACCGGAATGTCGAAGAAGCCTTGAATCTGGTCGGAGTGCAGGTCCATCGTCAGCAGGCGGTTGACGCCGACGCTGGTGAGCATGTTGGCCACGACTTTGGCAGTAATCGCGACTCGAGCGGAACGTGGACGACGATCCTGGCGCGAGTAACCGAAGTAGGGGATGGCAGCGGTGATGCGGGCAGCCGAGGAGCGGCGCAGTGCATCGACCATGACCATCACTTCCATCAGGGTGTCGTTGGTCGGCTGGCAGGTGGACTGCAGTACGAACACATCCTTGCCACGTACGTTGTCGAGCAGCTCGACCATGACTTCGCCGTCGCTGAAGCGGCCGACGGTGGCGCGACCGAGGTCGATGCCGAGATGGCTGACGACTTCTTCGGCAAGCTTGGGGTTGGCGTTGCCGGTGAATACCATCATTTCGCCATTGGCCACGGTACGATCCTCATGTGCGCGTTTACGAACAAACGATTAAAAAAACAAAAAGCGTGTAAAAGTCAGATTTACACGCTTTTTTATTATCTGGCTGGGGAGGAAGGATTCGAACCTTCGCATGCCGGAATCAAAATCCGGTGCCTTAACCAGCTTGGCGACTCCCCAATAAACTTGTCAGTCTGCGTAATCGAGCAGAGGGTGCTGATCCAACCCCGCTGCGACAAACCCGGTAACTGATTCGGGTTTCAGCGAAAAAATACGCTGCGCTTCGGCTTTGTCGTCACATTCAAGAAACACGCTGGCGCCAGATCCGCTCATTCTCGCATCCCCGAATTGCCTGAGCCATTCGAGTGCTGATGCGACTGCGGGATACTGCTTACACACCACGGGTTCCAGATCGTTTCGACCGTAGCCCTTGAAAAAGGCCGCCATTTTCGCGGGATTCGTGTCCCTTGTCAATTCCTGCGATGCAAAAATTTGTGCGGTGGCCACATGAGCGGCGGGTGTCAGCACGACGTACGATGCTGGAGGCAGGCTAAGGGCCTGAAGTTGTTCGCCAATTCCCTCCGCCCACGCGTTGCGACCGAAGAGGAAGATAGGCACGTCCGCCCCCAGCTGCAGGCCGAGTGATAGCAGTTCTGTCCGTGGCAGATTGACTGACCACAGACGGTTGAGCGCCAGGAGGACGGTTGCGGCATCCGAGCTGCCACCCCCCAGACCGCCGCCCATGGGCAGGTGTTTGTCTAGCCGTATGTCGACACCTTGCGCGGTTCCGGTATGTGCCTGCAGGAGCTTGGCGGCGCGGACGCACAGGTCGTGATCCTCCGGTACGCCGGGCACGTCTTGTGTGCGCCGTATACGGCTATCCTGGGTGGGCAGCAAGTGCAAGGTGTCGTGTCGGTCGATCAGGCGAAAAACGGATTGCAGCAGGTGATAGCCGTCAGGCCGCTGTCCGACGACGTGCAGGAACAGGTTGAGCTTGGCGGGGGCCGGAAAACTGCGGAATGTGCTCATTCGCCATCCTGTACGCCGACCCACTGTTCGACAACCAGTTTCAGGTCTAGCTTCGGGCTTTTGAGGATGATCTTTCCGGGCAGGCGCTTGCCTTGACTGTCCACATAACTCGGATATTCGATGTCCCATCCGTCCTGATGCATGCGCTGGATGTTGCCTTCTGCAGTCCATGCCAGAATCTCGGCATCGCCTTGGGTGGGGCGTCCCAGCACCCAGTCCGGCAGGCCGGCCATCGGCAGACTCCAGCCAAGCGCCTGCTGAGTGAGGGTTTCGGCGTCCTCGGCGGTATAGGTTTTTTTGTCGCTGGTGGTGAGCGTGACACCTTCGGTTGTGGCGCTGATCTGACCCAGTTGCGAACCGATCGGGGAAAAGAATCCGATTTCGTCCCCTTCGGCATGGTGATGCCAGCGCATGCCCCCGGAGAACCCCTTGGTCTCGGTCAGGATGGCAATGCGGCCGTTCAGGGCAAAGGTGCGGATGGCGGCAACGGCGTCAGCCTGTGCCTGATAAGTGGCGGGGGCGACGTGCGGACCGCTTTCCGCGGCGGGAGGCACGGCAGCGCAGCCCGTCACGCACAGGGCGAATGACAATACGGCGAGACGGATCACTGCGCGAACTTCTTGGTGGTGTTCAGCAGCAACTCGTTATCCGGAGAGGTCTTGAGCGCCTCGTCCCACAGGGAGCGCGCTTCGTCGTGCTTGCCCTGCTGCCACAGCACTTCGCCCAGGTGTGCGGCAATTTCCGGATCGGTCTGCGCGGTGTAGGCGCGGCGCAGATAGTCGGCAGCCTTGTCCAGCTTGCCGAGGCGGTATTGCACCCAGCCCATGCTGTCGAGGATGAAGTGGTCGTTGGGGCTCAGTTTGTGCGCCTTCTCGATCAGGCTCAGCGCTTCGCTCAGGCGCTCGTTGCGATCAGCCAGCGTATACCCGAGCGCGTTGTAGGCCTGGGCGTAGTCCGGCTTGAGCAGGATGAGTGTGCGCAACTGCTTTTCCATGACCTCGAACTGGCTGACTTTTTCCGCCACCATGGCGAAGTCATAAATGATTTCCGGGGTGTTGGGCAGCGTGGTGACCGCTTTTTCCAGCAGGTTGTAGGCTTCCTGGTACTGCTTGGCCTGGCCGAGCAGGCTGGCCTCGAACTGCAGGGCGGTGACTTGCTGCTCGTTGCTCAGGTCAGGCAACTGGCGCAGCAGGGCGCGTGCCTGTTCCAGTTTGCCCTGGCGTGCCAGTGCAGAGGCAGTCCGCATTTTGGCTTCGAACAGGCGTTCTTCGCCTTGCACGCGGCCATACCACTGGATGGCCTCTTCCGGACGCTTCTGTTCTTCCGCGGATTGACCCAGGTAGAGGTAGATCTGGTCGCTGTCGCGATGGCCGCGCTCCAGTGCCAGCTTCAGGTACTGATCGGCCTGCGCGTAGTCGCCCAGTTCGACCGACAGCAAGCCGATGATCATGGCGAACTCCGGGCTGTTGCCGGACTGGTCCATGAGGGTGGTGAATTCGGCGCGTGCCGCGTCGAACTGCTTCTGGTTGGCCAGGAGCTTGGCATAAGCCATGCGCACGTCGCTGGCGGAGGGGTGGGTTTCCAAAAACTGCTTGAAGAATTCGGCCGCGGCCTGCGGGGAGCTGGCCAGATGGATTTCCCCCTGCAACAGGGCGGCCAGTTCCCATCCGTCGTGCAGTTCTTCGGCGTGCTTGAGTTCGGTCGTGGCCAACTCTGTCTTGCCGGCCGCCCAGGCGGCGTGGGCGACGGAGAAGTGCGCTTCCGGCAGATCGGCGTAGGGTTTGGCCAGCTTCTGGATCAGACTGAGGGCTGCGGCCTTGTCCTGATGGCGAGCCAGCACGCTGTTGAGATACATGAAGCCGCTGGCGCGGGTTTCTTCGTTTTCGAGCATTTTCTGCAGCAAGGGCAGCGCATCGGAAAGCTTGCCCGCGCCCAGCAGCAGTTGCGTGGAGGCCTGGCGGGCTTCGGCGGACTCTGGCTCGAGTTCGGCCCAGAGGCTGGCGGCGCGAAGCGCCAGTTCGGTCTGGTGGCCATAGGCGGCGGCGCGGGCGGCACGTTCCGCCAGGCGGGAGTCGCGGCTGGACTTGGCCAGGTCGTACAGCAGCGCACTCGCCAGGCCGATGTCGCCCCGCTGTCCGGCGATTTCGCCGACCAGGTACTTATAGATGAAGTCCTTGGTGAGCCCCGGCGTGGCGGGCGATGGACTGTCTTGCGCGTGGGCGCCGAGACAGCTGCTGAACAGTAATGCTGTGACGATTGGGATAAGCTTAAATCTGCTGCTGAATGCCATGATACGCGATGACTCCCTCAATGCTGTTGGGGGGTTAGTCCTGATTTCCGAGAGCAAGTTCGATAGCTTGCTAGGATAGCTGTTTCGGGGTTGAATTTCCAATGTGCAAAAAAAGACCGGCGAAGAATGCCGGTCTGTCAATGATGCTTTCTCGCGATGGAGTCACGAGAAACGCTATGGAGAGTACACGCTACGAAATCAAGGAACGCTACGCATACGGGCTCCATCATCTGCTTATCGCGAGGAGGGCGGTAGTGAATGATTCACTGGGATGCGGGATTTTCTTCCCATTTTGGCGTGATCCCATGACGAAATGCGAGATGGATCAGCTGTGCCGTGGTTTTGACATTCAGCTTTTGCTTTATTTGGGTTTGAATGTTGGCGGCAGACTTGTATCCGATGTGCAGTTGTTCTGCGATGTCTGGTAGCGGCATTCCGCTGGCAAGACGGGTGAATACCTCGAATTCTCGCGCGGAAAGCGAACTCAGGGGCGCATCGCCGGACAGTCTTTCGACCGCCATCTGCTGTGCTACACCATGTCCGATAAATCGGTCCCCTTTGAGAACGGTGCGCACGGCTTCCAGAAGCATGTCCGGGGTGTCGGATTTGACGACATACCCCCTTGCGCCGGCCTGTAAGGCTTGGCTGGCATGCGCTGTATCCTCGAACATGCTGAATACCAGTACCTTGGCGGTTTTATGTCTTGCCTTGATCCGCCGCAGCGCTTCCATTCCGCCGATGCCGGGCATGTCCAGATCGAGCAATAGCAGGTCAGCGGGATGCTCTTGCCATGCCTGACACGCTTGCTCGCCACTTTCTGCCTCTGCAATCACTTTGTAGCCGGAGTGTTCCAGAAAGGTACATAGCCCCTGTCTTACAACGGCGTGGTCGTCAGCAATGATGATGGTGGCATTCATAATGGTCAGACTCCGTGAGAGGGATGGCTGGATAGGGCGGGAGTGGAGAACGGTAGTTGAACGTAGATTCGAACCCCACTGCCTTGTTTGCTGCTGATCTTGAATGATCCCCCAGCAGATTCAGCGCGTTCGCGCATGCCGATCAAGCCGAAGCTTTTCTTATTCGGGTCATGCTTGATTCCGCAGCCATCATCAATAATTGCGATTGCAATATGATCTTGTCCGGGCGTGTTGCCAAGGTGGACGTCGATCACGACGTTGGATGCGTTGGCATGACGGGCAATATTGGTGAGTGCCTCTTGTACGATGCGATAGGTCGCGATTCTGATGTTATCCGGGACCGGGTGTGCCTGCAGATCTTCGGCGATTAAATGGCACACGGTTGCCTTGTTCTGGCTTCCCCATTCGCGCACCATGTGCGACAACGCGTCGGGTAGTCCGTGCTGATCCAGTGGCACGGGCCTGAGCCGTGTGATCATGGTTTTGACGGTATGGTGGATATGCTCCGCATTTGAAGCAATGCGCCGTGCGTGTATCGAAGTGGCAGGGTTCTCGTTGGTCTGCAATGCTGCGGCGTCCAGTCTGATCGCAGTCAGATATTGCCCCATGTCGTCGTGAAGTTCCTGCGAAATCCGCCGGCGCTCCAGCTCCTGGACTTGCATGGCATGCTGATTCAATTCGCGGTTCTCGCGCAGCAAGTTGGATAGTTCTTTTTCTGCCAGAAATTGCTCGGTGATGTCTGCAAAATATCCGCAGATGGCTTTGTCGCAGGACGAGAATCGCCACGATGTTTTGGTAAAACGCGCGCTGACTATCCACGGCGCACCGTCTGGCCTAGTGACCGAGAGATTCGGGTACTCGACAATTCTCTCGTGATCCAGGCGGGCCGTCAGGGTGTCCCATAGTCCGCTCAGGGCTTCTGCGAGATTCAACTCGTCACATTTTCTGCCAGCCATCCCCATGAATGCATCGTTGCACAACAGCAGTTCGCCCTGGTCTGTTGCCAGAAAGTTGCCCGTCAGTCCGTCCTCGAACAATGACTTGTATAAATGCGTCGTCTCGCGCAGTTGTTCTTCTGCCGCCACTCTCCTGACGATTTCTTCCCTGAGTTCCCGCATTCTCCTTGTGGCAAACCACGTCGACGTGATGGCGATTACGAGCAGGATGATAGGAAGTTCATCGACTTGAAGATGTTCATACTGCTCAGACCATGTCGTGAAGCGTTCAGCAACATCGGTGGCAATGGAAGCGATGGTCGCGGAAATCACGATTGCGATGCAAACGAGCAAATCCTGCAAGGCCGGACTCAGGGACTGCCACAGCTTTAAGGGACGGTTGGTGGAAATATTCATGGTGGGCGCGATTATCTTTACGAAGGCCGCCGACGGGAAGTGAATTATTCCCAATTTCAAAGGTGTTCGGTGGTGTGTTTCCTGGTTTTTGATTCGGTGAAGTATTTCCAGCGTAAGGGTGAATTTTTCACTTTTCCGGCAACTTCGGTGGGCTGACACTTCGGAGTGTCCGGGGAAGCTCTCCGGCAGGGAGTATGAAATTAATCCAAACAGGAGATGAATATGAAACGCAAAATAGCCATCACCGGCATCGGTGCGGCAGTCAGCAGTCTGTTCGTCATTGCGGCGTCGCAAGTGGCAATGGCGGATGAGGAGCTGAGCAAGCGTCAGCTGGATCCCAATCAGTGGGCGCTGCAGACGGGTAATTACTACGGCCAGCATAACAGCAATCTGTCACAGATCAATCGTGCCAACGTCAAGAATGTCAAGGCTTCCTGGTCGTTTTCTACCGGGCGTCTTCACGGTCATGAAGGCGCGCCGCTGGTGATCGGCGACATGATGTACATCCATTCATCATTCCCGAATGACACCTTTGCGGTCAACTTGAACGATCCGAACAAAATCGTCTGGTCGCACAAGCCGAAGCAGGATGCCTCCGTTAAGTCTGTCATGTGTTGCGACATCGTGGACCGTGGTGTGGCTTATGGTGCGGGCCAGATTATCAAGAAGCAGGCGGATGGCCATCTGCTGGCGCTGGATGCCAAGACTGGCAAGGAAAACTGGAAGGTTGAGGTGTGCGACCCCAAGGTGGGGCAAACGCTGACCCAGGCGCCTTTCGTTGTCAAGGATAAGGTGCTGATCGGTTGCTCCGGGGCTGAACTCGGCGTGCGCGGCAAGCTGGATGCCTACAACATCAAGACCGGCGAACTGGAATGGCGTGCGTATGCCACCGGTCCGGATAATGACGTCAACCTGGCGAAGAACTTCAATGAAAGTAACCCGCACTACGGTCAGTTCGGTCTCGGGACCAAGACCTGGGAAGGGGATGCCTGGAAAATCGGCGGCGGTACCAACTGGGGTTGGTATGCCTATGATCCCAAGCTGGATCTGGTGTACTACGGATCCGGCAACCCCGCTCCGTGGAACGAGACCATGCGTCCGGGCGACAACAAGTGGACCATGACGATCTGGGCGCGCGACGTGAACACCGGCGCAGCCAAGTGGGGTTACCAGAAGACTCCGCACGATGAGTGGGATTTTGCTGGCGTCAACCAGATGGTGCTGACCGACCAGCCTGTGAACGGAAAAATGACTCCGCTGCTGAGCCATATCGACCGTAACGGCATCCTGTATACGTTGAATCGCGACAACGGCAACCTCCTCGTGGCCGAGAAGGTCGACCCGGCTGTTAACGTATTCAAGAAGGTGGATATGAAGACCGGCGTGCCTGTTCGCGATCCTGAGTTCTCGACGCGCATGGACCACAAGGGCACGAATATCTGCCCGTCCGCCATGGGCTTCCATAACCAGGGCGTCGATGCCTATGATCCTGAGTCCCGCACCCTGTTTGCAGGTCTGAACCATATCTGTATGGATTGGGAGCCGTTCATGCTCCCGTACCGTGCCGGTCAGTTCTTCGTCGGTGCAACGCTGGCGATGTACCCCGGCCCGAATGGTCCGAGCAAGACCGAAATGGGCCAGGTCCGTGCCTTCGATCTGACGAACGGCAAGGAGAAGTGGACCAAGTGGGAGAAGTTCTCGGTGTGGGGTGGAACCCTGTACACCAAGGGCGGCCTGGTTTGGTACAACACGCTCGATGGCAACATCAAGGCGCTGGATAAGACCAACGGTAAGGAACTGTGGAAGTTCAAGATGCCGTCTGGTGGTATCGGGGCTCCGATGACCTACGCGTTCAAGGGCAAGCAGTACGTTGCGACTAACTACGGTGTAGGTGGATGGCCTGGCGTTGGCCTGGTGTTCGACCTGACCGATCCGAGTGCCGGTCTCGGTGCCGTGGGCGCGTTCAAGGAGCTGCAGCACTACACCAACATGGGTGGTGGCGTGATGGTGTTCAGTCTGTAATCAGGCAGCTCGATGTCGGGGAGGGGGAACCCTCCCCGTGTCAGCCAAGCAGGGTACGCACCTTCGGGTGCGTCCTGCCCCGATTTTCAACGATCTAAATTCGGATGAAGAAACGCGCAATGAAAAATATGTTGAAAGGACAACGCCTGCGGGCGCTGGTTTTTGGTGCGATGGGGTTGCTCTCTCTGCACGCGGCAGCAGCGGATCTGAATGTCTGCGCCGGCGTGAATGAGATGCCGTTCTCCAACGAAAGGAAAGAGGGGTTTGAGAACGCCATTGCCGGGGTGATCGGTAGTGCGTTGCATCGAAACGTCAACTTCGTGTTCTGGAAGGACCCGCGGTATGCCGTCAGGGATTTTCTGGACAAGGATAAATGCGATGTGTTGCTGGGACTGGACGCGGGGGATCCGCGCGTGCTGGCAACGAAGCCATATTACAAGAGCGGTTACGTGTTCATTACACGAGAGGATCGTGGTATCGACATTTCCTCCTGGAATGATCCGCTGCTCAAGGAGCGGAATTTCAGGATCGGCGTGTTGCCGGACAGCCCGGGCAAAGTCATGTTGCTGCAGATCGACCGCTTCGACGACATGTTCGACTATTTCACGGAATTGCAGAATTACCAGTCCACGCGTAATCGCTACATTCGGGTTGAACCTTCCCGCGTGGTGTCTGATGTGGAAAGCAAACACATACATGCCGGGATGTTGTGGGCTCCCGAGGCTGCGCGATACGTCCGGGATGCCAAATCCCCGTTGAAGATGACGCTGATCAAGGACGATGCCGTCAAGTCGAACGGCGAGAAGGTGCCGATGCAGTATTCGGTCGTCATGGGGGTGCGCAAGGGCAATGCCGCACTCAAGGAGGCGTTGGACCGGGCTATCGATGAGAAACGTACTGAAATTGAGGCCATTCTCAAGCGTGAAGGTATCCCGCTGCTTGCTGTGGGCCAATAACCACTCAATGCTCGACTGGAGGAAGTTGGATGAACAAGTTTTATTCGCGTCGTAAGGATGGAATGGCGGTAGCAGTCGTCGCATTCCTGGCGACGTTCATGACGGCATGTCATGCGGAACCGGCAGCGACACCCAGCGCGGCAGGCACGCCTTCCGCAGTGCAGGATGAAAGCTGGAAAGCGCTTCCTGACCTGGATTTTCGCGGCACGATCAGCGGTGAGCCGCTTGATTTCAATGACAAGATGGGCGAGGACTCTCCCGCAGTCAAGCAGTTCAAGAAAACCGGGAAAAATCCTTATAACGATCAGGCGGATATCGTGAAGAACGGCTACACCATTTTCTCCACCGCATGTTCCGGATGCCATGGGCATCTTGCGGAAGGAAAACTGGGCCCCGCCTTGCATGACGACTACTGGACTTATCCGGGTAACGCGTTGGATAAGGGCCTGTTTGAAACCATCTACGGCGGGGCGCAAGGCATGATGGGGCCGCAGCGCGGGCATCTGACACAGGATGAGATTCTGCAGGTCATGAGTTGGGTGCGCAGCGTCTACTCAGGGCCGCCGGCAAAGGCCAAGTGGAAGAAGTAGTTTGTCTTGAGCAAATACCTTCGCGGCGTTTACTGGTGGCCTTCGAAGGATAGCAGTCACACCAGCAACCATATCGACAGGAGATAACATGAAACAACTGATGACGTTGGTGGCCATTGCCGGGGCAATGGCCGCATCGAGTGCCGCTTTTGCCTATGACGGTCAAAACTGCAAGGAGGCAGGTAACTGCTGGGAGGCCAAGCCGGGCTATCCGGCCAAGATTGCCGGCTCCAAGTATGACCCCAAGCATGACCCGGTTGAAATCGGCAAGCAGGAGGCGTCTATCAAGGCAATGGACGCGCGCAATGCCAAGCGTGTCGCAAACGCCAAGGCTACTGGCAAGTTCGTTTACGACATCGAGTAGTCCTGCCACAGCAAGACGGGGCCGATAAGTTGACTGGTCGGCCCCTTTTCTTTCTTAATCCATGAAGAATCGGACCATGACGTTTCCCGGTATTGACTTGTCTCACTGGCGCGAAAGCGCACTGGAATTTGAACGCGCCCTCAACAGTGTCGTGCTGGGGTTGGAAACGCCGGTACGCTCACTGACGATTGCGGTGTTTTCTCGCGGACATGTGCTGCTGGAGGGGGACGTGGGCGTGGGCAAGACGACCTTGCTTCGCGCCGCGGCAAGGCTATTGGGCGGGAACTACCAGCGCATTGAGGGAGCAGTGGATTTAATGCCTGGTGACCTTTTGTACCATGCCTACATGGATGAGAACGGCCAGCCTGCGGTGGCCCCCGGGCCGTTGTTGCGTCATGGAGAGTCTCTTTCCGTATTCTTTTTCAATGAAATCAACCGGGCGCGACCGCAGGCGCACTCGCTGCTCTTGCGGCTGATGGCGGAAGGACGTGTGAATGCGTTCAATCGAGAATACGTTTTTCCCCATCTGACGGTCTTCGCAGATCGCAACCGTCTGGAGCGCGAGGAAACATTTGAACTCCCCGCGGCCGCGCGTGACCGCTTTTTCATGGAGATATCCGTCCAGACACCAGAGGCCCACGAGATTCAGCGCGCCCTGATGTTCGATCCGCGTTTCCATGATGTCGATGCCCTGATCGCCAATCTTCCATCTGGCGTCATGCCGTTCGAGCGGCTGAACGCTCTCTCCGAGGCAATCCAGAACGGCGTGCGTGCGGAGGCGGCGCTTCAGGATTATGCCGTCCATTTGTGGCGGGCCTTGCGTGACCCGGCGGCTTACGCCGTTCAACTGGATGGCGTGGATGTTCGTCATCTGATCGCCGGCGGGGCCAGTCCGCGCGGCATGGCAATGCTCATGCGGGCCGCGCGCTGCCGGGCATGGCTTGAGGGCCGTGATTATCTGACGCCCGACGATATCCGGGCGGTTTTTCATGATGTCGTCGGGCATCGAGTCTTCTTCACGCCGGCGTACGAGTTACGGCGTGAGGAAATCTCTCCCTTATTCCTGGATGCGGTTTTGCGCAAGGTTTCAGCTCCGTAGCGGGAGAGGGGGGTGTCGGTGTTTTTTCCGCAGGAGTTCCATTACCGTTTGGGGTGGCGTGTACACGCGGCTCGGCCTGGTGCGCACATCACAAGAACCTCGGGAGGGGCGGTGGATTTTCGCGGCTATACGCCGTTCCTGGATCAACCGGATCCGCGTCGCGTCGATCTGCGTGCAAGTCTGGGAGCCATCCCTCGCCAGTTGATGGTCAGGACGTACTACGAGCGCGGAGCCGTCCCCGTTTACGCTCTGGTGGATGTTTCGTCTTCCATGCGTTTCGAGGGCGGGGCGCGTAAACACGAACTGGCGGCAGAAATTGCCGCTTCGATCGCATGGTCGGCGACGCGGAATGGCGATGCCTTCGGGTTGGTCGCCTGTGATGACAACGTGCGGATGGAGTTGTTTGAGCCGCCAAGCACGCGACGGTCAGTCGCGATCGACATTCGTCGGCGATTGCTGGCCGTCCGTGCGGACATGGTTGCGAGCGCATCCGCCCTGCCGCAAGCCTGCGAGCGGTTGCGCCGTTCGAGATCACTGGTGTTCCTGATATCGGATTTTTACTTCGAAGAAAACTTGATGCGTGACGTGATGGAATCGCTCTCGATGCATGACGTCGTGCCGATCGTGCTGTGGGACCGGGCCGAGTATATCGATTTGCCCCGTTGGGGATGGGCCAGGGTGCGCGACATGGAAGGCGGCGGGGACCGCTCGCTCTTTCTCCGCCCGGCGCTGGCACGGCGCATCCGGGACGCTTACGCCGAACGTCAGGACTGGCTTGCCTCCCAATGCAGGGAATACGGCGTCAGGCCCCCTTTTTATGTTCATGATGTATTCCATGGCGATCTTCTGACACGCCATATGCTGGAGACATGCTGATGTGGAAGCGGTGGTTGGCATTTTGTATCGTTCTTTGGCCGCATCCGGGGCTGGCGCAGGGAGACTACACCGTGCGCAGCGTTGTCCCGGCGGCAGGCTATACGATCGGAAGCGTGGCGAAACAGCAGGTCGTGATCGAGGTGCCTCGAGGTTTTCGGCTGGATACCGGGTCTTTACCTGAAAAGGGGCAGGTCGATGCGGTCGAATTGCGAGAGGTGCATTGGCGGTCGCAGGAGGCCGGCGCGCGTACACGCTACACCCTTACCTTGTGGTGGCAGATTTTCGTGGCGGCCGATAATACGCGCGTTTACCCGCTGAAGTCGCTCAACCTGCAGTTCCTCAGGGAGGGGAAACTGCTCACGGTACCGGTGGCCCCAGGCAAGGTGATTGTTGCCTCCCTGCTCCCGGCCAAAATGGACAAGGCCTCCGTGCAACCCTTCCCCGACGTGCTCCCTCCCGCCATGTCGCTACGACCGGCATGGTTCGCACTGGGAGGAAGTCTGTTCGGGCTGCTGCTGGCGGGGTTGTACTTTAGCTATGGTTACGGCTGGCTGTTCGCGCGCAAGTTCCCCTTGCACTTCAGGGCTGCGGCCAGGGAGATTCGCGGCATGCGCCGACGCAAGGAGGAGGCCAGGGCCGCCATGCAGCGGTTATCTCGTGCTTACGATGACTTCGCAGGGTACGCGGTGAGCCACGAGCAACTTGGCACCCTGTTTTCGAGGCATCCGCAGATGGAACCCCTGGCCGAAGAAACCCGCGCGTTCTACCAGGATCTCCAGCAGGTTTTTTTTGCCGGCGCACAACCCGCGCATGATCTCAAGGCGATCGAGCGGCTGGCGTGCCGGTTGTCCAACCGGGAGATGGCGTAATGTCGTTTGCGCATTTGCACTTCCAGGCGCCGATGTGGCTGCTCGCAGCGATTGTGGCAGTGTTGCCATTGCTGACGCGGGGGCAGAGCGCTTTTGCGTTCCCCTTCGTTGCCATGCTGCCTGAGGATGGGGTGTCTCGCTGGGTTATGAGGATCTGGCGTTTTGCCGGCGCACTCACCTTGCTTGCGATATCGATCGCCATGGCCGGCCCCTACCTGGCCGAGCGCAAGGTTGAACGCATTGGCCGGGGCGCGCAGGTCATGGTGGTGCTTGACCGTAGCGCCAGCATGAATGAGAGCTTTGCCGGTGGGGACAAGCCTCAGACGATATCAAAAGTGGAAGCCGCTCGCTCCGTGCTCAAGGACTTCGTGCGTCAAGGCAGTGACAACATGGTCGGCATGGTGTCATTCAGCACGTCTCCGGTGTTCGCCGCACCGCTTTCCACGGATCGGGCGGTGGTCCTTTCCGCACTCGACGCCACAGAGGCGGGGGGGATGGGGTTTACCGCGGTGGCAAGGGGGCTGGGAATGGCGCTGGATTATTTCGAGGGCAAACCGGTGACCGGAGCAAGAGCCATCCTGCTGGTTTCCGACGGTGGTGCGCATCTCGATGGCAAGACGCAGGATATGCTGCGCGCCATGTTCCGGCGCCATGACGTTTCGCTGTACTGGATTTATCTGCGTTCGGCAAATGGTGTCGGACTGGAGGCCCCTCCGGAAGGCGAAAGTGTCAATGCCTATCCCGAGTACGCGCTGCATCGCTATTTCCAGTCCTTGGTCACTGGATACCATGTATATGAGGCGGAAAGCCCGCAGGCGGTCAAGGCCGCTGTCGCGGACATTGCCCGGATGCAAAACAAACCGACGCGTTTCCTTGAGGCGCAGGCGCGGGACGATATCAGTGTGTGGTTCTACCTCCTGGCCTGGCTTGGTATCGGGGTGTTGATGGCATTGCAGCGAATGGAGGTCACGGAATGGCGCGCCGTATGAGGATGTACCCATGGGTGGTGCTGGTGCTGATATCGGCCCTGGCGGGGTTGGGGTGGTCCCTGAGCCAGTTTCAGCAGGCGCGTGAGTACCAGCAACAGTTGGCCCAGGACGTGCCGGGCAAGGGGCGTTCGCCCTATGTGCAATTTGCGAATGCCCGGTATTACTATCGTCACGGCATGACCGACAAGGCACTGGAAACCTACGTGAGCGTTGCCGCGATGGATGAACCGGCATTACGGAATGCCGCACATTTCAATACCGGCAATCTGTATCTGGCAGAAGCCATCAAACTGCTGGAAACCCGGGGAATCTCCGCCTGGGATGAGGCGGGCCCTCTGGTGGCCCTGGCCAAGGAGAGCTATCAAAAAGCGTTGCGTCTGCAACCGGACTGGTCCGAGGCGAAGTATAACTATCAGCTAGCATTGCGGCTGGCACCTTCCACCTACGCGATGCAGGGGCCGCAACGTTACGAGGACGAGAACCTCAAGCAGGATCAGGATCCAACCGGATGGCCAGCCATGCCGGGTAATCCGAGAGGAATGCCTTGATGCTTTCGTGGTGGAGAGGCCTGCGCACAGGCGAGCGCAGGCAGGCCTTGATACTGCCCGCGGCCTTCCTGCTGTTGACGCTGAGTTTGCTGCATCCGCAGGCCGTACTTCCGAGCAGGGTGTCCGACTGGTTTATCGTCATTGACATCACGCAAAGCATGAACGTGCGGGATTACAGTCTCGATGGGCGTCACGTGAGCCGACTCGAATACGCGAAGCGAACCGTGCGGAACGCGTTGCGTGGGCTGCCTTGTGGCTCTCGGGTTGCGTTGGGGATGTTTACCGAGCGCCAGACGCTCATGGTCGTCAAGCCGCTGGAAGTCTGCCGGCACTACGCCTCCCTGGACGAGATCGTCGGTCGGATGGATTGGCGGATGGCGTGGGCGGCAGACTCTTTTATTACGCATGGCTTGTTCAGCGCGATCGATGTGTCATCCCGACTTGGACCGGATACCCGCTTGATGTATATCACCGATGGTCACCAGGCCCCGCCGGCAAATCCGAGGTACATGCCTGTTTTTTCGGGAAAGCCGGGTCGGGTTGCGGGGGTTATCCTCGGGGCTGGCAAAACCGAGCAGAGCCCGATTCCCAAGCTGGATGAACGGAACGAGATCGGTGGATACTGGACTCAGGAAGAAGTGATGCGGTTCGGCAATTTCGGCATGGCGGAGACCTTGTCCGTGCTGGCCATGGAGCAAGGGCAGCATGACCGGAACGCTGGTCATGGGCCAGGCAACAGTGCGCTTTCTTCGGCGCACCTTTCAGGGCTGGACGAGGAGAATTTGCGGCGTTTGTCGCGTGCGACGGGGCTGGAATATGCCCGCCTGGAAGACGCCGGAGTGATGCGGCAGTGGATGCACAGCCATCGTATGGCGACGTGGCGCAAGACGCAGGTCGACCTGCGCATGGCGTTCGCGCTCCCCGGTTTCGCCCTGATCCTGCTCTATTTCACCCCCCCCGCTTTCCTGCGGTATTTGAAGACACACTTGATCATAAGGAGACGTTCATGAAATTGCTGTATCCCTGGTTTTTGCTGGTCCTGGCCACTCCGGTTTGCGCGCATGGGCCAACGCCCCAGAAAACAGATCAGACGCTATTGGTACAGGCCCCTGCCGAGACTGTCTGGAAACTGCTGAGCGAGCCATGCGCCATACGACAATGGCACCCGGATGTGGCGGACTGCCAGTCTTCCGATGCCAAAAAGCGCGAGCTGACTTTGAAGAATGGCGCCAAGCTGAACGAAGAATTCGACGAAGTCCTCGTCGAGGAAATGTCGATCTCTTATCGCCTGGCCGGAAATCCGGATATCAAGGCTCTGCCGGTCAGTTCCTTGACGGGCCGTATCAAGTTGAAGCCGGAGGGGTCGGGGGTGCGCGTCAGCTGGATGGCGCGATACTATCGCGCTGATACCACCAACGAGCCGCCCAAGGGGATGGATGACCAGTCCGCGCTGAATGCGGTGAACCAATATGTGAAATCCGGACTGGATGGCCTGGCGAGTCCCGCAGCAAAAAAGTAACCTCCACCAGGAGCTTCTCCTGGTGGCTCAGAATCAAGGCGTTGCTTTTCCAGAATTGAATTCCTGAATGATTGCCCTGCGGTAAGGTTGACAAACGCAGGGCATATCTTTTAGTTTAGCTTCCCCCCTAATTAGAGTGTCTAATTTTCATGAATACTGTAACCGTTGAAGTGAGCGAATTGTCGCGATCCTACGGCACCAACAAGGTCGTTCGCGACGTCAGCTTCAGCCTGAACAAGGGGCAGGTGTTGGGGTTTCTTGGCCCCAATGGCGCGGGTAAATCGACCACGATGAAAATGTTGACCGGAAATCTTGCGCCCACTTCGGGCAGCGTCAGGATTTGCGGTATCGATATTCTCGATCAGCCCAAGGACGCGAAGGCGCTGATTGGGTACCTGCCCGAAAACCCACCTTTATACAAGGAGCTGACCGTCGACGAGATGCTCGCGCTTGCTGCGCGCATGCATGGCGTCGCGCGCAGCAAGGTCAAGCGCGCCGTGGATCACGTCAAGGAACGTACCGGTCTGACCGAGATGGGCAAGCGCCTGTGCGAAAACCTGTCCACCGGTTACCAGCAGCGCGTGGGGATCGCACAGGCGATCATCCATAGCCCGATGGTGGTGGTGCTGGACGAGCCGACCCGCGGTCTGGACCCGATCCAGATCAAGGATATCCGCGCACTGATCAAGGAACTGGGCGGTGAGCACAGCGTGATCCTGTCCACGCACATTCTGCCGGAGGTGGAAATGGTCTGCGACCACGTCCAGATCATCCATCAGGGCCAACTGGTGTTCAGCGGCGAGATTGACGCGCTGAAGAAGAGCCGCGAGAGTGACTGCCTGATGCTGGGGCTGCGTCGTGCGCCACCGCATGACGTGCTGCTGGCGCTGCCCGGCGTGGCCGAGGTGGCCGCTGCTGATAGCCTGCTGCGCGTACGTTTCGCCGGACAGCCGGGTGACACGGTGGCCGAGACGCTGGTGCAGGCGGCCGTGGCGAACGATTGGGGACTGTATCAGGTTGCGCCTGACGTCGCCTCGCTGGAAGACGTGTTCCTGCAACTCACGCAAATGGAAGAATCTGTATGAAAATGATATTGACGGTTGCTGGCAAAGAGTTGCGCAGCTTGTTCGCCTCACCGATGGCCTGGGTGATCCTTGCCTTGCTGCAGGTCTTGCTGGGCCTGTTCTTCGCAAATGGCGTCGATCGGTATTTTCAAGCGATGCAAGGCGCCATGCCCCCTGAACAGCGTATCGGGTTTACCGCGTTCGTCGTGCCACAGGTATTTGGTGTGGCGGTGCTGGTGCTGCTAACGGCGGTGCCGTTGTTAACCATGCGGTTGATCGCCGAGGAGCGCAAGAGCCAGACGCTGGTGTTTTTGATGAGCGCACCGGTTTCGCTGCTTGAAATCGTTCTGGGAAAATTTGTCGGCGTCATGGTGTTCATGAGTGTCGTCGTCGGGCTGCTGCTGGCCATGACGTTATCGATGAACGTTGCGACTGATCTCGACAACGCGCACGTGCTGACCAACGCGTTAGGCATGTGGCTGATGGCTGCTGCGTTCTCGGCACTGGGGATTTTTATGTCCAGCCTGACCCAGCAGCCCATCATTGCCTCCATTCTGAGCTTTATCGCGCTGTTGGGGCTGATCATCATCAACAGTTTTGCCGCCGACCCTGATAGCCCGTTGAATTACTTTTCCCTGATGGGGCACTTTGAACCACTCTCGAATGGCATGCTGAATACCGCAGATATCGCCTATTTCATCCTGTTTGCCGCAACGTTCCTGGTGCTGACTGTGCGCCGGTTGGATGCGGATCGTCTGCGCGGATAACCTTGAATCATGAAAATCAACCGTAAACTTCGCCTTCAGATTTTTGTACAAAACTGGATGTTCGTCGTCCTGTTCCTGACCCTGATGGGCCTGATCGGCTACGTGACCAACCGCTTTCATCTGGAGAAGGATGTCACGCAAACGGCACGTAACCAGTTGACCGAGGGCAGTGCCAAGGTCGTCAAGAACATTAAGGGTGCCATCAATATCACGGCTTTCGTCGAGAATGACGATGCAGACCGCAAGCGGCTGATCCATGATTTCGTGGCGCGTTATCAGCGCACGAAGCCTGATATCCATCTCACTTTCGTCAACTCGGCCAAGGAGCCAAAGCGGGCGCAGGAAGCCGGTATCCGCGCTGATGGCGAACTGGTGGTGGAATATCAGAAGCGCACCGAAAACCTGGTGCCGGCCTATACCGAACGTGATCTGACCAACCTGCTGGTGCGTCTGGCGCGATCGCAGACGCGCGCCGTGATGTATCTGGACGGCCACGGCGAGCGCAGCCTGATCGGGGAAAAGAATCACGATCTGGGTGAATTCGGCCATCAGTTGGGCACCAAAGGCTTCAAGTTGCACAACCCTGACCTGACCGTGGCGCCGGATGTGCCGCGCAACGGCGCGATGCTGGTGATCGCTGGACCGCAGGTGGATGTGTCCGAAGCCGAGGTCAACAAGATCGTCAAATACGTCGCCTCCGGCGGCAACCTGATGTGGCTGATCGATCAGGAGTCGCTGCACGGCCTGCAGCCGCTGGCTGAATATCTGGGTGTCGTACTGACCCCGGGCGTGGTCGTCGACCCGACGTCGGCCCAGAATGGCATCGACCCCAAGACGGTCATCGGCCGCCAGTACACCGAGCACCCGGTCACCAAGGAATTCAACCTGCTGACGCTGTTCCCGGAAGCGCGCCAGATCGAAATCAAGGACACCATGGGCGATTGGCAGGTGACCCGTCTCGTGTCCGTGGCGCACAACGGCTGGATCGAAACCGGCAAGCTCGACGGCAAGGTCGATTTCGACAACAAGCGCGACGTGCCGGGCCCGATCAATATCGCGGTGGCCATGGAACGCAAGGCGGAGCGCATCACCCAGCGCGTGATCGTGGTGGGTAACGGCAACTTTATCTCCAATAGTTTCATTGCCAATGGCGGTAACCTCACGCTGGGCCTGAATATGGTGAACTGGCTGGCGGGTGACGATAATCTGATCGCGATTCAGCCTAATCTGATGAAGGATGTGTCGGTCACCATTTCCAGTGTCGCAGGGCCAGTGATTTTCGGAGGCTTCCTGATCGTGCTGCCGATCGCCTTCCTGATCACCGGTATCGTGATCTGGCGCAGGAGACGTACGCGATGAAATCCCGCTGGATCGTCAACCTCGTCCTGCTGTTGCTGGTGGCCGGCATCGGCCTCGCACTGAAGTTCATGCCGGAAAAACCGCAACCCCAGCGTGCGACGGTGACGCTGTCCGAGCTGAATTCGGACACGTTTGCCCGGATCAGCGTCGAAGCGACTGCCAAAAACCCGGTCACGCTCGAAAAACATGACGGGCGCTGGTGGCTTTCGCAGCCCTACAAGGCGCGTGCCGACGTTGCCGCGGTGGAACGCGTGCTGTCCATTGTGCGCGCCGAGAGCGTCGACAAGTTCGATGCGACTGATCTGACGCGATATGGTCTCGACCATCCGGCGCTCAAGCTGAAACTGGATGCCGAGGAGTTCCTGTTCGGGACCTTCAATCCGGTGAGCGGTAAGCAGTACGTGGGGTTCCGCAATTCGGTCTACCTCATCGACAGCAAGTATTCCGAAGCCGCGACGATCCAAGTCGTCGAGATGCTGGACAAGACCCTGCTGGCCGCGGATGAGCAGATTGCCGGTTTCGATTTCTCCCGTCTGGAGCAATGGGAAGAGGGCGGTGGGTTGCGCATGGCGCTGGAAAAGGGGAAATGGACCGTGACACGCCCCAATACCACCACCAAGCAGGATGAGCTCAAGGGCTGGTTTGCCGACAGTTGGGGCACGCTGATCGCGATGTCGGTCGAGCCGTATCAGCCCGATCATCGCAAGAAATATCCGTCCTTCGAGATCAAACTGCAGAACGGCAAGACCCTGCATTTCGACAAGGAAAGCGAGTCCCCGGAACTGATTCTGGCGCGCCCGGATGAAGGATTGCGCTATCACTTCCCGCAGGACGTCGGTTTCCAGATCCTCAATCCGCCGGTCTCGGCAGCCAAGCCTTAACCGCGGGCAAGTCGCATGCCTGAACTGCCCGAGGTCGAGACCACCCTGCGCGGGCTGGCGGGGCCCATGACAGGGCAGCGCATCGCCCGCGTGGTGGTGCGCAACCCGGCCATGCGCTGGCCGGTGCCGGACAATCTTCCGGAACTGCTCACGGGGCAGGCAGTACGCAGTCTCTCCCGTCGCGCTAAATACCTGCTGGTCCATTTCGATCACGGCACACTGATCCTGCATCTCGGCATGTCGGGCCGGTTGTGCCATCTCGCGCAGGATGAGCCGCCCGGCAAACACGACCATTTTGATCTCGGCCTCGAGAGCGGTGCCGTGATCCGGCTACGTGACCCGCGTCGTTTTGGTGCCGTACTGTGGGCAACAGGTGATCCGTTCGCACATCCGCTGTTGGCCTCACTCGGGGTCGAGCCCCTGGAGGCGGCGTTCGATGGCGCTTTGCTGTATCGCGAGACGCGTAGCCGTACCGCCCCTATCAAGCAGGTCATCATGGATGCCCATCTGGTGGTGGGCGTCGGGAATATCTACGCTAGCGAGTCGCTGTTTCGCGCCAGAATCAACCCCAGATTGCCGGCCGGCAAGTTGAGTCGGCCGCGCTGCGATCGCCTGGTTGAGGAAATCCGGCAAACCCTGCAGGATGCGCTCAAGGCCGGCGGTAGCAGTCTGCGCGATTTCTTCGGTGCGGATGGCAACCCCGGTTATTTCCAGCAGCAGTATTTCGTTTATGGCCGCACCGGCCAGCCCTGTCGCGTCTGCGGCAATCCGATCCAGCAACTCAGGCAAGGCCAGCGCTCGACCTTTTACTGCCCCATCTGCCAACGTTGATCAGCGGTTAGTGGTGAGGATGATGCGGCGTCGCGGTGTGTGTGGTCGCCGCATGTTCGTGCAGGAACCCCGCTGGGTGTGGCTGCTTGTGTCCCACCCATTGCGGTAGCAGCGATCCGACGACCATGCCGACCGCGGATACTGCGAGTCCGATCAACTGTGGCGGAATCAGGCTGTGGTCCTCGCCGATCATGGTTTCGATCAATATCCACGACAGCAGCCCACCGATGGTCGCCATCAGTGCCCCCTGCGTGGTGGCCCGCTTCCAGAAGGCGCCGAACACCAGTGGCACGAATGCCCCGGCCAAGGTGACTTTGTAGGCCTGTTCCACCATTTCGAATATGCTCGATTCCGAATTGAGCGCGAACGACAGTACCAGGAGGGTAAAGCCGACCAGACAGCCACGCATGACCTTGAGGAAGGCGTGGTCGCCCATGTGTGGGAAGAATCCCTTCACCACGTTTTCGGCGAAGGACACCGAGGGAGCGAGCAGGGTGGCGGAGGAGCAGCTCATGATGGCCGACAGGACTGCACCGAAGAACAATACCTGAGCGAATAACGGCATAGACTGCATGACCAGGGTGGGTAGCACCAGTTGGGAATCCTGCGCGATGATCTTCGCGAATTTGTCCGGCTCTAGCAGGGTGGCGGCGTAGGCGATGAACATAGGCACGAAGGTGAAGCAAAAATAGATCGAAGCGCCCAGTACCGAGCCCCAGACGGCGACCTTGGCGCTCTTCGCTGAGGTGATGCGTTGGAAGACATCCTGCTGCGGGATCGAACCCAGCATCATGGTCAGCCATGCGCCCAGAAACGTGACCCACAGCCAAGGGTCGCCGCCCTTGGGGAAGAATTCCAGCTTGCCCGCCTGAGAAGCCTGCTCGATGACGGGCGCGACGCCGCCGGTCATGCCGCTGATGGTCCAGCCGATGAAGAGGAGACCGCCCATGCTCACCATCATCTGCACGAAGTCGAGGAAAGCCACTGAGAACATGCCGCCGAAAGTGGTGTAGGTGAGCACGATGGCCGCGCCGAGGATCATCCCCGCTTCCTGGCTCATAGCGCCGTGCGTGACAACGTTGAAGATCAGCCCCAGAGCCTTGATTTGCGCGGCCACCCAGCCCAGGTAGGACAACACGATGCAGATGGTGGTGATGACCTCGACCGTGCGGTTATAGCGCATGCGGTAGAAGTCGCCCAAGGTCAGAATATTGAGCTTGTAGAGTTGCGTCGAGAAGAACAAGCCGGCCAGGATCAGGCACATGCTGGAGCCGAACGGGTCGGCGACCACGCCGCCCAGACCTTCCTGCACAAAGGTGGCGGGAATGCCAAAAATGGCCTCCGCACCGAACCAGGTGGCAAATACCGTGGCCGTGACGACGGGTAACGGCAGGCTGCGGCCGGCGACGGCGAAATCCTTGGCGCTGTGCACACGCGTCGCGGCCCACAGGCCGATGCCGACGGAAATCATGAGGTAGAGGATGACGAACCAGAGCAGCACGACGATATCAGTGATGAAGTAACGACGGGCTATTCTAGCAAGCGCTACTTTGCTTGGGTACAATCGGAGCCATCGGGATGATCGATCTCAAAGAGGGGCGTTGCATGCAGCTACCGCAGAATATGGCCGGATGGGTGAGTTACCTGAGCGATGCGGAGATTCCTGTGCTCCGGCACACCGCACGCGAACTCGAGCGGCTGCGTGCCGATGAGGATCATCTCAACGCGCGTAGCATCGCGGCGCTGGTGGCCAGTGATCCGATGATGACGCTCAAGCTGCTGCGCTATCTCCAGGAGCACAAGCGGGCCAGCCAGACTGGCGAGTTGGTGCAGGTGGAGCAGGCCATCATGATGATGGGCCTGAACATCTTCTTCAACGCCATTCCCGCGTCCCCGATCGTGGAAGACGTCCTGCACGATCACCCCAAGGCACTGCTCAATATGCTGCGCACCGTGCGCCGTGCGCAGCGCGCGGCGCACTATGCCTTCGACTGGGCGTTGCTGTTGCATGACCTGCGGGCGGAAGAAGTGCGGATTGCCGCGCTGATGGCGTATCTTACCGAAATGCTGATGTGGTGCTTTCATCCTCATGCGATGTTGGAAATCCACGACCGCATGGAGGCCGATCGAACCCTCCGCAGTGCTGCGGTGCAGGAGCAGGTGTTGGGCTTCAAAGGGCTGGATTTGCAGCGCATGGTACAGGTGGAGTGGCACTTGCCGCATCTGTTGCAGCAGTTGACCGACCCGGCAATGTCGCAAAATACGCGGGTACGTAACGTGCTGCTGGCGATGAACCTGGCGCGACACTCCGCGAACGGCTGGGATGATGCTGCGTTGCCGGACGACTATCGCGATATCGGGGAATTATTGCGGATGGACGTCGACAAGGTCATGCAGATCGTCGGTGCCAATCCTCCGGCACATTAAGCCGCGCTTAGTTCAAGGGGTTCCAGCCCATCGTCAGCAGCATGAAGCCGATGGCCTGCAGCAACACGACAAAGCCGATCCCGACAGCGATCGCTGCAAGCATGCGGTTGCGATATCGCTGGGCAATGACGAGTTGGTCGAGTTGCGTGCGAAGCGCGGCTGCATCGTTGCGCACCAGTTGCTCGTTGAGCAGGCGCGGCAGCTGCGGCAGGATGCGACCCCAGTGTGGCGCCTCCTTCTGCAGGTTCTCCACGATGCTGCGCCAGCCCATCTGCTCGCTCATCCAGCGCTCCAGGTAGGGCTTCGCGGTTTTCCATAAATCCAGTTCCGGGTCCAGTTCGCGGCCCAGACCTTCGATGTTCAGCAGGGTTTTCTGCAGCATGACCAGTTGTGGCTGAATCTCTACGCCGAAGCGGCGCGAGGTCTGGAACAGACGCAGCAGGGTGCGTCCGAAGGAAATGTCCTTGAGCGGCTTGTCGAACACCGGCTCACACACCGCGCGGATCGCGTTCTCGAAGGCTTCGGCAGGGGTGTCCTTGGGCGCCCAGCCTGACTCGATGTGGGCGCGGGCGACCTCGCGATAATCGCGTCGGAAGAAAGCCAGGAAATTGCGTGCCAGATACTGTTTGTCGATCTCGTTCAGGGTACCCATGATCCCGAAATCGAGCGCGATGTACCGTCCGTTATCCGCCACCTGGATGTTGCCGGGGTGCATGTCGGCATGAAAGAATCCGTCGCGGAACACTTGGGTGAAGAAAATCTCTACACCGTCGCGGGCTAGTCGGGGGATATCGACCCCCAGTTCGCGCAGACGCCCCACCTGGCTGATCGGCGTGCCGTGCATGCGCTGCATGACCATCACCTGTTCACGACACCAGTCCCAGTGCACCTCCGGGACCAGCAACAGACGTTCGTCGACAAAGTTGCGGCGCAGCTGACTGCAGTTGGCTGCCTCCAGCATCAGGTCCAATTCGTCGTGAAGGTGGCGGGAGAATTCCGCGACGACTTCACGCGGCTTGAGGCGCTTGCCGTCCGACCACAAACGTTCCAGCAGCCAGGCGGCGCTATCGAGCAGGGCGAGGTCTTTCTCGATGACATTGGCGATTCCAGGGCGCAGCACCTTGACGGCGACCGGGGTGCCGTCCAGCAGTGTGGCGAAATGCACCTGCGCGACCGAGGCGCTGGCGACCGGTGTGTCCTCGAAGCTGGAAAAAACCGATGCCAGCGGCTGGGCATAGGCCTGCTGCAAAATCTCATGGACTTGCGCGCTCGAAAACGGCGGAACCTGGTCCTGGAGTTTAGCCAGTTCGTCGGCGATATCCAGCGGAATCAGGTCGCGCCGGGTAGAGAGCATCTGCCCGAATTTGACGAAGATAGGCCCCAGCGTTTCCAGCGCGCGGCGCAGGCGCACGCCGCGCTGCTGGGTAAAGTGGCGCCAGAACAGCAGGGCGCGCACCGTGTGATGCAGGATGCGAAGGCGGGCGTGGCCCAGAATGAATTCGTCCAGGCCGAAACGCAGGCCGGTGAGCACGATTTTGAGCAGCCGCATCAGTCGCATCGGCGTGCCTGCTCCAGCTTTTCCAACCGTTTTTCCAGACGCTCCGCATCATCACGCAGGGCGTCGATCGCGCTGGAAAAGCGTTCGAGATGGACGCGCTTGGCGATCAGTGGCTCTTCTTCCAGCCAGTACTCTGCGAACATACCCGCCAGTGACAGTGCCTGGCGGGAAAGCTCCTGCCGGACGCGCGCGCCCGTTTGCGTGAGCTGATGCGCCGGAATGTCACCTACCACGCGGCTGAGGTCTTCCTCGAAATCCCAGCGTATTTGTTGCAACACCTTGCCGAACGTCGTGGCGAGATCCATATCGCCCTGTAAAGTCGCTAAAGTCATGGCGGACGATGGATTCGCCAGTAGGCGCAACGCGGCGCTGGCTGGCACCAGGATTTCTGCATCGATGGGAGCGTCCGGCGCTGCCGCCACGCATTCACCGGCGCCATCCAGCGTCAGAGTGGTCTGCAACGGCGGCACCTGCAGTCGAATCGTTTTGCCGGCGAACGGGCGCAGTCGTTCGGCTGCCCAAGGATTCTGACGCAGCAGGTGATTCAACGCGGCGGCGGTCAACTTCAAAACTTGTAGCCCTTGTGCAACGCAACTACGCCGCCGGTCAGGTTGGTGTAGTCAACCTTGCCGAAGCCGGCATCCAGCATCATCTGTTTCAGTGTTTCCTGGTCCGGATGCATGCGGATCGACTCGGCGAGATAGCGGTAACTGTCGGCATCCTGCGCCAGCAGCTTGCCCATGACCGGCAGTAACTTGAATGAATAGGCGTCATATGCCGGCTGCAAAGGTTTCCAGACGCGGGAGAATTCCAGCACCAGCAACTTGCCGCCGGGTTTCAGGACGCGCAGCATTTCCTTCAGCGCGATTTCCTTGTGGGTCATGTTGCGCAGGCCGAAGGCGACACTGACGCAGTCAAAGTAATTCGAAGGAAAGGGGAGTTTCTCCGCATCGCATTGCGTCGCCGGGACCGGCAGGCCCTGATCGATCATGCGGTCTCGGCCGACCGCCAGCATGGAGGCGTTGATGTCGGTGAGCACAACCTGGCCGCTGCCGCCGACCTTTTTGGCGAACAGGCGCGACAGATCGCCGCTGCCGCCGGCAATGTCCAGCACGCGCTGTCCGGGCCGTACACCGCTGGTGTCGACGGTGAAGTGCTTCCACAACCGGTGCAGCCCGGCGGACATGACATCGTTCATCAGGTCGTACTTGCGCGCGACCGAGTGAAAGACTTCGCCGACTTTCTTCGCCTTTTCGTGTTCGGCGACGGTTTCAAAGCCGAAATGCGTGGTGTTGTCACTCATGACAGTTCCTTGCGCGTGATCCCGGCCGCAGCCAGGCGCTCGAGATAGGTCTTCCACAGTGACTCCTGGTGGATGCCGATGTCGTACAGATAGTCCCAGGAGTAGAGTCCGGTGTCATGCTCGTCGGAAAATACCAGCCGGATCGCGTATTGCCCGACCGGTTCGATGGCGACGATATTGACGTCCTCCTTGCCGGTCTGCAGCACCTCCTGGCCGGGGCCATGGCCGCGCACCTCGGCGGAAGGTGAATGCACCCGCAGAAATTCGCAGGTAAAGCTGAAATGCTGGTTGTTGTCGAAGGTGATCTCGAGCCTGCGGGACTGCTGATGCAGGCGGATGTCCGTGGGGCGGGGCGTGTCTTTGGTGAGGCCTGTCATGGCGTGTTCTGGCGTGTCGTGCAAAAGCAAAATGATAGCAGAATCGGTGCTTGGGATTCCCTTTGCCACGCAGGTTTAATTTTTAGGATTAGTCGTCTGATTTATTTGACTAATTCATGGATCCTGATAGAGTGCAGTGTATAAAGATTCCATATAGAGGCGTCTCATGTCCGAGAACAAGCTTGCCGAACAGTTTGCCGCATACAGTCGCTGGCGTACGGCGCTGGTGGATACCATCTGCGATTACCGCAGCTGGTTGAACGAGCAGGAACTCAACGATGCGCAGATTGACTTGCGTATCCAGCATCTGCTGGACCGCTTGCGTGAGGACAAGCTCAATGTCGCGTTCGTTGCCGAGTTCTCGCGCGGCAAGTCCGAGCTGATCAACGGCATTTTCTTCGCCGACTACGGGCAGCGCCTGCTGCCGTCCGGCGCGGGCCGCACCACCATGTGCCCGACGGAACTGCTTTACGATGCCAGCAAGCCGACCTCCCTGCAGTTGCTGCCGATCGAGACCCGCTCGACCGACGCCACGACCACCGAATACAAGCGTTACCCCGATGAATGGACCGTGTTCCCGTTCAACGTCGAAGACAGCGAGAGCATGGTCGAGGCGTTCCGCGAAGTGGGGCGCACCAAGAAGGTCAGCGCCGAGGAAGCCGAGCGCTACGGCCTGTTCGACCCGCAGGATCCGGATGACGCCATGAACCTCAACGAGGATGGCACCGTCGATATCCCGTGCTGGCGCTACGCCGTCATCAACTTCCCACATCCGCTGCTGGAGCAGGGGCTGGTGATTCTCGATACCCCGGGGCTGAACGCGATCGGTACCGAACCCGAACTGACCCTGAACATGCTGCCCAACGCGCATGCCGTGCTGTTCATTCTGGCTGCCGATACCGGCGTGACCAAGTCCGAAATCGACGTCTGGCGCCAGTACATCAGCGGCACACGCTGGAAGCAGAAGGGCCGCCTCGCCGTTCTCAACAAGATCGACGGCTTGTGGGACGAACTGAAGGACGACGACGAAGTCGAGAAGGAAATCAAGAAACAGCTCAAGAACAGCGCGGAGATGCTTGGCCTGCAGGCCAATCAGATTTTCCCGGTGTCAGCGCAGAAGGGCTTGCTGGCGAAGGTCAACGGCGACGAAGACCTGCTGGCCAAGAGCGGTTTGCGGACGCTGGAAAAGGCCTTGTCCGACGGCTTGATCCCTTCCAAGAAGGAGATCGTGCGTGACAACACCCAGAACGAAATCGAAGACCTCATCGCCAACTCTTCGCTGGTGCTGGAAGCGCGCCTGAAGGGCATTATTGAACAGATCGACGAACTCAAGGGCCTGCGCGGCAAGAACGAGGACGTCATCGAGCACATGATGAACAAGGTCAAGCAGGACAAGGAGAACTTCGAGCGCGGCCTGCAGCGTTTCCAGGCGTTGCGTAGCGTCTTCTCCCAGCAGGCCAACAGCCTGTTCACGCACCTCGGCATGGAATCACTGAAGGAAGAAGTGACCAAGACCCGTACCGCCATGATGGAAAGCCGCTTCACCAAGGGTATCCAGAAGGCGATGGATGCCTTCTTCAAGGATCTCAAGGGACAGTTGGATAAATCCGACACCCAGATTAACGAGATCAAGAGCATGATGGATGCGATGTACGAGAAGTTCTCGCAGGAACATGGTCTGCGTCAGGTGACGCCGCCCAGCTTCTCGACCTTGCGTTATCAGAAGGAGCTGACCAAGCTGGAGCGCGCCTACAAGGAGCATTTCAATACGGCGCTGAACATGCTCACCAACGAGAAAATGACGCTGACGTCCAAGTTCTTCGAGACCTTGGCCAGCCGGGTGATCAACGTGTTCGAAGTGGCCAACCGCGATGTCGAGAATTGGCTCAAGGCCGTGATTGCACCGATGGAGTCGCAGGTGCGCGAGCATCAGCTGCAGTTGCGTCGTCGCCTCGAAAGCATCAAGCGCATCTACAAGGCGACCGATACGCTGGAAGACCGGATCACCGAGCTTGAGAACGTGGAAAAGGGGATCCATATGCAGTTGGCAGACCTGAAGGTTCTGCGTCAGCACATGGGGAATGCCTTGACGGTGTCGGATGCCGCGGATGCCGAAGCCCGCGCGGCATGAGTCCGGTTCTGCTGTTTCTCTTCGCGCTGACGCTGGTGTTCGTGGCGTTTGCGGCGATCGGCGTACTCTGGGCTATCCGGAGTGGGCAGTTCGATGATCTTGAGGGGCCGGCTCAACGTATTCTGATGGACGATGACGATCCCTTGATTCCGTTCAAACCCTTGAATGTTGAATCCGATCGTTCTAAAATGGACACGTAAATCTTTTTATTGGGAGGGGGCGAAAGTGCATATTTTTAATTGGGATAATCTGCCGATGACCATTGTTGTGTCCTTGATCGTGTGGGCATGGCTGTCTTTCTTCTCGGTCATTCTGGCCTGATCGTTCGGATCAGTGCCAAATAAAAACGGCTGCCTGGGCAGCCGTTTTTATTTGCTGGTGCAGCAGCCGATCACATCCCGGCCGCGACGATCGCTTTCATTTTCTGCAGCGCCTTCTGTTCGATCTGACGGATGCGCTCGGCGGAGACGCCGTACTCAGCTGCCAGTTCATGCAGCGTGGGGCCACCGTCGTCTTGCAGCCAGCGTGACTCGACGATACGACGGCTGCGCTCGTCCAGGCTGGCGAGTGCTTTTTCCAACCCTGTCGTTTGCAGGATTTCGATCTGCTGGCTGGCCAACTGCTCCGAGGGCTCGGGGCGTTGGTCTTCCAGATAGGCGATCGGGCTCCAGGCTTCCTCGCCATCATCTTCCCCGTGCGACTCCAGGGCGATATCGCCGCCGCCCAGGCGAGCTTCCATTTCGACGACTTCTTCCGGCTTCACATTCAGATCGCGTGCGATCTCGGCGATTTCGTCGGTATGCAGGCCGCCGCTATGGGTTTTCATGCTGCGCAGGTTGAAGAACAACTTGCGCTGCGCCTTGGTGGTGGCGACCTTGACCATGCGCCAGTTGCGCAGGACGAATTCGTTGATTTCCGCCTTGATCCAGTGCACGGCAAACGACACCAGGCGAACGCCACGATCAGGATCGAAGCGACGGACGGCCTTCATCAGTCCGATATTCCCTTCCTGGATCAGGTCGGCCTGGGGCAGGCCATATCCAGCGTACCCGCGTGCGATGCTCACGACCAGACGCAGGTGCGAGACGATCAGCTGTTTTGCAGCATCAAGATCGTTGTCGCGCTGTAACCGGATGGCCAGCGCATGCTCTTCCTCGGCGCTGAGGATCGGGTAGGCTTTGACGGCACGGATATAGTGATCCACGCTCCCGATGGCGGTGGGTACTGGCAGTGTCATGGAATGACTCATTGCAGCTGAATTCCTCCTGTTAAGGACAGTTTCATTTTAGCACTCGCGATTAGAGAGTGCTAGGCCGAAAAAGTTCAGGAGTATTTATGGTTGTTCCAACCAGGCAAAGTCGTAAACAGTGGGGTTTGATAAGTATTGGGCCTGCGAATTCAGGGGGCTTTGGTTTAGTAACCCTGCCGGATATAGCTATATGCCTTCTCGAACAACTCTTCGTCAGCACACCGCTTGTATTTGGATAGCGCCCTACGCAGCGCCTTCTTAGTTTCCCGCTCGCCTGAGCTGCTGCCGGTTTCAAAGACACTGAGTATAGTTGTGTTTAATGAAATCGG
>CAYUJU010000019.1:0-44037 GCA_964445115.1 uncultured Methylobacillus sp. | reverse complement strand
CTGGAAGCCTTTCTGGAAAGCGAGCACCCGAACGATGCCGGCATCGTCTATTGCCTGTCGCGGCGCAAAGTGGAAGAAACCGCCGAGTGGCTGCAGTCCCGCGGCTGGGCCGCCCTGCCCTACCACGCCGGGCTGGACGTCGCCACACGTCAGGGTAACCAGACCCGTTTCCTGCGCGAGGAAGGCATCATCATGGTGGCGACCGTGGCTTTCGGCATGGGCATCGACAAGCCCAACGTGCGTTTCGTCGCCCATCTGGACCTGCCCAAGAGCATGGAAGGCTACTATCAGGAAACCGGGCGTGCCGGACGCGATGGCCTGCCGGCCGATGCCTGGATGGTGTACGGGCTGGGCGATGTGGTCTCAATGCGCCAGATGCTGGACGGCACCGATGCACCCGAGGAACGAAAGCGGCTGGAACGTCAGAAGCTCGACGCCCTGCTCGGCTTCTGCGAATCGACGGCTTGCCGTCACCAGACCATCCTGCGCTACTTCGGCGAGGAGCATCCGGGCGAGTGCGGCCAGTGCGACAACTGTCTGAGCCCGGTCGAGACCTGGAACGGCACCGAGGCCGCGCAGATGGCCCTCTCGTGCGTCTATCGCACAGGTCAGCGCTTTGGGGTAGTACACCTGATTGAAGTGCTGCTCGGCAAACAGACGGAAAAGGTCGAACAGTTTCGCCACCATCTGCTGAGCGTATTCGGCATCGGCAAAGGCCTGACGCAAGCGCAATGGAGTAGCGTGTTCCGTCAACTGGTCGCCGGCGGATTCATGGAAACCGATATGGAATCCTACGGCGGGCTGCGCCTCACGGAAGCTGCGCGTCCTGTGTTGCGTGGCGAACAAGAAGTCTGGCTGCGTCAGGACCCGGAACCACAGCGTCGCATCAGCAAGGCCGAGCGCGCTTCACGCGCCAAGGAAGCATTTGCCGGCGCGCAGGATGATCCGTTATGGCTTGCCCTCAAAGCCAAGCGTCTTGAACTCGCCCGCGATCAGGGCGTGCCGCCCTACGTCATCTTCCACGACAGCACGCTGCTGGAAATCCTCAACCAGAAACCGCAAACGCTCGATGATCTGGGTCGCCTTAGCGGCGTCGGCCAGGCCAAGCTGGCAAAATACGGCGATGATTTCCTGAAAGTGCTGGAAGACGCGATGAACGGAGGTCACTGATGCAAATCTGGGTCGATGCAGACGCCTGTCCGGTGGTCATCAAGGAAATCCTGTTTCGGGCTGCCGAGCGCACCCGGATACTGACCACGCTGGTTGCCAACCAGCTGCTGCGCGTGCCACCCTCGCCGTTCATCCGCGCGCTGCAGGTGCCAGCCGGATTCGATGTGGCTGACAACCGTATCGCGCAGGAAGTCCATCCGGGCGACCTGGTGATCACCGCAGACATTCCGCTCGCGGCGCAGGTGATCGAGAAAGGCGGCACCGCGCTCAACCCGCGCGGCGAACTGTATACCCCCCACAACATCAAGGAACGCCTTGCCATGCGCGACATGATGATGGAGCTGCGCGACAGCGGCGTGGAGTTGGGCGGCCCCAGCGCGTTCAACCACGGTGACCGTCAGGCATTTGCCGCGCAGCTTGACCGGCTGCTGGCGCGCGTCCCCCGTTCGATTTAGCAGACCCCCGCACCGTCAAACGCGTTCAGCTTGGATTCAGCTTGCCTCGGTAGAGTGATCCTCACCACTTAACCCAAGGAGGTACATCATGAAAAACGTTCGTATCCTGTTGGTCGCAGCAGGTCTCTGCACCGCATTCGCGCTTCCCGTGACCGGCCATGCCGACGACGATCATCACGAGACTGAAGCCATCATCAAGCAATTCGGGCTGATTTCCCCGGACGAGGCCAAGGCCAAGGCGCTGGCCGCCAAGCCCGGCGTGGTCACGGATACGGATCTGGACAACCGCGACTTCGGCAAGGGCTGGGATTACGAGTTCGAGATCGTCGACGCCGATGGCAAGGAATGGGAGGTCGATATCGACGCCAAGACCGGTGCCGTTCGCCACGTGGGGCGCGACTGGTTCTGACCCGGTAGCAGCTTCGCAAAAACAACAGGCCGCTTAACAAAAATTAATAGCGGCCTGTTCTATACTCGGGGCATTCACCCCAGAGGAGTTTCCATCATGACCACTTCTTCCCAGCGTTACAGCTCGCTTTCGATCGCCATGCACTGGCTGATGGCGTTGCTCATGGTGGCGATCTACGCCACGATCGAGTTGCGCGAGATTTACCCCAAAGGCAGCGATCCGCGCGAAATGCTGAAAGCCTGGCATTTCATGCTCGGCCTGCTAGTGCCTGGCCTGCTCGCTGTCCGCATCTGGGCACGGCTGTCGCGCCCGACGCCCCCCATCGTGCCGGCACCTTCTCCCCTCCAGCACAAATTAGCAGCCATCGGCCACGGGCTGTTGTATCTGCTGATGATCGTGATGCCTGTCGCCGGGTGGCTGATTCTGAGCGCGGCAGGCAAACCCATTCCGTTCTTCGGTCTGGAACTGCCCGCACTGATCGGCGAAAACAAGGCATTGGCCGGTGCAATCAAGAAAGTCCACGAAACGGTGGGCACGCTGGGCTATCTGCTGATTGCCGCGCACGCATTCGCGGCGTTACTGCATCACTACATGCTGCGTGACAACACGCTGCTGCGCATGTTGCCGGGACACGGCAAGCGCGATGCCTAGGGTTCGCCCTCCGCAACACCGCTGCCAAGCCTGACCTCGACCTGCAAGCCGCCTAGCGCGGCAGACGACGAAAACCGCAGGCTACCGGCATAGCTTTCCACGATATCGCGTACGATCGCCAGCCCCAGCCCGCTGCCGGGCTGGCTTTCGTCGGCACGATAGCCGCGCCGGGTCAGGGTATCGAGCGCCGCCGACGCGCAGCCCGGCCCGTCATCCTCCACCCGCACCGACAACCCGGCGGCGTCCGTGATCTGCACGGACACGCGATGGCGAGACCATTTGCAGGCGTTTTCCAGGAGATTCCCCAGCAGTTCGAGCAGGTCTTCGCGGTCACCGACAAAACGGGCATCGGCAGCCACCTGCCAGTCGATCTGCACGTCCTTGTCGACGAACAGCTTTTGCAGGGTATCGACCAGTCGACCGACCTCGTGAGGTAAATCCACCTGCCGCCCCTGACGGAGATCCCCCAGCAAGCGCGCGCGCTTGAGCTCACGATCGATCACGGCCTGTATCGCCAGGGTGGCGGCATAGAGCTCATCGCGCAACGGCGCGTCGGTGCCACTGTGTTGTTCCGCCAGCTGATTGACGCGGGCAAGCTGGGTTTTGAGCGCATGGGCGAGATTGCCCAGCGCCTCGCGCGAGCGGCGAGTCCGCTTGTCCATGCCGGCCAGCAGACGGTTCATCTCCTGTAGCAACGGGGCGACTTCCTGCGGGCCGCACACGGTGAGTTGTTCGATCTCGCCCCGCGCCAACCTGGCCATGTCCTGCTGCACCTGGTGCAGGGGGTGCAGCGCGCGCTGCACGATGCGACGTTGCAACAGCAGCAACGCCGCCAGTCCTGCCAGCGACAGCACGGCATAGAGGAGTCGGAAGGTGGCAAGCTGCTGTTGCAGCGCGCTCAGGTCCTCGGCCACCACGAGGGTGAACGACACCTGTTGCTTGCGATACCCATGCGCCACCAGAAGCAAGGATTGGTGCTCAGGGCCGCGCTGATAAAGGGTCTGCCGCTGCCCCGGCGACAAGGCAGGCACCTCCAGTTCGGCATCCCACAGCGAGCGCGACGCCAGGCGCTGCTGCGGCGCAACCACCAGATAGTATTGGCCGGAAAACGGGCGCTGGTAGCGCGCGCCGGGGCGCGTTTCGTCGAGCCGCATCTGCCCTGCGGCGCCGATCCGCAGCCCGGCCAGCAGCCCCTCGCCCTCCCGTTGCAGGCGGTCGATCAATTGCTGTTCGACCAGTTGCCCGATGGCATAGGTCACGACGCCCCACTGCGCGCCCAGCAGCAGGATCAGGCTGAGCGTCAGCCCCCAGGACAGCCTCTGGGCAAGGGAGATCACCGCCCCTCCTCGCCGAAGACATATCCCTGGCCGCGACGGGTGACGATTTTGTCAGCGCCGATCTTATGGCGCAGGCGGTTGACGTATACCTCGATCACGTTGCTGTCCTGGTCGCCATCGTATTCGTAGACATGTTCCGTCAACGCAGACTTGGACAATACCTTGCCGGGATGCATCATGAACACCCGCAACAGCCGGAACTCAGTCCCGGTCAGTGCATATCGTTCCCCCTGTGGCAGTACAACCTCCTGGCGCCCTTCATCCAGCACCAGCCCCTCGACCTGCATCGGGCCGGCAGCCACGCCGTGGCTGCGCTTCAGCACAGCATTGACCCGCGCCAGCAATTCCTCGATCTGGAACGGTTTGGTCACGTAATCGTCGGCACCGGCCTGCAGACCCTCGACCTTTTGCTGCCAGCTATCGCGTGCGGTGAGGATGATCACCGGCACGGCCACCCCTCGCTGCCGCCAATGTGCCAGCACCTCCAGCCCGGGCCGCTTGGGCAGCCCCAGGTCCAGCACGATCAGGTCATAGGGCTCGATCTCGCCCAGCGCTTCGGCATCGATGCCATCGACAGCCAGATCGACCGCATAACCGGCACGCTGCAGTGCAGACTGCAATTGGGGTCCCAACACCACGTCATCTTCCACCAGGAGCAAGCGCATGTTGGTCAGTGATCCTTTTCCAGTTCGATCAGCTTGCCGTCCTTCGCATCCAGCTTGAGTTCCCACACGCGGCCCTGCGCATCGAGGATATCGATCTCGTACACATAGCGGCCGGCTTCCTTGTCCAGTTCGGTTTCCAGGATTTCACCGGGCTTGATCTTGCGCGCAACTTCCAGCAGCTTTTCCAGCGAGAGAATCTGGCCGGATGCACGCAACTGGCGCGCCTTGTCGGCGCTTTCGTCAGCCAAGGGCAACGTGCCCGGCCAGAGGCCGAGGAGGCAACAGAGCAATAGTGTAGTGGAATGGCGCATGATGGAGTCCTGCCGTCCGTTATACGACAAAATCCGAAAATAATCGATCAAGCTGAATTGAACATGAAAGCGCCGGGGGCAGCGAACGTTTGCAGGTAAAATATCGTCATGGAAAAAGTACGTCTTTCAAAACTGATGTCCGAACAGGGCATCTGTTCCCGCCGCGAAGCGGATAGTTACATCGAGCAGGGACTGGTGTTCGTCGACGGCGAACGCATCAGCGAACTGGGCACCAAGGTCTTCCCCAACCAGAAAATCACGCTGGCAAAAGGGGCGCAAGTGCAGCAACAGGCGCGCGTCACCATCCTGCTGCACAAGCCCATGGCCTACGTCTCCGGGCAGGCGGAAGACGGTTATCAGCCGGCCGTGACGCTGATCAACGCCGCGTCGCGCTTTGCAGGCGACAAATCGCCGCTGCGCTTCACGCCCAGCCACCTCAAGGGCCTCGCCCCGGCGGGCCGGCTCGACATCGACTCGACCGGCTTGCTGGTGCTGACGCAAGACGGCCGCATCGCCAAGCTGCTGATCGGGGATGATTCCAAGATCGAGAAGGAATACCTGGTGCGCGTCACCGGCAAGCTGTCCGAGCAAGGCCTCAAACTGCTCAACCATGGCCTCTCGCTGGATGGCCAGCCGCTACGCCCGGCCAAGGTCAGCTGGCAGAACGAAGACCAGTTACGCTTCGTGCTGCGCGAAGGCAAGAAACGCCAGATCCGCCGCATGTGCGAACTGGTCGGCCTCCGGGTTGTCGGCCTGAAACGGGTGCGTATCGGGCAGATCAAGCTCTCCGACCTGCCGGTCGGGCAGTGGCGATATCTGGGCGAGCACGAGCGGTTCTGACCTACGGCACGCACCATATTCATTCCATGAACATCGCTGAGCAATTGATAGCAAACACCGGACAACGTCCGACTTTGATCCGCACCGCCGTGCTAGGCGTCCTGCTGGAAGCCGATGACGCCATTTCCCATGCCGAATTACTCGAACGGCTCCTGCCTCTTGGCACATTTGATCGTGTCACGGTTTACCGCGCATTGGACTGGCTGGTTGCGCAGGGTCTCGCGCACAAGGTGGCCGGTGCGGGGCGTGCCTGGCGTTTTCATGCGACACGCACCGAAACCATGCACCGCCATGCTCACTTCCAATGCAGCCGATGCGGCAAGGTTTTTTGCCTTCCTGATGTACATCCCACCTTACCCGTGCAGATTCCCGCAAGCTTCACCGTTGATTCCATCGAACTGAACATCAAGGGCACTTGTGGCGACTGCGGCAAGCTAGCCATCGAGACGGCACCCCAATAACGCAACATAGTTGCATCCGCAGGATGGGCACATATACAATGCAACATTGTTGCAAAAATGTGCTTTTCTTATGCGTTCGCAAACCATGCGCCGGCTTGACCTGGATATTCTGGGCAGCACGCTCTCATTTCTCTGCCTGATCCATTGCCTAGTGCTGCCATGGATGGCAGCATTGTTGCCGGTCACCCAGTTGCTGGATGAGTCGGCGCATGCGTGGCTGTTTCTGGCAATCGCTCCCGCTGCGGCGCTAGCCGCATGGAGTGGATTTCGGTCACATCGCCAGCACCTCCCTGCTGCGCTGATGGGGGGCAGTGTATGCCTGGTCGGCATCGCGGCATTCGCGCCCATCAATGCAACCCTGGAAGTCTTGATAACGCTGGCCGGTAGCGTGTTGCTGATCGCCGGGCACGTTCATAACGGGCGACTGAAACTTGTTCATCGCATTGTCATGCAAGCATCATGACGCTGCTCTGGATCATTCTTGCCACCTTGGCTGGCGGCGTCGCCTCGGTCATTCTTGCTGCCACCCTGGCACTTTCCCTGTTGGCACGCTTCGCCGACAAGATGGTGGCCTTCTCCGTCGGGGTGCTGCTGTCATTCGCCCTCACCGACATCCTGCCGGAGGCCGTACATCACGGGCTGGAGATTGATCAGGCCGGCTGGACCCTGCTGGCAGGATTGACAGGATTTTTCCTGCTGGAAAAACTGGCGCTGTGGCGGCATGACCACGCATCGGCACAGGGACTTACCACGGATCAGCCTCAGGTGGCCATGATCGTGATTGGTGACGGCATGCATAACTTTGTCGATGGCGTACTGATTGCGGCCGCATTTCTGACCGATACGGCACTGGGCTGGTCCACCGCATTGGCGGTGCTGGCACACGAGATTCCGCAGGAAGTTTCAGATTTCATGGTGCTGCTGGGTGCGGGCGTCAGTCGCGCCCGTGCCTTGGCCCTTAACGCGCTATCCGGTGCTGCCATGACGTTGGGCGGAGTGCTGGGCTGGTTCGCCCTCGATCACGCACAACAAGCGATTCCCGTCATCCTGGCGTTGGCCGCCTCCAGTTTCATCTATATCGCCGTCGCCGATCTCGTCCCCGAACTCCATCGGCGCCGAACATTCAACAATAGTGCGTTGCAGCTATTGCTGATGGGCGCAGGTGTTGGCATTGCCCAACTGGCGAGCCATTTACATTGAGTATGGAAAAAGTCATGACTGAAGACCCGCGCATTCCCGTGACCCTTCTGACAGGTTTCCTCGGGAGTGGCAAAACCACCCTGCTGAATCGACTGCTGCGCGATCCCGCGATGAGGGATACCGCTGTCGTGATCAACGAGATCGGCGAGGCCGGGCTGGACCACATTCTTGCACGGGCCGTCGAGGATACCTACATCGCCGACAACACCGTGCTGCTGGGTTCAGGCTGCCTGTGCTGCACCTTGAGAAATGAATTGGCGGACACCCTGCGCGACCTGTTCTACAAACGCATGGTCGGTGCGATCCCGCCGTTCGGACGCATGGTCATCGAGACCACTGGGCTGGCCGATCCGGGGCCCATCATGACCAACCTGCTCGGCGACCGGGTCATCGGCGAACAGTACCGTCTGGACGCCGTAGTCGTGACCGTGGATGCCACGCACGGCATACATCAACTGGCTCAACATGGCGAAGCGCGCAAACAGGCGGCCGTGGCCGATGTGCTGCTCATCACCAAAACCGACCTCGCGACCGACGAACACATTGCAGCGCTGGCTTCCGCACTAACCGAGCTGAACCCGGGCGCCACGCAATACCGGATCAGCCAGGGTGAGATTGCCCCTGCCTGTATCGTCGATGTGGGACTGTTTGATCGTAACGGGAAGCAGGCCATGCCCAAGCGCTGGTTGCGCGCACCGGAACGTTCACAGGCGCGGCGCGGCATGGTGCCGCAGAAAGTGCATGACGACGAGATCGTGAGCTTTACGGTGACCTTGCCCAAGCCGATTACCTGGCGGCAACTGCAACCCGCCCTGAAGTGGATTTGTGCCACCTTTGGCGAGCGCCTGTTGCGCATGAAAGGCATCGTGCATGCCGAGGATTTTCCGGCGCCGATCGCGATCCACGCCGTTCAGCACACGCTGTACCAGCCGACGCTGCTGACCGGATGGGACGAGGACGAACCGATCACCCGCGTCGTCCTCATCGGCAAGGGGCTGGACGAGATGCGTGCTCGCGAAGCCTTGATGCAGATTTAATCAGGGAAATCAGGTCATGACCAACGATAGACGCACCCCCGTCACCATCCTTACCGGCTTTCTGGGCGCCGGCAAAACCACGCTGCTCAACCGGATTCTGCAAGAGCAGCACGGTCACAGGATTGCCGTCATCGAAAACGAATTCGGCGAAACCGGTATCGACAGTGATTTGTTGCTGCAAAGCGAAGAGCAAATCGTCGAAATGAATAATGGCTGCATCTGCTGCACCGTGCGCGATGATCTGGTACGCATTCTCAAGTCGTTGATCACGCAACACCGGGAGATCGAGCGCGTCATCATCGAAACCACCGGGCTGGCCGATCCTGGGCCTGTCATCCAGACCTTCATTGCCGACCCCATGATCCAGCTCGCCTACCGGTTGGACAGTGTCGTTACCCTGGTGGATGCCGTCCATGCGCCAACGCAAATCGAAGCGCAGGCGGAAGCGCGCGAACAGATCGCCTTTGCCGACCGCATCTTCATCACCAAAGGCGACATTGCCGGCGCGGCACAAGTCGCACTGGTCAAAAAGCTGGTCGAGGAGATCAATCCGCGTTCCCCGGTTGAAGAAGTACATTTTGGACAGGTGCCCATTGATCATGTGCTCGACCTGCATGGATTCGATCTGGATGCCATTCTTTCCATGGAACCGGATTTCCTGGAAGAAGGGCATCACCACCATCATAGCGACATCACCTCGTTCGTCCTGCGGGAACGTTTTCCATTGGATCCGGAGAAGCTGGAAATCTGGCTTTCGGTGTTGGGCGTCAATTTTGGTCGTGACCTGATGCGCTACAAAGGGGTGCTCAACATTTCAGGCAACCCGAAACGGGTGGTGTTTCAGGGCGTACACATGCTGATGGGGGCAACCGACGGCGCCCCATGGGGCGCGGGTGAAGCACGTGATTCTGTACTCGTGTTCATTGGCCGGCGCTTGCCACGTGACGTATTTGAACAAGGGTTCCGCCAATGTCTGGCCTGACGCGTCTCAAGGGCGGTCGTGTGTACGACCCCGCACACGGGATCGATGGCGAAGTGCGGGACATTTACTTCCGCGACGGCCGTATCGTGCCTGCACCGTTGACGGATGCAGGCATCGACCATGACATCGATGTGACCGGCAAAGTGGTGATGGCAGGCGCCATCGACATCCATAGCCATATTGCGGGTGGCAACGTGAATACCGCCCGACTCATCACCCCCGATTTGCGCCGCATGCACATGATGACGGCCCTGGCGCGCCAGCCCGGCAAATGGTCCGCACGCGATACCGGACGGCGCTATGCGCAAATGGGCTACACCACGGTCGTGGAGCCGGCGGTGCTGCCTTCCAACGCGCTGCAGGCGCATCTGGAAATGGCCGATATTCCCATCATCGATACCGCCGGCCTGGCCGTGCTGGGCAGCGACGACTTCCTGCTGCGGTTATTGCGTCACCGGCGCGGGCAGGCAGCAGTCAACGACTATGTGGCCTGGACGCTGCAAGCCACACGCTGCCTCGGCCTCAAGGTCATCAACGCGGGCGGTGCCAATGCGTTCAAATTCAACGCCCGCACCCTGCAACTGGACGAGGAAGTGCCGTTTTACGGCGTCAGCTCACGCGCCATCCTCAATGCCCTGCAAACCGCGGTCTGCACGCTGGGGGTGCCGCACCCGCTGCATGTGCATTGCAATAACCTGGGCGTGCCCGGCAACGTCGCCACGACGCTGGCGACCATCGAGGCGGCGCAAGGGCTGCCCATGCATCTCACGCACATCCAGTTCCACAGCTATGCGGATGAGGGCAAACATGGCTTCTGCTCCGGCGCGGCACGCATGGCAGAAGCGATCAACGCCAACCCGAATATCACTGCGGATGTCGGACAAGTGCTGTTCGGCCAGACCGTGACCATTTCCGGCGACGTCATGCGCCAGTTCAATGCGCGGGGTGTGGCGAGCCCTGCCAAGTGGGTCACGAGCGATGTCGAATGCGATGGCGGAGGCGGCATCGTGCCCTATCGGTACAAGACCGCCAACTTTATCAATACGCTGCAATGGGCGATCGGGCTTGAGCTTTTTCTTCTGGTGGACGACCCATGGCGTGTGTTTTTCACCACGGACAGCCCCAATGGTGCGCCATTCACAGCCTACCCGGAGCTGATCCGGTTGCTGATGGACGCCGATTACCGCAACGAGGTGCTGGCCTCGCTTAACCCGGAGGCGGCGGAAACCACGCTGCTGAAGGACATCAAGCGCGAATACAGCCTCTATGACCTGGCCGTCACCACGCGGGCCGCGCCGGCCCGCCTGATGGGGTTGCCGGATCGCGGTCACCTCGCCCCGGGCGCCGTGGCTGATATCGCGGTTTATACCCCGGATGACGATTACGCCGCCATGTTCCGCAACGTGACGTGGCTATTCAAGTGCGGTGAGCTGGTGGTGAAAAATGGCGAAATCCTCGCTGAACCGGGCGGACGCCTGCTGAGTCTGGCGAGTTCGGGCCACCATGCCATCGAGCACGACCTGCAGTCCTATTTCAATGATTACTTCTCGTTGCGGCTGAACCACTTCAAGGTTGATCCGGGTGTTCTGGGAACCGCGCGCATGCCGCGCGAGGAGAACCGATACCCATGCAAGGAGGCCGCATGACGCCAGAAGAACTGCTCGCCATGCCGGAGACAGACTACATGAATCCGGCGCAATTGAACTTTTTCCGTCAATTGCTGATGCGCATGCGCGACGAGATGCTGCACAACGTCACCACCACCAGCGAACACCTGCGCGAGTCGGAAGAAATGCCAGACCCGGCTGACCGCGCAACCCAGGAAGAAGAACATTCCCTGGAACTTCGCACACGTGATCGCGAGCGCAAACTGCTGCACAAGATTGAAGGAGCCTTGCAGCGCATCGAGCAAGGCGAATACGGCTATTGCGAAGAAACGGGAGAGCCCATCGGCCTGAAGCGGCTGCTTGCGCGCCCCACCGCCACCCTGACGCTTGAAGCGCAGGAGCGTCACGAACAACGCGAACGCCAGTTCGGTCATTAATTGAGGAAAAATTCCATGCAAAAACTTCCCGTCACCGTGCTTTCCGGCTTTCTTGGCGCCGGCAAGACCACGTTGCTCAACCATGTGCTCAACAACCGTGAAGGCAAGCGCGTGGCCGTGATCGTCAACGACATGTCCGAAGTGAATATCGACGCCCAGTTGGTGCGCGAAGGCGGTGCCGAATTGTCGCGCGCCGAGGAAAAACTGGTGGAAATGTCCAACGGCTGCATCTGCTGCACCCTGCGCGAAGATTTGCTGGTCGAGATCAACCGGCTGGCCAAGGAAGGCCGCTTCGACTATCTGCTGATCGAATCGACGGGCATTTCCGAACCGCTGCCGGTGGCGGAAACCTTCACCTTCGCCGACGAGGAGGGACGCAGCCTGTCCGATGTGGCACGGCTGGATACCATGGTGACCGTGGTCGACGCCTTCAATTTCCTGCGGGATTACCAATCATCCGATTCCATTGCCGAGCGCGGGGAAAGTATGGGGGAGGAAGATGACCGCACGGTCGTCGACCTGCTGGTCGATCAGGTAGAGTTCTGTGACGTCATCGTCATCAACAAGGCTGATCTGGTCAGCCCTGGAGATCTCGACCGCTTGCGCCACATCCTGAACACCCTCAACCCGAGGGCCAAACTGGTGATCTCGGAATTTGGCCGGGTGCCGCTGGAATCGATCATGAATACCTGCCTGTTCGATTTCGAGCAGGCGGAACAGGCGCCAGGCTGGCTCAAGGAGCTGCGCGGGGAACATGTGCCGGAAAGCGAACAGTACGGCATCACCAGCTTTGTTTATCGGGCGCGCAGGCCATTTCATCCCCAGCGCTTCTGGAACCTGATCCACTCCAGCTGGCAAGGGGTGCTGCGCTCGAAAGGTTATTTCTGGCTGGCATCACGCTACGACTTTGCCGGCAACTGGGCCCAGGCGGGTGGCGCCTGCCGCCATGGTGCGGCCGGTCTCTGGTGGTCGGCGGTGGACCCGGTGCAATGGCCGGACGACCCGGAGTATCTCGCCCAGATCAAGCAGCAATGGCATGACGACTTTGGTGATCGTCGGCAGGAGCTGGTATTCATCGGCATCGGCATGGACGAATCAGACCTGCGTGCAAAACTGGATGCCTGTCTGTTGCGTGATGACGAACTGCGATTGGGCAAGGACGCATGGCTTGCCCTGCCCGATCCTTTCCCGCGCTGGGGTCAGGAAATGGCGCAGGAATTACTGGAGGAAGCTTGATGATCGCCGTTGCCGAAGCGTCGCCTGCCCGGACGGATGCCTCCAGACAGAATGCGATACTGGGCCTCGCGGACATTTTTGAACCTGACTGTCAGATCGCCGTGGCCGAACGTCCGCCCGTTGCATCCATCGATCATTATCTTTCCGCCGTTTCAGGATCACTGGGCGAGGGCTTCCGTGTGTCATTGACGGCTGGAGATGTCTTGCCGAAGCGATTGTTGCCGGACGCTCCCGGACGTGAGGAGTTCGCCGCCGATACCGCTTACCTGGTCGAGATGTACGGTGACCTGCTGGGGTGTCCGGCAGTCGGGGTGCGGCTGGAAGTTCTGAGCCGCGCCATGTGCCCGCGTTTTCATGTCGACCATACCGGCATCCGCCTGCTTTGCACCTATCGCGGGCCCGGTACGGAATGGCTGGAGGATGCGGCTGCGGATCGCAGCAAACTCGGCCCCGTTTCGGCGGGCAGGTGTGATGAGGACTCAGGTATCATCACTGATCCGACGGGGATACACCGCGTCAAACCCTACGCCATTGCCCTGCTCAAAGGGTCCCGCTGGCAAGGCAATATCGGCAAAGGGGTCGTTCACCGCTCCCCGGCCGTGCCAGTGAACGAAGCCCCCCGGGTCATGCTGGCGCTGGATGCACTGTGGTAACCATGTTCCTCAGGAGACTTGCCATGATCACACGTCGTTGTTTCTGGTTGTTACTGATCGCCCCGTTGGCCGGCCATGCCGCTGCCCCCCATGTCCACGGCATGGCCACCTTGCAACTGGCGGTGGACGGGAACACGCTGCAACTCAACCTGGAAAGCCCTCTCGATAGCCTGCTGGGTTTTGAGCATCTGCCGCGCACAGCGCAGCAGAAAGACGCGGTCAAGGTGATGGAAGGCCATCTGCGGCAGGCCGATCGTCTATTCCAGCCAAGCCCCGCAGCGCGCTGCACGCTCAAATCGGTCACCCTGGATTCACCTGTACTGAACGCTGGCAAGCCACATGCGCCACCGCATGATGAGCACGCCGACCTTGATGGCGAATTCGTCTTCACCTGTGCCCAACCCGGCGAATTGCGCGACCTTGAGGTCAAGCTGTTCGAAACCTTCCCCGGGGTGCGGCAACTGAAGGTCGAAGCCGCCACGCCGCGCGGGCAGAAAGCGGCCACCCTGACACCGCAACAACGTCGGATTGGCTGGTAATGTCGCTGGCGATTAATATCCGCACCTTGCGCTATCGCTATCCGGGCGCATCGGAGGACTGCCTGGACATCGAAGCCTTTCAGGCCAGGGCGGGGGAGCGCGTATTTTTGCATGGCCCGAGCGGCAGCGGCAAAAGCACGCTGCTGGGGCTGATGGGGGGTGTATTGCAGGCGCAACATGGCGCTCTTGAGTTGTTGGGCAACGATCTCTCCCGCCTGCGTCCGGCAGCGCGTGACAAGCTGCGCGCTGACCATATCGGATTCATCTTCCAGCAGTTCAACCTGATCCCCTATCTTTCCGTCATGGACAATGTCCTGCTGCCCTGCCGGTTTTCCCCACGACGAAAACAGCGCGCATCTTCTGATGAAGGCATTTCGTTGCATGAGCAGGCATTGCGCCTGCTCGTCCATTTGCAACTCGACGGCATCGAGCACGTGCCCGTCACCCGTCTCAGCGTGGGGCAGCAGCAGCGCGTTGCGGCTGCCCGTGCGCTGATCGGCAAGCCCGAGATCGTCATTGCAGACGAACCCACCTCTGCCCTTGATTCGGACCGTCAGGCGGCGTTTCTCGACCTGCTGTTGCAGGAGTGCGATGCTGCAAAAGCGACGCTGATTTTTGTCAGCCACGATCGCCGCCTGGCCCGGCATTTCCATCGTGAAATCGCGCTGTCGTCCATCAACCGGGCTGTCGTGGAGGAAGCCAGCCAATGAGGCATTTATTCCACCTGGCCTGGCGCAGCGCATGGAACCGTCGCTTGACCCTGGGCCTGACGCTGACCGCAATCGCCCTGAGCGTCACCCTGCTGCTGGGCGTGGAGCGCTTGCGACATGATGCCCATCGCGGCTTCAGCCTGTCGGTATCGGGCACAGATCTGGTCGTCGGCGCGAGGACCAGCCCGGTAAAACTGATGCTGTACGCCGTGTTCAGAATCGGTGAAGCGACCAACAACATCCGCTGGGAAAGTGCACAGCAAATCGTCAACCACCCCCTGGTCGCCTGGGCCGTGCCCATCTCGCTCGGCGACTCCCATCGGGGATTTCCGGTCATGGGAACATCCGGGGCCTATTTCGACCATTACCGTTACGGCGATTCCCAGTCATTGATATTGCAGTCTGGCAATCCCTTCCGTGACACGTTTGACGTCGTGCTCGGCGCCGAAGTCGCCGCGACGCTGGGCTACCACCTGGGCGACCGCATCGTGCTGAGCCATGGCATGGGCGGGGCCGGGTTGCCGGAACATCACGATAAACCGTTTACCGTGACAGGTATTCTGGCTCCTACGGGGACGCCGGTAGACCGCACCCTGCATATCCCGCTGGAAGGCATGAGCGCGATTCATCTCGACTGGGTGGGCGGGGCCCCCATGCCTGGCTTTGCCATCCCCAGCGAATACGTCAAGAAGTTCGACCTGACCCCCAAGGAAGTGACAGCCGTCCTGGTCGGCCTGAAAAGCCGTGCGGCCGTGTTCCGTGTCCAGCGCCAGATCAACGAGACACCCGCTGAGCCACTGCTGGCAGTCATGCCCGGCGTGGCGCTGGAACAGTTGTGGCACGTGGTGGGTGTCGCGGAGCAGGCCATGCTGGCCGTGTCGGCCATGGTCGTGGCAGTGGGTTTATCCGGTCTGGTGGCCGTGATACTTGCCAGCCTCAACGAACGCCGCCGTGAACTCGCGATCTTGCGCGCGGTAGGCGCACGTCCTCACGACATTTTCCTGCTCATGACCGGCGAAAGTCTGCTGGTCACGCTGGGCGGCGTCATGCTCGGCGTGCTGCTGCTGTTCGGCGCCACCCTGTTGCTGGCGCCGCAGATCCAGGCCGCATACGGTATTCCCCTGCGGACGATGCTGGTCTCGTGGGAGGAACTAAAGTTGCTGGCGGTCGTGATTGTCATAGGCTTGCTGGCCGGATTGATCCCCGGCTACCGCGCCTACAGGATATCGTTGACGGATGGGTTAATGCCGAGGATATGATGCGTCGAAATATGCAACGCTGGGGACTGATTGTCCTGCTGATACTGTTCGGGATGTTTTCCAACGCCATATCCGGCGATCGCGCCAGGGAGAAATCCAGCAAGACCTACAAGGTCGGGGAAAAGCTGCCGAAATCTGCCAATCAGTCCAATATCGCGACCAACTATCGGAAACTGAACTGGGACGAACTCATGCCCCAGGACTGGGATCCGATGAAGGCATTGAAAGGCCTTGATCTTTCAAAAATGCAGGACTCCGATCCGCGTGCCATGGAGGCGCTGGAGAAAGTCCGCGCCACATGGAACGACGCCCCCATCGTGCCAGAACTCAACGGGGCAAAGGTTGAAATTCCCGGTTTTGTCGTTCCGCTGGATGTCGATCCCGATCGCGTAAAGGAGTTCTTGCTGGTGCCTTATTTCGGCGCTTGCATCCATGTCCCGCCGCCTCCAAGCAACCAGGTGCTGCACGTACTGGTTCCTAAAACGCTCACAAAACAACAACTGGCTGCGCTCAAGAATGCAGTGCTCATGTACGGCACCATCTCTGTCAGCGGCACGCTGGAAACCGCTTCCGTCAACACGGCGATGGGTTTCTCAAGCTACAGGATCAAGGCAGATTCCATCGATGCTTACAAGGCTCCTGAAAACAGGTAATCGCCAATCCCGGCCAACGCCGGGCCATCCCTTGCACACCCCGCCGTCCCGATAATCGACCCGGACAAATGGCCGGAAAAAATTAAATAACGTAATTTTCATTTATACTGTATATACTTCATATACAGCCCCCTCAAACAGGAGCACTCCATGTCGCCTGACGAATACTACGCGCTGGCCACCAAACGCAATCTGGGCATCGTCTCCCCCGAGGAGCAGCAGAAATTCCGGCAGGCGCGCATCGCCATCATCGGCATGGGCGGCGGGGGCGGCATCTACCTGACCACCTTTGCGCGCATGGGCATCGGTCACTTCAACATCGCCGATTTCGACGCGTTCAGCGTGGTCAACATCAACCGCCAGGCGGGCGCCATGCAAAGCACCATCGGCAAACCCAAGGTCGAGGTCATGGCAGGCATCGCCCAGGACATTCACCCCGGCGTCGAGATCACGCGCTTCGACCATGGCATCGGGGAACATAACGTCGAGGCCTTCGTCGCCAATGCCGATCTCGTGATCGACGCCGTGGACGTGTTCGCCCAGCCGGCGCGGCAACTGGTGTACAAAACCGCCCGCAAATTCGGCAAGCCTGTGCTGTTCTCGGCCCCGCTGGGGCTGTCGGCGACGCTGGGCGTGTTCATGCCGGATGGCATGAGCTTCGAGGAGTATTTCGATATCCGCGAGGGGATGGATGCCTTCCAGCACATGGTCGCCTTTCTGGTCGGCCTCGGGCCGGCGGGCACGCACCTCAAGTACATGGACCTCTCCTACGTCGAGCCGGCGGAACAGGCGGGGCCCTCATCCGCGGCGGCAATCAGCCTGATGGCCGGGGTGGTCGGGGCGGAGGCACTGGCGATCCTGCTCAAGCGGCGTCCGGCGTTTGCCATTCCGCGCTATGCACAGTTCGACCCCTACATGGGGGTCTACAAGACGGGCAAATTACGCTGGGGCAATCGCGGACCGTTGCAGCGTCTGAAGCGCCGACTGGTCGAGAAGAAATTCAGTGCGATCCGTCATAAATTCAACGACGCCGGGTTCGAGCCACTCCCCACAAAATCGTGAAGCGGCAAGCCCTGCCCGGGTTGTGGGGGGCGTGATTAAAAAGTATCATCAAAATAATTAGATACAAAGTGAAATTAATCACTCCCCTGAACATGACCACGCACCGGTTTTCCTCCCGATTGCTGCCCCTCGCCTGCGTACTTGCCATGGCGGGAACCACAACCGGTTGTCTGCAGGACGAACCGCCGCCCCCCAAGGTGGAAACGCCACCACCGGTAAGGGTCGTCACCGTAGCACCGACAGATCAGGTCGACCGCTACACCTATGCCGGCGAAATCAGTCCGCGCACCGAAACCTCGCTGGGATTCCGCATCGGCGGCAAGCTGTTGTCCCGCTCCGTGGAGGTCGGCGACCTGGTCAAGCGCGGCACGGAAATCGCCCGCCTCGACCCGCAGGACACCCGCCTGCAATCGGACGCCATACAGTCGCAGTTACAAGCCGCGCAAGCCGAACTGGTGCAGGCACAATCCGATCTGGAACGCTACCGCGTGCTGCTGGACAAGAAATTCATCAGCCAGGCCGAGTTCGACCGCCGCCGCAGCGTGGTCGACGTGGCCCTAGCGCGCAAGAACGAGGTCAAGTCGCGATTGGCCTCGTCCCATAACCAGACCCAGTACACCCTGCTGCGGGCGGATCAGGAAGGGGTCGTCACCGCCATTGAAGCCGAAAGCGGCCAGGTGGTGAATGCGGGGCAACCGATAGTGCGCATCGCCCGCACCGATGAATCCGAAGCCGTGATCAGCGTGCCGGAAAACCGGCTCGGCGAATTGCGCCAGGCCAAGAGCGTCATCGTGGCGCTGTGGGCACACCCGGACAAGCAATACAGCGGCGCTGTGCGCGAGATTTCACCGCTGGCCGACCCGGCCACCCGCACCTACCGGGCGCGCATCAGCCTCGACCAGCCCGACGAATTCATCCGCTTCGGCATGACGGCAACCGTCACCCTGTCCGGCGAGCCGCGTCAGGAAATCCTGCTGCCGCTGACGGCGCTCTATCACCATCAGGACAAGACCGCAGTGTGGGTGGTGGATCCCAAGAAGCAGACGGTCGGCCTGCGCCCAATCGAGGCCTCCGCTTTCGCCAGTGATCGCGTCGGCGTGAAGTCGGGGCTGCAAGGCGGCGACATCGTGGTGCTGGCCGGCGTGCACAAACTGCATGAAGGGCAAAAGGTCCGGATGCTGCAGAACGACCAGGACGCGCCCAAGTAACGGCTGATGGAAACCGAAGAATCGCTTCTCGACGACGCGCCGCCCAAACGCAGTCGCTTCAACCTGACCACCTGGGCGCTGATGCACCACCAGTTGGTGCGTTACCTGATGGTCACGCTGCTGGTCGCCGGGGCCTATGCCTATACCCGGCTGGGTCAGGCCGAAGACCCGGACTTCACCTGGCGCGTCATGCTGGTCAAGGCCTACTGGCCTGGGGCCACCGTGCGCGAGGTGGAAGAACAGGTCACCGAGCGGCTGGAGAAAAAGCTGCAGGAAGCGCCGCACGTCGATTTCATCGAAAGCTACACCAAGCCGGGCGAGACCACGCTGTTCATCAATCTGCGCGAGGACACGCCCAGCGGTGGCAACACCGAATCGTTCTACCAGATCCGCAAGAAGCTCGGCGACATGAAGAAGGACCTGCCCGAAGGCGTGCAGGGGCCCTACGCCAACGACGAGTTCGGCGACACCTTCGGTTCCATCTACGCGTTTACCGGGGATGGTTACAGTTATGCCGAACTGCGGCGTTACGTGGACAAGGTGCGGTTGGAACTGCTGCGCGTCAACGACGTCGCCAAGGTCAACCTGATCGGCGAACAGCCGGAAAAAATCTACATCGAGTTCGACAACGAGAAACTCTTCACCGCCGGCATCGATCCACAAGCCATCATCCAGGCGCTACGTCAGCAGAACGCCATCCCCGCCCCTGCCAGCATCGAAACCTCCAGCGATAGTGTCTCGACGCGCATCAGCGGCGACTTCCGTTCCGTGGAAAGCATCCGCGAAATGGGCATCCAGGCCGGTGGCCACACCTTCCGGCTGGGGGATGTGGCACGCGTGCAGCGCGGCTACGAGGACCCACCTACTTTCAAGATGCGCTACATGGGACAGGAGGCGATCGGGCTGGAGGTTTCCATGCGCCAGCGCGGCGACATCATCCGGCTGGGTGAATCCCTGCAGCAGGCCATGGTACGCATCAAGGCCGACCTGCCGCTGGGCGTCGAGGTACATCAGGTCGCCGACCAGCCCGCGGTGGTCGTGCACGCGGTTGACCTGTTCATGAAATCGCTGCTGGAAGCAGTGCTGATCGTGCTGGCGGTAAGCTTTCTGGCGCTGGGCCTGCGCGCCGGACTGGTAGTCGCGCTCAGTATCCCGCTGGTGCTGTCGATCACCTTCATCATGATGTGGGCCTTCGGCATCGACTTGCAGCGGGTTTCCCTCGGTGCACTGATCATCTCGCTCGGCCTGCTGGTCGATGACGCGATGATCGCGGTCGAGATGATGGTGGTGCGGCTGGATCGCGGCTGGCAGAGCCTCAAGGCGGCTTCCTACGCCTACACCTCGACGGCCTTCCCCATGCTGACCGGTACGCTGGTCACCGCGGCCGGCTTTATGCCAGTCGGTCTGGCGAAATCTGGCGCCGGCGAATATACCTTTTCGATTTTCGCGGTAGTCACCATCGCGCTGCTGTCGTCCTGGATCGTGGCGGTAATTTTTACTCCCTACCTCGGTTTTCTCCTGCTCAAGCCGCGCCGTGCCAAGGAAGACCGAGACCTCTATCGCACGCCCTTCTACAATGCCTTCCGGCGCCTGGTGACTTGGTGCGTGGACTGGCGCAAGACAGTGATCCTGCTCACCACGGCCGTGTTCCTCTTCTCGCTCTGGGGATTCAAGTTCGTCGAGCAGCAGTTTTTCCCGGTGTCGGACCGTAATGAGGTCGTCGTTGACCTGTGGTTGCCGGAAGGCTCGACCTACCAAGCCACCGAAGCGGAAGTCAAACGTTTCGAGCAACGGCTCAACGGCGATGCCCGCATCGCGCAGTACACCTCCTATGTCGGGCGCGGCATCCCCCACTTCTTCTTCGCCTCCATGGGCGAGCAACGCCACAGCAACTACGGTGCAGTGGTCATCACCGCCCGCAACAATGCCGAGCGCGACGCCCTGTTCCACGAAGTCTGGCAATGGCTGCAATCCGACTTCCCCAACGTGAAGGGCCACGTATCGCGCTTCGAGAATGGCCCGCCCACCGGTTACCCCGTGCAATTCCGCGTGCTGGGGGAGGACCCCGCTGTGTTGCGCGGCATCGCCGACCGCATGGCCGAGATCATGCGCAGCCATCCCAAGACGCGCGACATCTACGCGGACTGGAACGAAATCATCAAGACGGTGAAACTCAAGGTCGATCAGGACAAGGCGCGTGCACTAGGGGTATCGTCGCAAGAGCTCGGCAACGCCATCAACGCAATGCTCAACGGCCAGCCGGTGACGCAGTTCCGCGAAGGCGATCAACTGATCGACGTCGTGGTCCGCGCTGGAGATGTGGACCGCACCCGCCTCGATGCCCTGGAAGGGCTGGGCATCCGCACTGCCAGTGGCAAGCATGTACCGCTGGCCCAGTTGGTGAGCGTGCGTTACGGGTTCGAGGAGGGCAAATCCTGGCACCGCAACGGCGAAACACAGATTACGGTGAAGGCGGACATTTCCGACGACGTGCAGGCGCCCGAGGTCACCATGGATCTTCAGGCGCAAATGGATGCGCTCGAAAAAACGCTGCCGGCCGGCTACCACATCGACACTGGTGGCGCCTACGAGGGCAACATCAAGTCCCAGGCCTCGATCACGGAAGTGTTCCCCATCATGATCGTCACCATCATCACGCTGCTGATGCTGCAGTTGCAGAAATTCAACGGCGCGCTGCGCGTGATGTTAAGCGCCCCGCTCGGCATCGTAGGCGTGACGTGGGCATTGCTGCTATTCGATGCGCCGTTCGGCTTCGTCGCGCTGCTAGGCGTGGTGGCACTGGCCGGCATCATCATGCGCAATTCGGTGATTCTGGTGGAGCAGATCGAACGCCTGATGGAACAAAGCCAGCACCCGCGCCGCGCAGTGATCGAGGCTGCGGTACGACGGCTGCGCCCTATCCTGCTGACGGCAGCCGCCACCATCCTCGCCATGATTCCGCTGATGCAGAGTACATTCTGGCGCCCCATGGCCATCGCCATGATGGGCGGCGCATTTGTCGCCACTCTGCTGACCCTGATCTTCGAGCCCGCGATGTACGCGGCCTGGTTCCGCATCCGCCCCGCAGCGCCGATCAAGGCCAAGGCCCGGCTGGACCAAGTGAGTGGTGCCAACGCCATGCTGCGCGCGGCGGAAAACGGTAATGCCGACACTTGTAGCATCCTGCTGCAACACGGCGACAGCCCAGATGCCGCCGACAGCGAAGGCAACACGGCCCTGATGCTAGCCGCGCAAAATGGGCATCTTGACGTCTGCAAGGTGCTGGTCGGCGCCGGTGCCAACGTCAACCTCGCCAAGCGCCAGGGTACGACGGCCCTGATGCGCGCCACCATGAACGGTCACGATGAAGTCTGTCGATTGCTGCTGGCAGCGGGTGCCAGCGTTAATGCCCGGGCAGGCAACATCAGCGCGCTGGATATCGCACAGCGACGCGGCTATGCCAGCGTCGCCGAGTTACTCATGGCTGCGGGGGCCGACTGAACCAGTCAGCTGCATTGGCAGGACATCAATTCCCCGGCCAGACTCCGGCTATTGCCTCCGGGGGCAAATCGCGGTGACAATGGGCAAAAGTGCCCAGGAAAACCAAGATGTCCAAACAAAAAGACACGGTTCGCGCCTTCTACGAGGCCATCCTCAACCAATCCGACAAATCTGTCATCCCCCAGCTGACCACGGAGGATTTCGTGATGCGTGGCTCACTCGGCCTGGTGCATCAACGTGGCCATGGCGGGCTGGCCGTGTACATGGATTTCATCCGGGCCTCCCTGGGCAATTACCACTGCGAAATCCTCGACATGGTCGAGGAAAGCAACAAGGTCTGTGCACGCATGTGCTACAGCGGCACGCATCAGGGCGAATTGTTCGGTTACGCCCCGACCCACGGCAAGATTCGTTGGGACGGCGTGGCGATCTTCACCTTTGCTGAAGATCGCATTGCTGAAGTCTGGGCGCTGGGCGACGTCGATGCCGTCATCAAACAACTGGCAAAGTATCTGGGATAACCGCGACGTGTCGCTCGAAACCTGGGAACTGCTGAGTTACGTCGTCACCGTATTCGGCCTTCCGCTGGCGATTTTTTCCTTTCTGCATGAGCAGCGCAAGGAACGCGACAACGAAGAGGAAGAGGTCTACCAACAACTTTCCGACGCTTACACCGACTTTCTCAAATTGGTGATTGCCAATCCCGATCTCAAGCTGCGTTCGCGAGCCGCAACGCCCGACCTGAACGAGGAGCAGCAGGAACGCACGCAGGCGATGTTCGAAATCCTGATTTCCTTGTTCGAGCGGGCTTATCTGCTGGTGTACGAGGACAAGATGACCGCCAAGCAGCAGCGGCGCTGGGCATCGTGGGAAGACTACATGCGCGAATGGTGTCGGCGGGATGATTTTAGGACCCAGCTTCCGCGCCTGTTACAGGGAGAAGACCCCGACTTTGCGAGTTACATACGCCAACTCGCCAGGGAAGAACTGGCCTGCCCGGACTAATTATTCGACGGCTTCCACGCGGTAACCAGCAGCACGCAGCCGTGTAATCAACCCCTGCGTGCCGGGCAGGTGCGATGCCCCGACCGCGACAAACACCGATGTCTGCTGCATGCGCTTGATCATGCGCTCCGCCATACGGGCGTTACGATCCTCGATCAGTAATGTGCGCACCCGTGCCCACAGCCCCGGCGGCAAGCCTTCGCCGCTCAGGCGTTCGTCCACGGCAGCGATCTGTTCGGTCTGGCGGGTCAGGTAGGTGTCCAGCACGGCGTCGAACGCCACCTGCTTTTCTTCTTGCGTCTGTGCCAGTGTGGCGCGCAGTAGTGCCAGCTGGTCGGTCATGGCAAGCGCATCCATGGCGGCGAAGTGCAAACCGGCATCTTCCAGACTCTCGATCTCGCGTCCGTTGCGCGTCGCCAACTCGACCAGCAATTCATCCTGGGTCGGCAGGCCAGAGGCATCCGGGCGGGCCAGCATCACGGCCAGCAGCCACGGTTTCATGCGCAGGGCAATACTTTCACGCATCGCGTAGGCATCAGCCTGTTGCAGCAGCAACTCGAGCTCCTGCGCGGTCAGCAGGTCTCGCAGCGTGCCCTGCGGCATGAACAGCATGGCCGGGCCGCCGGGTGCCACCAGTTCGGGCATGAACACCTCACACTGGGCGACCGCGTTTTCCAATGCGGGAGAAAAAGTAGTGACGCGCTCGTCATGGCTATGCATCGTGCCGAACAGATAGCCCACCTTACCCTGCGAAGATTCGACCCGCCATAGCAGGCCGGCACCGAGATCGCCGGCAACCGCCGGCAACGCCAGCACCAGCAGTGCCCACGCCAGCAACCAGCGGGGGAGCACGGTCAACCCCCGGCCGCGCCCGGCATTCATGGGTGTTGCCGCATGAACGCGACGAAATCAGCCGCCGGCAGAGGCTTGCTGAAGAAGTAGCCTTGCGCGATATCGCAGCCGAGGGCCTGCAAGAAGTTCAATTGCGCTTCGTCCTCGACCCCTTCCGCCACCACTTCCAAGCCCAGTTCATGCGACAGGACCACCAGGGCTCGCACGATCGCCGCATCGTCGGGGTCACTATGGATGTCACGGATGAAAGACTGATCGATCTTGAGCTTGTCGATGTCGAAGGTCTTGAGATAGGCCAGACTGGAGTAGCCCGTACCGAAATCATCAATTGCCAGCGACACCCCCATCCCCTTGATATCCCGAAGAATCTGCGCCGCATTTGCCACACCGTCCATCATGGTGCTTTCGGTGATCTCCAATTCCAGCGCATTGGCTGGTAGCTGATGCTGCTCCAGCAGCGATACCAGCGACTGCACCAGTGCCGGGTCGGCAAATTGGCGCGCGGACAGGTTAACCGCGACGCGCACCGGATAGCCCTTACGAGCCCAGTCCGCGGCCTGCCAAGCGGCCTCACGCATCACCCAGGCGCCGATCTGGAGGATCATGCCAGTCTCTTCCGCCACGGGGATAAACTCGGCCGGCGAGACCATGCCCCACTGCGGATGCCGCCAGCGCAGCAGCGCCTCGCAGCCCACCACCTTGCGGCTGGCCAGGTCAATTTTGGGCTGGTAATGCAGTTCGAATTCCGCACGCTCCAGTGCCGAGCGCAAGGCGTGGTCCAGTCGCACACGCTCATGCGCGGCGCGATTCAATTCCGCGGTGAAGAACTGGAAGTTGCCGCGCCCTTTGTCCTTGGCGTGATAGAGCGCCGCATCGGCACTCTTCATGAGTTCCTCGGCGCTGCCCGCATCGTTGGGATACAGCGCAATGCCGATACTGCTGTTGGCAAACACCTCGTTACCCGCCAACGTCATCCGGGAAGAAATCGCCTCCAGGATTTTCTCTGCCACCGGCGCAGGATCACGGGAATCGCGAATGCGTGTCAGGATGACGACAAACTCGTCGCCACCAAGGCGTGCGACGGTATCAATTTCGCGCACACTCTGCTGGATACGCACAGACACCTCACGTAGCATCAGGTCGCCAACGTGGTGTCCCAGTGTGTCGTTCACATCCTTGAAGCGGTCCAGATCCATGAACATGACGGCCACCATGTGGTCGTCGCGCTTGGCTTCAGCCAATGCCTGCACCAGACGGTCCTGGAACAGCAGGCGATTCGGCAGACCGGTCAGCGGATCGTGGAACGCTAGACGGCGGATGTGTTCTTCCTGTTGCTTGCGTTCGCTGATATCCGAGAACAGCGCCACAAAATTCACGACTTGCTGGGTATTCGGATCCACGATGCTGTTGATGTCGACCCACTTGGGGTACACCGAGCCATCCTTACGCTTGTCCCACACCTCGCCATGCCAATGGCCCTGTTCCAGCAGCGCCTGCCACATCACCTGATAAAAATCATTGTCATGCTTTCCGGATGCGAGAATACGCGGATTCTTGCCGTAGACATCTTCTGCCGTATAGCCGGTGAGTTGGGTGAAAGCATGGTTGATCTGCACGATGCGGTTTTCAGCATCGGTGATCATGATCGCCTCGTTGGTAAACGTAAACACCTTGTCCGACAGGAATAGGCGACGCATCAGGTCACTCTGCTCCGACATGTCACGTGCCACGGTAGAGTAATGCGTCACGTTACCTTGCGCGTCACGATGAGCGAGAATCAACTGAGCGGTGGTCAACTCGCGCCCGTCATGGGTCAGGAATCGGGTTTCGAACACGGCACTGCCGTGCTGCACCACTTGCGGGATGTATTCGTCCAGAATATGGCTTCCCACCTCGGGCGGGTGCAGGTCCAGGATTGTGAAGTCCTCGGCACGTGCATCTTCCGGCCAGGCCAGCCTCAGCCGCCCCGCCTGGTTCATGTAGAGCAGATGCCCTTCCGCATCGGCCTGCGAGACGATATCCGGCGAAGATTCAATAATTTCCAGCAAACGCTGCTGTTCCAGTTCGGCCAGTTTCGTATCGGTAACGTCCTGCACCGTCCCCACCCAAGCGTTGACGACGCCTGACTGTCTGACCGGCTCGGCCCGTTCGCGCACCCAGCGCACAGTCCCGTCCGCCAGCAGCAATCGATGTTCCAAATCGTAAGGTGCACCGGCTTGTGCCTGCTGCCATGCATTGTCCACGAGCATCCGATCTTCCGGGTGGACACAGCTCAGGAACAGTTCGTACGCCACGGGCACCCCCAGAGGCACCTGGAACATACGGTAGGTTTCATCTGACCAGATCACCTTACCGGACTGCATGTCGATCTGCCAGCTGCCAATTTTCGCCACCGCCTGCGCGCGCCGCAGGTTTTCTTCGCTCTCGCGCAAGGCCTGCTCCATGGCGATGCGCTCGGTCATGTCATGGGCGATGCCCATGTAGCCAAACACGTCACCCTCGCCGTCCAGCAGGGCCGTCACGGACAGCCTGACCGGGATTCTGGCGCCATTGCGTGCGATGTAGGTCCAGTCGCGCTCGTCCGGCTGGTGGCGTAGTTTGGTCCACGCCACGAACACCTCGAACCCGGGCGAAAACCGACTTCCCAGCTTTTCGTTCAGTTCCTCGGAATAGGCTGCCACTTCCTGGGCATCGTGAAAGATCGCCGGCGTGTGCTTGCCGATGACCTCTTCCTCGGTGTAACCGAGCATGCGCTGGGCCCCCAGGTTGAACGAAGTGATGACGCCATCGCAATCGGTGGTGATGATGGAATAGTTGGCGCTATCGAGAATGGCGCCCTGCAGGCCCAGCAGGCGACGCATGTCCCCTTCGGTCTGGCGAATGCCGGACATGTTGCGCACCAGGGCCCACATCCCCACCACCTCGCCAGCCTCGCCCTGCACGGTCCATGGCTTGACCTGCACCGGAACGATCACGCCATCCTTGCGCAGATATTCCTTTTCAAATGCGGGTGCTTCACCGTTCGGCAGCAACTGTTCGCGGATGATACGCTCTTCCATGGCGTGCCACTTCGCAGGCGTAAACTCGGAGTAGCGGAGTGCACGGAGTTCTTGCGGTGTGTAGCCCGTCATGTCGCAGAATGCGGGATTGGCATCGATAATCCGGCCATCCGTCGTGACATAGACGACGCCATCCGCGCAGGATGCAAACAGGCTACGGAACAACTCGTCCGCGTTGCGAAGCATGAAAGGTGCAGCGTTGGCGTTGTAGGTTGAATTTGTCATGGACACCACGCTTATCAATCTATCGGGGTGGCCGTAGCATCAGAGCCCTTCTGATCGCCACGCATCCCCCGATACGTTTTCCCCACTGATTGTAAGGAAAAAACCACGGTTGTAAATCTCAGCGTGACTTGATTCTTGGCTTATGCGTACCAGCAGGACGCGGCTTGGCATGCGCCACACGTGATTGCAACGGTTTGACCGTAGTCGGCTGCCAGGCCGGCACCAGATGTTTCTTGCCATTGCCAATCAGGTCGGCCCGTCCCATCGCCTTCAGCGCCTCGCGCAGCAGGGGCCAGTTGGCGGGGTCGTGGTAACGCAAAAAGGCCTTGTGCAGCTTGCGCTTGCCGCCGGCCCGCGGGATCGGCACGTCCTCGCTGGTCTTGGTCACCTTGCGCAACGGGTTCTTGCCCGAGTGATACATGGCGGTCGCCATCGCCATCGGCGTCGGCGTGAAGGTCTGCACCTGATCCAGCCGGAAATCGTGGCGCTTGAGCCACAGGGCCAGATTGAGCATGTCCTCGTCGGTGGTGCCGGGGTGCGCCGCAATGAAATACGGGATCAGGTACTGCTCCTTGCCCGCTTCCTTGCTGAACTTCTCGAACATCTGCTTGAAGCGGTCATAGGCGCCCATCCCCGGCTTCATCATTTTCGACAGCACGTTGTCTTCGCTGTGTTCCGGCGCGATCTTGAGATAGCCGCCGACGTGGTGCTGCACCAGTTCCTTGACGTATTCGGGTGACTTGACGGCGAGGTCGTAACGCAGACCGGAACCGATCAGTATCTTCTTCACGCCCTTGATGGCTCGGGCTTTTCGATACAACTGCACCAGTGCGGAGTGATCGGTATTAAGGTTGTCGCAGATATCCGGATAGACGCAGGAGAGCTTGCGGCAGGCGGATTCGATCTTCGGGTCCTTGCACGCCAGCCGGTACATGTTGGCGGTGGGCCCGCCGAGGTCGGAGATGATGCCGGTAAAGCCGTCGACCTTGTCGCGAATTTCCTCGATCTCGTGCAGGATGGATTCTTCCGAACGACTCTGGATGATGCGGCCTTCGTGTTCGGTAATGGAACAGAAAGTGCAACCACCGAAGCAGCCACGCATGATGTTGACCGAGAAACGGATCATCTCCCACGCGGGAATCTTGGCCTTGCCGTACGACGGATGCGGGGCACGCGCGTAGTGCATGCCGAACACGTAATCCATTTCCTTGGTCGTGAGCGGAATCGGCGGCGGGTTCAGCCACACTTCGCGGTCGCCGTGGCGCTGCACCAGGGCACGCGCGTTGCCGGGGTTGGATTCCAGGTGCAGCACGCGCGAGGCGTGGGCGTACATCACCGGGTCTCGCGAGACTTCCTCGTAGCTGGGCAGGCGTACCACCTGATGGGCACGGTCCGGCCTCACCTTGCGATGAATTTCCACCGGCTTGACCCCGGGCTCGGCCACGGCATCGGAGGCACAGGCCGCGCCCTCTGCCATCTGCATGGCGTAAGGATCGATGTGCGGATCGACGCGACCGGGGCGGTCCATACTGGTGGAATCGACTTCAAGCCAGTTCTCGGGGATAGCCTTGCGCATGAAGGCCGTGCCGCGGATATCCGTCATGTCGGCGATTTTTTCGCCCTTGGCGATGCGATGGGTCAGTTCCACCAGCGCGCGTTCGGCGTTGCCGTAGAGCAGGATGTCGGCCTTGGAATCCACCAGGATGGAGCGGCGCACCTTGTCCGACCAGTAGTCGTAATGGGCGATGCGGCGCAGGCTCGCCTCGATGCTGCCGATCACCACCGGCGCGTCGGGATAGGCCTCGCGGCAACGCTGCGCGTAGACCAGCACGGCGCGATCCGGGCGCTTGCCGGCCACGGCATCGGGCGTGTAGGCGTCATCGGAACGGATCTTGCGGTCAGCGGTGTAGCGGTTGACCATGGAGTCCATGTTGCCTGCCGTGACGCCATAGTACAGGTTGGGTTTGCCTAGGGATTTAAACGCCTCGGCCGATTGCCAGTCCGGCTGGGCGATGATGCCCACGCGGAAACCCTGCGCTTCCAGCAGGCGGCCGATCAGCGCCATGCCAAAGCTGGGGTGGTCAATGTAGGCATCGCCCGTCACCAGAATGACATCGCAGGAATCCCAGCCGAGCACCTCCATTTCGGCGCGCGAGGTGGGCAGAAACCTGGCAGTACCAAAGCGTTTGGCCCAGTAGGGACGATAAGATTGGATGGGTGTTGCAGCGATCATATAGTTGACAATTTTACTCTACTTATCACCTTGTTTCAGCAGAAATTACCGCCACTCCCCGCCGCACGCGGCCCACACGGGGAAATCATTGTTCCATCGCGTCGGATTATGGGAGAATCCAGCAAAAACGGCACGCTCTCCCTCTGATGCTGAACAACATCTCTACTCGCTGGCGCTTTCTCTTCCCGGTGCTGATCCTCCTGATCGCGGCACCGCTGTTGCTGATGCGCCAGCAAACCACGCAACATCTCGACGAGATTGCGAAGGATGCGCAGAAACAGGCCGTGGCGCTGGGCCGGTTGCTCGAGGTCACCGACGCCCTGATGGGCGAGCAGGTTGATGCTTCGATGCGTCTGCTGAAAGAGAGATGCCTGATGCTCGGCACGCCCTCGCTGATCGGAGCGGTCGAGATCGCGGGCCGCACCGTGCCCAACCTGATGCTGGGCAGCAACTCGCAGACCAACCGCTTCGACCTCGTCGACAGCGTCACCGGCATCGCCGGCGGCACGGCAACCCTGTTCGTGCGTTCCGGCGATGACTTCGTCCGCGTTTCCACCAACATCCGCAAGCGCGACGGCAGCCGCGCGCTGGGCACGCTGCTCGACCCCCACGGCCAGGCCATCTCCGCCATTCGCGCCGGCAAGCCGTTTCGCGGCGTGGTGGACATTCTGGACGACCCTTACCTGACCCGCTATGAACCGATCAGAAGCCCGGACGGCGAGATCATCGGGGTCGGCTATGTCGGCTACAAGATCGACATGCAGTTTCTGCGCGAGGCAGTCGAAAATTTCCGCTTCCTCAAATCGGGCTTCGCCGCCGTCGTCGACCAGAAAAACCGAGTCCGGTTCGTGTCCTCCCATGTCTCCGGTCGCCACGTGCAGGATTTTCTGCGCTCGCCCCCCGACGACTGGACCATGGCAACGCACCGCATTCCCGGCTGGCAGTTCACCGTCCTGGTCGCCTACCCGCTGAGCGAGGCGCGAGCGGACAGCCTGTCCAGCGCCTGGTTCGTCATCGGTGGCGGCACCCTGCTGGGCGCCTTGCTGCTGCTGCTGATCTTCTGGCAGCTGCATCGGCTGGTGCTGAACCCGATCGGGGGCGATCCGGCCACGGCCATCGACGTGGTGCAGCGCATCGCTGCGGGCGACCTGGAGACGGACGACAACCACGCCAAGCCCGGCACGCTGATGGCCAATGTGCTCAGCATGCGCGCCCGCCTGCGCGATATGGTGGATACCCTGCGCAGCAATGCGGAACGTATGAGCCTTTCAGCCAGCGTGTTTGAGCACGCCAACGACGGCATTTTCATCACGGACGCAGAAGCTGGGATCGTGGACGTCAATCCGGCATTCGTCGCCCTGACCGGTTACCAGCGTGAAGACGTGCTGGGAAAAACGCCTGAACACCTCGGTTTTGCCTATCAAACCCCGGAAGTATTCCAGCAACTGCAGGCGCAGGGAGAGTGGCGCGGCGAAACCTGGAACAAACGCCGAAATGGCAGCAGTTACGCTGCCTGGTTCGACATTTTCAGCGTACGGGACGAGCAGCAGGCCACCAGCCATTATGTCGGGATCTTTTCGGACATTTCCGCCGCCAAGCAACATCAGCAGAATCTGGAACACCTGGCTTACCACGATGCCCTGACCCAGCTGCCCAACCGCACCCTGCTGTCGGACCGGCTACAGCAGGCGCTGGCCCGTACCCATCGCTCGGACGAACTGCTGGCCGTCTGCTATTTCGACCTGGATGGCTTCAAACCCATCAACGACACGCTGGGCCACGAGGCAGGAGACCGCCTGCTGGTGCAGCTCGCCTCGCGCATCCGTACCTGCCTGCGCGAAAGCGACACCATCGCGCGCATGGGCGGCGACGAATTCGCCATGCTGTTATGCGACCTGCGCGGCGGGGAAGAAAGCCGCCAGACGCTGGACCGGCTGCTCTCCGTCATCAACAAAGCGTTCGTACTGGACGGCCAGACGGTCAAGGTGTCGGCCAGCATCGGTTACACCCTCTTCCCCCTCGACGACAGTGAGCCGGACACGCTGCTGCGCCACGCCGACCAGGCCATGTACCAGGCCAAGCTCAACGGCGGCAGCCGGCATCACCTGTTCGATGCGGCCCACGACAAGCAGGCGCGCGATCAGCGCCAGATGCGTGAGCGGATCGAAATGGCGCTGGAACGACAGGAATTCGTGCTGTATTACCAGCCCAAGGTCGACCTGCGGATCGGCAAAGTCGTGGGCATGGAGGCGCTCATCCGCTGGCAGCATCCGGAGGACGGGTTGCGCTACCCCAACGACTTCCTGCCCGTGATTGAAAACACTGACCTTGCCATTCCGCTCGGGGAATGGGTCATCCGGGAGGCGCTACGCCAGCTCAGCCAGTGGCGGGACGCAGGGCTGGACCTGCAGGTCAGCGTCAACATCGCGGCACGCCACCTCACCCAGCCGGACTTCGCCAGACGCCTGTCGCTGCTGCTGCAGACCTTCCCCAAGGTTCCCGCATCGCGGCTGGAACTCGAAATCACCGAATCGGCCGCCATCGACGATATTGCGGGCGTTGCCATGCTCATCAACAGCTGCAAGCTGCTGGGGGTCCACTTCGCATTGGACGACTTCGGCGTCGGCTACTCGTCACTCACCTACCTGCGTCGGCTACCGGTGGAAACGATCAAGATCGACCAGTCCTTCGTGCGCGACATGCTGCACGACAACGAAGACCTCGCGCTGGTCTCGGGCGTCATCAGCCTCAGCCGCGAGTTCGACCGCCAGGTGGTGGCCGAAGGGGTGGAAACCCCGGAACACGGGCTGCAACTGCTCCAGATGGGTTGCTTCCTGGCGCAGGGTTACGGCATCGCGCGCCCCATGCCGGCTGGCGAGGTGGCCAACTGGGTAGCGACCTACGCGCCAGAAAGCTTCCTGCCCAAGCGTCAGAAGTAGCCCCCGCTGGCTATTTCTCCAGCCAGGCCACCGTGCCGGCAGGGTGCCGGTACCAGCCCGGGTCACGGTAGTCGTCGTGTGCCAACCCCTCCCGCACTTTCAACACCGTAAACATCCCGCCCATTTCCAGTGGGCCGTATGGTCCATCCCCTGCCATCATGGGCAACGTATTCTCGGGTAGCTCCATCTGCATGGCCTGCATCTCGGCCATGCCGTGCTCGCCCATGGCCATGTAGCCATCCACCAGATTGCCGATCTTGCGGGCAATGTCGTCGTGCGGCACGCCCAGCATGTTGGGCACGTTGTGGCCCATCGGCCCCATGGCGTGGTGCATCTTGTGGCAATGCAGCGCCCAGTCGCCAGGCTCGTCCGCCACAAACTCGAAGGCACGCATCGCACCCACCGGCACGTTCACCGTAATCTCGGGGAATTGCGCGGATTTCGGCACCCAGCCACCGTCGGTACCAGTCACCTGCACATCGAACCCGTGCAGATGGATGGGATGGTCATGCATGGAAAGATTGCCGATGCGGATGCGCACCCGGTCGCCTTTGCGAACCACCAGCGGATCGGTGCCGGGGAACACGCGACTGTTGAACGACCACAGGTTGAACTCCGTCATGGTCGCGGACTTGGGGGTCGCCGTGCCCGCATCGACATCCCAGTTATGCAGCAGGAAGGCAAAATCGCGATCGACCGGGCGCTCCTTCGGGTTTTTCGGATGCACGATCAACAGCCCCATCATGCCCATTGCCACCTGCACCATGTCATCCGAATGCGGGTGGTACATAAAGGTCCCGCTGCGCTTGAGCACAAACTCGTAGACGAAGGTCTGCCCCGGCTCGATATGCGGCTGGGTCAACCCGCCCACGCCGTCCATGCCGTTCGGCAGGCGGATGCCGTGCCAATGGATGGAAGTGTGTTCCGGCAAGCGGTTGGTGACGTAGATGCGCACCCGGTCGCCTTCGACCGCCTCGATCGTAGGTCCTGGCGTGCTACCGTTGTAGCCCCAGCAGTTGACCTCCATCCCCGGCGCGAACTCGCGTTTGACCTTTTCAGCCACGAGGTGGTATTCCTTCACGCCATCCCGCAGGCGTGGCGGCAAGGTCCAGCCATTCGGCGTCACCACCGGCTGGTAGCGCTGGCCGTTCGCCAGCCAGTGCGGCGGCTGGGTGGTGCTTTCGCCCCGGCTGATGATCTCGGGGGCAGCCAGTGCGCGGTCGGCCACCGCAGCACCGATCAGCACGGCGCCACCGCCGGCCAGAAATTCTCGACGTGTGGTCATGGGGCATGCCCTCCGTGTGTGTGTTGGGATGTGGTACCGGCATCCGGCTGAGGCGCTGCCGGGGACTCAGCAACAAAGCGATAAGCCTCCGGCAAGCGCCCGCCCACCGCCAGTTGCAGGTCTGCCACCGCAATCCAGAAATCGCGCGTCGCATCGATATGCCCCTGCACCGCATGAATCTGCTCACGCGCATCGGCCAGCAGTTCATAGACGCCGATCAGCATGCCGTTGTAATGCAGGGTGCTTTGCTCAACGATACTGCGGCGCAAGGGCACCAGATGATCCTGATAGCGGCGAGACTGGCTATAAGCCGTTTCCAGACGCTGCCTCGCCTCGCGCATCTGCGAGCGCGCTTCTGTCGTCAGGGCCGCCAGTCTGGCCTCACCCTGCCGGTAGCGTGCTGCCTGCGCGGCCACCCTTGCCTGCCCCTGGTCGAACAGCGGCAACTCCAGCGACAAGGTGGGGCCGGTGATGCGGCGCTCGCCGCTACCCTTCTCTGTTTCCACCCCCAGATCCAGCACGTTGACCAGTCGGGTATCGCGCGTGAGCTGCAGCGCCTTGGCCAGCACCTCGACTTCCTTTCGCGCCATGGCCACGTCCAGTCGTTGCGCCAACCCTTCCGCCTCCAGATCCCCGGTCACGGGCAACGCCGGTGGTACGGCAGGCAGTTGCTCGGGCAGTCGCCATTGCGGGGGATCCACCCCCATTAGCCGTGCCAGACGCTCGCGTGCCATGGCCGCCTCGCTGCGCGCCTGTTCCAGCGCCGCGTCGGTTTCGAGGTTGAACGCCTGCTGTCGCATCGCATCGCGACGGCTCAGGTTACCGGCACGGCGTTGCCGTTCCGCCAGTTGCGCCTCGGCACCGGTCAATTCCGCCACTTGCGACAAAAAGCGCACCGACTGCCCGGCCGACACGGCTTCCAGCCACGCCTTGCGCGTCTCGAGCGCATGCCGAAGCACGGCCTGGCTAACGTTGAGTTGCACGTGCTCGAATTGCAGACTCGCAATCGCTTTTCTGGGTTGCGCCAGCAGCAGGCCGAGAAAATCCAGTTCCAGCCCTGCCGTGGTTTTGGAAACCCCGCCACCGGACAAGCGGCTCCAGCCAAAAGACGGATTCTTCAGCAGCCCCGCCTGCACCAGGTCGGCCTGCGCCACGCCGAGTTGTTCGTACTCTGCCTGCAAGCCGCGATGCTGCAGCAACGCCACCTGCACGGCGGCCTCCATCGTGAGTGGCTGCGCCAGCAAGGCCTCGACATGCGCGGCCGCCTCGGTATCCTCCTGGCCGCCGCGCTGCCAGACAATGTGCTCGTCCAGACGTGTCGCCAGTGTTTGCTGCACGTTGCCAAAACCGGCGTCCGGCGGCACATGCGCACACCCTGCAACCAATAGCAGGGGGCCTAATAGTGTCCATCGATATTGCATGAGATTCTCCTGACAGATTCAACCGCCCTATGGCGGCCATCGCTCCGACCAAAGCCGGGCCCGCGATACGTCAGGCAAGAATAGGAGGGCGCAGCGTGGGGGAAACCACCCGCGGCGGATAGTCCTGAGAGAAGAAAGGAATTTCCGGATGCAAGGGAGACGGTGCCAGCACCAGGGATGACGGCGCCCCCATCAAGACCACACAAGCCATGCAATGGTGGCACTTATCCTGCAACAACTTGCCCTCGTGATGCGATCCAGCATGTGCGCCACCGTCCTCGTGATCCTGCAGGTGGCAAGGCATGTAGCCCACGGTGCCCTGGCTGGCCAACTGCATGGTCAGACCCGCAGGCGCCGCCATCACCACATCGGTGACGAACAGGGCCAACAGCAACAGAATCAGGGCACGGAAACGCATATGGCCATTGAAGCATAGCAGCCGGGGAGGATCAAGCAGGTACGCCAAGGTTGCAAGCCAGCCTTTGCCGCAGTAGGCTTGGCGCATGAACAAAAGCCCTGCCACTTCGCCCGCCTCGCCCCTCATCCTCGACATCCGGGGCATGCGTTGCGCGGGCTGCGTCAACGCCGTTGAATCTGCGCTGCGCGGCGTGACGGGCGTCGAACAGGCTGAGGTCAATTTCGCCGAACGCACCGCGCGCGTCGTGGGCACGGCCTCGGTCGAGGCGCTCACCCTGGCCGTGCAACAGGCCGGTTTCGAGGCGACCGAACTGATCGACGAAGCGCAGGCCGAGCAGGACCGCAATGCGGCAGAAGCCGTCCAGTATCGCAAGCTGCTGCGGCAATCCTGGTTTGCGCTGGGCAGTGCGGTGCTGGCCTTGGGTGCCAGCCTGCCCGGCATGTTGGGGGTGGCCAGCCACACCCTGAATCACGAAACCTCCCACTGGCTGGCCATGCTCACGCTGGCGGTGATGGGCTATTCCGGTCCGCAGTTTTTCCGCGGCGCGCTCAACGCATGGCGCGGGCGCCACGCCACCATGGACACCCTGATCGCCCTGGGCATGACCGCCGCGTGGGGCTATTCTGCGCTCGCCACCTACCTGCCGGGCCTGTTCCCCACCGGCACCGCAGAGCCTTTCTGGGATGTCATTCCAGTGGTGATCGGCCTGGTGGTGATGGGGCAGGCACTGGAAATGCGGGCTCGTGGCCGGGCGTCCGAGGCGATTCGTCGGCTGGTAGGGCTAAAACCAGACACCGCCTGCGTCATCCGCGATGGGCAGGAGTTCGTCATCCCGCTGGCGCAGGTGCGCATGGATGACACCCTGCGGGTACGCCCCGGCGAGAAGATCGCCGTCGACGGCATCGTCCTCGACGGCGAATCCAGCATCGATGCCGCCATGCTGACCGGGGAACCACTACCGGTGGAGGTCTCGGCCGGATCCGAAGTCACTGGCGGCACGATCAACCGCAGCGGTACCTTTCTCTATCGTGCCACCCGTGTCGGGAAGGACACGGTGCTGGCCCGCATCATCGCGATGGTGCGCCAGGCACAGGGCGCCAAACCCGCGATCGGCCGCGTGGCCGACCGCATCGCCGGGGTATTCGTGCCCGTCGTGCTGGTCATTGCCTTCTTGGCATTCACCGTATGGATGCTCTACGGGCCGGAGCCCCGCCTCAACTACGCCATGGTGGTCGCCGTCTCGGTGCTGGTGATCGCTTGCCCCTGCGCGCTGGGGCTGGCCACGCCCATGGCGGTCATGATGGGCGTGGGCAAGGCCGCCGAATTCGGCATTTTGATCCGGAATGGCGACGCCTTGCAGCAGGCCGGACAACTCACCTGCATCGTGCTCGACAAGACCGGCACGGTCACGCAGGGTAAGCCTGACGTGACGGCCATCATTCCGGCCCCGGGCGTCGACGCCGATACCCTGCTCGCCCTCGCCGCCGGCCTGGAAGCGGGCTCCGAACACCCGCTGGCGGAGGCCATCGTCGCCGCGGCCAAGTCACGCGGCCTCGCGACCTCGCCGGCAGACACCTTCACCGCAGAGGCCGGCCATGGCGTACGCGGCACGGTCCATGGCCGGTCCCTGCTGCTGGGCACCGCATCGTGGCTACGGCAGGAAGGCATCGCCAGCGATACGCTGTCGGCCGAAGCTGAACGCCTGGCGTCCGACGCCGCAACGCTGGTCTATGTCGCTATTGACCAGCAGCTGGCCGGCCTCATCGCGATCAGCGACCCGGTCAAGCCGGACTCTGCCACCGCCATCTCCCGGCTGCAGCACCTCGGCCTGCGCGTCATCCTGCTCACCGGCGATCAGGCAACTGCCGCACACGCCGCCGCCAAACAAGTCGGGATCGAGGACGTCTATGCCGGCGTGTTGCCACACGATAAGGACCGCAAGATCGCCGAGCTGATGGCGCAAGGCGAAAAGGTCGGTATGGTCGGCGACGGCATCAACGACGCCATCGCCCTGAGCCGAGCCGATGTCGGCTTTGCCATCGGCACCGGCACCGACGTTGCCATCGAATCTGCCGATGTGACGCTGATGTCCGGCTCGCTGCACGGTGTCGCCAACGCCATCGCCATCTCGCGGGCGACCATGCGCAATATCCGGCAGAACCTGTTCGGCGCCTTCGTCTACAACGCGCTGTGCATCCCCGTGGCCGCCGGCGTACTGTTCCCCTGGCTGGGCCTGCTGCTCAACCCCATGATCGCCGGCGCCGCCATGGCGCTCTCCTCCATCACCGTGGTCAGCAACGCCGGTCGTTTACGCTGGTTCAAGCCATGAGCTGGGTTGAACCATCATGAACGGCTACAAACCATGAGCTATGTCTACCGGCTGCCCGGCGGCGACGTACTCGCGCTGGAATCCGCCACCCCGTTTCCGCCTTTGCACACAGCGCTTACCGACCCCAACGGGCTGATCGCCATCGGTGACGACCTGCGTCCGGAGCGCCTGCTGGCAGCCTACGCCCGTGGCATCTTCCCCTGGTACAGCGCCGGGCAACCCGTGATGTGGTGGAGCCCGGACCCGCGCATGGTACTGTTCCCCGACGAGCTTCGCGTCACGCGTTCACTGGAGAAACGCCTGCGCCGGCCAGATTACGAGGTCCGCTTCGACACGGCCTTTCGCGAGGTGATGCAAGCCTGCGCCGGCACGCCGCGCCCGGACCAGGACGGCACCTGGATCGTGCCCGAGATCGTCGACGCCTATTGCCGGCTGCATCAACTGGGGCACGCCCACTCCGTCGAAACCTGGATGGACGGCCAACTGGTCGGCGGCCTGTACGGCGTCGCCATCGGTCGCATGTTCTACGGCGAATCCATGTTCCACCGCGTCACCGATGCCTCCAAGATCGCTTTCGTGCATCTGGTGCGCTACCTGCAGCAGCACGGCTTCGGCATGATCGATTGCCAGATGAAGACCGCCCACCTGGCGAGTTTCGGCGCCCGCGAAATTCCCCGGCAGGCATTCGCAGAACAATTGGGTGAACTGATCCTGATGTCGCACCCTTACGAGGTCTGGAAATGACCCTGCCGCACGAACCCGCCACCCACCGCCTGCAGTTCTACCTCACCACGGATTATCCGTGTGGATATCTGGACGACCATCAGGCACGCTCGCTGATTGCAGCACCGCAGCATCTGGTAGATGCCAAGGTGTACAGCCAGCTCATTCGATTGGGTTTCCGTCGCAGCGGTGCTTCAGCCTACCGCCCGCAGTGCGAACAATGCCATGCCTGTGTGCCAGTAAGGCTGCCGGTCGAACAATTCAGCCGCAACCGCAGTCAGCGACGTGCATGGACACGACATCGCCACCTGACCGCTACCATCCACGAACTGCATTATTCCGAAGAACACTATGCGCTGTACCGCGCCTACCAGCAGGCACGCCACCCCGGCGGCGGCATGGATGAAGACGCCGCCGGACAGTACCGCAACTTCCTGTGCGAAAGCCGGGTGGACAGCGTGATGGTGGAATTTCGCGAGGGTGACGCGCTACGCATGGTCAGCGTGATCGATTGCGTGGCGGATGGCTTGTCGGCGGTCTATACCTTTTACGACTGCAGCGACCCGAAAGACGCCTACGGCACCTATAACGTGCTATGGCAGGCCGCGTGGTGCCGGCAACTGGGCCTGCCCTACCTCTACCTGGGCTACTGGATCGCGGCAAGCCGCAAAATGGCCTACAAGATCAATTTCACACCGCTGGAAGGGCTGATCGATGGCGTGTGGGAGACGCTGGACCAGATTGACGCATCGGGTTAAGTGCCCGAAGCCCAACACCCATCGTGGCCCGACAAGCTCACCACGAGCTGAACCACGCACGCCGCGTTTGCCCAAAGCCTGTCGAAGGGCCCGACCTGAGTTGGTTGCAGGTCTGACTCAGTCGTCAGGGCTCAACCCCCATCCAGCGGTTTGACGATACGCTTCAACGCCGGGTCCTCCGCATGCGGATGCACCTCGAACCCGTGTGCCTTCACCAGTTGCAGCATGTTGCGGTTGCGCGCCAGCACCTCGCCCTCCATGCTGTCCAGCCCCTTCTGCAGGGCCACGTCGATCAACTGGCCGAGCAACTTGTGGCCGATGCCGCGCTTTTGCCAGGCATCCGCGACCACCATGGCAAATTCGCAACTCTTGCCATCCGGGTTGATCACGTAACGCGCCACGCCCACCTGCAGTTCGCGCCCCTGCTCCTCCACCGTCGCCACCAGCGCCATTTCCCGGTCGTAGTCGATCTGGGTAAAACGCGCCAGCATCAGCGGCGAAAGCTCCTGCTGCAGGTTGAGGAAGCGCGCATAGCGGCTTTCTTCCGACAACTCGCGCACGAACGCCTGTTCGATCTGCGCATCCTCGGGGCGGATCGGCCGCAAGGTCACTTCAACACCATCGTTCAGTTGCCAGTGCGAGACCAGATAAGTCGGATACGGGCAAATCGCCATGTGCGCGTAACGGTCGGCCGTCTGTACCACCGGCCCCACCACCACGCGCGCATCCACCGCGCAGGCCCCATTCTCATCCACCAGCAGCGGGTTGATGTCCATCTCGCGCACCCACGGCAGTTCGCACACCATTTCCGACACCCGCAACAGTACAGTCTCCAGCGCATCGATATTCGCCGCCGGCATCTGGCGGAACGGCCCCAGCATCTTCGCCACGCGGGTGCTGGCGATCATGTTGCGGGCCAGATAACTGTTCAGCGGCGGTAGGGCCACAGCGCGGTCCTGCAACACCTCCACTGTCGTCCCGCCCGCGCCAAAGGAGATCACCGGTCCAAAGGTCTTGTCCGCCACCACCCCCACCATCAGCTCGCGTCCGTTCGGTTTCTGCAACATGGGCTCGATCGCCACGCCGTCGATGCGCGCCTCGGGCAGGATCTTGCTCACCGTAGCGATGGTGTCGTGGTAAGCCGCCCGCACCGCCTGTGCATTGGCCAACCCCAGGCGCACGCCGCCCACGTCGGATTTATGGGTGATATCCGGCGAATTGATTTTCATCGCCACGGGGAAGCCCATCTGCTCCGCCATCAGCAGCGCCTCGGTAGGCGAGCGCGCAATCATGGTCTGCGCGACCGGAATATGAAATGCCGATAGCAGTGCCTTGGACTCCATCTCCGACAGCACCGTGCGCTGCTCGGACAACGCGCCCTCGATAATCAGCTTCGCCCCTTCGATATCCGGCTCGGTCTGATGCGCCAGCGGCTGCGGCGCCTGCATCAGCAGTTTCTGATTCTCGTAATACGCCGACAGGAAATAGAAAGTCTCGACTGCCGGTTCCGGCGAGCGATAGCAAGGAATCCCAGCCTCATGAAATAGTCGTCGCGCCTCGCTCACCTGCGCCTCGCCCATCCAGCAGGCAATCAACGGCTTGTGGTACTTGCCCGCCAGCGCGATCACCTGGCGCGCAACTTCCGTCGGCGCCGTCATCGCCTGTGGCGTGAGAATCGCCAGCATGCCATCCACCCCGGCGTCCTGCATGCACAGGTCGATCGCCTGGGCATAACGCTCCGGTGTCGCGTCGCCGATGATATCCACCGGGTTGCCATGCGACCACACGTTGGGCAGCACCTGATTCAGCGCCTCCAGCGTCGCCTGGCTCAACTCCGCCATGGGCAGGCCCAGGTCAGCCGTATGGTCCGCCGCCATCGCCCCCGGCCCGCCGCCGTTGGTCAGAATCACCAGACGGTTGCCGTCCGGCTGATAGTTGCTCGACAAAGCCTGCGCCACGGCAAACAGTTGCACCACAGACTGGACCCGCACCACCCCGGCGCGCCGCAGCGCGGCATCGAACACATCGTCCGCCCCCACCAGCGCCCCGGTATGCGACCGCGCCGCGCGCGACCCTGCCGCATGCCGCCCGATCTTGATCACGATCACCGGCTTGGTCCGCGCCGCCGCCCGCAAGGCACTCATGAAACTGCGCGTCTGCCGGATACCCTCGATGTAAAGGAGGATGCTCTCGGTCTCGCGGTCGTTCACCAGAAAATCCAGAATACCGCCGAAATCCACATCCGCCGACGAGCCTACCGACACCACGCTCGAAAACCCGACCCCGCTCACCTGTGCCCAGTCCAGAATCGCCGTGCACAACGCCCCCGACTGCGACACCAGCGCCAGCCGCCCCGGCTTGGCACTGCCCTTGGCAAACGTCGCATTCAACCCGATCGAAGGCCGCATCAGCCCCAGGCAATTCGGCCCGATAAAACGCAAGCCATAATGCCGCGCCGTCTCCTTGGTCTTCTGCTCTAGCGCCAGCCCCGCCTCGCCGATTTCGCCAAACCCCGCGCTCAGAATCACGGCCGCCTTCACCCCGCGCTGCCCGCACGCCTCGATGATCTCCGGCACCGTCTCCGCTGGGGTCGCGATCACCGCCAGATCGATCTCCCCCCGCACCTCGTCCAGCGACTTGCAAGCCTTCATCCCCTGCACCTCCGCCCGCTTGGGGTTGATGGGGAACAACTGGCCCGCAAACCCGCTGGTGCGCAGGTTCTCGAACACCACCGCCCCCACCGAACCGGCACGGTCAGAAGCGCCGAACACGGCAATGGATTGGGGCTTGAACAGGGGATTCAGATAATGTTGGCTCATGCGGCAACTATAGCACTAGCCATGAGAGACATCGTGTTTATGGCGTAAACCTCAACGCATTGAAGCCGGCAAGATGTCGCCTATTGATTCACGCGATTCAGCATCACAAATATTGACTCTCTGTTCGGATACTGTAATGCTTGACGCGAAGTTTTTCGCGCACCAGATCAAGCAATTTAGGTGCGGCAGGTTGCAATGGTGCATTTACCTGATCCATAACCACCCCGTTTTTTTATTTAAACGATATAAAGCATATGGTTAAAAAATACTTTAGTCCAGTTATACACCAATTATTCGAATCTTATACACCAGAAATGGTGTCTACTTTACGTTAGATGCTGTATGGCTTCCCACGATAGTCGCTCAGAATACGAAAGTCGAATGCATCGGGTGCTCGCGCACATTGACAAACATCTGGCTGAGCAACTCGATCTCGCTACCTTGGCTGAAGTCGCGCACTTTTCCTCCTACCACTTTCATCGGCTCTTTTCCGCATGGATGGGTGAAACATTCGGCGACTATCTGCGCCGTCGGCGGGTCGAGTTGGCTGCCATGCGGCTTGCGGCCCAACCCCGCACGAGAATCCTGAACATTGCCTTGTCGGTGGGTTTTGGCTCTGCGGAAGCATTTACGCGCGCGTTCAAAAGGCGCTTTGGATGCTCGCCTACAGCATGGCGCGAACAGCAGTCCTCACAGCGCCATGCAGAACGCAATTCTGGTCAGGCGAATAGCAAGCGCAGTCAGGCATTACGGGTATCGTTCGCGGAACATGAAGTCTCCCGACAACTGAACAAGGAGATCATCATGAAAGTAGCACTCATTGACCGCCAACCTGCGACTGTCGCCTATTTTCGCCACCTCGGTCCTTACGGCGAACCTATCGCGCGGTTCTGGCAGGAAACCTATGTACCGTGGGCTGTCATGAACAAACTTGGACCGGATCACGCGCGCTACGGAATCAGCCACGACGACCCGAGCATTACCGCGCCCGAGCAATGCAGATATGACGCTTGCGCCGAAGTGTCGCCCGATTTCATGGCAACTGGCGGTGCGCTCAAGACAACCATTCCTGGCGGCAAGTATGCGGTGCTTCGTTTCAAGGGCACGGTCGAACAGGTAGCCGAGGCTTGGGCGACGTTACTTCGGGACTGGTTGCCTTCCAGTGGACTGCAACTTGATGGGCGCCCATGTTTCGAGTACTACCCGAAGGGTGCGGCCCGTGATGGCAAGACAGGGGAGTTTGAATGCGAGATATGCATTCCCGTGATTCCGCTTTGAACGGAATGCGGCGAACAGTCGCACCTAACATGGCGTTCGAGAGGGACGCGCCAAAAGCGGCGCGCCCCTCAACTTTACGTTAGACGAAAAAATGAAGGAAGATAACTTCAGGCTATATGTCGGTAGTGAAATCACTCATTATCGAACCATGGATGAAGCAAAGGATGCCGCAAAATCGTTTATGTCCGGCAAGACAGAGCTTCGAATTGAGGTATTGATGGACGTAGATCGGAATGAGGCAGATTATTGGGCGTACTGAGCTGCTGCCGGTTTCAAAGACACTGAGTATAGTTGTGTTTAATGAAATCGG
>CAYUJU010000018.1:0-54347 GCA_964445115.1 uncultured Methylobacillus sp. | reverse complement strand
GACCCCTCTGGTGCGGATGTTGACAATCACGTTCGGGGTGGTGTTGTTTGTCCCTACACTCGCGTCATAATCCTCATAAATCGTCGCGTCCACCCCCGCCCCATAAACAATCCTGGGCAATACCGACCACAGCGCGTAATTATCATAGACCGTGATCGTATTGCCTGCTGCGAAGATCGTCGCCGCCAGAGAGACCGGGATATACGAGGCGTCATAAATACTCGTTTCATTGATATAAAGTATTGTTGAAGTGGGGGTTTTGCGGACTCGGTATTGCCCTTTGATTGTGCCGCCACTGTCCTTCACTACCACGGTCATGCCAGCGCGCACACTTGACCACCCGGCGGAGGTGTTGGTAACGGGGATTTCATAGAGCGGCTCAGGATAGTTGCCCGTCGCAAAATCAGCGGTAGCGACCACGGTGAAAGGGACGTAACTGAGCCATCGGCGGACAGTGGTAATGCCCGCGAGGGAGGTCAGTTCACCAGCGGTCAGGGCAGGGTCAACAGTCATGAGGTAATCAAGACTCCATTGGTGCAGCGCAAAATCACTTCTTCCACCCCTCGGTTGCTCCGTCGATAATCTTGGTTGGGGCGAGGGCGGTGCAGGGTCACTTGATAGACCCCATAATCTCCCGTCGCCAATCTCACTTTTAGGGTGGCGGCTCCACTCCACACGGTATCAGACCACGAGAACTTGGTATCCAACCGCTTTAACTGCCCTTCAGTCAGGTAGGCAAATCCCAATTGAAAGGTGTACTCTCCATCGGCTGCGCTTGACCCGTCAAGCATCTGAACAATCCGTTCAGGAGAAGGGAAGGTGGTGAGGCGATCATCAGGGATCGTCCAAGGTTTGAGAAGGTTCTGATCACTCTGTACGGTTTCGTTCACAATCAGATAGGATGAAGCCCCCTCAAGGGTCGCTTTGGTGACATGCCCAGTTGACCAGCGCCAATCAGAAGCCATTACGCCACCCCCTCCCGAATTGCCATCGCAATCTCATGCCCGAAGGTTTCCAAGTCCCCCTGACTGACCACGTTGCCAATGGCGTTCCCACTCACGTTCACGATGATCGAGCGGGTGCGCTGTCCCCCCAAGAACATCCCCCATTCTTGGTTTTCACGGGAAGTCAGTACCCGCTCTCCCTTATGCAGGTTGGCGATGTAGTTATCGTGTGGCACGTAAGGTAAACCGTCCGCGTGAGTGGGGATGTTCACCAGATTGCCTGCTGGTCTACCCCTAGTAGAGGAAACCGTAGCGCCCATCCGCCCATAGACTTCAGCAAGGGCATTGTTGAGGACAGTCTTATTAGCGTTTATGAAGTTTGTATAAGAGGTGATGGACTCGGCGTAGTAGGCATCCCGGATAGTCTTTAGTCCTGCCTGATTGCTCTCTAAGTCCGCCAATTGTGTCGCAAAATCACGACTGCGGGCATCCTTTTGCCGTCCATACTCAATCTGTGCTTGTGCCAACTGTTCATCAAAGGATTTTTGTCGCTCCCGTTTCTCCGTCTCGAAAGAACGCTTCATGTCGGTCAGCTTGTCATTATAAGCAATACGCGCCTGTTCGCGGTCAAAAGCGTACTGACGATTCTTCTCTGCTACTTCATCAGCAAATTTCCGAGCGCGTTCTGCCTTCTCAATCCCTGCCTGAATGTCCTCCTCGCGCTGTTGGGCGCGGAAGCGTTTCTGTTCCTCCACAAACCCCGCCACGTCACGCGCTGCCGCAAACTCAAAGAGCTTGTCGTACAGTTCGCGCAGCGCTTTGGCGCGTTCCTTCGCCCGATCTTTTGCTGCCTTAATTTCCTCACGGTCAAAGTCAAGCTGCATTTCCGCAAGGTCAAACTGATGTTTTGCCCAAGCGTCCCGTTCGTCCCGTTGACGCTCTAACGCCGCGTCGTAGAGACTGCGATTGTACTCTCGTTCGGCGCGGAGTGCGTCTAACTGGAAGGCCTTCTTCTGATCCTTCAGTTGGTTCTGATATTCCCGTTCGGCTTCGAGGTTCGCTTGACGAAAGCCCATGTAGAGACGCACCGCGTCAGGGTCGTAGTCCTGTGCTACTGTACCTGTGGCGGGGGTAGTGGCTTTATTGCCAAATATCCCAGGAAGGATTTTCCCAAGTAGTCCAGAAGCCAGAGAACCAAGATCGCCTGTTTTGACGAAGTTCCCTAACTGTCCCAATACTCTGACACGTTCGTTTTCGACAAGTTGCGCACTTGGGGAGAGTCCTCCTTCAGCCTTGGTATTGAGTTTTGCCAGTTCGTCGCGCAACTTAGATTCTTCGTCGCTGAGCTTCTTCAGTTCGGCACTGAGTTCCTCTTGTGCTTTTACTGCATCGCCATTGAAGGCAGCGTTAAACAGCGCCTCCTGAACATTCCGACCTTCTTTGAGAGCAATTGCGGCAATGGTTTCGGGATCAAACCGAGCATTGTACCCCTGCTTGAGGAGTGACCTTCGCTCTTCGATTGTTGCTATGCGTGCCTCGGTCTGTCTTACTTGCTCCGCTTTTGTCCGTTCAACATCGGTGGAGAAATTTCCCGTGGTAGCAAAATTCTTGATCCGTTCGGGGAAGGTAGCAAGCTGTTCAATGAAGGTGGCGATTGCCGTTGCCACCCGGAAGAACCCATCAACGAGGGTGTAGATACCCACTCGCGCCGCTGCCAGAACGTCATCAAAGTTTACGAACCCATCCCCAGTCACGTCCATGCGTTCGGACAAACCGAGCGCCGATCCTTTAGTGGTGTCGATGACTGCCCCAAACGCATTGAAGGCAAGTGCTACCCCTGCCGCCGCCGCGCCAAGTTTCAACAGACCTGCTCCAACACTAGCTACTGCTCCTGATGCGCCACCCGACGCACCAGCAGCGCGGTTCTGCAAGAAATTGGTCAGTGATCCCGGCACTCCCGGAAGGGTGAGAAGTGCCACACGTGCGATGATAGACTGTAATCTCCCGAACACGACTGCCAAGCTCCCTACTGCGGTAAACAGCGCCCCCGCGTTGGCGATTGCCTTCAGAATAAAGGGGTTATTCTTCACAAAATCCGCAAGGCGGTTCAGAATGTCGGTCAGAGTTTCGAGGATGGGGATCAGTGCCTCTGACGCACTGCGCCCAAACCTCTCCACTGCCCGCGCTTGGTCATATTGTATTTTGGTGTACTGACTGGCAAGCCGTTCAAATCCTTGAAAGCGCTGAGCGTATTGGTTTGCGCCCAGTGCGAGGGGCGCAAGCATTGCCCCACCCGCCGCACCTATTGAGAACCCGACTTCAGACAGACGGACGCCTTGTTCTGCTGTTCGACGAAGGCGGGTGAACTGCCCCATTGTGCGCGCCGAGATTGCCTTCGCCTCGTAGTCTGCTTCCTTCAGGGCAATGGCAAGCGCCCGCGCCTGATCATCAGGAATATTCACCCGCTTCAGAGCGCGTTCAATGTTCTTGACCGAATTGCCCGCCCGCTGGAGTTCAACGTCCGCTTCTTTGATCTTATCCGGGGAGAGTCCACCTGCGGCAAGCACGGTGTCGCGTTCGTAAGGCGCGGGGTTAGCGGATAGCTTCTTGAAGATGTCACCACGCATTTTTTCGACAGTAGACGCGAAGGTTTGCGCGTACACCTTGGCATCTGCTTTGGCGGCTTGAGCAACGGCGGCTTTGGGCGCTGAGAGGGTGGATGCTTTAACCGACCCCGTTGGGTTTTTGGCTGCGGCAAGTGCGTTGCGTTTGGCTATGGCAGCCGCGTTTAAGCGCGCGAGCAGACTTCCCCCCCCTACCGACGTAGCGACTGTTTCAGCGCGTGATACCTTCTTTTGAATGTCGGACACATGCGCGGTGAGTTCGTCTTTTGCCCGTTTTAGCGCAGACCTATCATTCACAATCTTCAGAAAAACGCTGAGGGTCGGATCGCCCGGATCGTCGCTCATTGCTTCTTGTCCTTTGCCCTCAACTTCGTCATTTCTGCCTCAAAAAGTTCGCTGTAGACTGCTAGATCGCTCATGAGCGCCACAGGTTGATCCATCAACCCGCCCTCAACAGGCATCGCCTTGTAGTCCGAGTTCTTCCATGCCCAGTAGACCATTTCGACTACTTCAAAGGGATGGTAAAACCCGAAATCCTTCAAACTCTCCCCGGGATCCTTGTTGTCCTCAATCGCCTTCCGACGTTTTGCCCGTTCCCCAATTTTCGTCCGCACAGACGCTTGATACTTGCGCCGTGCGGTTACGAGTTTGGGTCTTTCGGCTGCCCCACGTCTGGGACAGGCGGTTGCTCAACCGGAGGCGTGGAAGGCGAGTCCATCTCATACATCGCTTGAATGAGTGGTGTCCAGACCTTCCCCTCCTCATCATCCAAGAAGTTGTTAAACGCCTGCACCACGGCTTTAGCGCTCAACTCCTCATGAGGCACCCGCGAGAAGTACATGGGTGCCTTTTCCCCAAAGGAACGCGCCAGCACGTTGGTGAAGTCCTTCACCTGCTGCCACAGTTCGTACTTGTCCGTATCCCCGCCAATGGAGATACTCCCCTCAGTGAACTTGAACTGAGGGGCGTAATCCTTCACATCGGCATACACCGGGAAGGCGTTGTATAGGTACTGTTTGTAGGTGTACCGCCGTGAAATCACACGAGGCGTCTCTGGGCGGATACTGACCTCAAACTCCCCTAACTGCACTTTACGAATGTCCATGTTTGACCTCTCCCCCCTATCCCTTTAGCCCAACATATCCATGGCTTCGTACAGCACCACGACACTCGTCCCACTGGTTCCAGCTGCACCCAAAGTCACTGTGTTGGTGCTGATGTTAATGGTGTAGTCGGTGGTCGGAGTGAGTTTCGTCGCCACGCCTGCCGCCGTCACATCCCAGACATGGAAGGTCTGTTCGTTGGTGTGATCCCCATAGGGTTTGTAGTCCAAGGTGAAGGAAGTGGTAGACGCATTGCGTACAAAGGTGTGCATGGTCAACGGATAGTTGGTGCTGGTCAGGTAGAACGCTACTGCGTTATCATACCCTACCGCCCAACTCGCAATGGTTTCGCCCCAAGGAACACGCGCTGTCTGCGTCGGCTGTCCCACAAAGGGGAAGTCCATTGGGGTTGCTTCGGCATGTTCCCCGAAGTTCGGCGAGACATTGGTGAGTGGGATGAGCATGTTGAGCCAGCGCGCATTACCATTGTAGGTATCTGCGTCCTGAGCGTCAATGTTGCCCAGCAAACACACCTGTCCCAGATTGGCAGGGGCGTCGGTCTGCAACCCGATGATGGATACGTCGCCGTGTTCCTTCACCGAGATACCCTGACCTAACGCCATGAGGTTCATGTCCATGACAGCGAAGTTCAATGCCAGTTCGCCGATCTCCGTGGAGTTAAAGCTCCACCCGTATTTGGTGCGCCCGTTGTCTCCGGTGGAGAACACGCGCTGATTTTGAACCGCGCCCATCCCGAAAGCCTTTGCCGCCTTCACGATGGAAAGACCCGCGTCCTGTCCTACGGACAGTGACCCGGTGCGCCCCACAGGGACGCCAATAGAGTTAACGCCAGCGTATTGGAAGCGTGCGAGACCCGCCGCCGCCAAGATACTGGTATTGGTAATGCCTGGATAGGTCATGCCTATACTCTCCCTTGCTGTAGTAACAGTACGATGCTGAGCGGTAGCTCTGCGCCGAAAAATCGCTCAGGTGCTTCGGGGTCAAACGACACGCCGATAGTACCCGTGCAAGTACCCAGCGTTACCCCTGTAGACGGTTGGATATATTGGAGCGGTGCCCCTGTCGCCGGATGCTCCAATCGTGGTCGTGATAGATAGGCGCTCATCAGCGCCGCGTACACCAGGTTGAGATTATCCTCAAACTCATTCACGTATCCGCTTCCCACTGCCCCGCCCAGAATGAGTTTTTGAATGGTCAAATTCAGGAGGATGAACGGTTCTCCCCGTCCCTTACTCACTGACCACTGTCCCACCTTGTTCAGGATTTTAGGGTAGGGGGGCTGTCCTGGTGTCTGATAAAAACTCCGCTGTGCCTGCGCCACTCCCGTGATGGACTGATCAATCAGCACAACCCGATCCAATACGTCCTGAAAGATGGTGGAAACGATATTCAGGGTAGGCATTAAAACCCTCCCCGCCACCAGTTCCGAAGTGGGTACTGAAGCAGCGCCTTGACCTTCTCAGGCATGTCGATGGGGACCACTAGATCGAAACCATCTCGAATGGTGAGGCTTCGTCCTGTGGGATTGTTGCGTTCCTGGTACAGTGCCGCTGTCATCTGTGCCGTCGCCAGTTGGATGAGGTCGTACACATGGAAGTAACGGATAACCGCCCCCGTGCTGAAAGCAAGTGCGGTAGTGCCGTTGAACCCACGCTCTACGGTGATGGTAGTTGAGGTCGCCATACCCGTCAGGGGGGCAGTCACCAATAATTGCTCGTAGGTGGTGCCGTCACTGATTTTCAGGATGTGACCGGGCAGGATTGCTGTGCCTGCCGCCGCGCTCAAAGTCAACGTGGTCGTGCTTGAGGTGTGCGAACCGGACAGGGTAAGTCCGGTATCTTTCCAAGCGCTCGACCAGTGAGGCACATATCCCCACTTCCCCGCAATCTCAATGGCGTTGTCCGCATATCCCTTCCAAGACCGAGAGGACGAACTACAGTCCGTCGCGCCTGTTGGGTCAGAGGGAGAACGCCAGTAGTACCCCGTGTTCAGTCTGATCGTTTGTTTGGGGTACTGGAATTTGGGCAGGGGAGTGAAATTTTCCGATGCAATCACATCCCCATTGCCGTTGGTGAGCGTAGTCACTTCCAGCAGCGGATACCCGTCCAGTTGTAAACGAGGTTCGGTTGATCCCACTTCTCCATTAAAGGCGTGGCTTTCCCACCGTTCGTCAAAATTCTGCCCGCAGTATTCTTCAAGCCGGGAACTGGCTGCCCGAATGTAGGCAAACAGGAGCGCGTCATCTGTGGTGACGGTTGCGCCCAGATATTGGCGCGCATAGGGGAGCGTACAGTAATAAGTCACTTCTTCATGACCTCCCTCAAGCCTTCAATGACCACTTCGTTAAATGCACTTCGCCCCGCTGAAATTGTGTCCTGCAATCTGTACCACCCCAAGTCCGCGTGAAAGGGTTGTTGTTGAATTGGGTTTGTAGATAATCCTACCACAAACTTTGTGTAATATACACGCTTTCCCTTCGCATTAACGGCGCGTGCTTTTTCATTCACCACCTTAATGCGCCCCAATTCGCCCACGCTGCGCGGAGGTTCGTAGCTCACTTCCCACCCATCCCGAAGGCGGTGGGTGCGTTGGTACTGAAGGGTATCGCGTCCTTCTTTAGTTGCCCGTTCTCGTAAAAACGCCATAACCGCAGACCGTTGACGGCTTGATTTCCATCGGATTTTAACCCCCTTTGCACGAGGGGGAGGCTCCACACCCAACACGATCTTGATGTGTTCTGCCACCTTCTTGATGAGCGTAGGGGCTTTTGCTGCTACCCGGCGCTGCAATTTCTTCTGAATGTACAGACCAGAGTACAGTTTTTGCGCTTCTTTGCCCGCTTCAATTGTGACCCGAATAGCCATGCGCCATACTCTCCAATGCGATCCCCATCGCGCTAAAAGCCAGCAGCCACACCATGAAAGGAACTGTCACCCAGAAAAGCACGACCACTCCAGCACACCAGACCGAGGCGCACATGAAACATGAGGTGACCCTCTCCAACCCATTCAGGCTTCTAAGGATGACAAACATATCAAAGATGCCATCCTCATAAACCACGAGTTTCGTCAACCGCCACGTTGCCAGCGCCCCGATCAGGATCAGTTCCATCAGTACCCCGCCTCGGCAATACGTCGTTCCAGTTCCGCCACCACTAATTTGCGCGGCGAGTCACTTGCGTTCTCCTGCGCCAACCAGATAGACAGAGTGGCGATCCGCGATTCTGCGTTCACGGCGGCTTTTGCGTCCTTGACGTTTAGCTCTTTGATGTTGGTCAGGATAGGTACAGGCTCAAAGGGGATGCTCTCAAACGCTTCCGCTTTGGGCAGGGTCATCGCCTGAGGCGTTTGCTGAGGGATGTACTGAGGCACGTCCCCAGTATTGTGCGCCATGAGCCATTCCATATCTTCAGGGTGAACGTTCAGCCACGTCCCCTTACCCTCTACCCGGTATTTTCGGCGGTTAGGCGTGGTGATGTTGAAAGCGCCAATCCGCGCCCCGACGTACTTCACCTGAATGAACCCCTCAAGAGGATTGAAGCCCTGTTCGCCCCCGTTTACTGACGGTGGGCATTTTGCACATGCCACGTTTTTGCCTCCCATAAACTGCTTATGCTTTTCTCTGATCCGTTCTCTGATCCGGTTCACCTCTTTGGTGCGGTAGATGGTGTCTGTCCGTGACCCGGTTCGCTGTCGATAGAGGAGCATGGGCGTATCTACCCACAATCCGCAGATGCCCCGCTCTGCTGCTTTAATCCAATACTCAATGTCCTCTAACCCGTCTAACCAGGACGACCACCCGCCAATCTTTGCCCATGTGTTTCGGTGGTGCAGCGCCGTTACCCCCACCGTCCCGGTCATCTCTCGTAATGCAGTGGGATCGAACCCTCTGGAATAGGACTTCCCTTCGTTCAGGATACCTAGGACGTCATTGAACTTTACCATGTGTCCGTACACGTAGGACGCTTCACAGCGCCATTGGTACAGCTTGTCCAATACATCCTCACGGGCGAATTGGTCATCTCCATCTAGGACGATAATCCACTCGCCCCGTGAAGCCTCCACCCCGAAATTGCGAGCTTCCGACACGTTGGGGTGTTCGAGCCTTAACCACTGCACCGCATCCGCGTCGGTTTTAATCTGATCCTGCACCATCTTCAACGGGTAGTCACTGCCGTTAGAGACGATCACATGCTCCACCTTTACCCCGGTCTGCATTTTTACGCTGTCTACTGCCTGTTGCAGATGGGTGAGGGCACTATGCTGATCGTCCTCGACCAGTTTCACCGCCGTGACGACTGAAATATCAAACAAGTTCCACCTCACGCAGCAGGTCTTGAAGTTCTTTCAAGCGCACATCGAAGGTGTGGCGAGTCAGCACCAGATGGTAGGCGGCTTTGACAATTTGCTTTCTGGTTGCCTCATCCTTCAGGGTTCGGTCAACGAGCGCAGGAAGGTCACTCAGTTCATCCCAGATAATGACCGTCTCACCGTCCACGAACCCAAAGTAATCCATACCCTTAAAGCGCTGTTGCAGCACCACCGCGCCCCGTGCCGCCATCGCCTGAAAGATACGATTGCTACAATAGCGGTCTGTGTCTGCCCACTGCGCGTCAGAGATTGCGATCTTGGCGTTGTGGTACAGCGCTGCCCCTTGCCGATAATCGTATAGGTTTTCGCCCTCTGCCCGCTGCCAGTGTTTACCGAATATCCCCACCTTGTACGGCAGGGAACGGAGCGTTTTCTCCAATTCAGCACGATCAGGGGAGTAGTTGTTTCCCAGAAACAGAACGTCAAAATTCTGCACCTGCGGAAGTTTGGCAGGGTCAATCACCAGTCCATCCGCTTCCATCCCGATTTGCCAGAACTTCGTTTTGATCCCCCTCGCCTCGAAGGGGGCAATCAGGTCTCCATTCACCACGGTATTGAGGTCGCAGAACTGCATTGCTTTCACAAACTCTGCGTCTTGGAGAGGGCGATCCCAGAAGTCTCCATACCAGTTCACCCACAGGAGATGGGGAAAGCGCTCTTTAATCGCCTTCGCTTGCGCTTCGTTCAAGGCGCGAGAGTCTCGTAGTTCCGTCACCAGAATGTCAGGACGGAAGGACATCACCGACGTGTAAAGGTTGCAGGTGTTGTAATAGTCACACTCTATCACATCGCCCCATGCACGGAGGGCATTGCGGAGTCCGTTCTTTTGCACCCTCTGGATCGGATAATCATCCTCGAACATAGGCGCAAATAACACCCGCCGACGCCTCGGTTCAATGCGAACTGGATATTGAGGCGCGTTCACCCGCTTTACCCCTTGCGGATAGGCGTTGTGGAATGCGAGGCTGTCAGGATGGCTAGCACCCCGCGTCCCTGCCGCATTGTTGATGAACCGCAAGTGATCTTCGGGAGTGTAGTCTTTGACCCGCGCCCCTGAGACGGGATCGATCCGGTATCCCATCTCCCAGATTTGAGCCGATAACCAGTTATCAGACCCATAGTGTCTCGCCCCCGGAAGCGCCCACCACTCTGCTATGTCCCCTAAATCACGCCGGAACATGCCCACCTGAGCGTAGGGGAGTGCCCCCCCTCCCACTGCCTGCATGGAATTAACGTGCCAGTTGGGGTTGGTGCGGTTCACCTGTAAAAATGCCACCCCACCACACTTGGGTGTGTCCTCTAGGTGAACTAGCGCGGCACTAATGGCGTTCGGCTCAAAGGTGATGTCATCATTGGCGATCACCACATATTCGCCCCTTGCTGCTGCGCACCCCACGTTAAAAGCGGCGATCCCGCCCCGGAGTTCACCCTGTTCTATTAACTTGATGTCTTTTTGTGCTTTCGCCCAATCAATCGTGCCATCTGAAGAACTTCCATCCACGAGGATGATCTCGTAGGGGGTCCCGTAAGGTAAAGCGGCACGGGCAGACGCAACCATATTTTTGAGATAAGGTAAACGGTTATAAGTACCACTGACAATGGACACCTTGACCCGATTCAAGTCGCTGTCCGCTGCCCACAGCGCCGCCCCTGCAACAGATGGATTGATCCGCAGGTAGGTAGCATGGGGATAAAAGCGTCGGACAGCTTCACGCACATCCCGGTACTGATAGGGGTCATGGACAAAAACGAGGGGGACCTGAAGGACTTTCAGATAGTCGAGCATGGCGACGGTGAAGGACAGTTCGTGAGAACCGTCCTCTACCGCCATGTCAAAGAACTCATGCTTGTGAGATTCTACCCACTTTGTTGCATCGGTGCAAACAAATTCCCATCGGTGACGCAAGGCAGGGGGGATTTTCTGCCCTGCGTCTTGGTTGATGTCCAAGCTAACCAACTTCCCCGCTTCATTCTTCTCCATTGCGGCAAGGATATGGGAGGCAGAGCAACCGTCTGCCGTCCCGATTTCCAAAACGCGCTGGGGCTTCAAGTGACGTGTGAGCGCATATAAGAGTTTCCCCTCCCCCTCAAAGAGAGAGAGGTATCCCCATTGATCGGGGCGTGTGTCTTGTCCACCCAGATCGTCCTCGGTGGCGTAGGATAGAAGTATTGATGCCTCTATCCCCAACCGACCCGCTGCCATCTCACACGCCGTCTTGAAGTCAATCACGCAGTCATCCCCCTTCTGAACCTAGACGCTGGTCGGATAAACCTTGGTGTTGTTGAGCGCCCAGGAGCTAGCCGTGAACCCACCCGTCGGAGGCGTATACAGATCGTCATTCGCCCCATAGGTGTGCAGGATGCTCTTGTAGACCACGTTGGTGATGCGCCCAGCCAGCCAAGGAGTGCGCAAAATCAAACGGGGCTTGGCGATGACTCGGAAGTCCAAGCAGAACCCGTTGAGTTCGCTGGTCATCTGGAAGAAGCCATCGTTAAGCGCCGCATAGCGCTGATAACCAACCGCATTGTTGATCTCAGGCACCGAGTTCCCCATATCGAAATACTCCAGATACAGGGTCATCCGCCCATTGGCGGTCATGGGCAGGATGTAGATTTCCGACTTCACGCCACTCGAATCCGCCGTTGAGGTGATCGAGTCGGTGGTGATGACCGGATACCCACGCCCATTGATCATCAGATAAGAGCGGCTGCGCATGTCATCCCGAAGGCGGGTCTGTTCTGCACCCGTAGTCACCAAGAAGCGCTCTCCGCCCGTGCTGGTCGCGGCGGTGCAACCCGTGGTGTAATAGGCACATGCCCACATTTCAGTCAGTTCCCAGAACAGATCACGCGCCATCACGAGGGCAAGTTGAGGCACAAGTCCCGTGTCCTCACCCTTGTATTCCAGACGCTTGATCATGTTCGCAACCAACTGGACAAAATTGACGGTTTTGCCTTCAATCGCCACGTCTGCGCTGATGAGGTTTGATCCCCAAGTCACAACCTGCGGATCGAGTGCCGCCACTGCCAGACCGGTCAGTGCATCCACTTTGCCTGTGTTGACCAGAGTTTCGAGTCCGTTGAACTCAGCGAATCCCGTCCCCGAAGTGGTGGCGTCACCCGTGAACATCATATCTTCCAACTTCTTTTCCACTGCCAGACCCATATTCCACAGGTGGGAGGAAATGTCAGACTGGAGAGACGCGCTGATCGTGTTTGACGGAGGCATATTCGGGATGAACCGAGACATTGCCCGCGCCTGGTTGACGAGATTCAAGTCCATCGGGTCAGATCGGTTGATGCGTTTTCCCAGAGCGGTGGTGTCGATGACCGGAGTACCACGCATGATTTTCCCAAAGGGGGCGGTCAGGGTCGCCGCATACTTCGAGCCACCCACGGGAGGAGCCGAACACACATCGGCGGGTTCGCTTCCACTTTCCGCGCCCACATTGGTCAGAGTCCCAAAGAGCGGAGTTTCATCCACGGTTCTCACCATCGGAATGTAGGACGAAAGCCCACGCGGACGGTAGATGGTACTGAAGATGTCCGGTTCGACGCCAGGGATGGCAAGCAGCCCGCCGTTCCCATGAAGGTACTGGGTGTTGGCGTTATAGCTCAGGTCTTTGCGCTGTTCGTCGGGCAGGGCAATTGACTTGCGCTGCGCCCGGTTCAGCAGATCGGAGAACGACAGGATTTTTTCTTGTTCGGGCATGGTTATACCCCCCTTCCCAACAATTGCGCCAGGATGTCATTGCTCTGGCTCTGTGGACGTTTATCCTTGATTGGATCGTCCGCTTTCACGACAGTTTCAGGAGACCGGGCAGCACTCAGCGCCTTCAGACGTTCTGCCACACTGCGGGGAGTCTCGGTCAACTGTTTGACCGTTGCCTCTGCCCGCTCCACCGCTTCCAACCGATCCATGATGCTCTCAAGCGCCGTGGAAAGATCGGTGAGCGCCTTGATCATACCGCCTTCACTGGACTTGATCTCATCCCGGACAAACGCCGCGATGCCTTCAAGCACTTCGTCGGAAGGTTCTGCAACCACATTGGCAGGGATGGATTTTTCGGCAGGCTTCTTTTTGCCCTCTTTGCCTTCTTCATCCATCTCGTCCTCTGGGTCACACTCCTCGTCTTTAGGTGAAACGGCTTTCCGCACCACCCCTTCCTCGTCCAGCGCCTTTGACTTATCGGCGGTGTCAACGATGCCCTTGAGCGCCAACAGCGCTTCGGGATCACCGTTGAGCATTTTCACCAGATCGTCAAGCGCTTTCTTGGTTTGCTCCTGCATTGTTAACCCCTCCGTAGAGAATTTCGTATACGGATTCGCCGCCCGCGACAGGGGCAGCATACTTCGTTCATGAATCTTGATTGCATGGTAAACCCCATCTTTGTCTGGTTTACCCCTGAATCCATGACTCATGCCCCATCCTGATCCGTCTGTGCTGTCGGGATTGTCCATGATCCATTTTGCAACCCCTTGCGCCAGCGGAGTATCATCAAACCTGCCCATCTCAAAGAGGAACCCGTCTACTATTGCACGATAGTCGGGCGCACCCCCTAATCGAATGGGCAGATGTGAGTACCATAGTTCACCCGCGTCGTCAGTGCGGCTCACTTCTTCCTCAAGTGCTTTGAGAGAGATGGTTTCCGCCTCGCGGTCTACAATGTTGTTGGTTGGTGTGCCTATCCAGTAGTACACCCCGCCAACCTCTTTCACCTTAAGTCCCATGTAGAGACTCCTCCAATTGCAAGGACGCGCCCAGCGTCCGCCCCAGCTTCTCATAAGCGTCCCGGTCATGGGTGCTAACCGCTTTTACACTGCGGATGACCCCATTACGGATAGCGAGCGGTGTCCATTCGAGGCTCAACCGTTCACAATCTGGGCAGTGTTCGGCTTCGGGGTGTAAATCCCAAGTAATGTCATAGTTGGCTTCACCGGGCAGTTTGGTAATGGTCAGGCTGCATCGACAAAATCCCTTACAGGCAAGCCGTCGATCTCCCGGTAGAATGGGGAGGGACAGCGGCAGTTCGATAGCTGCCATCACCGAACGGGTCTGCGCTACCGCATACTGATAGAGGGAAGCTCGACGCATCGCCTCGGCTTCGCTTAACCCATCCAGCGCCATGATGAACTTCTCTACGCTTGCCAATTCCTGATTGACAATGGCGCGGAGTGCAGGCATATCCAGAGAGTCAAGGGGTCTGTCTAACCCTAGAGTGGCGGCGTCAGTGTGCGCCTGAGCGACAAGATAACGCAGATCGCGCCGCAGTTTCGCCCGTGCCGCAAACATCTGGACGCGCTGAGCCGCCCCCTGAAGGAGTCTCGCCAACCCTGTTCGCGGACGTTCGATCCGTGCTTTGGCTGCCAGATAGTCTCTCACTGCCCCTTGCATCTTTGATACAAATGAGGCAAGGCGTTCGGCGGGAGTCGCCTTCTCCACGTATTCAGGAAGGATTAAGAAACCCTCCATACAACCCCCTTTGCATCTTCCCGACGCAGGTCGAGCCAATTCTTCGGTTCAGTGAGCAGATCACCCTTGCGGTCAATCTTCACCTGTTCTCCAAACCGCCCCAACCGCTTGCGCGTGATTTCATCGAACTTCTCCCATTCGGGGTTGATGCGCCGTTCTTCGTCCTGAAGCAGTTCACGCGGAATAACACCCGCCTGGGCAAGCAGATACCGCGCTTCAGCACGAGAGAGTAAACTCCCCTCCGCTGCGTTCTCCGTCACCGTTGGCTCTGCCCCCTGCATGGTGTCGAGGGCAATATTTGAGGGCTTGCCGTTCGAGGTGTAGATACTCAGGATCGTGCTTGCTTTCATGTGCCGGATTTCCGCTTGTTTCATATCCTGCTCATCATCGGCAAAATCGAAGGCAAACCGTACCGCTTCAGGGATGACCCGATTAATGAAGCGTTCAATGAGGCTGAGCAGGTTTCCCACCCCCTTGCCCCGTGACTTCTGGTTCAGTACCGTGCTTTGTGCGCCGGAACCGAGGGCTGAAGTCGCCAGAGGTGCAATCTCTTGGCGGTCAATCCCAAACGCCATTGCCACCAGGTCAATGATGGTGTCATACAGTCCCCGCTCTTGGAAGTTCTCCCAGAGTTGACGGAAGTTGACCAAATCGATCTTCATGGGCAGGGTCGGATTGACATTAAAGAGGGTGATTAGTCCCCGATATACCTGCTGTTCTTTTCGGGCGCGGTCTGCCTGATACAGATTCATCTGTTCGTCCCACGCCTTTTTGTTCACTCCGGTCACTGCCATCACCCCCGCGCCGGGGAAGTCATCCAGCATTTCGTTACGCATGGTTGACCACAAAATAAGCGCCTGCGTGCTGGCGACACATCGGGACAGCGCACAAAACCCTACTCCGTAATCGGTTTCGGATGGAGAGGGAAGGTCACTTTGAAACCAAACCCGTGACCAGTGAATCTTGTGCTGTGTCCCCTGAGTGTCGGTATAGGTGACAGGAAAATCAGGGTCGCCTGTGCGCACACATCGCGCTGCGTCCAGATGGGCAATGCCCAGCGCCGCCGAAGTGAGGACGGTGTCTTTCGCCCCCTCACCCAGAATTTCGATGAACATGCCGTTATCCTGAGTGAGGTAATCCCGAATGATCTTGGATAAAAATTCTTCCCACCCTGCACCAAAATCGGCATTGTGAAGCATCGAATGAACCCGGAGCGCCACCTCGCGGGAGCCTTCCAAGTACCATCCGGTTGACTGCACTTTCTGAGCAATGGCAGCCGTCGCCGCCTGTACCGGTTCCGCACCTGCCAATCGCCACAGGTTCCGCAGTTGGGGATCGCGTCCCCATGCCCCCCATGGGGCAACGTCATATTCACGGGTAGGACGGAACACATATCCCAATTCAGGGATACTCACTGCCCGGTTCAGCAACCCCCGCGCCCGTGCCTGCACACTCCGAAGGCGTTCGCCCTGTGACCGACCACCATGCGTAATGACTGTCATGCAATAAACCTCGTATATCCGGTCTCCGCCCCTACCTGAGAGTCGGCTCCGTGCCATGCCAGCATCAGCGCCATGACCATATCATCATGTCCGCCGCTCGGAGCCGAATACCGGGTCATGCCCGAACTGGTCGGCTGAGCGTCGAACGACAAGAGTTCGTTAATCAGGATGGGATCGTCCGGGATTTTGATCTCTCCATTGTCAAAAGCGTAGGCGAGTGCGTTCACCAACATCACTTTCGAGGGATTGCTGGTATAGAAGGGGTAGATAGGAAGTCCGAAGTCAGTCAATTGCTGAACCACAGAGTCCCCTACTGCATTCTTCTCCGCCACAATCACCAATGGACTGTAGCGGTTTGCCAAAGACCGAAGCAGACCAATCTGAATAGCCCAGTCTAGGTTTTGAGTGCGCTCAATCCATACCACTGATTTAGTGTTCACATCCAGCACCAGAAAAACCGAAAAGTCCTCAGTACGGGCGAAGTCCGCCCCAATGACGTATTGATGTCCCGGTTCTGGTTCTTCCTTCAATACCGCTGTTGCTGCCTTGTGGACGCTTCTGAACACGCTCGTGCCATCCCCCACGAACTGCGCCTCAAACTCCTGTGAATAGGCTTTTGCAGCGGTGGTGCGTTTAATCTCTAACAGTTCATCGGCAGGAACGTGGGGATTAGAGGAAGTCGGGAACTGGAAGGCTTTCCAGTCCGGGCTATCGCCGCTGATGGCATAACGGTAGAGTGTATAAACCCAGTTCAGTCCGTTGGGCGTGGTCGCAATCACCAACCGTCCCTTGTAGTCAAGCAGGGTGGGGCGCACGACATAGGTGAAGGCGTAATCAGAAACTATCTGCGCCGCCTCATCCATTACGACCCGATGGTACTTTCGACCACGAGGGGCGTCCGGGTTATCCAATGACCAGAAATCAATGATGCCCCCGGTGATCAGCGTCATGCGGCGCGCCTGCTCACTTTTGTCCCGAATGACCGGAGCAAGCATGAGCTTCATTTCACGCCACACTTCATCTGCCATCTTGTTCGTGGGAGTCATGTACGCGCATATTTCTCCCAGAAGTGCGCCTTCGGCAATCCAGGTCATACCAAACACCGTCTTGCCGCCGCGCCGTCCCCAGAGCAGGATCAAAAAGCGCTCATGCGCATCATAAGCGAGTTTCTGAGCGGGGTTGAGTTCAGGAAGGGTGAGGGTGATTTCCTCAGACATCTTCACCACTCCCCAATAACGCATCCCGAACCTCCCCCGTGGTCAATTCGATTGCTCCACCACCCTGCCCAAAAACCACGCGCACCCGTACCGGGGTTTGAGAGTTGGTGGGCTTTTGGGGTTGATACGCCTCACGGTAAGCACGGAGGATCGCCCCGCCGCCGGGATTGGAGTGTTCAAGTGCGTTCTCGTATTCCTTGCTTTCCAGTATGTCTACCGCTGCATCACGCGCCATTCTGAACAGGTGGGCAAAGTCTTTGTCATTATCAAACCACCACCGCCCCACGAAGTAAGGGACACCCGCCTCTTTGCAGGCTGCGGCAAGACTGAGCTTGCTCCCTGCCGCATTAATCAGCTTCACTTGGTACTCAATGGGGTTGAGGTAAAATTCGGGAGTGACATCGGACGAGAACGCTTGCAGAAGGCGGTTTGCGCTCCACCCCTCATCAACTGCTGTTTCCAGCATGTCATCAGAGATGAGCTTAACCGCCACCTTGAGTTGTTCTGCCCGCTCCCGTTTCGACAGCCGTTTCATTTTGCCGCTTCTGCCCCTGCGTTCACCTGTTTTCGCAAGACTTCAATCTCCGTTTGCAGATTCTTGATCTCCGTGTCTTTCACATGGAGCAAACGCTCTAGTTCTGAGACACGCTGATCACGCGCCCGTAGTTGGTTTTCTAGCGCTGCGATCCTGTCCTCGGTTTTGCGCAGCCGACTGGCGTTTTCCTCGGCAAACCGAAGGATCGCCTGAACGCTCTGGGTGGACACCTGCTCACGCTGAGAAGCCCCCTCCTCGCGCTTGATGAGCATCTGTCCGAGAGCGAACATGGTCGCAAACGCCATGAGGATGATAGAGGTGGGGTTGAGGTTGTTAAGGATGTTACCGAACTCCATCAATCACCCCCGCAATCTGTTTATCCATCGAGGAAGGCGCAGCCGAATGATTGTACTCCTGAGCCGCAAGCCGCAGCGCTAGAAGATAAGAACCAATATATACCACGACAGGCGCAAAAGAGTTCGTGGTCTGCATGGCGTACTGAATGAGCGCGATGATATAGATGACATAGGGCAGGGTGAGGAAGGCGAATATGCGGTACTTCCCGAACCGGATCACCAGCGTCCCTGTGAACGCCAGTACTAACCCATACCCCTTGGGGGAAATCCCCCACGAGTTTAAGACCCCCGCTGCCCCTGCTTCCGGCGCACCTGCAATCGCCACCCCCAACCCAACCAATACCAGAGCGAACAACGTTTGAGCGTCCAGCGCGAGAATAAGCTCTCGCCATACCTGATTGAACGCCTGCATTGATTTGATCGGCTTCACGTCTCGTTTCTCAATGATTGCCATAGGTCTCCCCCCAGAGTCCTTATAACCAGTGGAGAAGGTTTCGGGGGAGGTAAAACCTTGTCAGCTTTCGCCTATCCCACTGGTCTATCTCCACACAAACAAAAACCGCTACTATGAGAGTAGCGGTTTCTTCATACTTTGTCAACACTTCATCAATTGTTCTGCTTATGCAGAGTTTTCAGACTCCGTTTCCTGATCGCAATCACACACCCACTTTCCTCCCTCTCCGTCGCAGCGTGGACAGGCGGTGAACTCATTCATCCACCCCATACCATCACATACCAAACACTCCTTCCAGCAAAGTTCATTGCCGCAGGTAGAACACCGCATGTCATCATTCTCGTACTCGTTCACCGCTCATCCCCCTTTCCCTTAAGGGTTCCTCTCTGCAATCGGGACATCAGCTTTTCGAGGTTCAGGGTCGCCACGTCCTGAAGGGTGAGACCCAATTCGCGTGCGGTCAATGCCACATACCACAGGACATCCCCCACTTCTTTAGCAAGGTCAAGGCGTTCGGTGTCGGTGAGGGTGGAGTCTTTGTCGCGCATGATCTTTTGCATTTTGTTGCTCACCTCTCCGGCTTCACCCGCCAGTCCCATGACTGCATACACCAACCCGCGCCATTCTCCCTGATGGGGATAGACGGCGGTTGACTGGGCTGCCCCCTGGTAAGCGTTCAGGGTGTGGGCGGCAGCTTCGTCCCCCAGACAGTTAAGCCTGTCATTTTCCACCAGCAGATCGGCGAGGGCGGAAGCGAGATCGTCCTGACCGCTCTCTTTGAGGGAGCGGCGAAGGATGACCAGACGGGCGAAGGTGTCAGCGCTCAGGGTGTTCACTGCCACACCTTGCGCATAACGCCAAACTGAATGATCTTCACCCCACTGGGACGAATAGGAGACCATTGCGGCGCGCCCCACACCTTCTCCGTGAAAAGTCGCTGATGATGGGTGGCGTAGGGCAGGTCGAGCAACTGATGCACGATCTTCCCCTGATCCTCCACCAGTTCGAGGATCGTTTGAATATCCGCCACGGTGAGGGTGCCGTCAACCGCCTTCTGTTCAGCGGCAGTGATGGCGTCATCCACAGCGTCCAGAGCGTCCAGAAGTTTAGTGGTCATTCGTCGTCCTCCGCGTCATTGATGTCGTTCAGGGTCACTTTGTCCTGCTCCCCCATAGCGGCAGCAAATATCTTCCGTCCGTAGGGAGTGAGGCGAATCGTCCCCCTCCCTGATGGATCATCCACCATCCACAATCCCAACTTGCTCCACCGTCTCAACGTCTTGAGATCGTCTGCGGAGAGTTGGTAAGAGGCGATTGCTTCCATAGACCGCGCCTTACGCAGCAGATTCACGAGGCGAATCTCCCGATTTCCCCACACGACCCGTCCCGTTCGTTCCAAGAACTCAACTGCGATCTCCGGGGTGATGGTCTGAGGCTTCCCCTTCGTATCAACCAGGACTTCGGTCAATTCGGAGTGTACCAGCGCCCGGAAGTTGTTGACCGAGTCGATCATCAGCTTTTTCCATTGGGGGTTGCTGCACAGAGCGCGCATGGCGTGGTAGATCAGTTCTCCCAATGAGGAAAGACCTGCCAGCGCCGCCATTTGCCGCCACACGTCTATATCGTCCTGACGCAAGTGGCGCACGCTCACCTTGGTGCTACAGGGCAAAGCGGTTTTTCGTGCCACTCGTTTGCCCCGCCCCAATGTTTTCCAGCGTTGTTCGTCGCTCATACTGATTCCCTTCCTTCTGCCCACGCTGCCAGAAATTCGACGGCTTCTCCGTCTCCATTGATAGCAGCGCGGACGGCTCGTTTTACGTTTGCAATGTCGTCGATGATGTTTGCCATTGTCTCATCTGCCCCTTCTTCATATCCTGCCTGATAAGCCTCGTTGGAGGCTTCAGCACTCTCCAGCGCTTCGGCAAGCTGCTCCTCAAGATGAGCGGCGTTGCGGAGGGAGGCCCGAAGCATGGCAACCATATCCGTAATCCGTAACCGAAGCGCCTGATACGCTCCCTCTGCCCGGATCAGCGCCTGCCCCAAAGAGTGCGTGTCGGTGTCCTGTGCCGCGTCCTCAGCGGAAAGGATGGCGTCATAAAGCGTACCGAGGTTTTTGTCCAGAGACATTGAGAGTTCGGTATTCATGATTTTCCTCCGAAAGGGTTGGCACGAGCTTCCTGATAGAACTTGTAATTTTCCTCATGCCGTTCGGCGTCATACTTCGCTTTGCGTTCGGCGGCACGTTTCTCAATGTTCCGAAACGAGTCCAGAGGGTTTTGTTTGGTCACAGGCTTCGCTTTGGTGGGCAGAGAAAGAAACACCGCCAGGAGCGCCATGACCAAGATGATAAACGCAGGAGTGGACAAACTGATTTTCACTTTTGCTCTCCTTAATCATTATTGTCGGCAAAGATAACCCGGTTCACCCACTCGCGGTCATCGTCTACAAAGTGGACAGGAATGCCGGGGATGAGGTGAAGGGCGGTCACGGAAGGCGTATCCACTGCGTCCGCAATGGCAGCCACGAGTAATAGAATGGACTGCTCAAGCGGAGTGGTGACACCCCGTTCAGCAGAATCAATCAGGTGTTGAAGCCATCCGATTGCCTTTTCGGTCATCTCAGTCATTTTAGTTCCTTTCTAGTTCTATTAGACACATCTCCAATTGTAGCGCGTTGAGTGACGGGTGTCAATCCGTCAGAACAATCGCGCCATGTGTGCGGTGATAGCGGACTCTCCGAACTTATCTCGAACAAACTGTAGTTGAAGATCGGCAATGGTAGCCCCATCCACCCCCTGCCAATACAGAGGGTAGGCAATCATGGATAGTTCAAAGGCGAGGTAAGGCGCATCCCCCTCTATTACAATGCCTGCTTCGTATAAAGTAGGATACAGGGGATTAGACGCGGGAAATCCCATAGGGCAGAAAAACTGATTATTTCCCGCAAGACGTTTAAGGTGGTTTCCATCCACACTGTCGCATCCCACTGCGTTATGTACCCACCGTTGTGCTTTGGGGCTTCCCCCCAAGCAATGAACCGACCACCCTTGAAATTCCCATATCCCCACTTTTGTACCTGCGTATTCGGTGGGTGTGCTGTAACCAAGTCTGACCTGTTTTCCGTTAATCTGTTTGGGGATACGGCGAATAGTTCCTTTGACTTTAGGAATGATGATCACTGCCTCTTGGACATACTGAGACGCTTCCTCTGCCCACGACATCACTTCGGTATATTGATCTTCCCGCTCCCAATCCAGTACGGAAGCAATCACGGGGCGGTGTTCTGCCAGCGCCGTCATATATTTAGCACGGTTTGGCTTTTTGAAGTCCTGATCGGCGAAATAAAGGGGAGGGTGATTGACCTTTCCGGGAAGTTGTGCGCCGTACTTCAGACCGTGCCGTACTGCGATTTCTGAGAATCGTCGTGAGTTCGCCGCGCAGAAAATGAGGACGGGTATCTCAGCCAATGAAGTAACTCCATAGGAGCAGCTTTCGCCCCGACCTCGTGATTTCTTCCCCGGAAAGCACAAACCCCCGCCGTTTGTACCAATCATTTGCAGGCAGGTCGGCGGGGCATTTGGCAAAGAGGAACAACGCGCCTTCTACTTGCTTGAGTTTTTGGAGCATCAGGGATCCGGCTCCGGGTTTAGTGGAGATGATTTCACGGATGGTCAATTGTCCGTCGCGGCGCAAGTGCCAATGACAAAAGCCGCCGTCCACCAGCATCAGTTCGCCCCGTTGTGCGCTCTCATACAGCGTTTCAAAGATCATTCTTGGTTTCCTTTCGGTTCTAAACATCGTCTCAGTACGTCGATGCACCCAGCAGGGTCATTCTTGAGCATCGTACCTGAAAAGCGCAGCACTCGAAAGCCTGCAATCGCCAGCGCGTTCATCTTCTCCCGGTCTGCGTCGGTATTATGGCGTCCGCCGTGAAGTTGGAACTGACCGCCGTCAATCTCTACCACCACGTCAGGACGCCACACAAAGTCACAGCGCCATTTCCGTCCCGGAATGAGCCTCACCTCGCGTTCAGGGGTGGGGAGGTCGGGCGCAAGCATCTCTAGGTACGCGATAAAGAGAAGTTCCAGACCGGAGGAGGTATCTCGTTTAGCTGCGCGTCCCATCTTCACCTCTGAATACCCACAATTTCTCATCCCGATCTACGGACAGGTTACTTAGGTCAGACTCATAGAACACAATTCGATAGGTTTTCCCCTGTCCGTTAATATCGTAAACGTCATGAATCATCCCCAAGTATTCAAGGGATGATCGTTGATTATCAAAACGGTACAGTTTGTTGAAGTCACGTAAAAGACGGGGCTGATATAAGCCCTCCCCTGTGTATTCAACGAACCCTGAACACTTCAGACGATATTCGTCCCAGACCTTACGTATTTTGGTCATATTCCGAACGTGCCTCGCTTGAAAAGATCATCACTCCCGGCGGGGTCATTTTCCATGTATACCACGCTGTCGGAAACTGGGCGCTGCTGCCATCCCACCCCTTGTTGGGCATCTTGAAGTTGATGCGCCCATAAGGAAACACCACGCTGATGCCGTGCTTTGCAAACATCCGCTGTGCAGTCTTTGCGCCTAGCATCTCGACGGGCATGAGCAGCGCAAAGGGTTTACCCAGTTCGTAACACCGCTTCAGCCATTGATATTTCACTGAGTAGGGCGGGTTGGTCACAATGGCGTCAAAGTCGGACTCCCGATAGGTGAAGAAATCCTGTCCGGTGAGAATATCTGTGCCCACCACGTTGTAAAACCCGTTGGTGAGCAGGCTTAGCATGAGGTTGCCCTCACCTCTGGCAGGCTCCCAGATATGCCAGTAAGAACGCAAGAAGGGAAGAAGGGGGATTAAACCCTCCTCTGGCGTCTGGCACTGATCATAAGAACTGGAGCGGTTGGTTCTTCCCTTTCGGTTTGTCTTAGGTTTCATTGGCTGGCTTCCTGTTTAACCACAATGATCATTTTCATTTTTTCTCCTTCGGCTTGTGCAGACCCATCGCAGACATCATCCGCTTTAGATGATACCGACGACTGGCGACTACCCACTGCCGTCTACGCTCTGTTAACCATTGAGGATCAGACCGCATTTTTTCATACCGTTCGCGTTCGTACCGCAATTTATGGGCACGGTTTTTCGGTTTGGACACCCAGATACTCACGTTCATCGCATGACACTTCAGGCAGTGGGCACGGTGATAGATCGTACCTGTTTTAGGATTCCTGCCACTTAGGGGGAAGTCCGTAAGAGGTAGGGTCCGACCACAGGTTTTACAGCGTTTGGAACTATCTTCCATGATTCTCAATCCTTCCTTTCGTTTCGCTAGCCTCTTTCAGTGCATCTACCAACTGCTGCAAGTATCCCGGCGCTTTTTCGAGAAACTCATGCACGCTGTTACCAAAGCCGGACATATCCGCGATGACCTCATATCCATTAGCGTCACTGACGCTCCAATCATTCACTCTCCAAGGCATAAGCGGAATCCTGCGCAGGAGTCCCTCCACTGCCGCGATTAGTTCTGCGTTACTCATGGCTTCACTCACTTCTTCACCTCTCCTACCCACTTAAATTCAATCACTAGACGGGTTTCATCCCATCGTCTTGGATACATCCGTTTCCACAGCGCCTCGTATTCCTCTGGTCTGTATCTGCCCTCAGAGAGAGCGTCGGCAACGGAAATGACTTGTTCGCCTTCAACGCGAAGGTGTATGATCTCTATGTATCCCACACCACGTTTCCCCCGTCCCGGCTGAACAGCGTACTTGCGCCCAACGGCATATTTAAGCCGCCCGTTGACTCGCAGTTCAAGTCCTTCTTTGCCTTCCTGAAGGGCAGTACGGGGTGCAATCAGGCGACGGGTCTGGGTTTTCTCCCCGCTCTTGATCTGTTCAATGTGCCCCGGCACAGCGAATATCAACCCCATGAATTACCTCCCTATCCTTTCAAACAACTGCATCCCGATATACCGCGTGTACGCAGGCGGGATGCTCTCGGACAGTTCATCGTTCGTCATCCAGTCGATGCCCATCGCGTCCCGGCGATCTGCCACACTGAATCCGGCTATTCCGTCCCGGACGGAATATCCTCCGCTGTGCCCGTAGACCCCTATTGTAGGCATCCGAAGCCGTCTCGGATTTTGCCCGCCCCCGTAAACGCCGATTACCGATCCGCCGTTATGCTGACATTGAGGCGAGAGCATAAACTGACTGCATTCAAACCACCGATGCCGCCTCAGTTGATTACCCGCCTTGGTCTGCAATCCGAACATGCTTCCGCAGAGCATGACCGAACAGTTGAGATCGAGTGGCGCGCCGGGCACATTTTCGATCACATATGCCGTACCAAACGCAATCAGCAGATCGCGCACGGGATCAATCAGATCGGGATACGACTGCCAATCGTGCAGACCGCGTGTCATGACGCTGTACCGCTGGCACGGTGGTGAGGCATGGATAAAATCGTACTCATGCCCGTGCTGCGCCAGATATTCCAGCGCATCCGCCTGGATGAATCGATCCCCCACATACCTCGGCATGGGGCGAATGTCCACCCCCGTGATCTCGCACTCAATCCCCAGCGCCTCACACGCCTGCTGATAGCCGCGTGTAGCGCCGCCTGCGCCGCAGAATGTGTCGAGGATGTGGAAAGTTCTCACGCCTTACCCCACTCCGTCCCCTCGATCTGCTTGATCAGCGCTTTGCCAAGCGAGATGCGAGTCTCGGCGTCTCCGCCTGTAATCTCGCAGACAAGTCGATCTCCTGGATAAACCCGGACGTATGTCCCATCTTCATCTCCGGCATTCTCCACCCCTAGATTCAGTGGTGCGTAGGATGGATTGTTGATCATATCTAGCATTTCCTGCGCACTGATGTCACTTGAAGCACTGAAAACCAGATACCCCGCCAGTTTCCCATCCTCGGAAATTTTAAGGTCACCGCTCATTAGCATCTTCGCTGTGTAGGTCATTCCTTGTCTGTCCCTTCTTTCTCTCCTGTCAGTGCAATAAATAGCAACAATGCGTGTTTCACATCGCCCTTCCGAAGCGCGTGGATCAACGCAACCTCATGCGAATTAGCAGGCGTACCCACTGATTCAATGTTGCCCCATCCTATCTGAAGTCTGTACCCATAACTCTCGACAATCTTAGCCAGAGTTGCTACGGTGGGGATCGTCCGACCCCTTTCTATGTCCGAAAGATAGCTGACGGACAGACCTGTTTTTTCGCTGACTGCTTTTAACTTCAGTCCTGTTTCCTCCCGCTGCGCACGTAGCGCCTGCCCTATAGTGGCGTGTAACTGACTACCCATTGCTATCCTCCTCTGTCTCTCTCTTATCTCCAAGCGCTTCTACATAGAGTTTGTAGAGACCGTTCGGACTGTCAGGAGGCGTACTGGCCAGGGTGATGGGCGGAATATCAGCAAATTCTCTCGTGATATACGTCCTGAGATGCACCACGTCCGACCACGCTTCAGGTTCGGATTCTTCCCTGTCGCACTCCGGGCAAACCCACATCGTCCCCGTACCGATGCACCCCCAACAGGTGGGGCTGTCCTCCTCTGAAACCTCACCCTTGCACACCGGACAAACCACCTCGACCAGGAACCGTCCGCATATCGCACATACATGGAAGGCTGCTTCTGTCATTCTTCCACCTCACTCCATAACCTTTATGTGTGACAGTATCCATCGCAACTATCGTCCTCAAAGAGAGACAGTTGATCCCCTACCGCCTTTTCCAGTGGACGGGCGCTTGAATGGAGGTAAAGCCCGTCTCGCCCAATCTCCACTCGTTTAGCATTGATAAGCCGCTCCACTTCAACTGCCTGAGCGAACAATTCGGGCTGCTCGCGCTTCATTTCAATCCATTCTGAGCGCCGCTTGAAGGGGCAGAAGAAACAGGACGACTTGGGCGGAACGGGCAGACCCGCCTCGCCAATGATCCGAATGCAGTCCATGCGCGTGAGGCGCTGATCAATCAGCGGATATTCTCGTTTGCGATTAAACCCTAACGAGGTTTTCCCGTGATGATCGTGCCAGTTTGTGTCACGGGCGCGAGTGAACTCGTCGAGGCTGATCCCCATGCCTACAACGACCCACTTCTGTTTGAGAGAGCGGATGTACTTATCGACCTGCTTGATCTTCCAATCCTCGGTGCAATTTCGGTTACCCGGTGCGCCATTTGCCATGCGCGCAGGGATAACGATAGATCGCGCCTCGCCTTTGATAGCGTCCATCAGGGTATAAACTTCCCCAGTACGCTTTTTGCGTGCCACCTCAACCATCTTGATCCCGTGCGCTGCGGCAAACGGGATCGCTATATCTCGGTAGTAGGTGAGGGTGTCCGGATTCTCAGAATCTTCCCCCACGTTGGCAAATACAAAGGCGTCGTAGTTCACCCGTCCGGTTGCCTGTAACGCCAAGACCGCTACCGACTGGACCCCACCACCAAATGAGAAAATACGATATTCTGCGCTCATTCTTCCTCCTCACTCCATAACCCCGCCTGCACATGTCGCACCCGCTTCACGCAATGCGGACTGAACCACACCACTTCCCGCTCCCGGTTCTGCATCCCTCTGCCCTCACTTGCGACAGCAGCATACCCGCCATGTGCTTTCCAGTAGTGCGCGTCCCATCCGGCATCCCTAAACCTTGTCTCGCTGTCTGCGTCCTTGTAGGTGCAGTAGGCAATCCGCAGGTTGGGGTTAGACCCGTTATCCAATGCCCACTGCCGCACTTCCCCGTCAATGTCGTAATCCTCCGCGTAAATCGCCTTGTCCCGTTCTTGATGCGAGTAGGGCGGGTCAAGCACGATCCCGGTGAGGGTGGGGTCTTTGAGGCGCAATCCCCATGCTACTGCTGGTTTCAACACCCGCGACCAGTCGCCGCAGGTCACGCGCACCTCTCGGTAGGCGTCGGAGAGTGCGGTGATGTAGGCGATTAAGTCCTGGTTCAGGCGCTTCACGCCTCGTCCGGCGTCTCCCAAGTGGAGGAGTTGGCGATTCACGCCTTGTCCGGTGTCCACTTTCGTCATCACCCCGTCAACCGACGTCCACGATCCTTGTCCTGAGCAGAACCCACCGCCGATCCACTGGCTCATGCCCCACACCCACCAGCCCGCGATCTTTACGTCGTAGAAATCAGGGTCGCCTTCCAGCCTGTCCTTCAACTCCTGTTTCTGCTTTACCAACCAGATGTGACGAGCGTGCAGGTCGCACTCGAAAGCGGGGTTATCTGCCCACACCGCCACCTGCTCCGGATCGTGCTGAGCGGCACGCCAGAAGTTGACGATCATGCCGTCAATATCATTCACTACCGCACTGCGAATGGCTTTGTAATGCGCAGGGGTGAGCCAACCACAGCGCGCCGCTGCCCAGGAACGGCTCCACATACACGGGCACGTCACCTAGTCGCTTCCAGATTTCGCCCGCTACTTTCGCTTTGCCCCCGAAGTAGGGATAGGGGGAAGGAAGATCGGTCATGTAAACAACCTCTCAAACAACTGCATCCCGATATACCGCGTGTACGCTGGTGGGATCGCCTGCGCTAGTTCAGCGCGAGTCATCCAGTTGATGTCCATTGCACGACGCGCGGTATCCACATGGAAATTCTCGCCCGCAACGCATATAAATCCCTCCCAACCCTTTGGTGCCCTGCGGGGCATCATTCCGCCAGGTCTATAGCCCCCGATGCGCTCCGTGTGTTTGAAGTGTTGGGGCTGAAACAGCATTGTGCTGCTCTCAAACATCCGGTGTCGGTAGACTTTTAGCCCAAACATCGTGCCACAAAGGATGATGGTCGTGTGAAGCGGCGCGCTCATAACGTTTTCGATGACGTAGGGCACACCAGATGCAATCAGCAATTCGCGGATTGGCGCGATAAGATCGGGATACTCTCGTGTTTTGTTGTGCATAGATTTTGTTGTGCTGTACGCCTGACAGGGAGGCGACGCATGAATGAAATCGTACTCATGTCCGTGCTGTGCCAGATGCTCCATCGCGTCCGCTTGCACGAACCCGAACGGGTAGCGAGGCTGCGGGGCAATATCAACGCCCGTGATCTCGCACGGTATCCCCAGCGCCTCACACGCCTGGCGATAGCCCTCTGCGCAGCCCCCCGCGCCACTAAAGAGATCGAGGATTTTCATTCCTCCTCCATCTGGTCATCGAAGATCAATCGCGGCGTGTACGGCTCACTCAGACGCTTCTCGCAGATTGCCACGTACTCCGGGTTGAGATCGCACCCCAGAAAGTCCCGTCCTTCAGCGCGGGCAACCAGCGCCGTCGTACCCGATCCCATGAAGGGGTCAAGCACCACTCCCGGTCTGGTGCCGACACCGCAGGTGCAGATAGGTGCAAAACCGAGGGTGATGCTGCGCTTCGTGCCTCGCGGATAGTCCTTCCACTGATTCTCATCCGCCACTTTTCCCCGAAAGGCTCCCCGCTCCGGCGACACATCTGGCTGAGGCTCAAACTCATCCTCGGTGACCCGGACATAGGGCGCACCGCACTCGGCGCACACCTGACGGGGGCAGCCAAGCAGGATGCAGCGGCGCGCCAGTTTCTTGGGGAAGGCTGCGAAGTGGGCATAGGGGTTCGCCTCCGCGCTGAGTGTCCAGACGGTGCGGAGGTTGCGCCCCGATGCGTCTGTGGGATAACCGTCTCCATTCTCACGGGGCTTCGCCATACTATGGACGTGCTGTCCGTGTCCACCTTGGCCATATTTATGCTGAGCGCTCACCGCCCGTTTCGCTCTGGGGAGGGTACTCTCCGCCAGAGGCTCCCTTACCGCCTTCGCGTCGTACCAGTAACGGGGGGACTTCGAGAGCAGGAACACATACTCGTGGGATTTAGAGGGGCGGTCTGTGACGCTTTCGGGCATGACTGAGGGTTTATGCCAGATACAGTCACTCCTCAAAATCCACCCGTCGTCCTGAAGCATAAACGCTAGTCGCCAAGGGACGCCAAACAGGTTTTTGGCGGGCAGTGCTTTATCCTGAAGCCCGTGCCCCGACTCTGGGTTATAGTTGCCCCGCACTCCTGTGAAGGCGCTGTCTCCAGTATTAGCCTTATACCCGTTGTAGCTATCCCCCATATTGAGCCACAGCACGCCGTCATTACGCAGCACCCGGCGCACCTCCTGAAACACAGGGCGGAGATTAGCGAGATACTCACCGAGGCTGCCCTCAAGACCGATCTGACCGTCCTTACCATAATCCCGGAGTTGGTAATATGGTGGGGATGTGACCACACAGTTCACGGCATTATCCGGCAGGGACTTGAGGTACTCAACGGCGTCACCGCAGTGGATGGTGTTTAGGTTCATCGCTTTACGAACTCCCCTGCGTCATTCATGTCCAATTCATCCTCCCACTGAAGCCACTCCCCTGAAGGGTCTGGGTTGCGAACGCTTAATCGGGGCATCAGACTTCCTTTCGTCCAATCTCAATACTTTCTTAACCTAACCCCGTGTTTTTTGAAGCACTTTTAACCAAAACACGGGGTTGGGTTATCCGATCTTAATACTTTCTCAACACTTCTTGTCTCAAGCGGTCGATTTCCGCTTCCAAGCGTCTGATTTTTCGATCCAAGAGTGCTTGGGCGGTAGAGAGGAGAAACCAGAGCGCGATCAGGAGGAGGGCATCAGGCATGGGGGGTCTCCTCAAACCGCTGTTCGATGAACTGGCACTCCCTCTTAAAGCGTTCTTCAATACGGCGCAGTTCCCGGTAGTGACGCTCCATCTCCTCATGCCGTTCAGTGTAGTATTCCCGCTTGGCGGTCAGGATCGCTTCTTCCTTCGTCTCTGGCTTCAGGGCGATCTCCACTTCCTGCCCTTCACCCTTCTGCCGCTTCATCCATCTCCGTAAGTGGTGCATCATGTATATCTTCCTTTCAGCCCCTTTCCCTTCACCCCCTCAGTATATCCTACCCCTATACGCTTGTCAATCCCATCGGTTCCGTTTCCTACCCCCTCTCCGTTTTTCCACCCTTTTGATCCATACGGTGAGGCAACCTGCTTCCATCCCCACCCCGTCTATTCCATTTTTGACGCCTGTCCATTCCATCGTCCTATTTCCGCACCCTATCCCTCCCCTTCGCACCCTCCATCTCTGCCCCTCTCACCCCCCCCAGTATACGCCAAGTGCAGCAGAAGCACGGGTGAAGTACGTGGATCAGCAGTTCGGATACCATGATTACCACACAGCACCATCGGTCTTTCATCCGCAGCACCCCGCATATCCCCTTCGAGTACTCCCTTGCGTCAGTGAGGTGCGTGGCGAGTGGACAGGTGTAAAGGGGGAAAGTGACAAAATTTATACGGGGGGTTAACCCGACTTTCAGGGCTGCGCCTAGCAATTCGGCGCTGATTGATGTGATAATGCACATTATCGGAATGAAACAAGCGTACTACGGGATGATACTGTACGCGCAGAAGTACGCGCAGTCGCACGCGCAGAAGTACACTTGGCAATCTATATCAGCAGCATCGTACAGCCGGGATCCTATGCGCCAATTATGAGCGGATTTTGACATACGTACAGTGGCGCGTTTACTGGCTGTAGATCGGGATAAATGTCGAGTTTAACGTGGGTTAAACTATGAGAAAAAACCCTTAACAATTGTAAAAAGTGTAAATTCCGTCAAAACCCTTGACACACTAATCAAAATAGGCTATTCTTATAGACATAGGACGGCATACACAAAGTATCAACGTCCTACCAGTACCTCAATAACTTCTCTCGGCGGGACTACAGCCCTAATCGCGGGCAATAGACGGACTAAATACGCGATAGCGCACTTGGATCATAGTGGCGGGTGCGGAAACGAACCTATGAGGGTCTTTAACAACGCATAACAGCACTTATCGCTCAGTAGGGTAGCCAGGGATACTGCAATGCAGTATCTGAGGGCGAGAATACTAATGTGATAGGGAATAGAACGCACAACAGAATACGACAAAAACGGATAGCCTACAGGGTAGGGTATCCATATGAGTGCGCAATCTAGCGATTGTATGCTCATATGGATAGAGAATAGCGTACTTGAAAGGAAATAATCATCATGACAAGCAATAATAGCAACACCACCACCACCACCACCAACACCAACAGCAGCACCTTACGTAACGAGACAATCGCCAGAATGCGCGCATTGATTGCCCGCGCCAAACGCGAAAATTACCCTGCTGCGGCCATTGCAGCATTGAGTGCAGCCCTCAATCGCATTGAACGCAATCAGGGCACTTCACATGACCATGCCCTGATTGCCCGCGCTCTGAATGCAGAGAATCAACTGCGATAGTGCGCTACAGTTTGTGCCCTTACCCTGCTGGTGATCGTCCTCAATGATCACCAGCAGGGATAAGCGTACAAACGGACGGAAAGGGACAAGCAATGACCAATGAAACAGTAGAAGCGCTGGAACGCATTCAGGCGCAAATTGCCCGGTTGCGCAATCTGCAAAACATGCTGCGTGCAATGCGTAGTGAGGGACGGATAGACAAAGACGCCTACACATTCGAGATAGCGCGGGCTGAACGTGCCATTGAAAATGTGAGCAGCTTGTACAACCTGCTGCTTACTGAGCATAGGTTACGGGCAATAGCCTACCAGCATAAAAACGTTCAATTGAGTTTGTTCTAACCCCATAGGAAAGGAATCTATACCATGACTCGCACTTATGATGAACGTTTAGACATTGAGACTTACCGCATCTTGCGCACTATGCGCCGTAAGGGGATCACTGCTAATACATCCGCACCCCTTTCCCGGTTTGCCGCAAAACGGATCGCCGCAAAACATCTGGAGATCGCCCGTCAAGCAGCCCTTGCCAGTGAGTATCCGCGGATTGCTCCTAAGGATTTTAAGGCGTATTGGCTGAACTCTCGTGTGCGCGCGGGAATCCAAATTTGGTATTCGGGCAATCACATGCCCGATTGTCCCGGCTTTGCGTCAAACTACACAATCGAATATGGGTTTGTGTCCGTCAATCGCTCCACTTGGGAGCGCGTCAAGGCGCGTTACCCTGACTCCGCACCCGATCCCCTGTTTCCTCATTTATACGTCCTATTCCGTATTCGCTTGAATCTCTGACTAATCTCATGAGTTAGTAGCAGCAGTGACTCACTGCTGCTGCTATCTGATCAGAATAGGAGTCGCGTATGCCTCAATATGGACAGATACAATCTATCCCGGTAGGGTTGATCTTGCCGGGGGAGAATGATCGTAAAAACTTCCCTATTGAAGGTGAGAGCGGGATCGCCGCTCTCGCTCTCTCCATTACTGAATCGGGATTCCGGGGTGCGATCATCGTTGAGCCGCACCCAACCGTCCCCGATCACTACCAAGTCATCGGCGGAGAGCGTCGACTCCGCGCTCACTGGCTTATTGCCCTTTCCGCGTTCCTGTCCCTTGATCGTTCCCTCTATGATCGCTTCTCCTCTATCACCTGTGACGTCTGCGAGGGACTCTCCCGGAAGCAAGTTCGCCTGATCATGGCGCAAGAAAACATGGCGCGCTCCGATCTCGATCCCTTCGAGACGGGCGCATCTTTCAAGCGCATGTTGGATGAGGGCGATTTTCCTTCTGTATCTGAATTGTGCCGAGTCATGGGCAAAACGGAGTCCTACGTCCGCTCCCGGCTGGCCCTGCTTGACCTTATTCCCCAAGCACGTGAAGTCATGCTGAAAGCGGAATCAGGGTTTTCCGTCTCGCATGGCGCAGCTATGAAGGGACTTAATCCCGAATATCAACAAGCTGCCTTGTGGCGATTCGGCAAACAGAATATGAACCTGTCTGAGTTTAAGTCCCTATGCGATCAACTGAGAGGCAAACAAAATTCTGCACAAGCCGACTTTTTCTCTCTCGTCCCTCTGGAAGTAGTCGCGGAATCAATTGAGATTGAAAGAAGCAAGAGCCGCGCTCAGATTGAGAAGGAACGCGATGAAGCTCTCGCTCTTATCGCTTCCCAGCGCCGTGAACTGGCAGCCCTTAAAGAGATCGTCAAAACGCTAGGGCGATCCCTCACCAAGTCCCAGCAAAAAGCAATCGCCGCCTACTATCGAAAGGAAATTGCCCAATGAACGATCACCCTGACTCGATCAAAGTTCAGCACGTGCTGAAAATCTCCCAGCCCTCCCACGAGTCCGCCGATCCCTCCCCCGCTTTTGACCCCTTTACCGCAGACTCTGGCGTCTGGGGTATGTGGGAGGATGGAGATTACGTCCTTGCTTTTGGGCTTCCCCTTCCCCCCTCTACCCTCCGTTTTCTCGCCCGCAAATTCTATACCGATGTCCGCCAGGTTCAGGCGGCGTCTGTGAGCGGACAGCGCGTCCGCCTTCGCCTTGCCCTTCAACCTTCCCCCACTGCCCTCGACAATCTGCTGGAGTCCATCAAGGAGTCCGCCCACAAATGGGCGAAAATCGCCAAGGCGGGCTGGCAGCCTCCAGTAGAAAAAAAAGAGCCCGAATTTGTGCAACCGTCCTTGTTTTAGTCCTCTTAATTCACCCCCTGTCTTGACACTCTAATCAGGACAGGGTACAATAGGACAAACAAATAGACCGATTTGGAATTTTATCAATCCGCACTTAAATTTACGGGAAACCGTCCGAATCGGAACCATCGAAAGGAATCCGCGTACCATGAATCACCTATCAATGGATGAAATCAAGCGTCTCAATGATCGTCAGGGTGGAAAGTGGTTTTCCCCTGAAAATATGCGCTTCCACCGCTCCCGTCTCGGTTATCGTACCGAACTTTTGAAAGTTGGCGAGACCTTCGCCTGCAACGTGTTTGTGAGCAGCGAACGCACGTGGAATAGTGGACGCGCCTATACCGTCCGTCTCTGCCTGCCTAACGGTGGAATTGAAAACCTCTCCGAATTGGATCAGTTCACCAGCCGTGATCAGGCGTGGCGCTGGTTCAAGCGCCATACTGCGCGCATCACGGAGATCATCGCCTCCTATGATTGGCTCTCCTGTGATCCGTGGGGCGGCCCGTTCGCCAACAACAATATCTACAACCTGCCCCCCGATCTCGCCCTCCTCCGTCGGGTGTGGATGATCATGCGGGCAACCGAGGAAAAATGAATAAGTCAGACCGAGACCCGGTGATCTGGCTCCACCCTCGCCCCGACGGTAAGGTGTCGATGTGGGTCTGGGCGCACTTTGACCCAGACCACATCACCAAGCCAGTGATGCGCGTCGTCACTTGGAGTGAGATTAGCCTCTGGGCAGGGAAGCGAGCGGAAAAAATGGGCGAGACGAAGCCAGCACCCCGACTCGCTCCCAAGCCCCAGCCTGCCCCGCAGGACACCGACGCGATTTTAGCCCTTAAAGCGCTAGGCTTTTCCGCTGCGGAGAGCAAGCGCCTACTTGAAGATACCACGGGATCAACCGAGGAGCGTGTCCAACAAGCGCTCCAGAAAGCGTAAAGGAAAGGGAAATCATGAACACCGACGAACGTGATGCAATCCTGGCACAGGGCAAAGACGAGGACAACGAAGAGACCTACATTGAGGCTATCCTTGATCTGGCGCGTGAAGTGGAGCAGTTCGCCCACACTCCCCGCTATTCCGACACTGACGATTTAGTCGAGTGGCTGGACGATTACGGGCAGGGCAATGCCTTTGATCTGCCCATCCTGCCCGCTGCCCTTGCCGCCGAGTTTGATGATCGACGCATGACGGTAGCAGAGGTTGCTAGTGATCTGGGTCTGTCTGTTGCGTATGTGCGGCGAATGCTGCGCTGGGGAAAAATCCCCGCGTCATTTGAGACCGGGCGCTGGACGGTTGATCCGACGCTGGTTGTGGATTATGTCCGCAAAACTCAGAAGCCCAAGATCGTCAAGAGTACCACAACCATCGAAGCCGATAACTCCGGCGGCTATTCCCTCCGCGATGTGCCTGCCCAGTACGGGGATCGGCGCGAGGCAAAACGCATCTTCAGCGCAGCGCTTCCGGGTGCAACGGGCAAGATTAAATTTGTCCTCACCTACGATAACGGCAAAACCTGCACCATCCAGTACCGCGTTACTGCTTCTGGCGCGCGTAAAGTTTACGAGATGTGGGAGGATTAACCATGTTGCCTTCAATGGCTTCTGTGCGCGCCCCTTCTATCTGCAGGCTTGAGAAGCCAGGACATCCCCGCAAAAAGAAGGGGCACAAAGTTTGGCGTCCTCGCGTATGGAAACTACAGGCTTTCACCCCGGCTGTCCCTGCTGATGCCCGCTGGCAGGGATTAGCGGGGCAGTACGAACCTATCAGCGATTCTCGCAAGCGCCGACTCAATAAGAGGTTAGGGAAATGACCCACATGACTAACTCAACCCAAATTTTGCCATCCGTGCCATTTACAGCGTCCGTAAACGACGAGGCACAATCCATCCGGGGAATGCTCCTGTACTTCCCGGAACAGATAAAAGTCGCGCTTACACTCCCCAATGGGATAACCATCATAGGGCGGTATCAAAAGCCGGAGTCTCTCGCGGACATCGACTCTATGACAAGAGGCGCGTTGATTGATGCCTTTATCCAGGGGATGATAGCTGGCGCAGGGGCTACCTTGCTGAGTCCCGTGATTTATGAAATGGAAAAAATCTGCTACCGCTTCGAGAATGGGCAGTAAAATGGAAAACCCAACCAGCACCGTTGATAGACTCGCCTATGCGCTCCTGACTGCTGCCCGTGAAACGGGCAACGAGCAGCAGCTTGCCGACGCGCTCCTTGCCACCTACGAACGCGGCGAATCTTCCCCCCTGTGGAAGATCGCCGCGTCAGTGTGGCTTCTGGATGATAAAGTCGCGGATGCCTACTACGCAGGACGACTCGCGTCCGAGATTCCTTCCCCCCTGCCCTCCCTCTCCGAGGTAGAGAACTGGGAGGAGATCGCATGACTACCACGCTCCGCGCCAGTGAAGCCGTTTTGCGCTGGTTTAACGACTTGTGCGATCAGGATAAGGAAGCCGTCCGCTCCCTGCTCCGCCGAATCAAAGGGGGATGGGAATATGGTGATTTGGTCAAGTCCTGGCAGGGAGAGGGTGAAGTCCGGTATATGAAAGAGTACCTGACTTCCGACGCATTCCCCCACGGGATCCGCCTGCTCTACACCGTCTACGAACAGACGGGCATCGACGGCTTAACCATTATCGCCATCCTCAACGGTGGCGATCACCTTCATTCCGCCCTCGGCGGCTCCGTTTATCGCTCCCTTACTGGGAAAGGAAAAGCCTAATGTTCACTATCAAAAACATCTCCGCTGACAAGTTCAGCAAAATTCTAGCCAAACTGGGTGCCTGTGACGAAGCACGTGAGTTCGCTTCGGGCAAAGACCTGCGTGCAGCCCTCTTGGAGTGCCCCGATCCAGAGTGGATCGACTGGCTTATAGCAGAAGCCGACGGACGCTTCGGTATGCCCGCGTTCTACGCCTACGACGCGGTGGTGGAATCAGCCGGGGACGCCTACCGCGTGGTGGTGGAATCAGCCGGGGACGCCTACTACGCGGCGGTGAAACCAGCACGGGACGCCTACTACGCGGCGGTGAAGGCGTTGTTCGTGGTGGAGGACTAACCATGACCAAAGATAAACGGGGTGGAAAACGGGAGGGCGCGGGGCGCAAGCCTCAGACCTTCCTCGAAATGTACTGCCAAGGTTGGCTGGCGGCGAAGGTGCAGGCGAATGACCACCTGTGGATGAACATCATTGGACGCTACCGTGATGACCCTGCGCCACTAATCGTCATCAAAGGAATGGCGATCCTATTCAATGTGCGCACCATGCGCGGGGTGGCGAAAGAATTGAAAGTGCGGGTATTCTCCGAGGAATATGGGGAATATCGGTGGGAGCCGCTCGATTGGCAGCGCCTTCAGACGTACATGCAGCGCAACGGATACAAACGCACCCACTACTACTCAAAGGGGGAGCAACCTCCCTTTGAACCTCTGCCAAACGCTCCCACTGGGCTAGCCGACCTAGAGGATGCGGCAGATTTGTTTGATGCAGAGGAGAACGAACTCCGCATCGGGCATCAGTTCGATCCCGAACCATCTGATCTCTTGGATTGGCGAAAGAAAGGAAAACGATAACCGTGAAACGAATCCGTGTCGATGAACTGAAAGTGGGAGACCGCATCGCCCTCAGTGATGGGTCCGTCATCGTGGGTGAAACCACTGTGACCGCGATTGAGATCGTGTCCGACCTGCCTGCCTACCGCATCCTCACTTTGGACGGTAAACGCACGGTCATGCAAAGAGGGGATGACAAGGTGACCGTGATTGATGCAAAAATGGAAATGAAAGGAAACGAGGAAAATCATGAGTAACGAAACGTGGTGGGAAGAACTGACAAAATCAACATCCACACTTGACAATATTGCTCCCCGGAAGCGGAGTGACTTCGAGACGACTTTCATTGGGGAGTTTTTTGTCAAAATTGGACGTCCTGATATTGCCATCCCTGATGATGTAAACGTCATTCCCAGCATTGACGTAAACGGACGCACCTTCAATGTGGAGTTTGACGGTGAAAATCGGGTCATCATCAGTCTCATCACCGACTTCATTGACCCGGATGACAACGGGTACTATATTGCACCCCGCGCCAGTTTTGTAAAAGAGGAGTTTGTCCAAGGAGTGCAAAAACTTCTGAATATGGAGGAGACGAACAAGACTCGCGTGAAGGTGCAGCAGGAGCAGAAAGCCGCAATCGAAGCCTTCAACGCTGCCCGCCACCCCTATGTCACCTATGAGTACCTTGAGGAAAAGGACTTCACAAACGTGATTGAGATGGGGAAATTGGGCTTCCGGGTCATCTCTACCTATCTGGTGCGGGGCGCATCCGAGAAGGAACCGCGCTGGCTCATGGAGCGCTGCTCCAATAACATCCAGCACAAGAATCCCGACGGGGAAGAAACCTTGCCCTTCTAAAGTGGTAGAATCGGAAGTGCCAGGGTCGAAAGGAAAAAATCCCCCTGGCACTTCCGTAAGTGAAACCGCGTACAAGGAGAGTTTATCATAAATGCCCGATGATGACAAGTGGTTGGAGAGTTTGAAGGCGCTGGAACAAAGGTGGGCGCAGGAAAGCGCACCTGTGACCGATGTTCGTGCCTTCGTCTCAGCCATCCTCAAATCTCACAACCTGAGCAATGATGCGATCAATAAGCGCTACCTTCCCGTGCTGCTGGAGGAAATTGCCTTTGAGGGCATTACAGACAGCGCCGGGATCGCCAAAATCGTGGTGGCGGAGATCAAAACCCGCGAGAAGCGGATCAGGGACTCCGCCCCGTTTAAGTCCAAACCAGATCCCGATAATTTAGATGACTGGTTTCCCAGAGGAGAAAAAATGTCCACCAATCCTTCCCCCACCGAGTCCGTCAACCCTGATGGAGATGCCCCGATCTACACTGCACATTGGTCGCAGGACCCTGACAAAGTGGCGAAGTTTTGGCTTTCTGCCGATAAAGTGCATAAGGTCCGAAACATCTCCGTTCCCGTCCGTCCGCAACTAGAAGCGTTCATGCTCAAGACCTACGGTAGCACCGAGCTGTCCAGCCTGCCCATCGGCATGAAAGGTGCTGAACTACTTGCTGAGTACGGCAAGTACCTCGACAACCTAGAGAAGAAAGACGAGGTGCGCGAGACTACAGCGCCTGTCGCGCCGCCGCCTCCCCCTCCTGCGCCTCCTAAGCCCCGTCCACAAAACGCTCCGACGAATTATGCGCCGCTGTCTGCCGACGAAGTGCGCCGTAAGTACACCGCCGATCTGAAGGGAAAACAGTATTTGCAGGTTGCTGGACGTATCCTCCTGTTCCGTGCCGATCACCCCATTGATACGGGGTGGGCAATCAGGACGACCATCATGAACGCTACCGACACCGCTGTAGTATTTCTGGCAGAAATCGCCAACCCGAATGGGGTGATCGTAGCGTCCGGGCATGGACGCGCCGTAGCCGCGCAAGCAGGAAATTACGGAGGACGCATCTTCGAGAAGGCAGAGACCGCCGCCATTGGTCGCGCTCTCGCCAATGCAGGCTACGGCACCGACGAAGTGGACGAGACTGAAACGCCCGACCATCTGGCGGACTCGCCCGTCAATCCGCGTTAACTGAATCGGGGGAGGGGTGCCTCCCCCAGGGGGAATTTTCATGAGCGAAGAAATGAAACAGTGGTACATCATCCACCTGAACCGAGCGCTGGAATCCCGCTGCTTTGATATGGATACGAGGCAGTGGGTCAAGCGCCTTGAACTCACCCATAAAGCCGTGTTTATCCGCCTTTGCATCATCGCCGCTGAACACGGTGAACAGGCACTTCTTCAATCCGTCTTGGCGCTACAGGCGTTCGAGCAATATGGACATTGACCAGCCCCACCGAGACAACGACTGGGAAACGATCTGCGAACAGGGGCGGCGCTGCGCCGAAAGCCTTGACGCTGGTCGGTGGTCGCTGGGGGATATTGCCCTCACTGTCGAAAAGCGCTACGGGCAAGATTCCATCGGCAAGTTTGCGACGGAGATCAATGTCAAGGCGAGCAGAGTGAGGGAGTATAGAACGGTGTGTGCCTTCTATGAAAGTTCTGCGCGTGCAGAATTTCTGTCCACCCATCCCACTCTCACCTATTCCCATCTCCGCGCCGCCATGCGCTTCGAGGACATGGAGGAAGCCTTCGACTTTCTGGAGAAGGCAGCTTCCGAAGCGTGGACAGTGGCGCAGGTGGAACGCGAGATAGCGTGCATTTTCGGCAAGGACAAGCCATTTGTCCTGAAGTTCGTTGACGACCTCAATGTTACCGATAACATGATAGTCCTCACCCTCCCTCCGTCTGCCGTGGACGAGATGAGGGATAGGATTGAAGCGGGTAAGACTCTCTACACCGTCACTTTGAAAGGAATGAATGATGAGACCCGATAAGTTTGGTCGGTTGCAGATCATGGCTTTCCAACAGTTGATCGACATGCAGGAAACCCGTCCTGGCTCTCTGATTGTCCTGTGGCGTGAGCGCACCCGTGAGGGAGTAGCGTTCTACGTGTTTGCAGGGTTGTACCATGAGCAGAACCTTGTCTTTTACGCCAAAATTGCCCGGATGCAGTTCCGGGATCAATGCCTCCGGCGCATCGTCGAAGCGGCGCAAGAGATGAGGAAGATGGGGGCAGGCGTGATCCTGCCATTGGATGAGGAAGTGAAGCGGGTGAATTTGCTGGCAGCGATCACCCGAAAAGTGTAAAGCCCCTTGACTTTTTCACCACGGACGCTCTACAATAAGGGTGTCTGTGGTGAAGTGGAGAGCATCACAGGCGAACCAAATAGCGCTATGAGAAGTGACACAAACGCAGCGCAACCCAACAGTAAGGCTATGTCCGACCATCTGGATCGTCTCTTTTACTGTTGAGAGACCTCCACCCAGGTGAGCGGACATAGCCTTTTTAGTGTAAAGGCACGGCAAGATGAGCAAGAAATACCCGCCCGTTTTCAGTTTCCTCCGTGAAATCCAACAGCGCGACGGATGCAAATGTCACTACTGTGGTTGCGAAACATGGACTGATTTTGAACAAATCAAAGTGCTTGAAACGCGCCACATCCGAAGCGTTGACGGCAAGGGGATTGCCGTCACAAGATGGGGCGTTCCCCAACATTTAGCAGGCAAAGAGGCACAGGTTGACCATGTGATCCCTAAATCTCGCGGAGGCGCACATGATGTATCTAATCTGGTGATCGCCTGCGCAAAATGCAATCAAAGCAAGGGTAGGAAAACAAGCGACGAATTTATCGTATGGCTGAGGGCTAAGAACGGCGGCAGAGCATGAACAAGCTACTTCTCGATGAATATCCACTTCTGGTATCCCCCACGTTGGCAACACGCATCGGCTTGTATGAAGCCATCGTCATCCAGCAGCTTCACTATTGGATGAATAACCCCAAAATGGGAAAGACCATTGAAGGGCAACGATGGATCAAAAACAGTACCGAGCAATGGCAACGAGATAACTTTCCATTTATGTCCCTCCCCACAGTTCGGCGTACATTTTCCGAATTGCGTGACAAAAACCTCATTTTGGTGCGGGGCGATCTCAATTCCAACCGCACAGATAGGACACTTTGGTATACGATCCATTATGCGAATTTGCAAAATGCAATTGATCAAGTAGATCACATCCATTTGATCAATTTGCCCCACTCTCTTACAGAGACTACATCAGAGACTACAGAAAATACAAATACAGAATCTTCTAAAGAAGATTCTTCGAGCGGTGATAAATCACCTGCTCTCAATCAAAATCTCCCTGAAGAAAAACCCCTCTCTACCCCTCTCACTATCCCTCATGAAGTCATTCCCATTCCAACACCTACTCCCACCCCTGAAGAAAAGAAAGCAATACCTACCCTTCAAGTTGAATTGTCTCCCTCACCCGAAGGGCAGATTCTTGCCGCTATTAGTGCTGAACCGCCAAAAGTAGAACCAAAGCGCCGCGCCAAAAAAGCGCCAAAGACAGAACTACTCCTTTACTCCAATAAAGAGTTGTTCGACATCATCCTCGCCTTCTCGTTTTCCGACAGCGACTCGGCGGCTGTTGGGTCAACCGTAGGCAGTATCCGCAAACGGATTGCCCAATGGATTTACGAGAAAACGAAGGGCAGAGAATTGACTGAGGATGAACTACGGCGATTCCTTACCAAGATGCGCGGATTAGAGGGATGGTACAAAGCGAACCACAAGGACGGGTACAGACCAAAGTTCCCCAATCCCTTTATGATTGTCGTCGGGGAATATTTTGGCAATGGGGAGCAGGCAGCCAATTCCCTCAAGGAAGCCGTGACCTGCCCCACTTGCAACGGTGCCGGGGGGAATGTACAGAAAGGTTCCGGCAAGGTCTCTGATACCTTTGCCCTTTGCCCCACCTGTCAGGGGAGAGGAAAAGTGATGAGGGATTGACGTCAATCCAAGACGGATTTACAATTGTCCAAAAGAAAGGAAAAGGGATAAACCATGATTGAAACTATTCCCGTTGAAGAACTGGAAATCGACGACCACCTGATCGCCCACGAGGGTGAAATTTACGAGATGCGGGTGATCACCATCAGCACTCACAATATCCTGAAGCGTGCTTTCCTCACCCTCTTGATGCCTGATGGCGATGGACGGGTGCATGTCGATTACCCACTAGGAACGATGGTCGAACGTATTCCGCACCACGCATCTTCTGAATGGGAAATGAAGATGGGAGGCGAAAGTGATCTATAAGCCCACCCCTCCTATCTGTTGGCGAGAGGCATTTGCCCTGTTGGTCACACTTCTGAGTGTCATGGCCTTCTTGGTAGTGGTAGTCACACATGGCTAAGAACTACCTCCACACGGGTGAGAGTGAGGAGGCGTTGTTGGGGGCGATCCTGATTGCCCCCGAAAACTTCCCCCCGCTCCGTGATAAGCTGGCGGGCAGTGACTTTTTTGAACTGAAACACCAATGGATTTGGGATGCCTTTACGCTCCTGCACGACTCAGGGGCAGACATCGACTATGTGAGTGTGGGGGAAACCCTCCGCGCTCAGAAACGTATGCCAGACATAGGAGGGGCATCCTATTTGACCTTCCTCATCAATAGCTGTGGGAACTCAATGCACGCTGCCACCTATGCTGAACTGGTGCGTGATGCGTCCGTCCGGCGCAGTCTGGTCGGCGTGGCGGGTCGCATGGTGCAGCTGGCGCAAGAGAGTCCTGATACCCTAGACGTCCTCCTCCCCAAGTGCGAAAGCGCACTTCTGGAACTCACCCAGAAGGGAGGTGCGAGCCACACTCCAAAGCTGTCGGAAGCGGCGAATGCCTATTATGAACGTCTAGAAGCGGTGTACCGTGACCCATCCCTGACCCTAGGTGTTCCATCGGGGATCACCGAGATTGATCGGATGATGGGAGGGTGGCAAAAAACCAACCTGTACATCATTGCGGGGCGTCCGGGCATGGGCAAAACTTCAATCATGCTTACCATGCTCTTGGGGGCAGCCCGGTTCGGTGTAGGGTCACTGTTTCTGTCCTACGAGATGGGGCAGGAGCAGATCACCAACCGTTTGTATTCTCAGATCACAGGCATCTCCGCCACAAGGATTATGCGGGGCGACCTAGGGGAACAGGAGTGGCCAAAAGTCCACGATGCCAGAACCGAAATGGAAAAACTTCCCATCTGGCTAGAGACCAACCCGCGGAGTATTCACGGGATCAAGAGCATGATCCGACGTCTCAATGCCCAACATCCGGTGGGGCTGGTAATGATTGACTATCTTCAACTCATCCCCAATAAGGGGAAGGGCGATAGGAACCGAGAGATGGAGGTAAGTGAAATAGCGCGAGGCTTAAAGGCGATTGCGCATGGGATGAACATCCCCGTTTTGGCTGCTTCTCAACTCAGTCGAAATGTTGAAAACCGGAAAGAAAAGCGCCCAGGACTTTCCGACCTGCGTGAGAGTGGGGAGATTGAACAAGCTGCTGATGCCGTGTTCATGTTGTACCGCGACGAATACTACAACGAGAACACTACCAGACCCCGGATCCTCGAATGGATCGTCGCCAAAAACAGGCACGGAGAAACGGGAACCGTTAACCTGTGGTGGGACGCTCCCCAGATGCGTGTATTAGATTTAACAGTATCAACCGTTCAGTTATGAAAGGGGGAGGAAAGTGAGCGTTGAATGGAAACGAACCGCGCCAGACATCTACCGCATCGGCAATTCCACCCATGACCAAGTTTTTGTGACCCTGTTTGTAGATGGGTTTCTGAAGGCGCACCCCGACAAGGTGGAATGTCGGGTTTACGAGCGGCAGCCAGGTGGGACTCTTGCCCACCATTCTTACATCTGCGACAACCTTACCGAGGCGTTAAGGGTGGCAGAGAAGGAGATTACAAGGAGAAGATATGCATCTAGAGCCGTATCTGTTGGAAGTCGTTGATTTTGTCAAGTGGTATAAACAACGGTTTGTTCCGGCGTCCCCCTCTCTGGCGGACATCGCTGAGAATTTCCATGTGAGCCGTCAGACGGCGGCAAACTGGGTCAATCGCTTGGTTGAGAAGAAAGCGCTGGAGCGCGGTGAAGATGGTCGCTTGATCATTCCGGGTGAAAAGTATACCGTCAAGCTGCCATAACGAAAAGTGGTATAATGGGAGAATGCGGATAGTGATAGCTACACAAAAAGGGGCGTGGACTCGACGCCCTTTCCGCATCCATATTTGTCCGAGCCTAACATCGGAGGATGTTGTGAATAATCAACCTAGTCAACTATCCCTCTTTGGTGATACTCCCGTCGGCGATGACCGCCCGCTTCCCCTCCTGATCGCGGAGCAGTTCGGTTTTGCCATTCAGACCCACGAGGTTGAGGGTAAAGCCTATTTTGCGGTGCAGGATTGGATTGCAGGCGTCAGTCAGTCAGACCGCGCTCGTAAATTCTGGACAGACATCAAGCGCCGTAATCCGCAACTGTCCGCAGCTTGCGGACAGTTCAGCTATACAGCCGAAAACGGCAAAAGCTATCAAATGGACTACGCGGACTCGGTGACGCTCTACGAGATCACCATGCGTATGGGCGCAGAGACTGGTATCCGCAACCGGGTGCTTCGTTACCTTGCCAACTCCGGCGAAGCCATCGACCAGATTCGGCGCAATCCCGCCGTCGCCCTCGAAATCGGCATTCGGCTCACCAGCCCCAAGACCGCCGTTGAACGGGCGAAACAGGCGTGGTTACGGGAGGGCAAAACCGAGGCGTGGATCAAACAGCGCCTTGACGGGATGGTCACCCGGCGCAGCTTAACCGACACCCTAAAGCAAGTAGTGGAGGGCATATCAGGCAGAGAATACGGTCTTGCCACTGGGACGATTTACCAGCGCCTCTACGATCTGACAGCCCACGAAATCCGCGTTGCACTAGGGCTTCCTCCCTCCGCCAATATCCGGGATCACATCACCGAACTCGGTTTGAAATATCTGGGCGCAGTGGAGTTGGTCGTCGAAGAACGGCTCAGCACGGCTGAACACGTGATGTGGGAGGAAGCCCTGCAAATCATCCGTGAGGTTTCCGGGATGGTGGGGCGTGGTCTGCGTGAACTGGAAGCATACAGAGGTCGCAGCGCGGCAACGGGTCAATCGCTTATCCAGCGCTAGAAAACACAAGAGGGAGCCTTGAACAGACTCCCTCAGTGATGTGCGCGACTTGGTAACGAACGTTGATCAGAACAGGCGTACAAAAAGTCGCGCCGCCTCACCCGCGAGGCATAGTTAGGATAACACAACGTCAGTTTTTTGTCAATCAAGTAGGTTTCTAACGCAGAAAGCCCTTCTAGACTAGTCTCCCCCGCCCCCGGCTCACCACCGGGGGATTTTTTATTCCCTCATATACTTCTCATAGTCCGACAGGCTCTCGCTGAAATCAAACCTCCGCCAGTCCTCGGTAGCTCCCAAGGTGAAGGCCGCCGCACCGAGAAATTTACTCCCTACCCCCGACTCACTCACCATCTGATCAAAAGCTCGGACGAGGGGCATGAACCGACTGGGGGCGTGGTTCACATCTGCGCTCCAGTTACCCGCTCCAAACTCTCCACCGATGACCTTCAGGTTAGGCACTTCCGCTGTCCAATTTAGCCAGCGCATCATGGCATGAGCGCTCATATTCCTCGCATCGTAAACGGATGTCGGGTGAGTGTAGCAGTGATAATTTAAAGGACATCCGAGACGCGCTGCTTTTTGAAGGACAGGCAGCCACACGTCGCGCCACAAATTCGGATGCGCGTTAGGTCGGATCAGGTGCATCGCAGCAAGGTCAAGCACCGTGATCTTTACACCCTCACTCTCCGCTACACCCATAGCCTTATGCCACCAGTCCGCCTCACGTCCGGCTTGCGCTAGTCCTTGATCCTCGTGGGCACACCACTCATTGGTGAGGGTCAGGTAATCCGCGCCTGCCTCCAAGCAGGGGCGCATCCTCTGTATCTGAGCGTATGCCCACTCCTGCGGAGCATTCAAGGGGGGATTATCATCGGGATAGTTCCGGCAAACGACGATGGTTTTGGGGCTGGCGTGTTTGATGGTGGCGATGAGTTCGGGGCGGTTGACCAACAGCACGAGGGGGATGGGGGAGGCAGACTCGGCAAGACGTTTGAAGATCGTCAGGTCTGGCGTCGTTCCGGTGCTGATATGCCACCCTACTTTACGCATTCGCTCTAAGGGATAGGGGACAGGGGGCACGGTAGCACGCAGAAACTCAATGGCTACAAACCCGCCACGAAGCGCTGTATCCGATGCTTCTATTAGCTTCACCCATGTATAACCATTGGCGATTTTCCCCCCAAGCTCCACAGACACTATGCTCCCATTGGGAAGTTTACCAATAATCGATGAACTCGTGCCAATACCTGCCCTTACCCGCAAACCACCTACAGCGTCTACCATCATTACCTTTGTCGGGTGAATGTTAGTGATAGCCATAGCTTCTTTGAGTTCACCTGCCGTTAGGGGAAAAACTATATCAGAGGCAAAAACGTTGATGGGCATAGTATCCGGTGCAGTGGCCAGAAATGTTTTCAGGAGATCAATCATGCTCACCCCTCAGATGCTTCCTTTTACGCCTGCGTTGAATGTGTAACGTCTGCCCGCAACCTACACAGCGGTAAACCCCGTGTCGGATGCGGACAGCGTGTTTTGCCTTGCAAATGGGACAAAGGGGTATATCCTTCACCCCTTCGGTTCCTCAGTGCCTCCAAGCCGCTTCTCTCGTTGCACCAGTAGGTAGTGTGTACCCTGCGAGGCTGCCCAAATGGAGATCGCGGAGATGATCAGTTGATAGTAAGGCTCTAGCCCCGCTTTGACCCCTGCTGGCACCCAGTTGATCAACCCGTAGCTTGCCAGCCCCAACCCCAAAGCAATCCCCAAAGTGACGAAAAACTTGAGGGTGCTGTTTGCCTTTTCCCACCCCGGGACCCACTCGACCACCAGACTCATGATGAACCCGAACGCGCCAGCGGTTGCCAACCAAGTCGCAAACTCTGACAGTGATTTCGGAATTTCCATTGATTTCCCCCTTCCTATTTACCCACACCTATATGCCCAACCCCACCTAGTAAACACGTTCGCCTGATATGCCCGTTCGCCCCCGAATTTGCGTACCAGCGCCGTGTAATTGGCTTCTCTATTGCGCCACAGGGTTGTTTCCCGGTGTTCGTCGTTGTACAAAAACGCACCTCTCCATGCAATCGCATGGGATGGTCGCGTCACTACGCACCGCGCCAGATTAGGCGTGACTACCCGCAACTGGCGCACGTTGACATATTCGCCTAGTTGCAGATCGTTGAGGCTAAACACCGCGTTGCCCGCAGGGTGGTTGTGGGTCATAATCGCCCCCTTCGCCCTCAGCGCCTCATCCCGCGTCAACCAGATGCCGTCTGCCCCACCGTTTTTGCGGAAAATCTCCGCGCCCGTGCGTGCATCAAACACGATCACTACCTCATAGGGCAGCCCCGCGATCTCCGCTTCTGCCACGCGCACGATTGATTCAACGTCAACCTGTGCGTTCGCCGTGCCGAAATTGAGCAAGCCGATCAACAGCGCGACCATCATGACCACGCGGTAAAATTGGTTTTTCACTTGGTTTTTATCCTTCTGTGGCTCTTTTTCGCCACACATCACACACACACCGTCCCGGTATACATGTCCGAAGTCATTGCAATCGCCCCGATCACACACTGCCCGCCTCCCAGTTCGCCCTATTGGCGTCAAGATACGCCGCGCAAGCAGCCCGACTCTCATCCCACGATCCGCCCGGTGCGAATCTAGTAATGGTGAGGTTGCTATTGATCGCCGTTTGTGTCCTGCCCAATTCCGCCGCAAGCTCGCGCACAAAATCCGCCTTCGCCCCTGAGTCCCAATTGCCCTCCAAAATCACCGCCCGCTTATCATTGCGCCAGCGGAGCATCCCCAGGTGGTACGGCGGAAACTCTCACCCGTTTTTAATGGTCTGGGTAATCAACCGTCTGAGTGCCACCCGGATTTTGTCCCGTGCCGGGTCATCCAGCGCATCCGCAAAAGCCGCCACAATCTCAATCCGTGCATATCCGTGCCATGCCATGCTTGATCATCCTCTCCTATGGGGTCGCCAGGATTGCCACGTGCTCAGCGGTCAGAATACCATTGAATACCGCTACGTAGGCAAGGGAGCCAGAGAACCAGTATCCTGCACTAAATCCCGCTTGCCCGATATATAGCCCGGTAAATGCCCCCGCGAACGATCCCGATGCGGCGGCAGTATATGCTGTGCCGCCGAGATAGAATTTTGTCTCGGTGGGTGCAAACGTCCCAATCAGGCACGTCCAGGTGGAGGCGCTAATATTGAGATTGGATGCCGCTATGCTAGCTGCCCCTCCCCGCATTTGCGTAACCTCATTTTTACGTTGCGGCGCTCCCTCCTGATCCCACCAGATCCCCGCCCGGTTATTGTCGTCTCGATACAGATTGAAATAATTCGTATAGAGCTTTGTAGGCACAACCGGATCATGTACCCACAGCATCACTGAAAACCCCGCCTGATCGACCGCCCCCGCTGCCGCTGCGCTGTACTGATAGTCGTTGATCCCGTCCTCAAGGATCGCCGCCCCGCCTTCAGGGAATGGAACCGTCGCACCGCCTGCTGGCGTACCTCCGCTATTGGTCAGGTTGTACAGTCCCTCTTTACCTGTCAGGTAATCGGTATTCCCGGTGAGCGTCCACACTTCGAGCAACGAGGCAATCGACTGTACTTTGCTCAAATACGTCACCGTGACGCTTGCCGCCTGATCATCCGTCCCCGCTGCGTTTGTTGCCGTCACCGTCCAGCTAAAATTCCCGCTTGCCGTGGGCGTGCCGCTCAGCACGCCTGTCGTGGCGTGCAGGCTCAGTCCATCCGGCAGCGCCCCCACTGTTACCGACCAGGTGGGCGCTGGAGTGCCTGTGGCGGTGTAGGTGTGCGAGTACGCCACCCCATAGGCAGGCGCGGCAGGTGCGGAGGAGGTGATCACGGGCGCGACTGCGCTTGCTCCAAGAGACTCAACCCCCCCGCGTTTTCCTAGAGCAAGATTGCCCACAAACATCAGTACACCTCAATCACCCGCATGTTGGCGGTTGATGAAGCGACGATCCCGTACCACGCTGCGCCAGTGGCGTAATCACTGAAGCTCTGTCCCGTGGTGAGCTTAAACCCGTTCGTGGTTGTCACCCCAGTCCCGCCAATGTACACATCTCCGGCACTATTGTTGAGGATAATTAACGCCTTGCGTCCTGTGCGCGCTGCAATGATCAGCGTTGCACTGTCTGCAACCGTCACCGCACTGTTGGCGATGGTTTCCGCCGTTGAAGGCGCAACCAGAATCCCGCCCTTGTCGTCTGTTGCGAACCGCAGATTTTGCGGATAATTGGTAGGCATGGTCTATCTCCATTCTTTTTTCATTGTACGTTAAACATTCCCGCTTGTCTACCCATCACGTCCGAATTTCTTCAAAGTAACTCATAGGATATACCACGCGCTCCCGTTACTCTGTAGCTTCAGCGCAGTCCATTGAGCGCTGATCACCTGCGTTAATGCCCCGTCAATCAACTCCGACCCCGCCCCGTCCACCGTGACCGTGTAACCAGACGAGTCAATCTTTTTGACCACGTACTCCCGTCCGATCCCACCGCTGTAAGTGCTGGCAACCGTGGGGAGGGTAATGACCACTGCGCCACCGGATGCGTCCACCAAAACCGTGTGGTCGGTTCCGGTGAGGGTATAGTCACCCGTTTTGGTCACAATCGCACTCACGGCACCTGCCAGACGGTAAGCGCTCGCGGCTGTCCACAGTACCCGTCCGTCTACGTCCCGATAGATGTCCGTCTCACTGATTGCCGTCTGTCCGTTATAGGCATGTACGGCTCCTGAGATCAGGTGTTCGGGCGAAAAGGCGACAGATTGCAGGGTGTAGTAACCAAAGTCGTCCTTGAGCGTCCCGGTCACAGCAGTATTGGAAACAGAGGTAAGTGTCCCGGCTTCAGTATCCAACACTACCACCGTCATTTGATGTTCACCTGCTCCGGGAACGCTCACCGTATAATCTCCGCCGGGGAAATACTTCCAACTTCCGGTAGAGGGTTGATAGTAGGGAGAGGGATTGACATAAACCGTGAGTCCGCTCAGTGGAGAGAGGTAGAGAGGCATCAGACGGTTTTGCAAAACATAGGTGGTATTGGTGATCTGCTGCTCTACGAGGGTGGTCCCGCCCGTGCTGCTCCCCCCCTCAAGACGAACGCTGTCCACCACCATCAACACCCGTGAATTGGGTGCATACCCGATGGTGATAGCGGAGCCTTCATAAGCTGGGTTATTCTGGTAGGGAATACCACACGCAGCCGATAGCACCGCCGTGAATACTGTCCGTCCTTCAGTGGTGTTTTGATAACACCATACCGAACGGGGATAGGCGGCAGTCGTCGCCAGGATTTCGCCCGATCCATCCCCCTTGCCGAGATAGGCGTCCTGAAGGTCGGTGTACCCATACTTCGCCCCAATGGATTGAGGAATAGCGCGTAGACTTTCCTTGAGACGGTTCGAGAGTGGCATCTTATCCCCCTGTCACCGGAACGGGATACCGGGGATCAATATTACAGATCACCCCCACGATGGTTTCGTTGTCGCTTGTGTAGGTCGCAGTACGGAAAGTGTCGTAGTCTGACCACAGACTGATCCAAGTCGTACCCCCGTCCAGCGTATATCCGAGACACCGATAGCCGTAGTATCCCCAAAATGAACTATCCGCCGGATACTGGAACCCGCCCCACACCACAAACGACGCGCCGCCCGTGATTGCCGTCGCAGCACTCCACGAAGTCCCGCCATTGGTCGTTTTGTAGGCGTCACCTGTCCGTGCCAGATACCAACCATAATCAAGGTCACGCGCCAAGAAGCCGAATGCTAACCCTGTCTCAGGATACTGTGTGGCGTCTGCACTTACGATAGTGACAGGCGTCCCAGTCAGTCCTGCCACCATCGTGATATTGTTCGAGCCATCAATTCCCTGCACGTGCCGAAAATTGGTGGTAGTGGTATTGCGCACGTTCGCCGTTTGGGTTGCCCAGTTCCACCACGGCAGCCCGCCACGCTCGTTGAGTGCCTCGGATTGAGTGAATGTTGTCCCGCCGTCGGTGGATCGGTAAAGTGCGGCTGCCCCGGACGCTACAACTGCGTCGTAGGTGATTACGATCTCGTCTAAATATGCTTTGAGGGCTTGCCCCCAACAGGCTGAGACCCAAATCCTTAGTTTCGTAGCTCTTGTTATTGTTTCTGATGCTGTTCGCGTATTCCATGCACGAGATTGAACGTTATCCAAATGAGAGACGACCCACTCGCTGGATATATATGCGTCCACATGAAATGCGTTATTTGGGTCTATTCCTGATGAGGTGTCCATTTTGGTCTTTGCAGTGATGCTCGTGACCGTCCAATTTGCATTCCAGTTCAATTCGACTGAGGCAACGGCGTCACCAGCCGGAGTGCCGCAACCGCCCTCACTCGGATCAGTGGTAATCGCGCTTTGCACACAGCTTCCCGAATATCCCCCACTGCCTACCCATTGAGAATTTGTACCAGAGACTCCAATGAGGTATGGATAATCGCTTCCACTGTCGAAGGTAATGGTTTTAACGTTTGACGTCGGAGTTCCCGCCTCGCCCGCCGCGACCCACACCTCACGCCAGTTGTGCGGGTTGACCGTGAATGAGGGGGTCACGTCTCCTGCGGTGTAGGGTGCGATTAGGGTTGATGAGGTCGTGGTGAAAAAGTCCCCCGTCCTCCCCAAATACAGATCACCCCCGCTCTCATACAACCAGTACCACATATCCCGTTTGTTGAGGGCAGGTTGCAGGTCGAACCCCGTGCCGCTGGCAAACTCAATCACCGTCCAAGTAGGCGAAGCCACTAATCCATCATTAGTGTAGGCAATGCCACCACTTCCCCACACTACATACCGCTTGAGGCGGTAGGGATCATTACGGATACTGTAGAGTGTACCCAGTGTGGTTCGCTGTCCTGCTGAGGGTGAAATATCCTCAAACGTGCCACCTGCCCCGTCCCCTGTCCAGCGCCATACCCGTCCGTCACTGGTCGCCCCGATGAACCGCCCGAACTGCGTTCCTGTGGGTTGCGTCTGCTCCACTTCAGGATCATAGTCAAAATCGTCTCCCCAATTCACCGCCGGGGGAGGCACATAGATGGGAACGGGGGGAGGGGGCACATAAATGTTGCCTGTGACCGGAACCGGAACCGGAACGCTCGTGCCTAACCCGCCTCTGGTTTCGCCCTCCAAAGTGACGGTGGTCGTGACTGTGCTTCCCTCGTGGGTACGCCGCACGGACTTAACGATCCCATTCATGGACAGCGCTTTCCCGTCTGCCATGTGTTTGGCGGGAATGGACAGTGCCACAAAGGGAAGTTGAGCAGGCTTAAAGGCGGCGAAGTTTCGAGGGATCGTCACCTGAATATCACTGTAGGGGTTGTTCAGAAACGCCCAGTAATGCGCCGAAAGTGCGTTTAACGCGCCTTGTGCATCGAGATACGATCCGTCAAGTATCTGAGACTCAAGCCGTGTCTCACTTCCCCCTTGCCCCGGTGCTGCTGAAGGGGCATCCGAGAGCCACGGGGTTGGCAGAGTGGCGGTGCCGTTGTTCCAGAATGCTTCCCCTCTCACCTTACGGACTTTGTTACGAAGTTCACGGGTGAGGGAAATCTCCGAGACTTTGGCTGCGTCTAAAGTACAGCGCGTCACTACCGAAGCTCGCTCACTGGTGGTCATCATACTGGGATGACGGCGCATCCAGAATGTGCCTTCGCTGTCGCACCCGAAATTGGAGTAGTAAAAACTCTGTGCCAATTTCTGTAGCTGCTCTAAGAGGTTTCCCCCGTCTACTCTGAATACAGGCATCATGCCGCTGTCCGCTGCGGTGGAGTACGGCTCATAGTTAAAGAGCTTGAGCAGGTTGGCGGCCCGATGACGCATCATGTGGAAGATGACAAAGTGCATGGTTGAGAGAGACGGCGCAATCTGCTGCCAGTTTGCCGGAGATGCTACCCGCTCAAAATACTGCGAGAAGCCTCCCAGCATCTGCAAACACAGGGCGGGGTTAGCCAGTTCGGGCGTCCCCTCTCTTGTCCCCGGTCTTGCCTGCAATCCATACCGCAGGAACCACCCCGGACATTGAGTGGTGAAGGTATTGGCAGCCAATACCGTCCCGTTCCAGGTTGCCTGTTCCCAGTAGTTGACCATTACCCCATCAGGAATATCCGCCAAAGCATCATCATTCAGGGTAAAGGTGATGCGCCGTCCGGTCACGTCCTCAGTATCATTTCCAATAGAGGCAATCGAAATGGGCATGAACGAACTGCCATGCACCCACACATGACACACACTGTCCGTCACCCCACCCACCGAGTCGGTCACTGCCAACTTGAGGATGTGATGACCTTGGGGAACAGTGGCGGTGAGTGTTGCTCCGGTAGTCCCGGTCACACTCGTCCACGTACCCGGTACTGTCCAAGCGTAAGTGACGGTAGAGCCAACAGACGTTGCCCACTTCAGAACGGTGGCAGTCCAAGAGATACGCGCCGTTGATGCCCCTGCATCCACCCAGCTTGAATAGTGTTTACCGGAAGTGTACGCCTGATTGACCCCTCTGGTGCGGATGTTGACAATCACGTTCGGGGTGGTGTTGTTTGTCCCT
>CAYUJU010000017.1:0-54910 GCA_964445115.1 uncultured Methylobacillus sp. | reverse complement strand
CGTGAAGGCGGTCGTACCGTCGGCGCAGGCGTCGTCGCTAAGATCATCGAGTAATTTTGTAGTTCAATCCAACGGCGGGGATTTTCCCCGCCGTTTCGCTCTTTAAGGAAAGTCAAATGGCAGCTCAAAAAATTCGTATTCGTCTGAAGGCCTTCGATTATCGTCTGATTGACCAGTCTGCTCAGGAAATCGTGGAAACCGCCAAGCGTACCGGCGCCGTTGTCAAGGGTCCGGTTCCGCTGCCTACGCGCATCGAACGCTTCGACATTCTGCGTTCCCCGCACGTGAACAAAACTTCCCGTGACCAGTTTGAAATCCGCACCCATCAGCGTCTGATGGACATCGTGGATCCGACCGACAAGACGGTGGATGCACTGATGAAGCTGGATCTGCCTGCTGGCGTGGATGTGGAAATCAAGCTGTAATTAATTACAGGTTGTCAATTGGAAATGGGTCGGATATAATCCGGCCCTTTCTCGTGGGCTGGTCAATTGTAATCAGCCTTTTAACTATTATAAGGAAACGATCATGAGCTTAGGGCTTGTTGGTCGCAAGGTGGGTATGACCCGCGTATTTACCGATGAAGGCGAAAGCATTCCGGTAACTGTGCTGGAAATTACACCCAACCGTGTGACGCAGATCAAATCGCCGGATACCGATGGGTACTCCGCGCTCCAGGTTACACATGGCGCTCGTCGCGCTACGCGTGTCAACAAGGCGCTTGCCGGGCATTTTGCCAAGGCGGGTGTGGTGGCTGGCACGGCAATCCGTGAGTTCTCCGTGGATCAATCTGCGCTGTCGAATTACAGCGTCGGCGCTGAAATCGCCGTGGAAATTTTCGAGGCGGGCCAGATGGTCGACGTCACCGGGACTTCCATCGGTAAGGGTTTCGCGGGCTCCATCAAGCGTCACAACTTCAGTTCCAACCGCGCATCCCACGGTAACTCCGTGTCGCACAATGCACCGGGTTCCATCGGTATGGCGCAAGATCCGGGTCGAGTATTCCCGGGTAAGCGCATGGCCGGTCATCTGGGTGCAGTCAAGACGACGGTGCAGAATTTGACCGTGGTTCGTGTTGACCGTGATCGTAACCTGTTGCTGATCAAGGGTGCCGTTCCTGGCGCCAAGGGTGGCGATGTGGTCGTCCGTCCGAGCGTGAAGGCAGGTGCATAATGGAACTCAAGCTGATTGATAAGAATGGCAAGCCGGCCAAAAGCGGCGTTGAGGCATCCGATGCGACCTTTGGTCGTGAGTTCAACGAGGCCCTTGTGCATCAGATCGTGACGGCCTATATGGCGAATGCACGTGTTGCTACCCGCGCACAAAAGGGTCGTGACACTGTGAGTCACACCACCCATAAGCCCTGGAACCAGAAGGGCACTGGCCGTGCGCGTTCCGGTATGGCATCCAGCCCGCTGTGGCGTGGGGGTGGTCGTGCATTCCCGAATAGCCCGGATGAAAACTACAGCCACAAGGTGAATCGCAAGATGTACCGCGCTGGCATGCAATCCATTCTGTCCGAACTGGTGCGTCAAGACCGTCTGGCAGTAGTGGATGAGTTCAGCGTTGAGGCGCCGAAGACCAAGCTGTTCAACGAAAAGATCAAGAACCTGGGGGTTGGCGAAGCTGTTATGGTCGTGACCGACGGGTTTGATGAAAACCTGTATTTGTCCTCCCGTAACCTGCCGCACGTGCTGGTGGTTGAGGCGCAGCATGCTGACCCGGTTAGCCTGGTGCACTTCCCCAAGGTGCTGGTAACCAAGGCCGCGGTGAAGCGACTCGAGGAGATGCTGGCATGAGCACCATCAATCTGAATCAGGAGCGTCTGCTCCAGGTGATCCTTGCTCCGCAAATCACTGAAAAAGCGACCCATGTGGCTGATAAGCATCAGCAGATCGCATTCAAGGTGCGTACTGATGCTTCCAAGCCGGAGATCAAGGCGGCGGTTGAGTTGGTCTTCAAGGTCGAAGTGGATGGCGTGACCGTGGTTAACGTCAAGGGTAAGACCAAGCGTGCCGGCCGTATCATGGGCCGTCGCAAGGACTGGAAGAAGGCTTATGTAAGCCTGAAGCCGGGCCAAGAAATCAACTTTGCAGCGGGCGAATAGGAGTAAAACATGGCACTGATTAAAGTCAAGCCGACTTCCCCGGGCAGACGCGCTGTTGTCAAGGTCGTAAATCCCGACCTGCACAAGGGCAAGCCTTACGCGCCGCTGCTGGAGAAGAAGAGCAAGAATGCTGGCCGTAACAATAACGGCCGTATCACGACACGCCATCAAGGTGGTGGTCACAAGCAGCACTACCGTATCGTCGACTTCCGTCGCAACAAGGATGGTATCCCGGCGACTGTAGAACGTCTGGAATACGATCCGAACCGCAGTGCGCACTTGGCGCTGCTGTGCTATGCCGACGGTGAGCGTCGTTACATCATCGCCCCGCGCGGTGTTGCAGTGGGTGCCACCCTGCTGAGCGGCTCTGAAGCGCCGATCAAGCCGGGTAATGCACTGCCCTTGCGTAACATTCCGGTGGGTAGCACGATTCACTGTATCGAGATTCTGCCGGGCAAGGGTGCTCAGTTGGCCCGTTCCGCCGGTACCTCCGTGCAGTTGCTGGCCCGTGAAGGTAGCTACGCACAGTTGCGCCTGCGTTCCGGTGAAGTGCGCCGCGTGCATGTGGACTGCAAGGCGGTCATCGGTCAGGTGGGTAACGAAGAGCATTCTCTGCGTTCCATCGGTAAGGCCGGTGCTGTGCGTTGGCGCGGTGTTCGTCCGACCGTTCGCGGTGTGGTGATGAACCCGGTTGATCACCCGCACGGTGGTGGTGAAGGCAAGACTGCTGCAGGTATGAATCCGGTGAGCCCGTGGGGTACCCCGACCAAGGGTTACCGTACGCGTAACAATAAGCGTACCGACACCATGCGCGTCAGCCGTCGTCCGTCGAACAAGAGGTAATCAATATGGCACGTTCTATTAAAAAGGGCCCGTTCGTCGACGGCCATCTGCTGAAGAAGGTTGAAGCTGCGCACGCAGCCAAGGACCGTCGTCCGATCAAGACCTGGTCGCGTCGTTCCACCGTTCTGCCTGACTTCATTGGTCTGACGATTGCGGTGCATAACGGCAGGCAGCATGTTCCTGTGCTGATTTCGGAAAACATGATTGGCCACAAGCTCGGCGAATTTGCGCTGACCCGTACGTTCAAGGGTCACGCTGCCGACAAGAAGGCGAAGAAGTAGGAGCATGACGATGCAAGTATCTGCAATGCTGAGAGGCGTTCACCTCTCCCCGCAAAAAGCGCGTCTGGTGGCTGACCTGATTCGTGGCAAGAAGGTTGATAGTGCACTGAGCATTCTGACCTACTGCCCGAAGCGTGGCGCCGACATCATCAAGAAAGTGGTGGAGTCCGCAATTGCCAATGCCGAGCACAACGATGGTGCTGATGTCGATGCGCTGAAGGTGACTTCGATTTATGTCGACAAGGGTCTGGTGATGAAGCGCATCCGCGCCCGTGCCAAGGGCCGTGCTGGCCGCATTATCAAACCGACCTGTCACATCACTGTGACGGTTGGCAACTAAGGGAATCATCATGGGTCAGAAAATTCATCCGTTTGGTTTCCGCTTGAGCGTCCAGAAGAACTGGTCTTCTCGTTGGTATTCCTCCAGCAAGAATTTCCCGGCGATGCTCAGTGGCGACATCAAGGTCCGTTCTTTCCTCAAGCAAAAGCTGGCACATGCCGCGGTGAGCAAGATCGTGATTGAGCGTCCTGCCAAGAACGCCAAGATCACCATTTACAGCGCACGTCCCGGTATCGTGATCGGCAAGAAGGGTGAGGATATCGAATCCTTGCGTTCCAGCCTGCAGGGCATGATGGGTGTTCCGGTTCACCTGAACATCGAAGAAGTCCGCAAGCCTGAGCTTGACGCAACCCTGATCGCTGAGAGCATTGCTCAGCAACTGGAAAAGCGCGTGATGTTCCGCCGTGCCATGAAGCGTGCGATGCAAAACGCCATGCGTCTGGGTGCCCAAGGCATCAAGATCATGAGTTCCGGTCGTCTGAATGGTATCGAAATCGCTCGTACCGAGTGGTATCGCGAAGGCCGCGTGCCGCTGCATACGCTGCGTGCAGACATAGATTACGGTGTCGCAGAAGCCAAGACCACCTACGGGATCATCGGCATCAAGGTGTGGGTATTCAAGGGTGAAGTCATCGGTGGCAAGGTGGAACAACCTGCTGTCGCGGCTGAGCCGGAAAAAAGAGTAAGAAAGTCGGGGGCGAAAAATGCTGCAGCCAGCTAGACAGAAATTCCGCAAACAGCAGAAGGGCCGCAACAAGGGCATCGCGACGACCGGTAACAAGGTCAGTTTCGGTGAGTTCGGTCTGAAGGCAATCGGTCGTGGTCGCCTGACCGCACGTCAGATTGAAGCTGCGCGTCGTGTGATGACTCGTCACATCAAGCGTGGTGGTCGCGTGTGGATCCGCGTATTCCCGGACAAGCCGATTTCCAAGAAGCCTGCAGAAGTGCGTATGGGTAACGGTAAGGGTAGTCCCGAGTATTTCGTGGCTGAAATCCAACCCGGCAAGATGTTGTACGAGATGGATGGCGTCAGTGAGGAACTGGCCCGCGAAGCGTTCCGTCTGGCAGCTGCGAAGCTGCCGATCGAGACGACTTTCTCCACTCGCCACCTGGGGAGCTAAGAATGAAAGCGGTCGAATTGAGAGCGAAGTCGGTAGACGAGCTGAATAACGAGCTGATTGAGTTGCGTCGTGCGCAGTTTTCCCTGCGCATGCAGTTGGCGACCCAGCAGTTGAGCAAAGTGGATCAACTGGGCAAGGTCCGTCGTGACATTGCGCGTGTCCGCACTGTGCTGGCTGAAAAAGCCCGCCAAGCTTAATACGGAGTGAATATGGGTACCGAAGCAAATCAAACTGAAAAGGTTGTACGCACCCTGAGCGGTCGTGTCGTCAGCGATAAGATGGACAAGACCGTGACCGTGCTGGTCGAGCGCAAGGTGAAGCATCCTCTGATCGGTAAGGTGATTCGTCGTTCGAAGAAGTTTCATGCGCACGACGAAAACAATGAGTGCCGTGAGGGCGATCTGGTTGTGATCACGGAAAGCCGCCCGCTTTCCAAGACCAAGACCTGGACCGTTAGCAAGATCGTAGAAAAGGCAGCAACCGTATAATTCTGCTTGCTTCTATTCTGGAAGCACTATAGAATTCTGCGTTTTTCGGCGACCGTACTAGCTGTCGCCCCAATACTGACCGTTGGCTAGCCGGCCGTTAACCCTAACGGCCGGTGTTGGTTTAACGGATTAAGTTGGAGATTATTTCATGATTCAAATGCAATCCCGACTTGAAGTCGCGGACAACACCGGTGCTCGCTCCGTGCAGTGCATCAAGGTGATTGGCGGCTCCAAGCGTCGTTACGCTGGCATCGGCGACATCATCAAGGTCAGCATCAAGGATGCTGCGCCGCGTGGTCGCGTCAAGAAAGGCGAAGTCTACAGCGCAGTGGTCGTGCGTACCACCAAGGGTGTTCGTCGTCCGGACGGTTCCCTGGTGAAGTTCGACGGCAATGCGGCTGTTCTGCTGAACAACAAGCTCGAGCCGATTGGCACCCGTATTTTTGGGCCGGTGACGCGTGAGCTGCGTGGCGAACGCTTCATGAAGATCGTTTCGCTCGCGCCCGAAGTGCTGTAAGGAGATTGGGATGAACAAGATCCGCAAGGGCGACGAAGTCGTCGTCATGACTGGTAAGGATAAGGGTAAGCGTGGCACCGTGCTGCGCGTTCTCGAGTCTGATCAGGTGGTGGTGGAAGGTGTCGCCATGGTCAAGAAGCATGCCAAGCCGAACCCGATGAAGGGGGTTACCGGTGGCATCCTCGAGAAAGAAATGCCGATCCACGTTTCCAATGTTGCGCTGTTCAACAGTGCAACCCAGAAGGGTGACCGCGTCGGCTTCAAGTTGCTTGAAGACGGCCGCAAGGTTCGCGTGTTCAAGTCTAACGGCGAAGTCGTTGACGCATAAGGGTGAATCATGGCTCGTTTGAAAGAGTTTTATAAAGACACAGTGGTCAAGCAATTGGTTGACCAATTTGGTTACAAGTCTGTCATGGAAGTGCCGCGTATCGAAAAGATCACCCTGAATATGGGTGTGGGCGAAGCGGTGGCTGACAAGAAGGTGATGGAATTTGCAGTGGGTGACATGGAGAAGATCGCAGGCCAGAAACCTGTTGTGACCCTGTCCCGCAAGTCGATCGCCGGCTTCAAGATCCGTGATAATTACCCGGTCGGTTGCAAGGTGACGTTGCGTAAGGAGCGTATGTATGAGTTCCTGGATCGCCTGATCACCATCGCGATTCCGCGTATTCGTGACTTCCGTGGTATCTCCGGTAAGTCTTTTGACGGTCGTGGCAACTACAACATGGGTGTGCGCGAACAGATCATTTTCCCTGAGATCGAGTATGACAAGGTCGATGCGCTGCGCGGCATGAACATCACGATCACAACCACTGCGAAGACTGACGAAGAAGCGCGTGCGCTGCTCTCCGCTTTCAGTTTTCCGTTTAGAAACTGAGGCTGATATGGCTAAGACAAGTCTGATCGAGCGCGAGCAAAAGCGTCGCGACACCGTTAAGAAATATGCTGCCAAGCGTGATGAGCTGAATGCAGTGATCAAGAACGTGCAAGCCAGTGCTGAAGAGCGCCGTGCTGCAATGTTGAAACTGCAGAGTCTGCCGCGTAATTCCAGTCCGGTTCGCCTGCGTAATCGCTGTGCGATGACTGGTCGTCCGCGCGGCGTGTTCAGAAAGTTTGGTCTGGCGCGCCTTAAGTTGCGCGAGCTGATGATGCGCGGCGAAGTGCCGGGCGTCACCAAGGCAAGCTGGTAAGGGAGATTTAGCGATGAGTATGAGTGATCCGATTGCAGATATGCTGACGCGTATCCGCAACGCGCAACGCACCAACAAGGTGAGCGTTTCCATGCCGGCTTCCAAGCTGAAGGGTGCGATTGCCACGGTGCTGAAGGATGAGGGTTATATCGATGACTTCGCTGTGCGTGCCAACGATGGCAAGCCGGTGCTGGACATCAGCCTCAAGTACTATGCCGGTCGTCCGGTCATTGAGAAGATTGAGCGTGTGAGCCGTCCTGGCCTGCGTATCTATCGTGCCAATGACGACATTCCGCAGGTAATGAACGGCTTGGGTGTCGCGATTGTGTCGACTTCCAAGGGTGTGATGACTGATCGTAAAGCGCGTGCTGCCGGTATCGGTGGCGAAGTGCTGTGCGTCGTGGCTTAAGGGGGTAAACATGTCTCGTGTTGCTAAAAACCCGGTAGTGATCCCCGCCAAGGTGGAAGTGGCTCTGACGGCAGACAGCGTCTCCGTGAGCGGTCCGCTGGGCAAGCTTGTGCACCCGCTGACGGACGCCGTCAAGCTGGCGCAGGAAAACGGCGCGATTACGGTGGCGGCTGCTAACGATAGCCAGCACTCGCGCGCGATGTCCGGCACCATGCGTGCCCTGGTTGCGAATATGGTGCAAGGTGTTTCCCAAGGTTTTGTTCGCAAGCTGACGCTGGTGGGTGTGGGTTACAAGGCGCAGGCACAAGGCGCTGCCTTGAACCTGGATCTGGGCTTCTCCCATCCGATCAGCCACAAGATGCCGGCTGGTGTGACGGTAGAAACTCCGACGCAGACCGAAATCATCCTCAAGGGTGCGGACAAGCAAGTCGTCGGTCAGGTCGCTGCACAGATTCGTGCGTATCGCAAGCCGGAGCCCTATAAGGGCAAGGGTGTACGCTACGCCGATGAAGTCGTGATTATCAAAGAAACCAAGAAGAAGTAAGGTTTAGCCATGATGAACAATTTAGATGCACGTCAGCGTCGCGCACGTAAAACCCGTGCCAAGATCGCCGAGCTGAAGGTGACGCGTTTGAGCGTTCATCGGACGAACAGCCACATCTACGCCCAGATTATTGCTGAAACGGGTGACAAGGTGCTGGCCAGCGCTTCCACAGCGGAAGCCGAAGTCCGTAAGTCGGTCAAGAATGGTGGTAACGCGGAAGCGGCCAGCCTGATCGGCAAGCGCATTGCTGAAAAGGCAAAGGCCGCCGGGATTACCAAGGTCGCATTTGACCGCTCCGGCTACAAGTACCATGGCCGTATCAAGGCGCTGGCTGACGCTGCGCGCGAAAACGGCTTGTCCTTCTAATAGACGGGGTTGATGATGGCAAGAGAGAAAGAAGTTGATCAGCAGCAGACCGATGGTCTGCGCGAGAAGATGATCGGTGTCAACCGCGTCAGCAAGACTGTCAAGGGCGGCCGTATCATGAGTTTTGCCGCGCTGACCGTGGTTGGTGATGGTGATGGTGCCGTTGGCATGGGCAAGGGCAAGGCGCGTGAAGTGCCGGCCGCCGTGCAGAAGGCGATGGATGAAGCGCGCCGCAACATGACCAAGGTGAGCCTGAATAACGGTACCCTGCATCACGCAGTGGTGGGTGTTCATGGCGCAGCCAAGGTGTTCATGCAGCCGGCATCCGAAGGTACCGGGATTATTGCTGGTGGTGCGATGCGTGCCGTGTTTGAAGTGATGGGCGTGACCAATGTGCTGGCAAAGTGCATCGGTTCCACCAATCCTTACAACGTCGTGCGTGCAACGCTCAACGGTCTCCAATCCATGAACTCACCTGCGGAAATCGCTGCAAAGCGCGGCAAGTCCGTGGAAGACATCAGGGGCTAATCATGGCAAAAGCAAAGAAGGCTGCAGCGGCTACCGTGAAGGTGACGCTGATCAAGAGCGTTATCGGTCGTATTGAATCCCATCGTGCTTGTGTGCGCGGCTTGGGTCTGCGTCATCTGAATCACTCCGTGGAAGTGCTGGATACTCCGGAAAACCGCGGCATGATCAACAAGGTGGGCTATCTTTTGAAGGTAGAAGGCTAAATGAAACTGAATACTATCAAGCCGGCGGAGGGTGCCAAGCACGCCAAGCGCCGTGTCGGTCGCGGGATCGGTTCCGGTCTGGGTAAAACTGCAGGTCGCGGTCACAAGGGTCAGAAATCTCGTACCGGTGGTTTCCACAAGGTCGGTTTCGAAGGCGGTCAGATGCCAATTCAGCGTCGTTTGCCGAAGCGTGGTTTCAACTCCCTGACCAAGGATCTGACAGCACGTGTTCGCACCAGTGAGTTGGTGGCGGTGAATGCCGACACTATCGACATGCTGGCGCTGATGCAGGCCAACGTGATCCCTGCTGGTGTGCGTTCCGTCAAGGTTTACCTCTCGGGTGACGTGACCCGCGCGATTACCGTGCAAGGTCTGCAACTGAGTAAGGGTGCGCGTGCTGCGATTGAAGCAGCAGGCGGCAAGGTCGCAGAGTAATCGATCTTGGCAAACGAGAACTCATTCCTGGGTGCAGTCGGAAAGATGGGCGAGTTGAAGAGCCGCCTGCTTTTCGTCCTGGGGGCACTGATCGTCTTCCGCCTCGGGTCGCATATTCCGGTGCCGGGCATTGACCCGGTGGTGCTGGCCAAGCTGTTTGAAACGCAGAAGGATGGCATCCTGGGCATGTTCAACATGTTCTCCGGTGGTGCGTTGTCTCGTTTCACGGTGTTTGCGCTGGGGATCATGCCGTACATTTCGGCTTCCATCATTATGCAGCTTCTGACGGTGGTTTCGCCGCAGTTGGAGCAGTTGAAGAAGGAAGGCGAAAACGGTCGTCGCCAGATCACGAAATATACGCGCTACGGCACGGTATTTCTGGCATTGTTCCAGGCGCTTGGTATCTCCATCATGCTGGAAGGCCAGAATGTGGGCGGACAGGCGCTGGTGTTCGAGCCAGGGCTGATGTTCCGCATGACCACCGTGGTGACACTGGTCAGTGGAACGATGTTCCTGATGTGGCTGGGTGAGCAGATCACCGAGCGCGGTATCGGCAACGGGATTTCGATCATCATTTTCTCGGGTATCGTGGCCGGCTTGCCGCATGCGATCGGTGGGACGCTGGAGTTGGCGCGTACAGGCGCGTTTTCGATTCCTTTGGTGTTCTTCCTGTTTGCTGCAACGATCCTCGTAACCGCGTTTGTCGTGTTTGTGGAACGTGGCCAGCGCAAGATTACGGTCAATTACGCGAAACGTCAGGTGGGGCGCAAGGTATACGGTGGTCAGACGACTCACCTGCCATTGAAGTTGAACATGGCGGGTGTCATTCCTCCGATTTTTGCGTCCAGTATCATCCTGTTCCCGGCGACACTGGCGGGTTGGTTTGGCAGTTCGGATAGCATGACCTGGCTGAAGGATCTCGGCGCAACTTTGTCCCCAGGGCAGCCGTTGTACGTGATTCTGTATGCTGTGGCGATCGTGTTCTTCTGCTTCTTCTATACGGCGTTGGTGTTCAATCCGAAGGAGACTGCGGATAACCTGAAGAAGAGTGGCGCTTTCGTTCCTGGGATTCGTCCTGGCGAACAGACTGCCAAGTATATAGACCGGATCATGGCGCGCTTGACGCTGGTTGGCGCTGCGTACATCACGGCAGTGTGTCTGTTGCCGGAGTTCCTGATTGTGAAATGGAATGTTCCATTCTATTTTGGCGGGACGTCGCTGCTGATTATCGTCGTCGTGACCATGGACTTTATGGCACAGGTTCAGTCTTATCTGATGTCTCATCAGTACGAGAGCCTGCTGAAGAAAGCCAACTTCAAGGGTGGAACTGTTCTGCCGCGCTGAGCAAGAGAAAATGGCAAAAGAGGATACGATCGAGATGCAGGGTGAGGTGTTGGAGAATCTTCCAAACGCCACATTCCGCGTCAAGTTGGAAAATGGTCATGTCGTACTGGGGCATATCTCCGGGAAAATGCGTAAGCACTACATTCGCATTCTGCCCGGCGATAAGGTAACGGTAGAGTTGACCCCGTATGATTTAACCCGCGCGCGAATCACATTTCGCGCCAAATAGTCACAGAAGCGAGAGGTTTGAAATGAGAGTTCGTGCATCGGTTAAGGCCTTGTGCCGTAATTGCAAGGTGATTCGTCGCCGTGGTGTGGTGCGTATCATCTGTACTGACCCGCGCCATAAACAGCGTCAGGGCTAATTGCATAGCTGGCACTTTACTGTTAAAATCGCCGGCTTTTTTGAATCTGCCATCATTGGAGTAAGTACATGGCTCGGATAGCAGGGGTCAACATCCCCAATCACAAGCATGCTGAAATCGCGCTGACCGCGATTTATGGCGTGGGTCGTAACACGGCTCAGAAGATCTGCGTTGCTGCGGGCGTCAATGTGACGACCAAGGTCAAGGATCTGACGGATGCCGAAGTAGAAAAGCTGCGTGACGAAGTTGCCAAGCTGAAGGTCGAAGGCGATCTGCGTCGTGAAGTCACGATGAACATCAAGCGCTTGATGGATCTGGGCTGCTACCGTGGCGTGCGTCATCGCCGCGGCCTGCCGGTTCGTGGTCAGCGCACCAAAACCAATGCACGTACCCGTAAGGGTCCGGTCAAGCCGATTAAGGCATCCAAGTAAGGAATAATGCGACATGGCTAAAGCTAACGTACGCGTACGCAAGAAGGTCAAGAAGAATATTGCCGAGGGCATCGCCCACGTGCACGCTTCTTTTAACAACACCATCATCACCATCACGGATCGTCAGGGCAACGCATTGTCTTGGGCAACTTCCGGTGGTGCCGGCTTCAAGGGTTCCCGCAAGAGTACCCCGTTCGCTGCACAGGTTGCTGCAGAAGCCGCTGGTAAGGCTGCACAAGAGTGCGGCGTGAAGAATCTGGAAGTGCGCATTACTGGCCCGGGCCCTGGCCGCGAGTCCTCTGTGCGTGCGCTGAATGCTGTTGGCTTCAAGATCACCAGCATTACCGACGTGACCCCGGTGCCGCATAACGGTTGCCGTCCGCCCAAAAAACGTCGTATCTAACTGGCGGAATAGAGAAGGAGAATATCTTGGCTAGAAATCTTGATCCCAAGTGCCGTCAGTGCCGTCGCGAAGGCGAAAAGCTGTTCCTGAAGGGCGAAAAGTGCTTCACTGACAAGTGTGCGATCGAAAAGCGTAATTTCGCACCGGGTCAGCATGGTCAAAAGCGTGCGCAGCGTTTGTCCGACTACGGTGTGCAACTGCGCGAAAAACAAAAGGTGCGTCGTATTTACGGCATCCTGGAAGGCCAGTTCCGCGGTTACTACGCTGAGGCTGATCGTCGCAAGGGTGTTACCGGCGAAAACCTGCTGCAATTGCTGGAATGCCGTCTGGATAACGTGACCTATCGCATGGGTATCGGAGCTTCCCGTACCGAAGCGCGTCAGATCGTACGTCACAACAGCATCAAGGTGAACGGCAAGCGCGTCAACATTCCGTCCTTCCAAGTGAAGCCGGGTGACGTGATCGAAGTTGCAGAGCGTTCTAAGCAGCAACTGCGCATTAAGGGTGCCATGGAAGCCGCTGAGCAGCGTGGTTTCCCGGAATGGCTGGATGTTGATGTCAAGGCATTCAAGGGCATCTTCAAGGCACGTCCGCAGCGCGATGAACTGCCGTCCACCATCAACGAGAGCTTGGTGGTTGAGCTTTACTCCAAGTAATCCGTAATCCATAGGATACTCAAGTTATGCAAAGCAGTCCGACTGAATACCTGACGCCCCGCGTCGTCGATGTTGAAGTGATTTCTCCCGTGCGTGCACGGGTGACGCTTGAGCCGATGGAGCGTGGTTTCGGTTACACCCTGGGTAACGCCCTGCGTCGCGTGCTTCTGTCTTCCATTCCCGGCTTTGCCGTGACGGAAGTCAAGATCGACGGTGTGGTCCATGAATACTCCACCCTCGACGGTGTGCAGGAAGATGTCGTTGACATCCTGCTGAATCTGAAGGGCGTGGCGCTGAAGCTGCACGGCAAGACTGAAGCGGTGTTGACGCTGAATAAGTCTGCCGAGGGCGTGGTGAAGGCTGGTGACTTCGAAGTGGGTCACGATGCAGAGATCGTCAATCCGGATCACGTGATTGCTCACCTGACCAAGGGTGGCAAGATCAATCTGGAAGTGAAGGTGGAGATGGGCCGTGGTTACCAGCCTGTTCCGGCCCGTCAGAAGGCTGCGGATGAAGACCGCGTGCTGGGCTTCATCCAGGTCGATGCCTTGTTTAGCCCGATCAACAAGGTCAGCTACCAAGTTGAAAGCGCTCGCGTTGAGCAGCGTACCGACCTGGATAAGCTGATCATGGACGTTGAAACCAACGGTGTGATCGATCCTGAGCAGGCGATTCGTGATGCTGCGCGTATCCTGATGGGCCAGCTGTCTGTGTTCGCTGACTTGGAAGGCGCTCCGGCAGTTGTTGAGGTCAAGAATGCTCCGCAAGTTGACCCGATCCTGTTGCGTCCGGTAGACGATCTGGAATTGACCGTGCGCTCTGCGAACTGCCTGAAGGCAGAGAACATTTTCTATATCGGTGACCTGATCCAGCGTACCGAGAACGAACTGTTGAAGGCTCCGAACCTGGGCCGCAAGTCGCTGAACGAGATCAAGGATGTCCTGGCATCCAAGGGTCTGACGTTGGGCATGAAACTGGAAAACTGGCCGCCGGTTGGCCTGGAAAGAGTGTGAGGGTAATACCATGCGTCATCGCGTAAGCAATCGTAAACTGAATCGTACCAGCAGCCATCGTAAGGCCATGTTCCAGAACATGACCAATTCTCTGCTGAAGCACGAAGTCATCAAGACCACCCTGCCGAAGGCAAAGGAACTGCGCAAGATCGCTGAACCGCTCATCACGCTGAGCAAGAATGCGACCGTGGCTAACCGTCGTCTGGCATTCGATCGTCTGCGCGATCGCGATATCGTGGTCAAGCTGTTCGACGAACTGGGCCCGCGTTACAAGACACGTAACGGTGGTTACCTGCGTATCCTGAAGTGTGGTTTCCGTGATGGTGACAACGCTCCGATGGCGCTGGTAGAACTGGTGGATCGTCCGGACACCACTTCTGAGGCCGTTGCTGCCGAGTAAGGCCGCTTGAAGGTCTGATCAGAAAAGCCAGTCATACGACTGGCTTTTTTGTTTTGTGCGGTCAGGAGGGGTATCGGCATGATTTATCTGTTTACGGACTTCGGGTCTTCGGATATTTACGTCGGCCAGGTCAAGGCCAGGCTAGCAGTGGATGCCCCATCGGTCCCTGTTATCGACCTGTTGCACGCGGCACAGGCGTTCGATATCGCGTCCAGCGCGCATCTACTACATGCGTTGTTGATGCAGTTGCCGCTGCAACGCGGGGATGTCGTGATGGCTGTGGTGGATCCGGGCGTGGGGACCGTTCGTCGTCCTGTTGCGATCGACGTGGACGGAGTCTGGCTGGTCGGTCCGGATAATGGATTGTTTTCCGTGCATCTGGCGCGCAGGCAAACCGGGCGGGTGTGTGAAATTCTGTGGCAACCCGAGCCACTGTCTCGGACGTTTCACGGGCGGGATTTGTTCGCGCCGATCGCTGCACGCTTGGCAACCAAGCCCCATTCGCCGGGGATGCTGCAGGAGGTCGGCGCCCTGCAGGTGCAGTTGGACGCAGGGCCGATGCCGCGTATCCTCCATATCGACCATTATGGTAACGCGATGACGGGCCTGGAGGCGTCGCAATATGCCGAGACGGCGCAGTTACAGGTGCATGCGCATAGTCTCAGTCACGCGCGCACCTATGCGGAAGTGAGTGCGGAGCAGGCGTTCTGGTATGCCAACAGCCTGGGGCTGGTCGAGATTGCCGTGAACCAGGGCAGCGCGGCCGAACGACTGAAGCTGCACGTCGGGGATGCCGTCAGCTGGCTTGGTGGTCAGGAATTGCCAGAAACGTCTGCAATTCGGCCAACGTGAATGGCCAGTCGAGTTCGCGTTGGCCTTGTTGCAGTACTGGGATGCGCGTTTCGTAACGTGCCAGTAACGCGTCATCGTCGATAATATCGATGTCCTGCCAGGCTTGCTGTGTGGTGCGCAGCAGGTCCTGTGCGAGATGGCAGAGGTGGCAGCCTTCGGTTCCGTAGAGGGTGAGCATGGGGAATGAGATGAATGCGACAGGAAAATTTTATCCGGAATCGCCGTGATGCCCCCGAATTTTCATAAAATGTCGAATTATTGCGCTGATGACCAGCGCCGCACCGGGTAGCTGATGGAAGAACATGGCTGACAACGATCAAATCAAGGAAAGCTTGCAGGAGAGCCTGCAACAGGTGATCCATCTGCTGAACAAGCATCGGCTGGTGGAAGAGCTTGTGCACAAGCAGGATATGCCCAAGCACGACCTGGTGGAGACGTTGGTCCACAAGCAGAACCTGGCGGAGTTGCGGACCAGGCTGGACGAGTTGCACCCGGCGGACGTGGCCTACATCCTCGAGGCGTTGCCCATCGAGCAGCGTCTGGTGGTGTGGGACCTGGTCAAGGCAGAGCGCGATGGTGAGATTCTGCTGGAAGTGTCGGATGCTGTTCGTCAGACCCTGATCGCGGAAATGGACAGCGAAGAGTTGCTGGCGGCAGCCGAGCAACTCGATACGGACGAGATCGCCGACCTGGCGCCGGACCTGCCGCGCGACGTGTTGCAGGAACTGCTGGAAACGCTGGATAGCCAGAACCGCGAGCGCCTGCAATCGGCCTTGTCCTACCCTGAGGATTCGGTCGGGGCGCTGATGGATTTCGACATCATCACCATTCGTGACGATATCAGCCTGGAAGTCGTACTGCGGTACCTGCGCCGGCTGGGGAAATTGCCGAGTCACTCGGATAAGCTCTTCGTGGTCGACCGTCACAACAAGTTGCTGGGAGTACTCCCCCTGAAACGGCTCGTGGTCAGCGATCCGGAAGTGACGGTGGAAGCGGTGATGGCGGATGATGCCGTCGTGTTCCATCCTGAAGAGGATGCTGGCGAGGCCGCCCAGGCGTTCCAGCGCTACGACCTGGTGACAGCGCCAGTGGTGGATGAAGAAAATCGCTTGGTGGGGCGATTGACGGTGGATGCGGTGATGGATTTCATCCGTGACGAATCCGAGAGCGAAGTGTTGTCTCTGGCGGGTTTGCGCGAGGAAGAGGACCTGTTCTCCTCGGTGTGGAAATCCATGCAGAATCGCTGGACCTGGCTGGCGATCAATCTCATTACGGCCTTTATCGCGTCGCGTGTGATCGGCGTGTTTGAAGGTTCGATCGAAAAGATCGTGGCACTGGCGGCCCTGATGCCGATCGTGGCCGGCATCGGCGGCAATTCCGGCAATCAGACGACGACCATGATCGTGCGCGGTCTGGCGCTGGGGCAGATCAGTGCGCTCAACATGAAAACCCTGTTCATGAAGGAGATCGGCGTGAGCTTGCTGAACGGCCTGGTCTGGGGCGGGGTGCTCGGGGTGGCCGCCTGGCTGTTGTATCACAACGCTGCGCTGGGCTTGGTGATGACCGGGGCGATGACGCTGAACCTGCTGCTGGCGGCGGTGATGGGCGTCGGGATTCCGTTGATCATGACCAAGCTGGGGCGTGACCCGGCGGTGGGCTCCAGCGTGCTGATCACCGCGGTGACGGACAGCGGCGGTTTCTTCATTTTCCTTGGTCTGGCGACCATTTTCCTGATCTGACATCATGCGTGAAATCTGGCTAGAACTGGCGAACGACCTGCATACGGCAGCGGCGTACTGGCAATTGGCGATTCTGGGCGCGGCCTTGTTCCTGGCATGGGCCTCCAATGGGCTGGTGCACCGTTTCGTGACCCTGCGCGCCCCGGAATCGTGGAAGGTCGGGGTGGGCGGCATCAAGCGGGCGCTGTTCCCGGTGACGGCGCTGGTGGGGGTAACCCTCGGCAAGGCCGTGATGCGGCACTGGGAGCAACACACCGCATTGCTGTCGCTGAGTGCGACCTTGCTGCTGGCCATGGCGGGGATTCGTCTGGCGGTCTATGCCCTGCGCTACATTTTCAACCCCAGCAGCGTGCTGAAGTCGATGGAGAACCTCATCAGCGGCACGATCTGGGTGGTCGTCGCACTGCACCTGGCTGGTGTTCTGCCAGAGCTGGTGCAAGGGCTGGAAGAGGCCGGCTTCAGCGTCGGCAAGAATCGCATCAGTGTCCTGCTGATTCTGCAATCCGTGGTGACGGTAGTCGTGACCGTGGTGGTCGCGCTGTGGCTCAGCCGACTGCTCGAGAACCGCTTGATGCGTGCCGAGCAGATCAACATGAATTTCCGCGTGGTGATGACCAAGCTGGTGCGCATTCTGCTCACGCTGGTCGGGGTGCTGGTGGCGCTGTCGGCAGTCGGGTTCGATATCACGCTGCTGTCGGTGTTCGGCGGTGCGCTGGGCGTGGGGCTGGGCTTTGGCCTGCAGAAGATCGCGAGCAATTACGTCAGCGGGTTCATCATCCTGCTGGATGAGTCAGTGCACCTGGGCGATGTGATCACGCTCGACGGCCATTATGGTGTGGTCGAGCAGATTCGTTCACGCTACCTGGTGTTGCGCAAGCTGGACAACACCGAGGTGATCATCCCTAACGAGACCCTGATCGCGTCGGCGGTGATCAACCATTCCCTCACCGATCGCCGCGCCAAGGTGCAGATGCCGATTCAGGTCAGCTATGAAGGCGATCTTGAGCTTGCCATGCGCATCATGCGCGAAGCGGCCGAGCGCCATCCTCGTGTGCTGGATGACCCGGCACCGGAGGTCCATCTCAAAGGCTTTGGCGAAAGCGGTATCGACCTGCAGTTGTCGTTCTGGATTCCCGATCCTGAAGAAGGCTCTTCCAGCCTGCAGTCGGCGCTTTACCTCGAAATTTGGCGTGCGTTCCAGGTGCAGGGTGTAAGCGTGCCTTACCCGCAGCGCGAAATCCGCATTCTCGGCACCCCGCCGCAATAATTCCTCTTGGCTGATCTCGCGCATATCTTCGGTGCCGACGGTGCGTTGGCGCAGGCCATTCCCGGCTATCGCACGCGTACTCAACAGGTCGAGATGGCCGAGGCCATCCAGAAGGCGATCAAGGCGAACAGTGTCCTGGTGGCCGAGGCCGGGACCGGGACCGGCAAGACCTTCGCCTATCTGGTGCCGGCGCTGCTCTCCGGCGGCAAGGTGATTATTTCTACCGGCACCAAGACGCTGCAGGATCAACTCTTCAACCGTGACCTGCCGGCCGTACGTGACGCATTGATGGCGCCGGTGACGGTGGCAATGCTCAAGGGGCGTGCCAATTACGTCTGCCATTTCCATCTCGACCGGGCGGCGAAGGAAGGCCGCTTCATGAATCGGGAGGATGCGGGCTACGTCCACGTGATCCGCGCCTTTGCCGAGAACAGTGCCACTGGCGACAAGAGCGAACTGCCGGAAGTGCCGGAAAATGCCACCATCTGGCCGGCGGTGACGTCGACGCGCGACAACTGCATCGGGCAGGAATGCGCGCATTACAAGGAATGCTTCGTCATGGAGGCGCGCAAACGTGCCTTGGCGGCCGATGTGGTGGTGGTCAATCATCACCTGTTCTTCGCCGATGTGATGCTGCGGGATGAAGGCGTATCGGAATTGCTACCGTCTGCCAATACGATCGTGTTTGACGAGGCGCATCAACTGCCAGAAACCGCTGGCCTGTTTTTTGGCGAGGATGTCTCGACCAGCCAGATCATGGATCTGTCGCGCGATGCACATGCCGAATACCTGACCAACGCCAAGGATTGCGTGCAACTGCCGGAAGCGACGGCAGCGCTGGAAAAAGCGACGCGGGATTTCCGGCTGGTGTTCGGCATGGACGGCGCGCGCATGCCGGTGCAGAAGGCGCTGGAGCGTCCCAGGTTCAACGACGCGTTTGCCGCTATGCTGGGCAAACTTGGTGACCTTGCGGCGGTGCTGGAAACCCAGGCGGCACGCGATCCCGCACTGGAAAATTGCTGGCAGCGCGGCTTGGCGCTGGTCGCGCAACTCAAAAGCTGGCAGGCCGGCACCAACGACAATCTGGTGCGCTGGGTCGAAGTGTTTACGCAATCCGTACAGCTGCACGCCACGCCGCTGTCAATCGCGGATGTCTTCAGCAAGCAGATGGAAGGTCATCCGCGCGCCTGGATTTTTACCTCGGCCACGCTGGCGGTGAAAAACGACTTCGGTCATTACCTCGGCCAGATGGGACTACCCGAGGCCGTGACCGCGCGTTGGGACAGCCCGTTCGACTATCCCGCGCAATCCATCCTCTACGTGCCGACCGGCATGCCGCAGCCCAATACGCCGGGCTACAACGCCGCCGTGGCCGCCGTAGCGCTGCCTGCGCTCAAGGCCAGCCGTGGCCGCGCCTTCGTGTTGTGTACCAGCCTGCGGGCCATGCGCGACATTTACGCGTTGCTCAAGGAGGCGTTCGAGCGCGAGGGCCTGGATTACCCCATGTTGATGCAGGGCGAGAGTTCGCGCACCGAACTGCTGGATCGCTTCCGCCGTCTGGGCAACGCCGTGCTGGTGGGCTCGCAGAGCTTCTGGGAAGGCGTGGACGTGCGCGGAGAAGCCCTATCGTTGGTAATCATCGACAAGCTGCCCTTTGCGCCGCCGGATGACCCCGTGCTGGCGGCGCGCATCGACAAGATGAATGCCGAGGGCAAGAACGCGTTCATGGAATACCAGTTGCCGTATTCGGTGATCACGCTGAAGCAGGGGGCGGGGCGGTTGATCCGCGATGAGATGGATCGAGGGGTGCTGATGATCTGCGATCCGCGGATCGTGGAGAAGCATTACGGGCGCCGCATCTGGCAGAGTTTGCCGCCGATGAAACGGACGCGGGAGGTTTCGGATGTTGATGCGTTCTTTGAGATTGGACGAATGGGGCCGGTGGATGGGGAGTAACTGAGCCGAGCTACGGTTCTACTCCTTCTCCCCTCGTGGGAGAAGGTTGGGATGAGGGGGCTTGGAATGATCTAGCCGGCCGTGGCAGGCCGGGGGCCGCCCGGCGGCAAGTTACTTTCTTTTGCTTGCCCAAAAGAAAGTAACCAAAGAAGAAGGGCGGCCCTCTGCCACACCCTTCTGGTTCCCTGCGCTGCTCGGCGTGGCAGAGGGGAATCTTTTGGGCAAGCTCCTGCATGACCGATTTATTGGAGCGATAAAAAGTCACGACGCAATAAAAGTTATAGCAATCAACAACACAACTAGCGGAATGCCGGCGACAAAATACCTATTGTGTGGCATTGATTTTGGCGGAGGATATTTACCGAGTGTCAGCACTCGCAGAATAAACCAGCCAGGCCAGTAACAAATGCGATAAAACACCACCTCAACGACAACTGTGCGAATGAGAAATTCAGCAACCGCATCAAGCATTCTAGGTGCGTCCAAGGATTAATTGACGACGTAATCATCACATAAATGGCTCCCAATGCCTAACGAACTCATCATCCCCGACAACGAAATCGACTTCACCGCCATCCGCGCTCAAGGCGCGGGAGGTCAGAACGTCAACAAGGTGTCGAGTGCGGTGCACTTGCGGTTCGACATTCGGGCTTCTTCTTTGCCTGAGGCGGTGAAGGCGCGTTTACTGGCCTTGCGGGATCATCGCATTACGGCCGAGGGCGTCATTGTGTTCAAGGCGCAGCGGTATCGTAGCCAAGAGCTGAACCGTCAGGATGCTATTGCACGGCTGTATGCGCTGGTGAACGGGGTGGCGCGGCCGCCGGTGGTGCGTCGGGCGACGCGGCCCACTTTGGGCTCTCAGAAGCGGCGGCTGGAGGGGAAGTCGCAGCGGGGGCAGATCAAGTCGTTGCGGGGCAAGGTGACCGAGTCTTAGCAGGGCGCCTGCCCGACCTGTGGCAAAATAGCATCCTCATGAAAATCCTCGCCCTCGATACGTCCACCGAATTCCTTTCGCTTGCCTTGTGGCAGGACGGGGCCGTGGTCGTGCGCGAAATGCTGGCAGGGCAAAAGCATTCTGAACTGGTGTTGCCGCTAGTGCGCGAGTTGCTGGATGAAACCGGTTTGCAGCTGGCCGACCTCGATGGAATCGCGTTCGGCATGGGGCCGGGGTCGTTTACTGGTTTGCGTATCGGTTGTGGTGTGGCACAGGGATTGGCGTTTGGCGCGCGGTTGCCGGTGGTCGGTGTTTGTACGCTGGAAGCGCTGGCACAGCAGGCGGGGGCCGCTCGCGTGGTGGCTTGCCTCGATGCGCGGATGAACGAGGTGTACCACGCGGCTTACGAGCGTGATGGTAATGATTGGCGTGAAGTGATTGCGCCGGGGTTGTATCCGCCGCCGCAGGTGCCGGCCATTGAGGGTGCCGGATGGGTCGGCATTGGCAGCGGTTGGGATGCTTTTGGCGAGACGCTGGATGCAATATACGGCGTGCAGGTCGAGCGCAAGATCGCCGAGGCTTTTCCGCTGGCACGGCATATGGCTGAGTTGGCAGCGGTGCGGTTCGCGAAGGGTGAGGGCAAGGCGCCACATGAGGCTGCGCCGCTCTATGTGCGCAACAAGGTCGCGCTGACCATCAAGGAGCGCGAAGCCAAATGAATGCGCTGCCGCAACTGGCTGTGACATACCGGCCCATGCAGGACGAAGATCTCGATGCCGTGATGGCGATCGAGCCGAAGATTTATTCCCACCCCTGGTCGCGCGGCAATTTTGCGGATTCGTTGAAGTCTGGCTATAGCTGCTGGGTGGTGGAGCTGGACGGCGAACTGATCGGCTACGGTGCTCTGATGATGGTGCTGGACGAAGCGCATCTGCTCAACCTCAGTATCGCCGGGCCTTATCAGGGGCGCGGGTTGGGGCGTGAGCTGCTGGCGCATTTCATCGAGGTGGCGCGCCGCTATGGTGGGCAGATGATGTTCCTGGAAGTGCGGCCATCCAATACGGCGGCGATCGGGCTGTACGAAAGCATGGGATTCAACGAGTTTTCGGTGCGCAAGGGGTACTACCCGGCGGAACATGGCCGTGAGGATGCGATTTTGATGGGGCTGGCGTTATGACGCTACCGCGCGAAGCACTCCTGAAAGAGCTGGAACTGCTGCCGGTATGGCGTCTGCGTGAGGTGGTTCCAGCGACCGCGGCTGCTGAGGTTGGCATTCCGCCGACGGCTGTGGTGTCCGTGACCGAGGTGCAGGCGGTACCTGCGCCTGTGGAACCGCTGCCAGCCATGGAGACGATGGATGCGCCTGCCGCCGAGCCGATGCATGACGAGATTCCGCTCGAGGCGTATGACGCGGCCATGCCGGTGGAAGAGGCAGAGTTTATCCCCGACGTTCCTGCCAAGCCCGATATGGAGGTACCGCTGGGCGAAAGCCGGCGTACGGCCATCATGCAGATGGACTGGGAGGCGCTGCGTGAGTGCGTGGCCAATTGCCAGTCGTGTTCGCTGGCCCAGACGCGTACGCAAACCGTATTTGGCGTCGGCGACCCCAATGCCGACTGGTTGCTGGTGGGCGAAGCGCCGGGCGCCGAAGAGGATAAACGTGGCGAGCCTTTTGTCGGTCAGGCGGGCAAGTTGCTGGACAACATGCTGGCGGCGATCCGGTTGAAGCGAGGCGAGAAGGTTTACATCGCCAATGTGCTGAAGTGCCGACCGCCGGAGAATCGCGACCCGCACGGCGAGGAGGTGGTGAAGTGCGACCCCTTCCTCAAGCGGCAGGTGGAATTGATCCAACCCAAACTGATCGTGGCCATGGGACGCTTTGCCGCACAGTCCATTCTCAATACGGATGCGTCGATCGGTTCGCTGCGCGGCAAGCTGCACGACTACCATGGCGTGCCGGTGATCGTGACCTATCACCCGGCCTATCTGCTGCGTAACCTGCCGGATAAGGGCAAGGCCTGGGAAGACCTGTGCTTCGCCCGCGCCACCATGCAGCGCTTGCAATCTGCTGCTGCGACCTCATCTTGATTATCACTTTCCTCATTCACAGGAGAATGTCATGCGTCAAATTCTGAATGCTTTTCTGCTGGCGGCCACGCTCGTCCTGAGCGGTTGCGGCTACAACACGTTCCAGTCGCAGGATGAGGGTATCAACGCCGCATGGGCCGAGGTGCTCAACCAGTATCAGCGCCGCGCCGATCTGGTGCCCAATCTGGTCAGTACGGTCAAAGGATATGCCGCACACGAAAAAGACGTGCTGGAGGCGGTCACGGCGTCCCGTGCCAAGGTGGGCAGTCTGCAAGTGACCCCGGAACTGGTGAATGACGAGCAGGCGTTTGCCAAGTTCCAGGCAGCGCAGGGTGAATTGACCTCTGCGTTGTCCAAGCTGATGGTGGTGGCGGAAAACTATCCGCAATTGAAGGCGGACGCCAACTTCCGAGACCTGCAAGCGCAACTCGAAGGCACAGAGAACCGCATCACCGTGGCACGGAATCGCTATATTGCGGCGGTGAAGGATTACAACGTGACGGTGCGCTCCTTTCCCAGCAACCTGACGGCGATGGTGTTCGGTTACAAGACCAAGCCTTCCTTCACGGTCGAAAACGAGAAGGCCATCTCGGCAGCCCCGAAGGTCGATTTCGGCAAGTAGTTGCTTCTGACGAGGTCGCCCGTGCGCCGCTGGCTATTCGCCCTGCTGCTTTGCCTGCTGCCGCTGCTGGTGCAGGCAGAGGTTGCGAGTGAGGTGCAGGTCCCGCCGCTGCAACAGCGCGTGACAGACCTTACCGGAACCCTGACGGCGCAGCAGCAATCCGATCTGGAAGCGAATCTGGCCGCTTTCGAGGCACGCAAGGGTAGCCAGATCGCCATTCTGCTGGTGCCGACGACACAGCCGGAGGATATCGCCCAATACGCGATTCGCGTGGTTGACCAATGGAAACTGGGGCGCAAGGGCGTCGATGACGGCGTACTGGTGCTGCTGGCCAAGAACGACCGCAAGTCGCGCATCGAAGTCGGTTACGGGTTGGAAGGCGCGCTAAACGACGCGACGGCCAAGCGTATCCTGATGGACGTCATGTCGCCTCATTTCAAGCGTGGCGATTTCCATGCGGGCCTCACGGCGGGAGTCCAGGCGATCGAACAGGTCATCGATGGCGAGCCGTTGCCTGAGCCGACGGGCTCGACAGGCGCGGGTGAACCTGACGGCTTTGAACACCTCATCCCGCTCTTTTTCGCCGCGCTGGTGGTGGGCAGTTTTCTGCGGGCCCTGCTGGGTGGTTTTGTCGGTGGGCTGGTGACCGGCGGGCTGGCCGGATTGGTGCTCTGGATGCTGGGGGCCGTGGTCACCTTTGCCGCGATTTTCGGATTTGTCGTGTTCATCTTCACCCTGCTCAGTGGCATGCCGGGTACGGGAGGCGGTTACGGCGGCGGGTATTCCGGTGGAGGGGGAGGCGGTGGCTTCTCTGGTGGCGGCGGTGGTTTTGGCGGCGGCGGGGCCTCGGGAGACTGGTAGATGCGCAAGCTCAAACGATTGTTGAAACATCTGCTGGCCGGGCGCTGGCAGGTGCACCGGCATTTCCATAAGCGGGCGATGGCCAGAATAGAAGAGGCGATTCGCGAGAGCGAACGCTCACATTCTGGCGAGTTGCGCTTCGCTGTCGAGGCCGGGCTGGAGTGGAGCGAACTGTGGCGCGGCGTGACACCGCGTGCGCGTGCCGTCGAGGTGTTCTCGCAATTACGCGTTTGGGATACCGAACACAATTCGGGCGTGCTGATTTATTTGCTGTTGGCAGACCGGGATGTTGAAATCGTGGCCGATCGAGGCATCCACGCGCGTGTTGGTGATGCTGCGTGGCGTGAGATCTGCCACACCATGGAACAACGATTCCGGCAGGGACAATTCGAACAGGGCGTGATGGACGGTGTCGCCGCCATCACGGCGTTGTTGCGACAACACTTCCCGGCGGCGCCGGATAATCTGAACGAGATGCGTAATGATCCGGTGGTGCTTTAGCCTGCTGGTGCTGCTACCGCTGGTGGCCAGCGCCGATCCTGACCGGGTGACGCGATTGCTGCGTCAGGATGCGACGCCGGCACATTTCGAGTTCTGTCACGGTGGTGGCTGCGTTGCCGTGGAGGCGGTGTCGCTGAACGAAGCGGATTGGGACGAGGTCGAGGCCTTGTTCAGCCACGAGCCAGACGATGCCGAGGAAGAGCGAGCGCGCATCGCCGATGCGATCGGCCTGATGGAGTTTTTCGTGGGGCGTGTGACCGGGACCGGCAACGATGTGGGAGGCACGTTCGAGGGGTTTGGCTTGCCTGGACAACTCGACTGCATCGATGAATCCACCAATACGACCAGCTATCTCGACATGCTGCGTAACCGTGGTTTGTTGCACTTCCACGAGGTAGGGGATACCCATACCCGCGGCTTTTTCGTGAACGGCTGGCCGCATACGGCGGCCAGTGTGCGTGAGATCGCTACTCGTGCCGTCTTTGTCGTGGATTCCTGGTTTTACGATAACGGCGAACCTGCCGTGGTCCTGCCTCTTCAGCGTTGGCAGGACGGATGGAGGCCAGAGGTGGGCTCGCCCCCGCTGCCGCCACTGAGTGAGGACTGACGCTGGCGTCGTTTTCCTATAAAATTCTGCGCCTTAACGAATTACGGGAATCGTCATGCGCGCCAGTCAGTTTTTTATCTCCACCCTCAAGGAAGCCCCGGCCGAAGCCGAACTTGCCAGCCACAAGCTGATGGTCCGTGCCGGACTGATCAAGCGCCTCGGCTCAGGCCTCTATAGCTGGATGCCGCTGGGCCTGCGCTCTCTGCGCAAGGTGGAAGCCATCGTCCGCGAGGAAATGGACAAGGCCGGTGCACTCGAACTGCTGATGCCGGCCGTCACCCCGGCTGAACTGTGGCAGGAAACTGGCCGCTGGGACGTGTTCGGTCCCCAGATGTTGAAGATCAAGGACCGTCATCAGCGCGATTTCTGTTTCGGGCCGACGCACGAAGAAGTGATCACTGACATCGCGCGCAAGGAAATCCGCAGCTACAAGCAACTGCCGGTCAATTTCTACCAGATCCAGAGCAAGTTCCGCGATGAGATCCGTCCGCGTTTCGGCGTGATGCGCGCACGCGAATTCGTGATGAAGGATGCGTATTCCTTCCACACCAGCAAGGCGTCGCTGGAAGACACCTACGCGACCATGTACCAGACCTATTCCAATATCTTCACCCGGCTGGGCCTGAAGTTCCGTGCCGTGGCGGCCGATACCGGCGCCATCGGCGGAACCGGTTCGCACGAATTCCACGTGCTGGCGGATTCCGGTGAGGACGCGATCGCCTTTAACCCGTCTTCGGATTACGCCGCCAACGTCGAGATGGCCGAGGCGCTGGCACCGGCGACCCCGCGTGCGGCCGCAGCCGAAACCATGCGTGACGTGGATACCCCGAAGCAGACGACCTGCGAGGATGTGGCGGCACTACTGGGCCTCCCGTTGCAGCGCACCGTCAAGCTGATTGCCGTGATGGCGGGCGACAAACTGCATGTGCTGCTGATTCGTGGCGACCATAGCCTGAACGAAGTGAAAACTACCAAGGTGGAGGGGCTGGCGGACTTCCGTTTCGCCACCGAGGCTGAAATTCGCGAGGCGTTCAACTGCCCGCCAGGCTTCCTCGGCCCCGTCGGTCTGGACCGTAGCCAGATCCGCGTCATCGCCGACCGTACCGTGGCGGCCATGAGCGATTTCGTATGTGGCGCCAACAAACCCAAGTTCCACCTCGCTGGCGTCAACTGGGGCCGTGATCTGCCCGAGCCGGATATGGTGGCGGACATCCGCAACGTGGTCGCGGGTGACCCGTGCTCCGACGGCAAGGGGACGCTGGAAATCTGCCGCGGCATTGAAGTCGGCCACGTGTTCCAGTTGGGTAACAAGTATTCCAAGGCGATGGAAGCGACCTATCTGGATGAAAACGGCCAGACCCAGGTCATGGAAATGGGCTGCTACGGCATCGGCGTGTCGCGCATCATCGGCGCGGCGATCGAGCAGGGCAACGACGAACGTGGCATCATTTTCCCGGCCGCCATCGCGCCGTTTACCGTGGCGATTGCCGCGATCGGCTTCGATCGCAGCGACGCGGTGCGCGAAGCGGCGCTCAAACTGCATGACGAACTGCAGGCCGCCGGCGTGGACGTGCTGCTGGATGATCGTGGCGAACGCCCTGGTGTCATGTTCGCGGATCTGGAACTGATCGGTATCCCGCATCGCATTACCCTGGGCGACCGTGGCCTGAAGGAAGGCATGGTCGAATATCAGGCGCGCACTGACGCGGCACCCCGCAACGTGCCGCTGGCAGGGCTGGTGGAGTTCGTGAAATCGCTCTGATGCGCGTCCTGTCGCTGGCATTGCTGTTGCTGACATCTTTCTGCGCCCATGCCGGGGCGCAGAAGGAAGAGCAGCTTTCCCACAGCGTGCGCGCCATGATGCAGAAATCCATCAGCGACACGGCAGCGCCGAGGCTGGTGTTCAACAGCGAAGTCGAAGCGAAGCTGTGGCTGGACGAAATGTCGCGCCGGTTGCAGAAGCGCATCCCGGACGAAAACTTCCGCCTGGATTTCCTCAAGACCGTACATTACGAGGCTACCCGCGCCGGCCTGGACCCGCAATTGGTGATGGGACTGATCCAGGTCGAGAGCGGCTTCAAGAAATACGCGGTGTCCTCGGTGGGCGCGCGCGGCTTCATGCAGGTGATGCCGTTCTGGGTGCGCTCCATCGGCTCGCCGGACCAGAACCTGTTCCACATGCGGGTCAACCTGCGCTACGGCTGCACCATCCTGCGCCATTACCTCGATATCGAAAAGGGCGACCTGTACCGCGCGCTGGGCCGCTACAACGGCAGCCTGGGCAAGCCGGAATACCCCAACCTGGTGGTCGGCGCATGGCGCAAGCACTGGAGTTACCAGCCTTCGCATTAATTGCACCTGAATGGTGCAATTTCGTTTGTCACTTCTTCCGATACCCTTTACTATCCTCTTCGGCAACTTGATGCGGTGGATGCTGTTCAAGTGGGCGCCAAGACCCGTTTCCAGCCGGTAAGTCGAGTTGTTGTGGTACTTCAAACTCACTAGGGAGGAATGGTATGAATCAGTTAACTGCTTTATCTGTCAGTATCGCTGTGCTTGGTGCCGTGTGGGTCTTTCTCGCACTGGGGCCGCTTGCCGGGTCTGTGCTTGTCTGGGCGGGTTTCATTGCCTGGGGGGCGTACTTCCATACCGGCGGCGACAATGCCGCGTTGCAAAAAACCATCGCCGGTACCGTCTATGGTGCCATTCTCGCCGGCATCGCCCTGTTTCTCGTCGTCAACAACCCGGTAGGTCTGCCTGCTAGCGTTGCTGCGCCGGTTTACGTGGGCGTGACGGTGTTCTTCCTGGTGATCGTGGCAGGCATCAACCTGCTGTCGGTGGTCCCCAACAACGTCTACGGGTATGCCGCCACCGTGGCCTATGCCCTGCAGACACCGACTGCGGACGGCGTGGGCCCGTTGGCCAGCCTGAGCGCAGCCAACCTCACCAATCCGGTGCTGCTGCTGTCGCTGTCCTTCGTACTGGGCGCCGTGTTCGGCATGGTGTCCGGCAAGGTCGCCGGGAAGCTGGGGAAAGCCTAATCCGCGAAGTCGCGAGACGATTACGCTTGCCCTGATGTACTGATGACGGCGGACTGCGACGGTCCGCCGTTTTTTCATTGGCCGCGTTATTGGGCCTGATCTGAAATCCTGAACCCGTAATACGTCCCGAACTCGCCCTCGTTCTCGTAGTACACGAAGAACATGCCGTTGGCGTAACCATGCCCGTTGTAATGGTTGTTGGCACGCAGGCGCATGGTAGCGGGCAGGATGCTCTTGCCGACGAACTTGCCCTTGAGGTCGAACACCAGTACGGCTTTGTGGTCGACATCCAGCGCCGCCAGTTCTTCGCCTGCAATCCCGGTGTAGGCTACCCAGAAGTCGCTGATGTCATCTTCTTTGGCGCCCGCGGCGGCGAGGTCCAGCGACACGGTGCCGACCGGCTCGTCCTTGTCGAGTTTCACCACCAGCACCTGATTGCTGCGGTCCTGCTTGCAGTAGTACTGGTCGTTGGCCGCGTCATAGCTGGCAAAGGTGTTGGCCTTGCCGAACGCCTTGTGCGGCTGGCTGACGGTCTCGGTATTGTTGGTCAGACGTCCCTCCTTGTCCATTTCCAGCGCGAACACCCCAGTGTTGGGCTGGAAGCCCAGATCGCTGGAGGCGTTGTAGGTCACGGATTCCAGACGGTTCTTGTTCGGGTTGTAATACACAGAGCGGTTGCTGAGGCCGGGTTTTGCGCTTTGCAGGTACTGCCCTTTCTCGTCGTACACATGGACCTGGGACTTGGAAGCCACGACGCCGAATTCGTCCGGCATCGCGGTGAAACCGCCGTCTGCCACGATGTAGCGTTTATAATCCGGGACATAAGCGACTGTCATCGGGCGGGACGTTGGCTTGGCGGCGAGAGGGATGCGCAGCGCCTGTGCCGCCTCGGGCAGAACGGCGGCCTGGCTGGCAAAAGAAACGTTCAACAGGGCTGTCAGCAAAGAATACATCAGCACATCGATTAACTGCTTGGACTTCATGGAAACTCCCGTCTTGAAGGAACGCTGCATCGGGCGCAGCTGATCATGTGCGCAATTTTAACTTGTAAACCGGCATGGACAAGCAACCTCACCTTTTAGTTTGCATCAGCGCTCACGGCTTTGGTCATGTGGCTCAGGTGGCACCTGTGCTGAATGCGCTGGGCGAGCGTGTTCCGAATCTCCGCCTGACGGTGCGTACCACCGCGCCACTGGGGCATTTGCAGTCGCGTATCCGTATCCCCTTCAACTATGTCCGGGACAGTGGAGACGTTGGCATGCTCATGTCCTCCGCACTTGATGTACGTGGGCGCGAAAGCTTTGATGCCTACCACGCACTCCATCGGGACTGGGGCAACCGCGTCATGCACGAGGCCATGGCCCTGCGTGACCTTGCGCCTGATTTCGTCCTCTCCAACGTCGGTTATCTGCCGCTCGCCGGTGCCTACCGTATCGGTGTGCCCAGTGCGGCCATGTGTTCTTTGAACTGGATGGACATCTTCGAACACTATTGCGGCATGATCTCCGGCGCGCACCACATCACCAGCCAGATGCGCGTGGCCTACAACGAGGCTGAGGCTTTCCTGAGGCTGACCCCGGGTATGCCGATGAAAGACTTGTACCACCAGCAGGTCATCGGCCCGGTGGCGGAACCGGGGCACCAGCGGCGCGCCGAAATCAACGCGCGCCTGAACATAGTTGATGGGGAAAAGCTGGTGCTGGTGTCGTTGGGCGGGATTCCTGGGCAGTTGCCGATGGACGCCTGGCCGCGCCTGCCGGGGGTGCGCTGGCTGGTGCCGGCGGACTGGCGGGCAAAGCACCCTGACGCCGTGGTGCTGGAATCGCTCGGCCTGCCTTTCAGCGATATTCTGGCAAGCAGCGATGCCCTGATCTGCAAGCCCGGCTATGGCAGTTTCGTCGAAGCTGCCTGCGCTGGCGTACCGGTGCTTTACGTGCGACGTGAAGACTGGCCCGAAACCCGGGTACTGACAGAGTGGCTGACGGCCAACGGACTCGCCGCCGAAGTGAGTCGCGAAGCACTTGAGTCAGGGGAGTTTGCTGCGGCGCTCGAAGCGTTGCTGGCTGCGCCCAAGCCGGACCCCGTCGCGCCCAGTGGGACGTCTGAGGCCGCTGACTGGCTGGCGCAGCAGTTACGTCGTTGAATCCTGGCGCTCGATCAGCATCGCGTCGCCATAGCTGAAAAAGCGGTAGCGCTGCGCGATGGCGTGCTGATAGGCCTTGCGGATATGTTCGGCCCCGCCGAAAGCCGACACCAGCATGATCAGTGTCGTGCGCGGCAGGTGAAAGTTGGTCAGTAGACGTTCTACCACCCGGAAGCGGTAGCCCGGCGTAATGAAAATATCTGTGTCTCCACTGCCCGCCACGATGTCGCCGCTACGCGCGGCGCTTTCCAGTGCCCGCATCGCCGTTGTGCCCACTGCCGTGATCTTGCCACCGCGGGCGCGGGCATCCCGGATCGCATCGACCGTGCTTTGTGGCATGTCGAACCACTCGCTGTGCATGACGTGTTCCTTCGGATCCTCGACACGGATCGGCTGGAACGTGCCTGCGCCGACATGCAGGGTCACAAAAGCGGTGCGGATCCCCATGGCTGCAAGGCGCTCCAGCATGGCTTGGTCAAAATGCAGGCCGGCTGTCGGGGCGGCCACCGCGCCTGGCTGGCGTGCGTAGACCGTCTGGTAACGCTCGTCGTCTGCACTGTCGGGGCTGTGCGCAATATAGGGGGGCAGGGGCAGGCTGCCATAACGTTCCAGCAGGTCGAATACCGGCGCATCGCCCAGAAACTGCAGTAAAAACAGGTCTTCCTGCCGCCCCAGGACTTCCACCTCTACGGCCTCGGCGAGACGCAGACGCGTGCCGGGTTTTGGCGATTTCGATGCCCGGACGTGGGCCAGCGCACGGTGTGCATCCAGCACCCGCTCCACCAGCACTTCCACCCGGCCACCACTGTCTTTCTGCCCTAGCAGGCGCGCCTTGATCACGCGCGTGTCGTTGAATACCAGCAGGTCGCCGGGGGAGAGAAACCTCGGCAAGTCAGAGAACTGCGCGTCCTGCAGCGCGCCGCTGTTGCCATCCAGCCGCAACAGCCGGCTGGCGGTACGTTCGGCAGCCGGAAACTGCGCGATCAACGCCTCCGGCAGGTCAAAATCGAAATCACTGGTCAACATGAATGGCAAAAGTCCTGATTAATCGGTGGCAACACTACTGAAACGGCCTCAAGTTCGCTATAATGCCGTCTCCGCGCCGGGATGGCGGAATCGGTAGACGCAGCGGATTCAAAATCCGCCGCTGGAAACAGTGTGGGGGTTCGAGTCCCCCTCCCGGCACCACTCCTCACAAGTACGCTCGTACGCCTTCTTTTTCGCTCATCGAATCAAGCAGTTCCCGAAATCGCAAATTTATGCATAATAGCGGGATAACAAGATAAAGATATTCGCTTATTCAAGTTCTCCAGAGGCCGTTATGTTGATATCAAGAACCAGCCAGTACGCGATCCAGTCCATGATCTATATCGCGACTCAGCCGGTCGGAACCCCGATTCTCAGTCGTGAAGTCGCGGAAAAGCTCCAGGTGCCCGCGGCCTACCTCGCCAAAATCATGCAGATGTTATGCCGCGGTGGTCTGGTCACCTCGTTCCGTGGGCGTCTTGGCGGCTTTTGCCTGCGCGAAGATCCGGCCAAAATCGACCTGATGCGTATTCTGCAAATCACCGAAGGAGCGGATTTTACCAAGGATTGTGTGCTTGGTCTGAAAGTTTGCAGTGATGAAACAGCTTGCCCCATGCATGCGCAGTGGAAGCCGATCAAGGTCGAAATCATCGACCTCTTGAACCGGCAGACACTGGCCACCCTGAGTGAAGCGGTGCTGAGCGGCAAATATCGGATCAGCGATATCCCTTATGCGTTGCTGCCGGCAACGGCGGCCTGATCGCCTCCAGCGTTACTTCCTTTTGGCTCGCAAGGCGGGCGCCGTCGACGCGGGGTGTCGCTAGTGCGCAAATGGATCTGTTGCCTGCTGCTTGTGCTGGCGTCACACGGGCGCGCGATGGCTGCCTCACAGGAGACGACCTGCGCGGAAATTGCCCCCCGCAGTGCGAACGTGGTCAATCCTTCGATCGCCGAAATCGCCATCGACGAAAGCCGGAATACCTCGGAAGACATGGCGGTCATGTCCGGGCTGTATAACGAGATGAATCGTTCCATCGGCGGATTGACTACTGCCGAGCCTCTGGTGGAATATCGCATTGAACCCAACCTGGCGATCCTGCCGGACCAGTCAGGCGTCTGCGCCAGGCCGGCATTCAAGCTCACCATCGGCTATAGCGCCATGAACGTTTACATGGACCGGGAGATTCCACGCTCCAGTTGTATCTACAACGCCATTTTTGCCCATGAAATGCATCATGTGGCGATCTATAAGGATTACCTCGCGCAACATCTGGAGCCACTCCGGCAGCGTGTCGATGAAAAATTCAACGGCAAGGCTTATGTCTTTCGGTCGATTGGTGAAGCCAAGCAATATGTCGAGATTCTCGGCCAGGTGTTTGCCCAGCACGTTCGCGAGCAATTCTTTGGAGAGGTGATTGCCGAGCAGCAGGCGCTGGATACACTCGCGGAATATACCCGTATGCAGTCGGAGTGCCGACACTAGCAGCGTCGCTGGTGTGCTGATTCCCCGTGTGAGCCTACGCTAGTGCATCCCCCAAAGGAATGCCGTGCCGGGAAAGGATGGCCGTAGACGCCTTCAGGTCGTTTACTGGCCGCATGGCCGCATGCAAATGATCGGCCTCCGGATAGGTCCTGCGCAACCAGGCCAGCCAGCCTTTGAGACGCCCGGCAACGTGGGACGGACTGAGCTTGCCTTGCGCCTGCCGCCAATATTCGGCGATGATGGGCTGTAGCGCCTGCCAGTCTTCATGCGCGGGTGTGGCAGCGTCGCCTCCACTGGCGCAACGCTTGATCCTGCGAGACAGAAACGGGTCCGCGACGGCGCCGCGTCCGATCATCACATCGCTGATCCCGCTGACCTCGCGGCACCGCAGATAATCCTCTACTGTCCAGATTTCCCCGTTTGCGATCACGGGGATACGCACCACATCCTGAATGCGTGCGATCCATTCCCAGTGGGCCGGCGGTTTGTAGCCATCCTGTTTGGTGCGGGCGTGGACGGTGAGCGATTCAGCGCCGCCGGCCTCGAGCGCCCGGGCGCAGTCGAGTGCCTTGGAGGTGTCTGCAACGCCAAGGCGCATTTTTGCCGTAAAGGGGATGTTGTCCGGTACAACCTCGCGCACTGCGCTCGCGATGGCGAATAACTGGTCTGGCGTATCGAGCAACATGGCACCACCGCCATGTCGGTTGACGATTTGCGCCGGGCAGCCGAAATTCAGGTCCAGCCCGGCGGGTGACAGCTGGCATAGCTTCGCGGCGTTCTCCGCCATGCATGCCGGGTCGCTGCCCAGCAACTGAACAGCCATCGGGGTTCCGTGAGTGGTGCGGCTGCCATGGTCTAGCTCCGGGCACAGGCGTCGATACATCTTGTGCGGCAACAGGGTCCCGGATACCCGCACAAACTCGGATGTTGCGCCGTCGAAATCGCCCACCCCGGTCAGCACATCCCGCAGGATGTCATCACACAAGCCCTGCATCGGGGCAAGAGTCACTTTCATGCGGCAGGTATCCGGGCAAATGGGGTCAGATCAATAGCCTTGTGGGGCGCAAATGAAAACGGCCCACATCGCTGTGAGCCGCCTCAATACTGGTGGGGTGGGAGGGGGTCGAACCCTCGACCAACGGATTAAAAGTCCGCTGCTCTACCACTGAGCTACCACCCCAGAAGGGGCGCAATTATGTCGGAAAGCGGTTGCCCCGTCAACGAAAAGGCTTAGCGCATACCGGGGAAGCGTCCTGCCATGGCACGCATCATCTTTTGCATGCCGCCTTTGGAGAACATCTTCATCATTTTCTGCATCTCTTCGAACTGGTTGAGCAGGCGGTTCACGTCCTGTACCTGTACGCCGGCACCCGCTGCGATGCGGCGTTTACGCGAGGCCTTGAGCAGTTCCGGCTTGCGGCGTTCCTGCGGGGTCATCGAGTTGATGATGCCTTCGACGCGAGCCATGGCCTTGTCGCCAGCCTCGTTGCTGATGCCGCCCGCCATTTGGGCGACCTGAGCCGGCATTTTGTCCATCAGGGCACCGACGCCCCCCATTTTGCGCATCTGCTGCATTTGCGCCTTGAAGTCCTCGAGATCGAAACTCTTGCCGGATTTAACCTTGTCGGCGAGTTTTTGGGCTTCTTCGAGGTCGACGTTTTTCTGCGCCTGCTCGATCAGGCTCAGTACGTCGCCCATGCCCAGGATGCGCGAAGCCATGCGTTCCGGGTGGAAAGGTTCCAGACCGTCGACCTTTTCGCTGACACCGACGTACTTGATCGGGCAGCCGGTGACCTGACGCACGGAGAGGGCTGCGCCGCCGCGGGCATCACCATCCAGCTTGGTGAGTACCACGCCGGTGAGCGGCAGGGTTTCGTTGAAGGCGCGGGCCGTGTTGACGGCATCCTGTCCCTGCATGGCATCGACTACGAACAGGGTTTCGATGGGCTTGAGCTGGGCGTGCAGGGCCTTGATTTCGGCCATCATGGCTTCGTCGATGGCGAGGCGGCCGGCCGTGTCGAAGATCATGACGTCATGGAAATGCCGTTGCGCGTAGTCCAGCGCGGCGCGGGCGATGTCTTCGGGCTTCTGGCCGGCATGCGAATCGAAGCACTCGATCTCGAGCTGGCGTCCCAGGGTTTTCAGTTGTTCGATGGCGGCGGGGCGGTAAACGTCAGCACTGACCAGCAGCACCTTCTTTTTCTGCTCCTTGAGCAGGCGTGCAAGCTTGGCCGAGGTGGTGGTCTTACCCGACCCCTGCAGGCCGGACATAAGGATGATGGCCGGCGGAACGGCGGCCAGGTTGAGCGGTGTTGCGCCGCCGCCCATGAGCCTGGTCAGTTCCTCGTGCACCACCTGGATCACGGCTTGGCCTGGCGTCAGGCTTTGCAGCACCTCGCGGCCCTGGGCGCGTTCCTTGACGTGGGCGATGAAATCCTTGACCACGGGCAGGGCGACGTCGGCCTCCAGCAGGGCCATGCGCACTTCGCGCATGGCGTCCTGGATGTTCTCTTCCGAGAGGCGGGCCTGGCCGCGCAGGTTCTTGATGACGCCGGCGAGGCGCCCGGTTAGATTGTCGAACATGGGCTATGCTATATTTGGCAAAACGTTGATTTTACCGGAACCATGGCCGACTTTCTGCTCTATCTCATCACTGCCTCGCTCTATGCGGGTGTTGCTTTCAATCAATGGCGGCAAAACCGTGAAGAGCGTTTCCTGCTGACGGAGCGTGTGGCGTTGGCCGCCGGGCTGGTATTCCACGGCTGGTTGCTGGTGACGGACCTGATCGGGCCGGGAGGCGTGAGCTTCGGTCTGAGCAATGCCGTGTCGGTGATTCTGTGGCTGACGGTGCTGATCTACTGGGTCGCCAGCCTGCGTCATGATCTGCATGCACTGCAGGCGTTTGTGTTGCCCCCTGCCGCCGTGGCGGTGTTGATGCAGAAACTGCTCCCCGGCGACCATGTGCTGCCCTATACCGGCGATGCCCTGTTTGGCGTGCATCTGGTGATCGCCCTGCTCGCGTATAGTCTGTTCACGTTCGCTGCGCTGCATGCCGGCCTGATGGCGTTGGCCGAGCGCAGCCTGCACCACAAGAAGACGCCGGTGCGCCTGCCCGATTTTCCGCCCATCATGCCGATGGAGCGCCTGTTGTTCCAGATCATTACCATCGGGTTCATCTTGCTGACACTGACGGTGGTCAGCGGCATTTTCTTTACCGAGCAATTGTTCCACCAGCCACTCAAGTTCAACCACAAGACCGTGTTCTCGATTCTGGCATGGGGTATTTTCGGCGCGCTGCTGCTGGGGCGCCGGATTCAGGGATGGCGTGGCCGGGTGGCGGTGCGTTGGACGCTGTCCGGCTTTGTCGTGCTGTTGCTGGCGTATGTTGGTAGCAAGTTCGTGCTGGAAGTGCTGCTAGGCCGGTAGGCAAGCCTTTCCGGCGCCCCGCGAGGAGCAGCCGGCGAGGTGATGGTCGTGCATCGTGGCAGCTCAGGCTCCCGGCAATGCACTAATAACTTATCGCAGGCTGATGATGGGCCAGCCGTGCGCTTCGGCGTAGGCCTTGAGCGTCGGGTCCGGGGTCACGGCAATCGGATGGTCGACCAGTTGCATCAGTGGCAGATCGTTGTGCGAATCGCTGTAGAACCAGCTGGCATCGAAGCTTTCCGGAGATTCACCGCGTGATGCCAGCCATTGCAGCAGACGGGTGATCTTGCCTTCCTTGAAACTGGGGACGCCCGTGACGCGGCCGGTATATTCGCCGTCGATTTCTTCCGGCGTGGTGGCGATCAGATGCTCGATACCGAACTCTCTGGCGATCGGACCGGTCACAAAGCCATTGGTGGCGGTGATGATGCACAGCAGGTCGCCATTGGCGCGGTGCTTCTCCACCAATGCGCGGGCTTGTGGCGTGATGATGGGGCGGATGACCTCGTCCATGTAGCGCTTGTGCCAGGCATCGAGTTGTTGGCGCGGGTGTGCGGACAGCGGTTTGAGCTGGAATTCGAGAAACGCATGGATATCCAGCGTGCCCTGCTTGTAGTCCTCGTAGAACTGGGCGTTCTTGGCCAGATGCAGTTCTTCGTCGATGGCGCCCACAGTGATCAGGAAGCGGCCCCATTCGAAGTCGCTGTCCCCGGCCAGCAGGGTGTTGTCCAGGTCGAAAAGGGCGAGTTGCAAGATGATCTCCAGCGGCTTGAAAAAGGGATGAATTTTAACCGAAAACCCAACAGGATCCGTACCCGATGAATTTTCCAGACACACTTTTCCCCGAGATGCTGCGCTGGGGCAGCATTCTCCTGACGCTCCTCCTGTTGGCCATGCTCATCTGGCGCGCGCCTTGGAAAAAACTGGTACATGACAACGTGCTCAACGTCTGGCTAGGGGTGTGCGTGGGGTTGATGCTCCTGTGGAGCATCAAGACGGGCATCCGGCCGGGGCTGAATTTTCACTTGCTGGGGGCGACCGTTATGACGCTGATGTTCGGCGCGCGTCTGGCGATGCTGGGGCTCGCGGTCGTGTTGCTGGGCGTGACATTGGCCGGCGCTGCTGGATGGGGCGCCTTCGGCATCAACTGGCTGCTGATGGCGGGATTGCCGGTCAGCCTGAGCTATCTGCTGTACGCCGTGGTCGACCGCAAACTGCCCAACCACTTGTTCGTCTACATCTTCCTCAACGCCTTCCTTGGCGCCGGCCTGGTCGTTTTCCTCACCGGGGCGGCCTCCACTACCCTGCTGTACTGGGTCGACGCCTATCCGGGCGTATATCTCACCCGCAACTACCTGCCGTACTTCATCCTCATGGCGTGGTCGGAAGCGCTGCTGACCGGGATGGCTGTCACCTTGATGACGGCGTTTCGGCCATCCTGGCTCGTGACATTCAGCGACGTGCGTTATCTCAAGACGAAGCCTGGTCGCCGCGATTGAACGGCAGTACCAGCAGCACGCTGGCGAGGATAGCGCCGAGCGCCAGCAGATCCTGCGTGCTCACATGCTCGTCCGCCAGCCATGCCCCCAGCAGGACTGCGACCACAGGATTGACGAAGGCGTAGCTGGTGGCCAGTGCCGGGCGCACGGTCCGCAGCAGGTAGACGTAAGCGCTGAAGGCAAACAGCGAGCCCAGCAGCACGAGATAGGCCAGTGCCCACAGCGCCTTAACCGTGGGCAGGGAGGTCATCTGTTCGCCGGTGATCGTGCTGGCGAACAACAACATCCCGCCCGCCGCCAGCATCTGTGCTGCGCCCGCCATGGCGCCTTGTGGCATCGGCAGTTGCTTGCCCCAGATGGAGCCGAAGGCCCAGGCGATGGCCCCCAGAATCAAGAGCGTGGCCCCGGCGGGACTGGCAGCCAGACCGCCATGCAGGTTGAGCAGGACCACGCCGACCGTGCCCAGTGCGATGCCGGCGAGTTCACGCTTGCGTGGCGGCTGTCCCCATAAGGCGGCGAACACCACCGCCCATAGTGGCACGGTGCCGATCACCATGGCAGCAACGCCTGTGGAAATCCACTGCTGCGCGACCGCGACGCCGCCGTTGCCCACGCCGAGCAGCAACGTGCCGACGATGGTTGCGCCCCCCCATTGGCGCCAGGTCGGGTTGGGGAAGCCGTGCCAGCGCAGGCCGACGTACAGCAGGGCGCCTGCCAGCGTGAACCGCAGCGCCGCCATCATCAGGGGCGGGAAGCTCTCGATGGCGAATTTCATGCCCAGAAAGGTTGCGCCCCAGATCAGGTACAGGGACAGCAACGCCAGCGGCACTAGCAGTTTTTTTCTTTCGATCACGATCGTGTTTTCCGGGCATACAAAGTAAAAGGGCCGCTGGAAGCGGCCCTGCGAGACATCACGGTGTACCGCTTACACCTGTGGATGCGCGCGTTCCAGCTTGGAATGCAACTTGTTCAAGCCGTTCAGGTAGGCCTTGGCCGAGGCGATGACGATGTCGGTGTCCGCGCCCTGACCGTTGACGATACGACCACCCTTGGACAGGCGTACTGTGACTTCACCCTGTGCGTCGGTGCCGCTGGTGATGTTGTTCACGGAGTAAAGCAACAGTTCGGAACCGCTCTGCACCATGGACTCGATCGCCTTGAAGGCGGCGTCAACCGGGCCGCCACCGTCGGCTTCTGCGCTACGTTCCGTGCCGTTGTCGAGCACGGTCACCTTGGCGTGCGGGGTTTCACCGGTCTGCGAACAGACGTTGAGGAACACCAGCTTGAAGTTTTCGGTCGCTTCGTTGACGACTTCATCGCTAACCAGCGCTTGCAAGTCCTCGTCGAAAATCTCGGACTTCTTGTCGGCAAGTTCCTTGAATCGGGCGAACGCCGCATTGAGCGCATCCTCGCTGGCGAGTTCGATGCCGAGTTCGGTGAGGCGAGTACGGAATGCATTCCGGCCAGACAGTTTGCCAAGGGTGAGCTTGTTGGCGTTCCAGCCCACGCTTTCGGCCCGCATGATTTCGTAGGTCTCGCGGTGCTTGAGCACGCCATCCTGATGGATGCCGGACTCATGCGCGAACGCGTTGGCGCCGACGATGGCCTTGTTCGGCTGCACCGGGTAGCCGGTGATGCTGGAGACGAGCTTGGACGCCGGGACGATCTGCGTGGTGTCGATGCGCGTGTCGCACTTGAAGATGTCCTGACGGGTTTTGACCGCCATCACGATTTCCTCGAGTGCAGCGTTGCCGGCACGTTCGCCGAGACCATTGATGGTGCACTCCACCTGACGTGCGCCGTTCATCACTGCGGACAGCGAGTTGGCCACGGCCATGCCGAGGTCGTTGTGACAGTGCGTGCTCCAGATTGCCTTGTCGGCATTGGGGACACGGGCGATCAACTCCTTGAAACGTTCGCCCAGTAATGCCGGCACGGAGTACCCCACGGTGTCCGGCACGTTGATGGTGGTGGCACCGGCCTGAATCACGGCATCGAAAATGCGCACGAGGAAATCGATATCGGAGCGCACGGCATCTTCTGCCGAGAACTCGACGTCGTCGGTGTATTCCTTCGCCCATTTCACGGCCTGCACGGCACGCTCGACCACTTGATCCGGCGTCATGCGCAACTTGTGCTCCATGTGGATCGGGCTGGTGGCGATGAAGGTGTGGATACGGCCCTTCTTCGCCGGCTTGATGGCCTCGCCGGCACGGCGAATATCGTTCTCGCTGGCACGGGCCAAAGAACACACGGTGGATTCCTTGATGACTTCGGCGATGGCCTTGATGGCCTCGAAGTCGCCCGGGCTGGCGGCGGCAAAGCCGGCCTCGATCACGTCCACGCCGAGTTTTTCCAGCTGGCGTGCGATCCGGATCTTTTCTTCCTTGGTCATGGCTGCGCCGGGACTCTGCTCACCGTCACGCAACGTGGTATCGAATATGATCAACTTGTCTTGCATGGTCTTGCTCCTGTGCTTGAGGCTTGGGTGCATGCCTCATGTCTCTTCACTCGCGCACTGATGTCAGTGTCGCGAAACCGGTAATGCCTGAATTGGGGGGTGGGATATTTAGCGCGCGACGCGCAGCAGCAGGCCGGCCAGGAGAAGGCCGTAGTACGGGAGGGACAACGTGACGTAGCGGTTGAAAAACATAGTGCGCGAAATATAAAGGAATTTTCGGGCTGGTGCAACCGTCAGCCGCCGCGCGGTTTGCTCACCCGGCGCATCACCCAGCCGGCGTAACCGGACAGGCCATATCCGACGAACAGAAGGAACAGCACTTCGGCCGGGCTGTAGGCGATCAGCATGAAGGCCATCACGATGAGGAGGACGACCACGAAGGGCACGCTGCGACGCAGGTTGAAATCCTTGCCGCTGAAATAGCGCAGGTCGCTGACCATGGTCAGGCCGGCGAATACTGTGAAGGTGAAGGCGACCCACTTCATCTGCAGCCAGCCGAACAGCACGTCTGCACCGCTCACGCCGTTGTCGTGGGCGATCCAGACCAGCCCGGCCAGCAAGGCCGCAGCGGAGGGGCTGGGTAGGCCCTGGAAATAACGTTTGTCGGATTCATCCAGCTTGGTGTTGAAGCGGGCGAGGCGCAGGGCGGCTCCGGCGCAATAGATGAAGGCGGCAATCCAGCCCAGTTTGCCCATGGGCTTGAGCGCCCAGACATACAGCACCAGTGCTGGTGCCACGCCGAAGGACACCATGTCGGAGAGCGAATCATATTCGGCGCCGAAGGCACTCTGAGTGTGGGTCAGGCGGGCGACACGGCCATCCAGCCCGTCCATTACCATGGCGATGAAAATCGCCACGGCAGCATGTTCGTAGTTACCGCCCATTGCCTGGACGATGGCGTAGAAGCCGGCGAACAGGGCCGCCGTGGTGAATAGGTTGGGCAGCAGATAGATGCTGCGCTCGCGCAGGGTGGGGTCGAGCAGGGGCTTGGGTTGGCGTTTCTGGTCTGCCATAGAAGTCTGTGATCGATTCGATTTTGTCAGGTTGAGCTTTGCCTAGTATAGCAAAGGGGTGGATGCGAAATGGTTCATTTTTCCGCTAGTTCCTGTGCCAGTTGCGCCTTGATCGCGGCGCCCAGTTCGATCACGGCCAGGGTGTAGTAACTGCTGCGGTTGTAGCGGCTGATGGCGTAGAAGTTCTCGGTGCCGGCGACGTAGGTGGGCTCGCTGCCATCGGCTTCCGGATCGCCGTTCAGGAGCTCGACCAGTGCCAGCGGGCCAGTGTGACGTGAGGCCTGCTCGTCCAGCAGCACACCGTTGGCGGCGAATTCGCTGACCGTGAAGGTGGGGCGGATGTCGGGGGCCAGCAGGGTCAGGGTGTTCAGCTTGGAGGGGTCGAATGTCACGGGGTAGACCGGCGGCATGCCCGGTTTCCACTGGGCGGATTTGAGGAAGCTGGCGATGGAGCCGATGGCATCCTGCGGGCTGTTGCGGAGGTCGATGATGCCGTTGCCATCGAAGTCGACTGCATGCTTTACCCAACTGCTGGGCATGAATTGTCCCAGTCCGATTGCACCGGCGTAGCTGCCCTTGAGATCGGTGATATCGATGCCAGCCTGATTTTGCAGCAGGAGCAGCTGTCCGAGCTCCTGCCGGAAATACTCGCTGCGGTCGCGTTCCGCAGATTTGGGGAAATCGAAGGCCAGGGTGGAAAGCGCGTCCACTACGCGGTAAGACCCCATGTGTCGGCCGTAAATGGTTTCGACGCCAATAATCCCGACGATGATCTCCGGTGGAACGCCATACGCCTTTTCGGCGCGCGCCAGGGCGCTGGCGTTTTCTCGCCAGAATGCGGTGCCCGTGGAAAGTCGCAAGGGCTCGATGAAGCGGCTGCGATAGGCATTCCAGTTTTTCACGAAGCCATGCCCGGCGGGCTGCATCTGCTTCTGGATCGCAGGGATGAAGCGTGCGCCGCCGATCACTTCACGTACCCATGCTCGGTCCAGGCCATGTTGTGCTGCCAGTTCATCAGCATATGCCATGGCGTCCGGCCGGTCTCGGTAGGGGAGGGAGGGGGCAGCGGTTTTTTTGGAGATGGGCTTTTTCCCCGCCATCGCTGAGGAGGGGTATATGGCGCCCAGGCAGGTGATCAGAAAAATCGCGGTCAGGCGCGCAAGAGTGAAATCAATCAAGGTGTTATTCTCTGAGGTGAGGGGCAAAATCCACGGCGTTTTTGGGATGAAACCGCTTGTTCATCTACGCTCTGCTGTGTAGTATCGCGCATCCTTTGCCGATTGAACACTATGCAGTTTTCCATCTCCCAGACCGATGGCGCTTCTCGCCGCGGCACTTTGACACTCGCGCATGGCGAGGTGCAGACCCCCGCCTTCATGCCGGTCGGCACCTACGGTGCGGTCAAGACCGTCAGTCCCGATGAAGTGACTGAGCTGGGCGCGCACATTGTGCTCGGCAATACTTTCCACCTGTGGCTGCGTCCCGGCCTGGAAGTGATCGAAGCCCATGGTGGATTGCACGATTTCATGGGCTGGAAAGGCCCCATCCTCACCGATTCCGGCGGCTTCCAGGTATGGAGCCTGGGTGATCTGCGCAAGATTACCGAAGAGGGCGTGAAGTTCCGTTCCCCGGTCAATGGCGATGCCTGCTTCCTGACGCCAGAAGAGTCCATGCGCATCCAGAAGGTGCTGAACTCCGACATCGTGATGATCTTTGACGAGTGCACGCCTTATCCGGCCACCTTCGAGCAGGCGCGACTTTCGATGGAGCTCTCCCTTCGCTGGGCGGCTCGTAGCAAGGCGGCGCACGCCGGCAATCCGAATGCATTGTTCGGTATCATCCAGGGTGGCATGTATGAGGATTTGCGCAGCCGCTCGCTGGCCGGGCTGCTGGACATCGGCTTCGACGGCTATGCCATTGGCGGCCTGTCGGTGGGCGAGCCCAAGGAAGACATGCTGCGCGTGCTGGAGCACCTGACGCCGCAGATGCCGCAGGAGCGGCCGCGGTACCTGATGGGGGTGGGCACGCCGGAAGATATCGTGGATGCGGTGGTGCGTGGCGTGGATATGTTTGACTGCGTGATGCCGACCCGTAACGCGCGCAACGGCTGGCTGTTCACCCGCAACGGCAACATCAAGCTGAAGAACGCGCAGTACCGCAACGACACGCGCCCGCTGGACGAGGAATGCAGTTGCTATACCTGCCGCCACTTCAGCCGCGCCTACCTGCATCACCTGCACCGGGTGGGCGAGATTCTGGGCAGTCGCCTCAATACCATCCACAACCTGCATTTTTATCAGGAAACCATGCAGGGCCTGCGCGGGGCGATCGAGCAGCAGCAGTTGCCGGCCTTCGTGGAGGATTTCAAGCGCCGCCGTGGAACGCTGTAGCCCGGACGGGGTCGCATGAAGCTGTTCAAACCTGCTTTGTGATAAGATTCAGCGGATTTTTGTAATCACCTCAACCTAAGGAATATCTCCCGTGTTCATCAGCAATGCTTATGCAGCCGCTGCCGCGCCTGCTCCCGATTTCATGAGCTTCCTGCCCCTGATCGTCATTTTCGTGCTGTTCTGGTTCATGCTGATTCGCCCGCAGATGAAGCAGGCCAAGGAGCAACGCAAGATGATCGAAGCCCTGCAAAAGGGCGACGAGGTCATCACCGCCGGCGGCATCGTGGGCAAGGTGAACAAGGTGGGCGAGAGCTTCGTCGCGATCGAGATTGCGACCGATACCATCGTCCAGGTGCAAAAGCACACCGTTCAGACCCTGCTTCCCAAGGGCACGATCAAGTCTCTCTAATTCAACCCTCGCTGGGCGTTCATCATGAATCGTTACCCGTTGTGGAAATACCTCCTCATTCTCTTTGCGCTGGTGATCGGCGCGATCTACGCCACCCCGAATTTCTTCGGTGAATCGCCTGCGGTGCAGGTGTCGCCGGCGAAGAGCGGCGGCAAGGTGGAGCCGGCGCTGCTGGCGCAAGTGGAAACCGCGCTGAAGGACGGTGGCGTTGCCTATGACGCCGCCCGGCTGGATGTCGGTGGAGTGCGCGTGCGGTTCGCTGATACCGACACCCAGATCCGTGCCAAGGATGTGCTGTCGCGCGGCCTGGGCAAGGATTACGTGGTAGCACTGAATCTGCAGTCCCGTTCCCCGGAATGGCTCTCTGCACTGGGGGCGAAGCCGATGTACCTGGGGCTGGACCTGCGCGGTGGCGTGCACTTCCTGCTTGAAGTGGACATGAAGGCCGCGATCGACAAGGCCGCCGAGCGTTATGTGGGGGACCTGCGGACCCTGCTGCGCGAGAAGCGTATCGCGTATCTTGGCGTGACGCGCGATGGCCAATCCGTGCAGATCAAGTTCAAGACACAGCAGGAGCGCGCCAAGGCGGAGAAGGAGATTGGCAACAATTATCCGGATCTGACCCTCAAGGAATTCGACAACGGCGAGGAAAAGGTACTCTCCGCCTCATTGGGGCTGGAGGCGCAGAAGCGCATTCAGGAATTCGCGCTGAAACAGAACATCCAGACGTTGCATAACCGCGTCAACGAGCTCGGCGTGGCCGAGCCCATCATCCAGCAACAAGGCCCGAGCCGTATCGTGGTCCAGCTGCCGGGGGTGCAGGATACCGCCAAGGCCAAGGATCTGCTGGGGCGTACCGCGACCCTGGAAATCCGCATGGTGGATGAAGACAAGACCGACATGACCACCCTGCAGAACGCGTCCAAGGGGCAGGTGCCATTCGGGGATGAATTCTACGTCGAGCGCAACGGTGCGCCGATTCTGGTGAAAAAGCAGGTAGTCCTGACCGGTGACTACATCACCGACGCAGGCCCGGGGCTGGACCAGCAATCCGGCGGTTCGGTGGTGCACGTCAACTTTGACGGCCGCGGTGCCCGCATCTTCAAGCAGGTGACACGCGAAAACGTTGGCAAGCGCATGGCGATCCTGCTGGTAGAGAAGGGCCAGGCGGAAGTGATCACCGCACCGGTGATTCGCGAGGAAATCGGTGGTGGCCGCGTGCAGATTTCCGGCATGGCCAACGTGCAGGAGGCGACCGACGTTGCGCTGCTGCTGCGCGCTGGTGCGCTGGCGGCCCCGATGGAAATTATCGAAGAACGTACCGTTGGCCCGAGCATGGGCGAGGAAAATATCAAGCGTGGCGTGCATTCCACCCTGTGGGGGTTTGCCGCGATCGCGGTGATGATGATCGTCTATTATCTGGTGTTCGGTACCTTCTCGGTACTGGCGCTGGGCGTGAATTTGCTGTTGCTGGTGGCGTTGCTGTCGATGCTGCAGGCTACCCTGACACTGCCTGGCCTGGCGGCGATTGCGCTGGCGCTGGGTATGGCGATCGACGCCAACGTGCTGATCAATGAGCGGGTGCGTGAAGAGCTGCGTAACGGCAGCACGCCGCAGGCCTCCATCACGGCAGGTTACGACCGTGCGTTCGCGACCATTCTCGACTCCAACGTGACTACCCTGATCGCTGGTCTGGCGCTGTTCATGTTCGGCACCGGGCCGGTGAAGGGCTTCGCCGTGGTGCACGTGCTGGGTATCATGACCTCGATGTTCAGTGCCGTGCTGGTCTCGCGTGCGATGGTCAACCTGTTCTACGGCTATCGCCGCAAGATCGAAAAGCTGGTGATCGGTTAAGGAAGAATCAAGATGGAACTGTTCCGTATCAAGAAAGACATCCCGTTCATGAGCTATGGTCGTCTGACGACGACCATTTCGCTGGTGACCTTCATCCTGTCCGTATTCTTCCTCGCGACCAAGGGCTTGGCGCTGGGGGTGGATTTCACCGGCGGGACCGTGATGGAAGTCAGCTATCCTCAATCGGCCGACATCGGCAAAATCCGCACGGCCATTGACGGCATCGGCCTCAAGGACGCAACGGTGCAGAACTTCGGCACCAGCCATGACGTGCTGATCCGCCTGCCGGTGAAGAAGGATGTCAGCAGTGCCAAGCTGTCCGAGGAAGTGCTCAGTGCCTTGAAGCAAGATGATGCCTCGGTCGAGATGCGCCGCGTCGAGTTCGTTGGCCCGCAGGTGGGGGAGGAGCTCTACGAAAACGGTGCGCTGGCGTTGTTGCTGGTATCGATTGGTATCATGGGCTACCTGGCCATGCGCTTCGAATGGCGCTTTGCTGTTTCTGCCATCATCGCCAACATGCATGACGTGGTCATCATTCTCGGCTTCTTCGCGTTTTTCCAGTGGGAGTTCAACCTCACTGTGCTGGCGGCCGTGCTCGCGGTGCTGGGATACTCCGTGAACGAATCGGTGGTGGTGTTCGATCGGGTGCGCGAGAACTTCCGCAAGATGCGTAAGGCAAGCGTGCCGGAAGTGATTGATAACGCGATCACCGCGACCATGTCCCGTACCATCATCACCCACATGATGACGCAGACCATGGTGCTCTCCATGCTGTTCTTCGGTGGCGAAGTGCTGCATAACTTTGCACTGGCGCTGACCATTGGCATTCTGTTCGGTATTTATTCTTCCGTGCTGGTGGCAAGCCCGATCGTGATGTGGCTCGGCATCTCCCGCGAAGACCTGATGAAGGTCGAGAAAAAAGAGGACCCCGCGGAAGCCCTGCCTTGACAGGTGTCGGCGCTTGCGCCGACACTTGCGTATTGCATAAATAGTTTTACCTTCCTCACTTGGACGATATTCCCTTATCCTGGCAGCTCGGCGTTCTCGCCGGGCTGCTGCTGATCGGCGCTTTTTTCTCCATCGCCGAAACCAGCCTGATGTCGCTCAACCGTCACCGGTTGCGGTTTCTTGCCAATAGCGGGCATCGCGGCGCGCGCCTGGCCAGCGAGCTGCTGGCCAAGACCGACAAGCTGCTGGGCGTGATCCTGCTTGGTAACAATCTTGCCAATGCGGCTTCTGCCACACTGGTGACGGTGATTACGTTCGGTTTGTTCGGTGAGGGAGAATGGAACCTCGCGATCGGTACCGTGAGCGTCACCTTCGCCATTCTGGTCTTTGCCGAAATTTCGCCCAAGGTCATCGCTGCCACCTATCCCGAGAAGCTGGCGTTCTTCGCCAGTTACCTGCTGTACCCGCTGCTCAAGGTGTTTTATCCCGCGGTGTGGTTCGTCAATCTGTTCGTCAGCGGATTTCTGAAAATCCTGGGGATCAAGCCGAACTTCAGTGAGGCGACCCAGGCAGTCAGCATGGAAGAGCTGCGATCCATCGTCACCGAGGCGGGCATGTATATCCCGCAGAAGCATAAAAGCATTTTGCTCAACCTGTTCGACCTGGAAAACATCACGGTGGATGACGTGATGACCGCACACACCCAGATCGAAGCGGTGGACTTCGATGAGGCGGCGGAAAACATCCTGCAGCAGATTGCGACCAGCCATCACACGCGCATGCTGGTGCGCCGCGGGGCGACGGAAGAGGTGATCGGTATCCTGCATATCCGCAAGGTGCTGCATCAGGCGCGCAATGGTGAGCTGAGCCACGAGATGCTGCAGGAGGTGATGGAGCCACCCTATTTCGTGCCCTCCGGCACGCCGCTCTACACCCAGTTACAGCAATTCCAGGAAAAGCAGGAGCGTCTGGCGCTGGTGGTGGATGAGTACGGGGAACTCAAGGGGATGTTGACGCTGGAGGATATCCTCGAGGAGATCGTCGGGGATTTCACCACGCAGTCCCCTAGCCGAGGTGCGGGTTTCCACGAGCAGGAAGATGGCAGCTGGCTGGTCGACGGAGCGGCGGCATTGCGCGAAATCAATCGCAAGCTGGGGCTGGAACTGCCGTTGGACGGCCCCAAGACACTCAACGGGCTGGTGCTGGAACATTTCCAGGACATCCCGGAACCGGGCACCAGTTTCCGTATCGGGACGCACACGCTGGAAGTGGTCCAGACGCACGAACGTATCGTCAAGAGCGTGCGCATTTATCCCTGATTGCTTTCGGGCTTGATAAATTCTCCATTCGGCTCAAAATAGCCTGAACAAGCTGATTCGCTATGCCAAGAACCAAATCGCAAGAAACCGCCTTTGCCGAACCGACTGCAACCAGGCAGAAGCCGCCGCCAATGTTCAAGGTGCTGTTGCTGAACGATGATTTCACGCCCATGGACTTCGTAGTGCAGGTGTTGCAGCAGTTTTTTGCGAAAAGCCGTGAACAGGCGACACAAATCATGCTCAAAGTACATAACGAAGGTGCCGGGCTGTGTGGGATCTATCCACGCGACATTGCCGAAACCAAGGTTAACCAGGTCGCGCAGTTTGCGCAGGAACATCAGCATCCGCTTCAATGCGTGATGGAAGAGGCATAAAGCCGCAGGAAGTGTTGGAGGTTATCAATTGATCGCTCAGGAACTCGAAGTTTCGTTGCACATGGCATTCATGGACGCGCGTCAGAAGCGCCATGAGCTGATCACGGTCGAGCACCTGCTGCTGGCCATGATCGACAATCCGACGGCAGCGCAGGTGCTACGCGCCTGCGGGGCGAACCTGGAGGGATTGCGCCGCGAACTGACCAACTACATCGAAGAACACACGCCGACGGTGACCGGCAGCGATGAGGTCGATACCCAGCCGACGCTCGGGTTCCAGCGTGTGATCCAAAGGGCGATCCTGCATGTGCAGTCCTCTGGCAAGAAGGAAGTGACCGGCGCCAATGTGTTGGTGGCGATTTTCGGCGAGAAGGATTCGCACGCGGTGTTTTTCCTGCACCAGCAGGGGGTGACGCGGCTCGACGTGGTCAACTACATTTCGCACGGCATTACCAAGGTGACCGAGAACGCAGCCAAAAAGGCCGAACCGGAGCAGGAAGCCGAGGGCGAGGCCCCAGCCGCCAGCGCGCTGGAAAGCTATACCCAGAATCTCAACGCGCAGGTGCTGGCCGGCAAGATCGACCCGCTGATCGGGCGCGGTCAGGAGCTGGAGCGGGTGATCCAGACGCTGTGCCGTCGCCGCAAGAACAACCCGCTGCTGGTGGGCGAGGCTGGGGTCGGCAAGACGGCCATCGCGGAGGGCTTGGCGCGCCGCGTGGTCGAAGGCCAGGTGCCGGAAGTGCTGGCCGACGCTACCATCTACTCGCTCGACATGGGCTCGCTGCTGGCGGGCACCAAGTATCGCGGTGACTTTGAGCAGCGCCTGAAGGCTGTGCTGAAGAAATTGGCCGAGCAGCCACATGCCATCCTGTTTATTGACGAGATTCATACCCTGATTGGCGCGGGCTCGGCCAGCGGCGGGACGCTGGATGCCTCCAACCTGCTCAAGCCGGCTTTGTCCAACGGCAGCCTGAAGTGCATCGGGGCGACCACCTACCAGGAATTCCGTGGCGTGTTCGAGAAGGATCACGCCCTGTCGCGGCGCTTCCAGAAGGTGGATGTGGTGGAGCCGAGCATTGCTGAAACCATCGAGATCCTCAAGGGCCTCAAGTCACGCTTCGAGGAACACCACAGCGTCAAGTACACGGCGGCGGCCCTGAGTACGGCAGCCGAGTTGTCGGCCCGATACATCAACGACCGCCACCTGCCGGACAAGGCCATCGACGTGATCGACGAGGCGGGCGCCGCGCAGCGCATTCTGCCGAAGTCCAAGCAGAAAAAGGTGATCGGCAACAAGGAGATCGAAGACATCATCGCCAAGATTGCCCGAATTCCACCCAAGAACATTTCCAGCGATGACCGCAATGCGCTGAAGACGCTGGACCGCGACCTGAAGGCCGTGGTCTACGGGCAGGACCCGGCAATCGACGCCCTGTCCGCCGCGGTGAAGATGGCGCGCAGTGGCCTGGGCAACGCGCAGAAGCCGATCGGCGCTTTCCTGTTCTCTGGCCCGACGGGAGTGGGCAAGACCGAGGTGGCGCGGCAGCTGGCGTATACGCTGGGGATCGAGCTGATCCGCTTCGACATGTCCGAATACATGGAACGCCACGCAGTGTCGCGCCTGATCGGCGCGCCCCCGGGGTATGTCGGTTTCGAGCAGGGCGGTTTGCTGACCGAGGCGATCACTAAACACCCTTATTGCGTGCTGCTGCTGGATGAAATCGAAAAAGCCCATCCGGACATTTTCAACATCCTGCTGCAGGTGATGGATCACGGTACCCTCACGGACAACAACGGGCGCAAGGCAGATTTCCGCAACGTCACCATCATCATGACCACCAACGCCGGGGCGGAGTCCCTGTCCAAGGGCAGCATGGGCTTCACCGCGATCAAGGAGTCCGGTGACGAGATGGCCGAAATCAAGCGCTTGTTCACGCCGGAGTTCCGCAACCGCCTGGACGCGATCGTGTCCTTCAGGCCGCTGGATCAGGCCATCATCATGCGCGTGGTGGACAAGTTCCTGATGCAACTGGAAGACCAATTGCACGAGAAGAAGGTCGACGCGCACTTTACCGATGCGCTCAAGGCGTTCCTCGCCAAGCGCGGGTTCGATCCGCTGATGGGCGCACGTCCGATGGCGCGATTGATCCAGGACACCATCCGCCGTGCGCTGGCAGACGAGCTGCTGTTCGGTCGGTTGGCGGATGGCGGTGAGGTCACCGTCGACGTGGATGCCGACGAGAAAGTTGTGCTCCGGTTCGCGGATGCCCTCCCGGGCAACGCACCGGAACTGGCTACTGATCACGCCGGTTAGCGACCTGGCCATCACGAACGGCCAGGCGCTGCGCCGACGTCAGCCCTCGTCTTTGCCGCAGGTGTTGATGCCGAAGACCGGATAAAGCGGACAGAAGCGCATCAGGCCGGTGGCGATGGGGACGATGCCGATCAACCCCAGCCATTTCAGCGGCTCCTCGCCGAAGTACAGCAGGCTCAGGAGTGCGATGCCGAACAGCACGCGCACGGTACGATCCAGATTGCCGACGTTGGTTTTCATACGGGCTCCCTCATGCTTGGATGAGTCTGCATTCTGCGCGTGGATGTCAACCGTGTAAATAAGGGTTTACTAATATACGCGTGTTTGCTACATTGCCTATCCATAGGCCATGCATGGCCAGAGCATATGAGGAGAGATGAGATGGCACACGTTGTCGTACTCGGCGCCGGGATCGGCGGCATGCCGATGGCCTATGAAATGCGGGAGAGCCTGCGGGCCGAAGACCGCGTGACCGTGATATCGGATGGGCCGGATTTCCATTTCGTCCCCTCCAACCCCTGGGTCGCCGTGAACTGGCGCAAGCGCGAGGATATCGCGTTCCCCATCGCGCCTTACCTGGCGCGCAAGAACATTGCTTTCCTGCCGGTGGGTGCCAAGCGCGTGCATCCGGAGGAGAACCGGGTCGAACTCAAGGACGGCAGCAGCATTACCTACGACTATCTGGTGATCGCAACCGGTCCGCGGCTGGCCTTCGAGGAAGTGGAAGGCCTGGGGCCTGAGGGCTACACCCAATCGGTTTGCCATGTGGACCACGCTGTCGAGGCAGCCAAGGAGTGGGACAAGTTCGTCGAAGATCCCGGCCATATCATCATCGGTGCAGTGCAGGGGGCCTCCTGTTACGGCCCGGCCTATGAGTATGCCTTCATCATGGAAACCGACCTGCGCAAACGTCGCATCCGCGATCGTGTGCCCATGACCTTCGTCACTTCGGAACCTTATATCGGCCATCTCGGGCTCGGTGGGGTGGGGGATTCCAAGGGGTTCCTCGAATCGATGTTCCGCGATCGACATATCAAGTCCATCTGCAACGCCAAGGTCAACAAGGTCGAAGCCGGGAAGATGTTCGTGACGGAGCATGACGACAACGGCCAGCCGAAGAAGGAACATGTGCTGGAGTTCAAGTATTCCATGATGTTGCCAGCGTTCAAGGGCGTGGATGCGGTGATCGGCATCGAAGGCCTGACCAACCCGCGCGGATTCATCCTGATCGATCCATACCAGCGCAATCCCAAGTTCCAGAACGTGTTTGCCGTCGGTGTGTGTGTGGCTATCCCGCCGGTCGAGCCGACGCCCATCCCGGTCGGAGCGCCCAAGACCGGTTACATGATCGAAACTATGGTCACAGCCGTAGCGCATAACATTCGCGCCTTGCTGGATGGCAAGGACCCGAGCTACAAGCCGACGCTGGACGCTGTGTGTCTGGCCGATCTAGGCGACCGCGGTGCTGCGTTCGTCGCCTCACCGCAAATCCCGCCACGCAACGTCAATTGGTTTGTGAACGGCTGGTGGGTGCACTGGGCCAAGGTGGCGTTCGAGAAGTATTTCATCCGCAAGATGAAGATCGGCAGTACCGAGCCGATTTACGAGAAATACATGATGCGGCTGATGGGCGTGCGCAAGCTCAAGGTAGGGAAGGAAGCTCGCTGAGCCTAAGCTGTCCTGGAGGACTGATCCCGTAACAATAAAAAAGGCCGCGAATACGCTAGCCTATCGATTAAGGTGTTGCTATCGCGGCAGATGCTGTAAATGATTAAGCCCCTGAGTTCAATTGAATTCAGGGGCTTTTACTTGTCAGAGTTCAATACGTCAAAGCTCTACGCCAGCTGGCCAGGGCCTTTGGGAATTGACGCAAATGCACCGCTCCGTCCCATTTTGGGTTGAATACCATACCTCCGTTTCGGTTGCTCAGCATCAACTCTGGCTGCGTGAACGCCAAACGAAGTGACTCAATGACGCGATGCCTTGAAAGCTCCTTACCGAGATCCTTGCGCTTGACGGATTTAATGGGCTGATCCTGATCTGCAAGTAAATCAATGAGCGCAGCCAGTACCCGATCCTGCTGGACAAGCACGTCTTGAAGAGGCAGGCCCTGGCTTTTGGCAGTCTTCGCCACTTCCTTGATCTGCGCGGCCCCTCCGCTTCTTGAATTTTGTGCAAACAAGGTAGGCGGACTTCGACGTGCAGGCTTTGGCGTGTCCGTTTGGTTCCAGATTACCGTGCGTTCCCCACCATATCGATGAGTGTCCTTCTCCTCTCGGGATCCGATAGCCCTATCGTCGGCTTCAGCCTTGGTACGGGCGAATAGACGTCTAGCCTCGGCGAACTTCTGCCAGCGCATTGGCCAGTCAAAGCTCGGCTCAATTGAATAGCGCTCGATCTCTCCGGGAATGTCATGTTCAACCAGCAGTCCAACTTCAAGCATTAACTCGATTGTCGGAAGAATTTGTGATGTCTGCAGTCCTGCCTCGACCCACTCGTCCTCAATAGGGATTGGCTTGGAGTCCGGCGAGGCAGGCATCTCGTTAAGCAGGAATATCAATGTCTGATCCGGAGATGAGCCAGAGATCAACCTGTGGTGCTCCGGAAGGAAGGGCTCAAACCGACCATCCCGATACAAATATCTGTCATAGCCCTCCGGGTCTAGGCCCCCGAGCCAATGGTTTACTGTTTCCCGGATAACCAGTCGCCAAACTTCACGAGGAGCAGCGATCGAGATCTGGTTGAGCCGGGCAACCAGTTCCGCAAAGCTGAATGTGCGGCCGGAGGTGAACCACTCCTCAGAAACTTGCCGATAGGCTTCCTCGATACTGGCAAGCTTTACGGATTCTTCAATCCCGGCTTTTGCCATCACGCCGGCCAGGTCAAACCCTTCCGGCCGCGGAGTTTCTGCAAGCACCGCAGATATTTGAGGTGCTGTAGCCGTAAGGCGTGCCCGAACCCTTGGTTGTGTCCATGCAACCGAGTCCAAAGCGGAGACCAGGGCGTCCCCCTCTTCGAGAATTGGAGCGCTGGCGACCGCCCATAGCTCGTCAAACCAAGCGGTGGCCTCTGCAACTTGGTCGGATTCTGTAATCAACACCGACAGTTCTGCCCGGCCCAGCACCCCCTTCTCGGTAAAGTTTGCCGAGCCTAAGAATAGCCTGCCATTGCCTATCGCAACCTTTGCGTGAAGGCCAGGTACATGCCGGACGCGATCAAGATTGTCAGCAATAAACTCCCAGCACCTTGCCCGATGCCTTTGGTTTCCGGATTGCAGCCATGCCTCGACGTCGGATAGGAGCCGCCAGTCAGCTGCGCTATCGATGGTGCGGAGGAGGAAGCCTAGGCCAATGTATGGGCTGGCCAACCGGAGGCATGGAGCCTTGGCAGCCACGGACTGGATGGCCGCATCAAAGGGTGAAACGCTGCCTGCGGAACCGACGGAGTGGTAGATCAACTGCATACCGCATCTTCCTCAGTTGGCGTTCCCTTGGCAAGGCCCCCTCGCCGACCTCATGAGCGGTAGCTACACAAACTAAGGCCAATATCTCCGCCGAGAGAGGAGGCATCTAACTGACCGGAAACGGGCTATCTGAAACCAGAGGCCCAACCCGGGCCAGGAGGAAATTGATGACAGCTGTCCAAAGGGCTAAGCTGGGTGTAGGCGTAAGTATCGAAAAAATTGCAACGCGGATAGAAGAATTTGACCCGGAAACTGAAAACGTACAGGAAATTATTGGGTTCGGAGCGTGTCCCGAATTTTGTGTAAACGGGGTTTAGGTTAGCGGTTTGGCATCCG
>CAYUJU010000016.1:0-56507 GCA_964445115.1 uncultured Methylobacillus sp. | reverse complement strand
AGAGCACCTTGTCGTAGATCTCGTCGGCGAACACGATCAGGTCGTGCTTGCGCGCGATTTCGATAATGCCAAGCAGCACGTCTTCCGGATACAGCGCCCCGGTCGGGTTGTTCGGGTTGATGATGACGATGCCGCGCGTAGTCGGCGTAATCTTGGATTCAATGTCCTTGAGGTCCGGCATCCAGTCGGACTGCTCGTCGCACAGGTAGTGGCGCGGGGTCCCGCCGGACAGGCTAACCGCCGCCGTCCACAGGGGATAATCCGGTGCCGGCACCAGGATTTCGTCGCCATTGTTCAGCAGCGCGTTCATCGCCATGACGATCAGCTCGGACACGCCGTTGCCGACGATCACGTCGTCGGTAGTGACACCGGCGATCTTCTTTTGCTGGGTATAGTGCACGATGGCGCGACGAGCCGCGAACAAGCCCTTGGAATCGCTATAGCCGGAAGCATCCGGCAGGTTGCGGATCACATCCTGCACGATCTCTTCCGGCGCCTCGAAACCGAACGGCGCGGGGTTGCCGATATTCAGCTTGATGATGCGCTGGCCTTCGTCCTCCATCTCGCGCGCTCGCGCCAACACCGGGCCACGAATGTCGTAGCAGACGTTGTTGAGCTTGGAGGATTTGAGGATAGGTTGCACGTTCGAATACTCGGCAGGGTTAAAAAGTGTGCTATTTTACTTGAAAGCGACACTCTATACACCCATGAAGCTCCACCTCACCCAATCCGCAGGCAACCATCTGATTACCGGCTACGGACCAGGTTGGATCGAAGTCAACGAAACCCGCTACGAACACAGCCTGATTGTGCTGCCCGGGCTACTGGTCCCCGACTGGCACGTTGGCAATTTTGACAGCCTGGATGCCTCACATTTCGAACATCTGGCATCGCTCGCCCCGGAGCTGGTGCTGCTCGGCACCGGTGCAACTCACCGATTCGCCCATCCGCGCCTCAGTCGCGCACTGGCCGAGGCCGGCATTGGCCTGGAATGCATGTCCACGCCCGCAGCCTGCCGCACCTACAACATCCTGATGGCCGAAGGGCGGCACGTCGCCGCCGCACTGATCCCCTGAGGCTCAGCGCTGCAGGTCGGGCGCGTTGTCCGCCACCTCGACCGGATGCTGGGGATGTGCCTGCAGATGCGCCGCGTAGGCTTGCTCGAACCCCGCCCCGAATTGCTCACGGATCGCCAGCATACCGGTGGCCAGTTGCGCCTTGGTCGCCCCATCCAGCCGCTCACCCTGTGACTGCAGGATATTTTCGGCTTTCTGGTAATTCTCCAGTGCAAGTGCACGCCTGACGTTGCCCAGTATCGTCGCATCCAGCCCTGCAGAAGGCTCCGGTTGCGCAAGACTTTTCAGGGCCTGCTCGAGTTTGTCGTCTTTTTGCATCATCAGGACTCGATTTTCTCAGACTTTGCCAGATTGCGCTGAAGAGATATCGGGCAATTGCAGAGGCTGCTCATTAACGCGAGGGCCCCTGCTCTGGCTCGACCAAGGCGATAGCGCGCTCCTGAGAAAGTCCAATCACATGCGCTTTCATCATATTGGCCAATGCATTATCTGCACGATCCTCCGTCCAATGATGCTCGTGCGCCATGTTGTTGACGCTCAGCTTGAACGCATTCATCACCGCAACGTCATGCCCAGCCACCTCGGGATGATCCTGCATATGCTTGATTAGCACGTTATAGCCTTCACGCAGGTTGTCACGCGCATCCGGCTCGCCATTCTGCTTGATAATATGTTGGCGATCCTTGCTGGCAGCATAGGACAAATCGCGCATCATTTCGACCTCGTGTACCGCACGCTGCAGTTCATCTGCCGAAGGCATGCGTAGCGGCTCCCGCGCATTCTGGTGTGCCGCACTTTGCGCGACTTCAGTGACAGCCTGGCTGGCCACGATTTTCCGAGTCTGGATTTCAACGAGCTGATCATAAATCTCGGCTTGCGTCTCGCCGTACTCCCATGACCTGGCATTGGGCCCAAGCGGAATGTGCTTTCTGGCTTCAAGCAGATCCTGGCGAATTTGTTCGTTGGGGTTGGTGGCTACGGCTTGATTGTGCTGCTCTGACATGGATCATCCCTTCCAGTTGGTTATTTCACGTATCGAACAAGTATTGCTGCAAGTACTTGAACGTGCATGGATCACCCACGGGGATAAATCAATATGTAGGCATCACATCTGCTGGTAGGACATCGCATGCCGCAACTTCTGCATGGCATAGCGCAGCCGGCCTTTGACCGTCTCTTCCTTGGCACCGGTCATCACAGCGATTTCGGCCAGGGACAGTTCACTGAACTGATGCAGCACCAGCGCCTCTTTCTGCTCCTGCGGCAGCATGGAAATAGCGTGATGCAGCGCCTGATGCAGCTCTCTCTTTTCGAGCGTGGCTTCTGGCGCACCGTCGGTTTCATGCTGATCAAGCAGGTGCTCGAAAACTTCCTGAGGCTCGTCGTCGCCGCCAAGGTCGGTAGCCAGCACCGCACTGCGCTGGCGCAGGAGATCGATCATCCGGTTGCGCGCGATCTGGTATAGCAGGGTCTTGAAGGCAGCAGTCGGCTGATAGCTTTCCCGAGTGCGATGCAGCGACATCCATGCGTCCTGGACAATCTCCTCGACCCAATCAATACGCGGACACTGCCAGGCAATAAACCGGTAAACACCACGGCTGTGCCTATGGTAAAGCGCTTCGAAGGCGGCGCAATCTCCACCGCAGTATCGGAGCATCAGGGTTTCGTCAGTGTCGAGCTCGGTTTGCATCAGGAAGGATTATGCCACCACAAATCACCTTTGGGTCACTTAAATCAATCCAGCTGCTTTGTGTGTTGATACCGCCCCATGCCAAATCCAAACCGGATGGATCGAAAAGAGGCGTCTGACATGCTAAATTATCCGCATATGCTTATTGGCAACTCCCACATCACCGATGCCACCCAATACCGATTCAGCGATCTGGTCGATATGCCGGCGTTCGCGCGCATGCTGCAGAGCTTCTTTCAGGCTACGGGTATTCCCAATGGCGTCGTGGATGCCGATGGCACACTACTACTGTCCATGGCCGGAGGAGAAAACGTCTGCGCCGTATTCCATCGGACAAACACCGAAAGCGAAGCACGTTGCCGTGAGAGCAATCTGGCCATCATGCATGACCTGCGCGATGGGCAGATTGCCGGCGGCCTGTGTCAAAACGGATTGATGGATTACGCGACGCCGGTGGTGATCGAGGGTCGGCAACTCGCCACCCTGTTCCTCGGACAAATATTGCACGACGCGCCGGAGACGACATTTTTTCGCGCCCAGGCAGCGCAACTCGGGCATGACGAAGAGGCCTACCTGAAGTCGATTGCCGAAGTCCCTGTAGTGGACAAAGCCCGTGCGCAAGCCCTCATGGCAGTGATGGTGGAAATGGCGCAAACACTGGCTGCGAGCGGCCTGGCCAGAATCCGACAAACCGTGCTGCAACAGCAGATCGACCTGCACGCCGAAAGACGCATTCAGCTGGAGGACATTCTGGATTCATCCCCCATCGCGATCGGCTGGTCTGATGGCGAGGGCCGGGTCGAGTACGCCAACCGCTACTTTACGCAGCTGTTCGGCTACCAGCTTGACGACCTGCCGGACATGGAAACATGGTATCGACTGGCTTACCCGGATGAACGCTACCGGGAAACGGTCATCATCCCATGGTACAAAAACGTGGCCCTCGCGCACCAAACCGACACTCAACCGCCGGAACTGGAAGCCAACATCACCTGCAAGAACGGCTCGGTACGCCGCGTGGTGCTGCGCGCATCGTGGGTCGGCAACCGTCGGCTGGTCAACTTCACGGACATCACGGACCGCTGGATCAGCGAACAACGCACCCAGGCCCATGACACGATGCTGGAAATGGTGGCGCGCGGGGCCGAGTTGACCGATATCCTCCATGCGATCGTGCGCCAGGCCGAACACGAAGACGACACCGCGCTATGCAGTGTGCTGTTGCTGGATGCGGAAGGAAAGCATCTGATGACCGGCGCGGCCCCCAGCCTGCCCGATTTTTACAACCAGGCCATCGATGGCGTCGAAATTGGGTTGGGTGTGGGATCCTGCGGGACAGCAGCTTACCTGGGCCAGCGCGTCATCGTCGAGGATATCCAGACCCACGACTACTGGAAACCGTATGCCAAACTGGCACAGGATGCCGGGCTTCAGGCCTGCTGGTCTGAGCCGATTCTATCCTCGCACGGCAAGGTGCTGGGCACGTTTGCCATTTACCATACCCAACCCAAAAGCCCGCAACTGGAAGACATCGAGCGCATCGGCTTTGCCGCCAACCTGGCCAGCATTGCCATCGAGAATCGCCTCAACCACGACGAACTGGAACGCCGCGCCTACTCCGATTACCTGACCGGCCTCGCCAATCGACGCCATTTCCTCGCGCAGGCCGAAAATGAACTGACACGCGTCCTGCGTTACGGCGGGGAATTGTCCATCCTGATGCTGGACATTGATCATTTCAAGCAGGTGAACGACACCTATGGCCACAAGGTTGGCGATATCGTGCTGCGAAAATTAGCGGAGGTCTGCAAAGCCACGTTGCGGGATGTCGACCTCGCCGGCCGCATCGGTGGCGAAGAATTTGCCGTGCTGTTGCCCGAGACCGGCAGCCAGCAGGCCGTCGATGCCGCCGAGCGGCTGCGCAGCGCCCTGGCTGGGGCACGCGTCATGCCAGATGGCGGGCTGCCCTTGCACTTCACCGTCTCGCTGGGCGTGGCAACACTTGTCGACAAAGACACCAATGTCGATACCTTGCTCAACCAGGCCGATCAAGCGCTCTATCGGGCAAAGAACGAAGGTCGCAATCGCGTGTGCATCCACGACAACGATCCAAGCCAAGAGACACGACCTCTCCAGAACTGATCAAGGGCCGACACAGTTCGCAACAACACTGCCCCGATCAACTTCCCGCGCTGCCCCAGCCAAGTCAGTATCGCCCTGCAGCGCCATACTGACAGGCAAGGCCTTATCAATCCATCGTTACCATCCCCAGCTCCGCCCCCCGCGCGCTTGGCGACGCGCGAGCCAGAATAAATAGCCATTGGGGAGCAGTACGCAAACCGATCTCCCTTGCCACCCTTTCAAACATGAATTTTTACGTTTGGAATTTTTCGAATCCGTGCCACAATGTACTGACTAGTATGTATATGGAGGTTCTTATGAACCCGCTAGAGAGTCAGTGGTTTTTCCATATGATTGAAGGCTCTGCCAAAACGCCTGCCGAACGGCTGCTGGCAATTTTTCGCGTAGCCGAAAACTGGATGGGCGCACCCGGCATACGAGACACGCTGGTCGAGTCCTATGCGCAAGGGGCTGGCGTGCAGAGTTGCAACCAGCTCAAGGCTTTCCTTTCACGCTTGGCGAGCTCCGCCGGCGCTGAAAAGCCGGACATGCTGGCCAGCCATCTGGTGATCCTGCTGCAAGGCGCCATTGCGGAGGAATTACGCAACCCTGAACTCCGCGCGTTGTCCGAAGCGGCCAATGCAGCGCGCGCCGTCATCGCACAATCACGCACTCGTCATCGTCGTACACGACATGCACTGCTGGCCTGCGGAGGATTCGCTGCAAGCATATTTGCGGGTTTTCTGAGCTGGCATCTGATTGCATCGAACACGCCTCTACATCCCAAAAGTCATGGCCTGGTTGTTGCAACACAACAGGCCGTACTTGTGCCATCAGGTATTAGCCCGGGGGACATGGAGACCATACTGAACCTGCATGAGCAGTTCGCCCGTGGCATCTGCCAGGCACCTCAACTCTTGATGCTGCCTCCAGGACAAATGACTGCCTATACCAACGTCATCAACTTCCGCACACCTGAAAACCCGACGGCAGATCGCGAAAACATTCGAGCCTTGCTCGCATGGTTCCAAAAAACCCAATCTGCTGACTGCTACTATGCACCCAAAAACGGGCACACCACGGCTTCGTGGACTAAAGGATAATTCTCATGGCCACCCCTATGCGCGAACACATCCTCGGCGTCGCGTCCGACCTGTTCTCCAACCGCGGCATCAACGCCACCAGTGTCGATACCATCGTCGCGGAGGCCGGCATCGCCAAAGTCACCTTATACAAATACTTCAAATCCAAGGAACAATTGATCCTTGAATATCTGAAGCAATACGACGAAAAACTCTGGCAGAAATTGGCGCTGCGTACTGCCAGCCAAAGTGTCAGTAGCAAGGCTACCGCCCCGCGCGACAGGATCAAGACGCTTGTGAACGCCGTCATGGACTGGATCGAGGATCCGGAATTCAAGGGCTTTGCCTTCGTAAAGGCCTCGGTCGAGTTCCCGGAGGCAGGCAACCCCGTGCACCAGACCTCGGTCGAGTTCGCCAAGACTTTGCGCAACACCCTCGCAGGGATCGCCAGCGAGGTCGGCATCAAGAGCGCCGACGCCCTGGCACTGCAACTTTCGATGGTGATCGAAGGTGCAGCGATCACGGAGAATATGCAGCGTGATGCTGGCGCTGTCAGCCACGCCCGTGAACTGGCAAACATCCTGATCGACAACGCCAAATAAATACGTACTAGTTAGTATGCTTTGTGGCATACTGCAAAAAACGGTGCCATGGGCACCTGATAACACCAACAACAAGCGATGTTAGAATCGACCAAAACCGGCGCTGGCAGTGACCTGCCAGACCACGACACCACTAACCGAGGAACCGACTGAAGATGGCAAGCACCGATACCCAACTCACCGAGTGGCGCAATCAGGCGTTGAAACTGGAATCCGAGATTAACAAGGTCGTGGTCGGTCAGGAGAAGGCCGTGCGCCTCATCACCACCGCCATTTTCGCCCGTGGCCACGTGCTGCTGGAAGGTGACGTCGGCGTCGGCAAGACCACGCTGTTGCGTGCGTTCACCCGCGGCATCGGCGGCGGTTACGAACGTATCGAAGGCACCATCGACCTGATGCCGAATGATCTGGTGTATCACACCTATCTGGGTGAAGATGGCCGCCCGCACGTCGACGCCGGCCCACTGCTGCGCTGCGGCGAAGACCTGGCCGTGTTCTTCTTCAACGAAATCAACCGCGCCCGTCCGCAGGTGCACTCGCTGCTGCTACGGGTGATGGCAGAGCGCACGCTGTCAGCCTTCAACAAGGAACACCACTTCCCGCACATGCTGGTGTTCGCCGACCGCAACCAGGTAGAGAAGGAAGAAACCTTCGAAATCCCTTCCGCGGCGCGCGACCGCTTCATGATGGAAATCGCAATTGCGGTGCCCAAGGACGCAGAGATTCTCGAATCGCTGATTTTCGATACGCGCTACCACAACGCCGACAAGTTGGTGAACAACGTGGAACCCGATGTGCTGCACTTCAACAAGCTGAATGACATCGCGGTGGCGCTGCAGGACCACGTGCAGGCCAGCCCTACACTGCGCAAGTACGCGCTGGAACTGTGGATGGCGACCAAGGATCCGTCCAAGTATGGCGTCAAGATCGACGGTGTCGACCTCAATCGCCTGGTGCTCGCCGGTGCCAGCCCGCGCGGCGTATCCATGATGATGCGTGCTGCCCGCGTCAACGCCTGGCTGAACGGCCGTGACGCCGTGCTGCCGACCGACATCCACGCGGTCTTCCACGAAACCGTGGCCCACCGTCTGGTGTTCAGCCCGGTTTACGAAATGCGTCGCACCGAGATCGCACGCGAACTGCTGACCGGCATCGTCAACGCTATCGCTGCGCCCTGATGAATCCCGAACAGATCAAGGAATTCAGCTACCAGATCGGTTGGCGCTCGCGCGGCCGGCATCCGGGGCGTCATGCCAGCTCGCAACGCGGCCTGGGCATGGATTTCCGTGGCCATGCCCCGCTGATCGCCTACCCCGATCCGCGTCGCATCGACCTGCGCCAGACCATTCGCGATCCGTTCGAACAGGTGTGGGTGCGCATCTTCAACCAGAAGAGCTCGGTACCCGTGACCGTCGCCTGCGATCTTTCCGGCTCCATGGGGTTTTCCGGCCAGCGGCGCAAACTGGAGATCGCTTCGCAGATCACGGCCTCCGCCGCCTACTCTGCGTTCCGGGTCAACGATCCCTTCAGCTTCATCGGTTTCGACGATCTGGTGCGCGAAGACTTCATGTTCCATTCCAGCGTCAAGGTGCATGGCGCCTTTGAACTGGCCGAGCGGCTGGCGGCGTACCGCCCTCCGCATATTGGCTCGAGGGGCATACAGGACATCCAGCAGTTCCTGCCGCGCGAACGTGGCCTGCTGTTGCTGGTGTCGGATTTCCACATGCCGCTGGAACAACTGGAAAAATCCCTGGGTTCGCTGATGCGCCATCACGTGGTGCCGCTGGTGCTGTGGGACGATGCCGAATATCGCAACCTGCCGGAATTCGGCGTGGCCAGCATCACCGACAGCGAAACCGGCGCGCGGCGCACCCTCTTCCTGCGCAAATCTTACCGCGAGCGCATCCTGCAATCCTTCGAAGCGCGCCGCGAGGCGCTGCATAAGCTGTTCATGCGTTTCGACATGCCCCCGCTGTTCGTGGAAGGCGCGTTCGAGCCGGATGACCTGACCGAATATTTCTACCAGTTTGTGGCTGCCTGATGATGAACATGACCCGACTATTCCTTGCCGCCCTTGCCTTGATCGTCCTCACGGGCGCTTCGCTGGAAGACCCGGCCGCCCTCGATCCGCGCGCGGTCTCCCTCAAGACCATCGAGCCCGACCGTGATGTCGGCTATACCGTGGGCGATATCCTCACCCGCACCGCCATCATCGAGGTCAAGAAACCCTACGAACTGCTGCCGACCTCGCTGCCGATCGCCGGCAACGACAAAAAGCGCCAGAACAAGGGGCTAGGCATCGAGACCAGCAAGGTCGTGGTGGAAAAAAGCCAGACGGTGAGCAGCAATATCTATACCCTGCACCTGAGCTATCAGGTGTTCACCAACAAGGTCGTGGCGCGTCCGGCCGCACTGCCGCCAGAATTCATTAAATTCGGCGGCAAGGGCGAGAACTTCGAAGTGCGCGTCCCCAGCTGGAATTTCCGCATTTCGCCGATCGCCGTTTACGGCTCCGTAGTAGTCGAAAAGGACATGAGCGGTTTCCGTGGCCCGCTGCTGAAAGATGACCGCGAACACCAGTGGTGGCTGAAGGTATTGCTGGGCGTGCTCGTGCTCTCCTCGCTCGGCCTGCTGTACGTGCTGGGCACCAGCACCTGGCTGCCGCGCATGGGCCTGCCCTTCGCCCGCGCCTATCGCGACCTGAAGAAGTTGCCTTCGACCGCAGAAGGGCTGTCGCAGGCAGTCTCACGCATGCACCAAGCCTTCAATGCCACGGGCGGTTCTGGCATCTTCGAGGCCAAGACGTTTATCGCCCAGCGTCCGAAGTTCGCCCCGCTGCAAGCGGATATCGAACGCTTCTTCGCCCTGTCGCGTCAGGTGTTCTTCGAACCCACGGCGCCGCACGGTATCGAGGGGGATGTGCACCAGTGGCTGCAACAGTTCTGCCGCCGCTGCCGCGATTTCGAGCGTGGTTTGAAGTAAGGCCGAACGACCATGCTATTCAACACCTACTGGGTTTTGTTCCTGCTGCCGCTGGCCCTGCTGCCGCTGCTGCTGGAGCGCACGCACAGCCGCACTTACTCGGCGATCAGCCTGTTGCCGCGCGACCGGCTGTCCGACCTCACCGGCATTTTGCTCAAAATTCTGGCCGTGCTGGCGCTGCTGTTCATCGTGTTGGGCGTGGCTGGCCCGCACACAGCGGCCCAGCAGGTCGAGCGCGTGGGCGTCGGGGCGCAGATCGTGCTGACCATTGACCGCAGCGCCAGTATGGATGACCCGTTCTCCGGCTCCGTCGTAAGCGGTCGCGCAGGCGAATCCAAGTCTGCCGCGGCACGCCGGTTGATCACGGATTTCGTCAACCAGCGCAAGAACGACATGTTCGGCATGGTGACCTTCAGTAACTCGGCCATGTACGTGATGCCGCTGACCCAGAGCCGCGAGGCGATTCTGGCGGCCATTGACGCCGCGGGCGGCCCGGGGCTGTTCCAGACCAACATCGGGTCTGGCCTGACCAGCGCGCTGGGTATGTTCGAGCGCACGCCGGACTCCGGTTCGCGCGCAATCATTCTGCTGTCCGACGGGGCCGGTCGCATGGGGGCGAACGCGCAGCAGAAGATCCGTGACTGGATGGACAGGCAACATGTGACCATGTACTGGATCGTAATCCGGCAGCCGGGTGCGATCAGTATTTTCGACGAAGACTTCAAGCCGAAGGAAGACGAGCCGCTCCCTCCGTCGATCGAGCTGAACCAGTATTTCAAGACCCTGCGCACACCCTACCAGGCTTACGAGGCAGAAGATCCGCAATCGCTGGCGCTGGCTATCGAGGACATCAACCGCAAGGAAAAGAAACCCATCCGTTACCTGGAACAGATTCCCGGACGGGATTTCACGTCCCATTGCTTCGCGATCGCGGCATTCATGATCGCCCTGTTGTTGGGCATCAAGTTAATTGAGGTGAGAACATGGCACTAAGTGCGAAGAAACTGACCGTTGCATTGGCCGCACTGGCCTTGGCCTCTGGCATCGGCGCGGCATGGCAAGCCTACCGCATCCAGCAGATCCAGAGCTTTAACCAGGCGATTTCGGACGGCAAGACGCCGACAACGGATACCCAATCCTTCGAAGCCAAGTTCTCCGCCGCCTACTGGCTGGCCAAGAGCGGCCGTTATCAGGATGCCACCCTGCTGTTCCTGCAACTGCTGGAAAACAGTACGCCCACGCAAAAATCCGCAGTGCAATACAACCTCGGCAACATCTTCTTCCTGCGTGGCCTGCTGATCAACGGTCGCGACATGACCGTACGCGATGAGGCCGTCTACCTGCTCACCCAGGCCAAGACCGCCTACATCCAATCGCTCAAGCTGGAGAACACGCACTGGGATGCCCGCCACAATCTGGACCGCATCCTGATGATGCTGCCGGACGACCCTTCCCCCGGCGTCGGCGAATCTGATTCGCCCGGCCTGATCATGGGCAACATCCCCGTAGGCCTGCCATGAAGCATCTTGCCTCGCTGCTGGAGTACCTGAAGCATCACCGCGATGCGGCCCTGCTGAGCAGTGCCGCGCTCCTGCTGCTGTTCGCGCTCCTGCGCCCGACGGTGGAAATGCGACGCGACATCTACAGCTACATGCTGGTGGTCGACATCACCCAGAGCATGAACGTGGTCGACATGACCGTGGATGGCAAGCCGGCCAGCCGGCTGCAATACACCAAGCGCCTGTTGCGCGACACGGTTTCCAGCCTCCCTTGCGGCACCCGCGTCAGCATCGCCATGTTCGCCGGCGCCAGCACCGCCCTGCTCTACAGCCCGGTCGAAGTGTGCCAGAACTATGACGTGATCCAGGACACCATCTCCCACCTCGAATGGCGCATGGCATGGTCCGGTAACAGCCGCCTGCGCCAAGGTGCCGTCGCCATCGCCCACCAGGTACGTACCATGCGCGAACCGGCACAAGTCGTCTTCTTTACCGATGGCGAGGAAGCCCCCCGTCTGCATGCCTTCAACACCCTCGATCTGGCTGGTTTCCAGGGCGGCAAGGGCTGGCTGGTGGTCGGCATCGGCGCCGAGAAGGACTCCCCTATCCCCAAGTTCGACGAAGACAACAAGCTGCTGGGCTACTGGTCTGCCGAAAGCATGCGCATGCAGCCCGGCATCGCCCAGATTTCGCAGGAAAACATCGGCGCACGCAACGACGAAGTCGCCGCCAGCGACAACGACCGCCAGTATTCCAGGCTGGATGAACCCTACCTGAAGAAATACACCGGCGAACTTGGTGCAGCCTACGTGAGAGGCGATAGCCTGGCTGCCGTGCAAGCGGGCATGAATGCCCTCAAGCCGGCCCGCCACGACATGGCACCCGTAGAGTTGAACCGGTGGCTTGCGGGCATCGCCGCCTTGCTGCTGCTGGCGGCCTACATCAGCCACCATCCGGTACTGTTGCTGCAACGCCTGCGTCGCACACACAAGTCCACCAGGAAGGTGGCCTGAGTCTCACGTTGCCGCGCGCCCATCCTCGGCGCCGGCCACAGCTTGCCACCCCCTCACAACGGGCTTGAAATCGCATGAGTTCAAGTCCGCGCGGGGCGCAATCACCATCGGGCATTGCGCCGTATGTAAGCTCTCACCACACCCCATCCGACGCAATGTGCTGGAGGAGTGAGGTATCTCGACTTGTTGCTAACCGATGATGCCAGGGAATCGCGTCGCAACCTCGCTGGGCGCGATGATGGCAATAGAAAATTCGTCTGCCAGAACCAGCAAATCTGCATCTCCAGATACCAAAGCATCAGCGCCAGCCGTGATGGCAAGCGCGAGAAACGGCATATCAGCCGCATCGCGACAAGCAGGAACTCCTGTTGGGGCCAGCGCGACAACCGTCTCGCAATAAGGCAAATAATCGCCCAGCAAATCCTCGCGCTCGGCTGCCGTCAACTTGAATTTGGGATAAGCCAACACGCGGAGCAACTCCTCCACGGTCGCACGCGAAACCAGCGGCACGAAACGTTGAGCTTGCCACGATGGGCGCAACCACGCCAGGCGACCATTTGAGAACAGCAATGCGGAAAGAACCGTATTGGTATCCAGCACAAGCCGCGGAACAGCCATCAGCGGCGCGACCATTCCACGGCATCAGCCACATCCTGCTCGCTGATGCCAAGTGTGGCCAGCTTTGCGCGAACGGCATCGGCCCGCTGCATGCGCACTGGCGTTAAAACGATCTGCCCATTCGCGGTATTTATCTCGAAATATGTGGTACCGGGGAACCCGGAAACAACTTCCTTGGGGAGGGTAAGTTGGTTCTTGGAGGTTAACTTGGCAAGCATGATGATTCCTTTCGTAGCCGTTTGTAAGGAAATCTTACCATGCGCACATGGAGTTGCGCACATTGTCTGCTGCAATGCCTGCGCCTTCCGCCAGACAAATTGCCTGAGTCTCGGACGGCCGGGCGCTAGCCCATGATGCTGGTTGTAATCAGCCACCCTGCCTGAATACAACCAGGTGCGCATGGGTTGCGCAAGGCTCGCGTATAAAAAACCCAATAAAAACAATGCGTGAAAAATAATTTTTCTTAAGGCACAAATATTGCGTAGGTGGTTTTATTGTGTTCTCTGGTCAGTTTGCGATGCCTATGTTTGCCCCTGTTCATTCTGATTTGTATTGGTGCAACCTGAATCTCAAGTGGGTTTACACCGACTTGTTCCACAGCATTTACGGGCAGACCAGAAACATCCATCTGGCCTATGACGTGCTGCACGACGCCATCGTCAAGTTTGCGGTCAAAAGCAGTCTGGGCAAGGTCGATGAGCCGCATGCCTATCTGCGCAGCATTGTCAAAAATGTCATGGTGGACCATTACCGTGATGCCGCGCATTACGTGAGTGATACGCACGCTGCCAACTCGCACGGGCTGCTCGATAGCGAGCATTTCGTCAGCCACATTTATTCCCCTGAGAAAATTGCCGACCTCAAGCAGCGCATGCTGGCGTTGCAGAACATTGTTGATTGCCTGCCGCCCAAGTGTCGTCAGGTGTTCTGGATGCACCGCATCGAGGGCAAGCGCCAGACCGAGATCGCGACCGAACTGAGCATCAGCCTGAACATGGTTGAAAAACACATGATGCGTGCGTTGGTGGATATTGCCATCGCCAAAGATTATCTGTTGTACGACCAATGAACCGCCGTAAGCACGCCGCGCTGGAGCAGGCCTCCAAATGGTTTTTGCGCCTGAAGGATGCCGCACCGGACCATGCCGACAGAGGCAGGTTTGAAGCTTGGCTGATGGCTTCGGAAGCTAACCAGCAGGCCTACCAGACAATTGCCGGCGTCTGGGATGACTTTGACTCTTCCGAACAGATCAAACAACTCTCCAGCGCCATGCTCAGCCGCAAACTGGAAGGCGACATCCGCAAACGCAAGCAGACCGCCAGCGTTGCCAAACTGGTCGCGGTGGTGGTGATCGGCATATCCAGTCTGTTCGGCTGGCATACCTGGCAAGAATGGCAGGCACAGCCATTGCAAACCATCGCCGAGCGCAGCAGTACCACCAACATGGTCAGCCGCACGCTGCCCGATGGCAGCAAGCTGACGCTGGATGCCCACAGCGACACCCGCATCCTGTATTACCGTGACAAGCGCTACGTCAAACTCCTGCAAGGTCAGGCGGTGTTCGAAGTGGTCAAGGATGCTGATCGGCCTTTCATCGTCGAAAGCGATCAGGCCCGCATCACGGTCAAGGGCACGCGTTTTGTGGTCAACATGATCAACCACAAAACCGTGGTGGCGGTAGACCATGGCAAGGTACTGGTGGAAACCCTGCAAGCGGGTGCCCCCTACCCGCTGCTGCTGACCAATGGCCAGGTTGCCGAAGTCAGCGGCCAGGCCGACCCCGTCAGACGCCACAAACCGGCACAGGATTACTTTGCCTTCCTGCAAGGCAAGCTGGTGTTTGATGGCGCGCCCATGGACGAAGTCGCCGAAACCGTGTCGCGCTATCTGCCGCAACCGCTGGTGAACCAATCCACGACACACACAGAAATTTCTGCCATGGTGGATATTCAACATCTGCGCGCGTTCATCAACACCTTGCCCACGGTGGCCGGGGTCCGGCTGCAGGTGCAGGAAAACCAGACGCTGGTCACCAACCGTTAAGCCACGATTCCGCAAGCGGACAGGTTGCCGTGCCCCGAACACGGCGAGCAAGGGCTGAAACCGGAGCGGGAATGCCGCACGGTTTCAGCCGCTGGCAAGTCACGCCGCGCGCCCAACCATCACTGGGTTCGCAATTGCTGATGAATATTTTCAAACACACGTCAGGGTAACGCCCGCTACCTCGTCAATGGTCAAAGCAAGACCTTTGAGGAGAGTAATGTGACCCGAAAAACAATGAGAACCCGGTGGTGTGTATCCAGCGCCATTTTCGTAGTTACCGCATGTGGCACGGGGTTAGCCATGGCGGATGCGCTCGACACCAGGCTTCCAGTCAACATCAACATTCCAGCGCAAACACTGGGGACTGCACTCAGACAGTTTGCCAGCCAGACCGGCAAAAACATTGTATTCGACAAAGCCCTGGTGAACGGTAAAACATCACCGGGCGTCAAAGGCCAGTACGACGACATGGAAGCCCTCAAGCGTGTGCTGGTAAACTCCGGCCTCGAAGCGCAACAGGAAGATGACACGATCGTCATTCAACCAGCCCGCCAGCCTGAAAAAAAATCCATCACCACCGACAAAGTCGAAGTCACCGCCTCGCGCTTCAAGCAGATCGGCCCCATGCCCGGCCTCAACCTCACCCGCGAAGAAATCCCCGGCAACGTGCAAAGCATTACAGCCGAGGAAATCAAGCAATCCAAGGCCACCACCATGGCGGAATTGCTGAACTCCAAAATGCAGTCCATCAACGTCAACGACTACCAGGGTAATCCTTTCCAGATGGATATTACCTATCGCGGCTTCACTGCGAGTCCGCAGATTGGGACTTCGCAGGGGTTGAGTGTATTTTTCGACGGGATTCGTGTGAATGAGCCGTTCGGCGACATCGTTAATTGGGATTTGATTCCGATGAATGCGTTGGCCGGGCTGGATGTCTTCCCCGGTTCCAATCCCATCTTTGGCTTGAATACGCTGGGCGGTGCCATTGCGGTCAGAACCAAGAATGGTTTTGACGATCCGGGAACAGATGCGCAGGTGTTGACCGGAGCTTGGGGACGTAAGCAGGTGATGCTATCCACCGGGGGCAGCAAGGATTATCTCGGGTGGTATTTAGCTATGAATCGTTTCGATGAGGATGGGTGGCGAAATAACTCTGCAAGCACGGTCAACCAGATTTTCGGGAAACTGAGCTTTCGGAACGACCACCTCGACCTGCACGGCAGCATGATGTACGCGGGAAATAAACTTGTCGGTAACGGCCTCATTCCGCAGGAAATGTATCGAGAAGATCCAACCAGTGTGTTTACCTCACCTGACAAGACCAAAAATAAACTATTGCAGTTCCAGCTTGCGGGTAATTTTCAGGTCACTGATAACATCAGCATCACCGGCCAAGCATATCACCGCAAGAGTGACCGTACTGCCAATACTGCTGACGTTAATCGTGATTTTGCGAATTACGGCGGAGCCGCCACTCGGCGACCAACTGCAGGCGAAAAGCCAGTCTGTGCATTTGCCAGCACAAATAGCTACGGGATTCCAAATTATTTCATTGCTGACGAATCTGCCATTTTTGGGGTTGATTCAAGTGTGTTTGATGAAGGTTTTTTGTTAGGAGCTTATAACAGTGTTGCGGATTATCTTGCCACTGTTTATGCAGATCCAGATCCGGATATTCAAGCACAGAACATACAAGCTGCAATGAATCCTTCTTTTATTACAACCGCGATTGTGCCACCCGGGAGCACTCCTGAAGATACAGATCCAATTGGTAAAGCCAATTTTGATGCCATGATGGCTTCTGGAAAGCAGAGCAATGCCAATATGTTTCATGGCAATATTTCCAGGGCTGGATACTATTCTTTTGAGCCATCGGAACCCTTAAACGGCCCCGACACCGATGGAGATGGCATAGCAGATTGGAAGGGAACTGGGCGTGGCGGTGGCTATTATCAAGATGGCATGGGGGTAAGGCACTATATAGTGCTTGCGCCAGCACTTAACGGAGTTGTCGATGCCTTTGACCCTACATCGCTACCATATACGCAGCAGTGCGGTGGGAATGGTATCGATAGTGCCACAGGGCGACTTGGCAATGACAATGCTACTGGTAATAATGCAACGAAATTGTTGGCGCTAGATGCGGCAGGCGACACCATTAGGCGCAACGGGGCGTTTTCCGGGAATGGCAGTACGTTTGGCACGGATACTGGCTATATTGATGGCACCCCAACTGCGGTCATTACCAATACTGTGATCAAACAGGTGGTCAAGGGCGGCTCCATGCAGTTCAACCTGGATGAGGACCGCCACAAGCTCATGTTCGGTTTGTCTCATGATGAAGCCAAGGACACCTACACTAGCTCACAAATGTTGGGTTTGCTTACTGCGGAAAGAAAGGGCTATGTCTCCGCCAGCCAGGTCGGTGCTGAGTTCTCCATTGCACAAGTTCCACTATCCAACAATAACTTCAGCGGTGGTAGCAAAACCAATAGTGCTTATTTGAGTGAAACTTTTTCCCCCACAGATTCACTACATCTGAGCTTCAGCGGGCGATATAACTATACCGATGTATTCAGCACCACCGCAGCTCGCCACCGTAATACAACGATAGATTTGATGGACTATCAGTCAAGTTATATGGACTACTTACTGTGTTCAGGCTCCACGCAAGCCAGTTGCGATCAACAACTGTTGCACGGCACTGTTTTAGACGCCCGGTTGCTTGATGGCAATCTGATGGATCCGGCAGAAACCGAAGCGTTCAGTTACCACAAGCTTAACCCGGCTATTGGGGCAAGTTGGTCACCCACTTCCTACCTAAACCTCTATGCCAACTGGAATCAGGGAACGAGGGCGCCTTCTGCAATTGAACTGGGATGTGCTTATGATGGCACTATCGTCACCGTGCACACATTGTCTGGAGATAAAACCGGGCCTCGAAGTCTGGTGAATGGCCGCTCCTGCACCTTGCCCACAGCGATGTCAGGTGACCCCTACTTGCCACAGGTAGTAGCGCGCACGTCGGAGTTCGGCGCGCGTGGCACGCTTGCCAATGGCTGGGAATGGAATGCCAGTGTATACCGTACCAATCTGCAGGACGACATCTATTACGTGGCCTATACGTCCACACAAAGCTTTTTTGACACTATTGGCCGCACACGCCGTCAAGGGTTGGAGCTGGGTCTTTCCGGTAAACAGAATCGTTGGGATTTCAAGATCAACTATGCCATCAGCGAAGCCACCTTTGAGAGCAAAGCAACCATCCTTAGTGCCGATAACAGTGCTGTCAATCACAATAGTAATGCTGGGCAATCTCGCGACATGATGACCATCAATCCCGGCAATGTGATGCCCGGGATGCCGAAATTCAATGGGAACCTCACTATCGGATATCAGGCATCTGATAAATGGCATATCGGCCTGGGAATGGTTGCCCATAGCTGGAGCTATGCGCGTGGTAACGAAAATAACCAACACCATGCAGCTGTATTGCCCTGGATCGTGACTGATAATACAGGGCATTATCAGACCCTTACCCGCAACTATCTGGGTAACGGCAAGACACCAGGGTATGCGGTGTTCAATCTCAATACCGATTATGACTTCGGCGGTGGCTGGCTGGGGACGCTGTCTATCACCAACCTGCTAGATAAGGAATATTTCAGCGCATCACAACTCAATATCAACCCTTTTGTGACCGGCCAATATGGCGTCACCGATGCCAGCGGGTTTAACTACAACTCGCGTGACTGGAATTCCACCACCTTTGTCGGTCCCGGCGCACCACGTGCACTATGGCTGACGCTGAAATATGACTTTGGGGCGGATAAACGATGACATGCCTCCACTTTTTCAGAGGATAGAAATGAATGGGTGACCCCATTTGAAGCCGCGATCATCGTCCGGGTCGATTTCAAGCTGGAAGGGTAGGCGGCGAGCGTCCTGCGTTCAATACTCCAGCTGGTCCACATCCACCGACCAGCGTACCTTGTTGCCGGATGGCAGGTCGCGCAGCAGCGGTACCCAGGCCTGCAGCAACTGTTGCAGCGCCTTGCGGTTGTCGGCCTGGACGATAAATGGGGTCAGACACGATTAGTGAAATGCTGATATCCTCAGTGCTTTGAATTCAATCATTCCCATACGCCATGGCACGCTTACCACGTTATGTTGTTCCCGGTCAGCCGCAGCATATTATTCAGCGAGGTAATAACCGGCAGATTATCTTTGCTGCAGATGCCGACTACCAGTTTTTCCGCGACGCTCTGGTTGAGGCTTCGATCAAGCATGGTTTGCACGTTCACGCTTATGTGTGGATGACCAACCACATCCACCTGCTTGCAACGCCACAATTCGACAACAGCATCAGCAAGGTATTCCAATCGGTGGGCCGCAAGTATGTGCAGTATTTCAACTTTACCTATCGCCGTAGCGGCACGTTGTGGGAACGAGTAATAGCGAGTAATAGGGGACAATAGCGAGTAATAGGGGACAGACCACGGTTTTCTGCTAAGCTCGCCCCATCTGCTTCTGATCGGAGTCGTGATGCCACGTCGCCCCCGCCTTAGCCTGCCAAATGTACCTCTTCATTTGATCCAGCGCGGCAACAATCGACAGGCCTGTTTTTTTGCCGATGAGGATTACCGCTTTTATCTGGATTGGCTGAAGGAGCATGCTGAAAAAACTGGCTGCCGGGTTCATGCCTATGTGCTGATGACGAATCATGTGCATTTGCTGGTCTCGCCTGACCGCGCTGGGGCTGCCGGGGCGCTGATGAAGGCTCTTGGCCAGCGTTATGTGCAGTATGTGAACCGTACTTACCGGCGAAGCGGAACATTGTGGGAGGGGCGTTTTCGGTCGTGTCCGATTCAGGAGGAAGCTTATTTGCTGGCCTGTCAGCGCTATATCGAGTTGAATCCGGTGCGGGCCAACATGGTGGAGCATCCGGCCGAGTACCGTTGGTCGAGTTTCCGGGCAAATGGGCAGGGCGAGGCGGACGCACTGGTGCAGCCGCATTCGCTCTATACGGCGCTGGGGCACGATCATGCAACCAGGCTGGCGACGTATCGCGAGTTGTTTCGTTTTGAACTTGAGCCTGGGTTGGTGGATGAAATTCGACGGGCAACGAACGGAAATTTCGCGCTGGGCAACGCACACTTCGCGGATCAAATTTCGGCAGCGCTGGGACAACGCGCCTTACCGGGAAAATCCGGTAGGCCACGTAGAGCGGTGGCGCCTGAATCGAAAGAGGTTGCCGAGGTGTAACAGCGGACAATCCGGGGGCTGCCCACTTTCTATGAATTGAAGTTACCCCCACAGATTCGTCAATTCCAACTCTGGTGCAATTCTTAGCAAGGCGGCTAAGCCTTGCTCTGCGCGGTTTTGCCAACCTTTGCCTCGACTGATTGCATCTTGCCATGCAGCGTTGAGCGCTTGCGCTTGCCCTGTCGCCAAATAGTAACTGGCCAGACTGGCTACCTGAAGGATGTCTTTAGTCGATTTGGCACGTTCGCTGATTGGTCGCTCACCATAAACAATCAGTTTATGCACGGCGTAACGGTGCGGTGCGGGGATATTAACTACGCAGGCCCCTGTACGGCTAATCACGCAAGCTTGCGTTGTGTCTTGCAACGAGAATTCCATGAACTTAAGTGGTTCTAGCGCAATGTTAAGGTTGGGGATCAGCACAGGCTTATCACTACGGTTCATGCTGGTTACAAAATCAATCCGTAGCTCTGCATCCTGCGGGTTTCGATATTGTGCGCCGGGTTTGCCATTAAATTGTGTGATGGGCAATAACCCCATTTCCAGCGAAGTCAGTGCGTCATGGACATCTATTTTTAAATCGGCGGGCAAGGCTACCGAGATGTTTTTGCCCGCGTGCGCAAAGTCCACATCCAGCGTGGCCGCACCATCGTGCCACTTTACGCCCAGTAAATTACCCATCGCCAAAAAAGCATGCGTGCCGATGAGTACCCCGCCGGCCCTAAAAAATCCATAATCCGCTAGGCGTTTGATCATTCTGAAATGTTTGGGTGCCGCCCCGGCGTTGCCTAATGCCAGTGCTGACAACGCCGCCGGTTCCAGTGGTTTTTTGTGCTTATTTTTTTCAAATAATGCGACCAAGGCGCGAACCCTGTCATCATCAGGCCCCACGTACAACATCCGCACTTTTTGATTTACATCTCTAAAAGCCCAATACCAGTAATCCTGATTTTTACGGTGCAGCTTTTGAAAGCTACCACTCAAGCCAGATAAAGCATTGCTGAGCTCAAAGGTGCGTGTTTGTTCAAACAACTCGGCATAAGCCGTTTGGGCTGACAATGTTAACTCGCTAAAGCGCACTGAATCTTCCTCGGTTACGGTTGCTAAACAATTTAGCAAAATGTTTAGCAACAATCAATATTTTCCATATATATCAATATGGTGTTATCCCATAAAGCTGCTCCCGGGAATCTCTCTCTCAGTGTCTTCAATGGGCTGGACCCCGGCCTTTGCCGGGGTGACAGACTTATTCAGGGCTTCCCTAAATGTTTTTGCCGAGCAAGCATCCTCGCATCAATTATGGTTAAATCGAGTTCATTCGGTTTAACCAATGTCCAATGACATGCGCAAGTTGTACGATCTGCTGCGGCAACGACGTGAAACAACCCTGCTAGCTGCGGCACTGGCCCTGCTGCTGATCGCGTTGTTTCACCCCACCATCCCGCTCAAACGGGATATTTACACGTATCTGCTGGTGGTCGACATTACCCAGAGCATGAACGCCGAGGATATGTCGCTACAGAGCAAGCCAGCCAGCCGCATTGCCTACACGCGGCAGCTGTTGCATGACTCGATCGCGCAGATGCCGTGCGGTACCCGCGTCGGGGTCGCGCTGTTTGCGGGCGTCATCACGTCCACCCTGTTCCACCCCGTCGAAGTTTGCGGCAGTTTCGATGCCATTCAGGACACCATCGAGCATCTGGAATGGCGTCAGGCCTGGCACGGGAACAGCCGCATCGGGTTTGGCCTGCTGTCCGCCTCTGCTGCAGTCAAGGCGCTGCCTGAACCGGCGCAGGTGGTGTTTTTCTCCGATGGCGAGGAGGCCCCTCGCCTACATGCCTTCAACATGGCCGACCTGTCTAACTGGCAAGGCGGCAAGGGCTGGCTTCTGGTTGGGATTGGCAGCGACCAACGTACGCCCATTCCCAAAATGGACGAGAACAACAAGGTCATCGGCTACTGGTCCAACAACACCTACCAGTTGGAGCCTGGCATCGCCCAAGTTTCGGAGGAAACGCGCGGTGAACGTGACAATGCCGTTGCCACCTCGGACTATGAACGCTATCTGTCCGTGCTGGACGAAAAATACCTGCAGTCTCTTGCCAAGACGATTCACGGACACTACATCCGTGGCGATGGCCGGGAGCGCGTGCTAGCCGAGATGCGCAAGCTCAAGCCGGCCAGGCGCGACACGGCGCCTTACCCCATCGGCGGCTGGCTGGCGGCATTGGCCGGCCTGTGCGTGATCGCAGCCTACCTGCCATCAGTGTGGCGTATCCACAGTACCGGCTGGCTCCCCCACATTCGTCACAAGGGCCATGCGCCCGCCCCTGTTAAGGATCTGCCCCATGGCTGAAATTTTTGGATCTGATGCATTCTCCCCCAAGGAAATCGCCGAGCGCGTCGAAAACATCGGTGTCGTGAAAGCCCGCCTGCCACTGCTGCCCATGGCCATGCTGGGCATCGTGGCAGGTGCCTTCATCGGCTTGGGGGCCCTGTACTTCGTGCTGGTCGCATCGGACCCTACCTTGGGCTTCGCCGCCAGCCGCGTACTGGGCGGCCTGGTGTTTTCGCTCGGGCTGGTACTGGTCGTCGTGGCGGGAGCCGAACTGTTCACCGGCAACAACCTGCTGGCCATGGCCTGGTGCGACGGCAAGATTTCCACAGCAGAGGTCCTGCGCAACTGGGTCATCGTCTGCTGCACCAACTTCATCGGCGCGGCCGGGCTGGCGGTGGTGGTATACCTGTCCGGCCATGCAGAGATGAACAACGGCCTGATCGCCGCCAAATACGTGCAGATCGCCGCCGCCAAAACCAGCATGCCGTTCTGGACAGCATTCTTCAAGGGGGTGCTGTGCAACGTCCTGGTGTGCATGGCGGTGTGGATGGCGCTGGCCGGGCGCAGCGTGGTCGACAAGGTAGTCGCGATCATCTTCCCGATTTCCGCCTTCGTCGCCGCTGGCTTCGAGCACAGCATCGCCAACATGTACCTGATCCCGCTGGGCATGATGCTGCAGGATCAGGCCCAGCCGGTCATCACTTGGGCCGGCTTCGCGCATAACCTCGTCCCAGTGATCCTGGGCAACCTGATCGGCGGCAGCGTGCTGGTGGGCGTGGTATACCACTTCATCTACCGGCACGGGCGCAAGGCCGGGTAGCTACGTCTGCTGCGACTCCAGCAGCAAACGTCGTTCGGGCAGGCGCAACAACGGCAACACCTCGCAATAGGCCAGATCGGCCTCATCCGTAAAGCGTACCGCCGCTTCGCCCGAGCGCACTTCACGGGCAATGGCGGCCACGCGCTGGCGCCAGTGTTCCAGCAGGGTGTTCCAATCCGGGAAGCGTGTCTCCGGAAAATCCTTGCGCACCTTGGTATCCCCCAGTCCGGGCACACCCGGCAATACGTTTTCAGTGACCGCCACCCCCACGTAGCGCGGCTCCTCCACCCGCACCCGGGCGAAGGCCACGGCCACCACCTGCTCGCCCGACAAGGCCAGCGAGGCATAGATCGGCAACTGCGGTTCGGTCATACGGTCGGTTGCCCAGTTCTTGATATCCAGCGCCGCGCCGGTCTTGTAATCGACCACCACTACGCCGCCATCCTCCAGCCGGTCGATGCGGTCCATCACCAGTTTCACGGTGATGCCTTCGATCTCCAGTGTCTGCTCTTGCTCGCAGGCCGCCACGGTGAACTGCGTTTCGCGCGTTTTTTCAAAACGCACCCAGCCCAGCACCACTTTGTGCAGGCGTTCGGCTTCCAACCCCAGAAACCCCTCAGGCAGGGCCTCGTCCCGTTCGGCGTTGAACTGCGTCACGGCTTGTTCGACGGCGGTACGGACTGCAGCATCCAGGGCTGCATCGTCCAGTGCCGCGAGCCAGCGGGAATCACGCCCGGCCCAGAAACATTCCAGCGCCACGTGCAGTAACGTGCCGCGGCCTGCGGCATCCAGCCCTTCCACCGGCTCTGCCAGCTTGGTCGCACCGAGGCGAAACTGGTAATAGGCCCACGCCGGGCAGACGGCCTGCGCCTTCAACAGGCGGGCACCACCGCGCACGCGTTCGCCTTCTACCACTTCCGGGGCCTGATGATCGACCACTTGTTCCCGCTGGCTTGGCGTTGCTGCCAGCACTTCCGCCAGCGTTCTGGCGGTGGGGACTTCCCGCTCGGACGCGGGCAACTCGGCGATCAGCGGGCTGGGACGCAGTTTGCGGTCCCCCTCGGCCTCGGCGTAGCTGAACACCAGTTTCCGCCCGCTCCGCATCAACCGTGCGTGGATGGCTTGCGCGAATTCGTTCTGTACTCCGTTATCCGCATTTGGTGCACGCGCGCCGCGCTGCGCCGCCACCGGCAGCAAGGGATTGGGGCGCGGCGGCGGCGGCCAGACATGATCGTTCATGCCCATCACCCACATCGCGTCTACCGGTTCGCCCAGCGATTCCAGCATGCCCATGATGGTGATGTTGGGGTCGCCCTGAGTGCGCGGTTGAAAAATCTGTTCTCGGCAAGCTTGAGTCAGATAGCGCACGGCCTCTCCCATAGGGACTTTTCCCAACAAGGCATCCAGTTCTCGCAAGGCCTCCAGCGCCTCATGAAACGCTTCGCGCGCCTGGAATTCATGGCTGGACAGGCTACGATCACCGGGCCATGCCGCAGCGCCCAGCAGTTGCCGGAACAGGGTGATCCATGCAGAAGGCGCCTGTCGCGCAGCCTGCCGTTGCATCAGGATCGACAGGTTTTCCAGCGCTTCGGCGAGCCCTTGCGTTCGCGTCCCCTGTTCTGTCTGATGGCGGACGAATCGCACGAACCGGTCAAAACTGAAGAAGGCCGGCAATTTTTGTCGCATGGCGGCATCCAGCAGCGCGCGGCCGTCCGCCTCGCGACCGCCGTTTGACCAGTACGGTTGCAACAACAGCCCACTCATCACGCGCTGCTCCACCTGCCGGCGCGCGCTCATCATACGCAACAGGCTGAGTGCCGCCCCCACCACCGGGACGGAGGACAACGGCTGCCCGAGGGAAAAGTCATAACGGCGCGGCGACTCGCTGGCCGCGGCGCACAAGGTGTCCGGCTGCAACACATCATCCAGCAAAGCTGCCAGCCGGGAACGCACCGCCGCAAGATCGGGGGCCACTACCGCCAGCCGGGCATCCGGGCGCTCGCTCAGGATCGCGGCAGCCCAGGCCGCCACCGCGCGACACTCGGCTTCCTGATCCGGCAAGCGCACCTGCTCCACCTCGACCGCCTCTACGGCGGCCTCCTGCCAGAATGACACCGCGACGCCGCGCGCTTGCAGCACGGCCAACAGCCGCTGCTCCTGCGGGCTGACCCGGTCGAATCCGGCCAGTCGAATGGCATGCGGCAGACGGCCTTTGCCTGCCTCCAACTGATCGATCTGCCATTCCTGATAGCGGGTGGACTCCAGCCAACCGGACTGTGCACACGCCTTGCGGAACGCCGCACGCCAACGCAGGAACTGCTCGGTCTCCTCCGTTTGTTCGCCTGCAGGCAAGACAATCCGCCAGGCCTGCAATAGACGATTAGCCTCCATGGCCGTAGCCGCCATGCCCGCCTTGTCGAACAGGGCCTCGGCCGCATGGCCGCTCAGGCTGCTCTCGACAGCCCGCTCCCACAAGATGCGTTCCTGCAAGTTGCCGGGCACCATCGCCGGCACCGCCTCCGCGACGATTTCGCCGCGTAGCAGCGCGTCACCGATCACTTCGCCCAGCCACTGCGACAAGGTCGTGGCCGGCAAAGCTTCCCATTGTGTTTTGTTTTGCGATTGCTGGCGACGGGCGTAGGCCTGCCGCAGGCTGCGGGTGAGACGAGGAGTGGAACAGAGGATCAGTGCAGGGTGCATGGGCAGTATTGTAAGGCCGCCCGGCCCCGGGCGCACTGTCATCAGAGAGAAGCTAGTGATGCATATGCCCCAGAAACTCGCCGTCGTACTGGCGGGCATGCTCGCCGAACATTTCAGCGATCTTGATGAACAACAGACGGATGGAGGCCGACGGGTTGCCCTGCGTGGCGTGGACCGAGGCCTTGCGCATCAACTCGCGTACATCGCGCAGCAGTCGCGCGTGCTCGACCTGGTGTGCCCGAAAATGTGCATCGTTATCCGCATCGATCAACATGCGGCGCATGATGGCCTCTTCGTTTTCCACGTGCTCGGCGATCAGATCCATGAAGTCGTAGAAAAACGAGGTGACGCGCCCCTGGCAGGTAGCCACCTGCGCCCTGGTGCATTGAAAGCAATCACCGTGCTTGTTGAAATTCTCACAGGTGTCGCGGAGGTCGAGCATGAACTGCTCGAGCCGGGCATGCTCGGCGTCGATCAAGGCGCGGTCGCCGGGATCGATCTGGAGAAATGGCTGGTCGAGTCTGGACATGGCAATCCCTTACTGCGAACAAGGGGCTTATCGTACGCCAGTTTCGCCCCGAGTCAATCACTACGTTCGCAACGGGCAGGACTGCTAAAATCATGGTTTGCAACCTCCCACCGAAGCGCCATGGCCGAACAGAAAAACTACATCACGCCCGAAGGTTATGCCACGCTGAAGGCCGAGTTCGACCAACTCTACCGCACCGAACGCCCGCGGGTCGTCAGCGACGTTGCCTGGGCCGCCAGCAACGGCGACCGCAGCGAAAATGCCGACTATATCTACGGCAAGCGCCGTCTGCGCCAGATCGATTCGCGCCTGCGTTTTCTGATGAAACGCATGGATGCCGCGGTCGTAGTCGATCCCAAGGATCAGCAGGGGCTGGAAAAGGTCTTTTTCGGGGCATGGGTGACGCTGTATTCCATCACCAAGGACGAGGAGCACACCTACCGCATCGTCGGTCAGGACGAACTGGACCCGTCCAAGGGTTACATCAGCTGGATTTCGCCGCTGGCGCGTGCGCTGATGGGCAAACAGCCGGGCGACAGCCTGCGCGTCGAAACACCGGGTGGCGAAGAAGAATACGAAGTGCTGGAAGTGGCTTACCGCGCCCCGGAGACGGCGTGACACGCTGGGATATTTTCTGCCGTGTCATCGACAACTACGGCGATATCGGCATCTGCTGGCGCCTCGCCCGGCAACTCACGCACGAACATGGCCTGCAGGTGCGCCTTTGGGTCGATGACTTGGCCAGCCTGCGTCCGCTCCACCCGGAAACGGACCAGCAGGCAACCACCCAGCACCTCGATGGCATCGAAGTGTGCCACTGGACCATGCACTTTCCCGAGACCGAGCCTGCCGACGTCGTGATCGAGGCTTTCGGTTGCGACCTGCCCGAGGCCTATATCAACGCCATGGCACGGACCGCGCGTAAGCCCGTCTGGATCAACCTCGAATACCTGTCGGCCGAGACCTGGGTCGAAGGCTGCCATGCCATGGCCTCCCCTCACCCACGCCTGCCATTGACCAAGCATTTCTTCTTTCCCGGCTTTACGCCTGCCACCGGCGGCCTGCTGCGCGAGCACGACCTGATCCGGCAGCGCGACGCCTTTGTGAACCAGGATTTTCTCAGCGCGCGGGGAATCGCCATTACGGCTGAAACGTTATACGTCTCGCTGTTCAGCTACGACACCGCCCCCATCGGGCCGCTGCTGCAAGCCTGGGAGCATTCGTCGCAACCCGTGTGCTGTCTGTTGCCTACGGGCAAGCCCCTGACCCCGGCGGCCGCGCATTTCGGTGTTCCCTCACTGGAGGCGGGCGACCGGCTGCAGCGCGGCGCGCTGACCCTGCACGTCCTGCCCTTTCTCCCACAGCAAGACTACGACCGCCTGCTGTGGGCCAGCGACCTCAACTTCGTGCGCGGGGAAGATTCTTTCGTGCGCGCTCAATGGGCCGCCCGACCGCTGGTCTGGCAACCCTACGTGCAGGAGGAAAACACCCACCTGCTCAAGCTGGCCGCTTTCCTCGACCGTTATACCGCCACACTCCCGCCGGCGACGGCGGCTGCCCTCAAGACATTTCACCTCGGCTGGAACGGTGGCGGTCCGCTCGACTGGGAATCCCTGCTCGCCCATCGGGATGCGTTAACGGCGCATGCGCGGCAGTGGTCCGACACGCTCGCGTTGCAAACCGATCTCGCCTCTAACCTAGTGATTTTTTGCAAAAATCGGGTATAATGCGCGGCTTTTTTACCCCCCAATATTTGCAGGACATCACATGAAAACAGCTCAGGAACTCCGCGTAGGTAACGTGTTTATGGTGGGCAACGACCCGATGGTCGTGCTGAAGGCCGAATACAGCAAGTCCGGTCGCAACTCCTCCGTGGTCAAGATGAAATTCAAGAACCTGCTCACCGAGTCCCCGAGCGAAGCCGTTTACAAGGCTGACGACAAGTTTGACGTCGTGGTGCTGGAAAAGAAGGAAGTGACCTACTCCTACTTCGCCGACCCGATGTACGTGTTCATGGACACCGACTACAACCAGTACGAAGTCGAAGCCGAAACCATGGGCGACGCCCTGCACTTCCTGCAGGACGGCATGGAATGCGAAGTGGTGTTCTATAACGGCAAGCCGATTTCCGTCGAACTGCCGAACTCCGTCGTGCGCGAAGTCACCTACACCGAACCGGCCGTCAAGGGCGACACTTCGGGCAAGGTGATGAAGCCTGCCAAGATCAACACCGGCTTCGAAATCCCGGTGCCGCTGTTCGTGGATATCGGTGACAAGATCGAAATCGACACCCGCACCATGGAATACAAGAACCGCGTGAAGTAATCGCGCAGTCGTGCAAGAATAAAGGGGCGTGAAGCCCCTTTTTCTTTAGCTGCCACCTACGAAAAATCCATCGCATGTCCGAAGTTACCAAGGTTGATGTCCTGCTCGTCGGCGGCGGCATCATGAGCGCCACGCTGGGCACCCTGCTCAGCCGGCTGGATCCCGCCCTGCGCATCCTCATGGTGGAACAGCTCGACGATGTCGCGCTGGAAAGCAGCGACGGCTGGAACAACGCGGGGACCGGCCATGCCGGCTACTGCGAATTGAACTACACGCCGCAGGCCAAGGACGGCAAGGTCAGCATCGACCGCGCGCTCGGGATCAATGCCTCTTTCGAGGTATCCTTGCAACTCTGGTCATCCCTGGTGGAAGACAACACCCTGCCCGGGCCCAAGGCCTTCATCCACCCCACACCGCACCAGAGTTTCGTCTGGGGGGAAGAAGACGTGGCTTTCCTGCGCCAGCGCCACGCCCTGCTCAGCGCACACCCGCTGTTCCAGGACATGGCCTACAGCGAAGACCCCGCCCAACTGGCGGAATGGATGCCGCTGGTGATGCAGGGACGCGATGCCTCTATGCCATTGGCTGCCACGCGCGTCGCCTATGGGGCCGACGTCGACTTCGGCGCGCTGACCCGTCATCTGGTCAGCGCCCTGCAGCAACGACCGGATTTTTCCCTGCACACCGGCCACGCGGTGCGCCGCTTGCGCCAGAGACAGGGCCGCTGGCAGGTAGAGATCGCGTGCCGCCGCAGCGGCACGCACAAAACCGTGGACGCCGGCTTCGTCTTTCTCGGCGCAGGTGGCGGCGCGCTACCCCTGCTGCAGAAATCCGGCATTCCCGAGAGCCGTGGCTACGGCGGCTTCCCGGTCAGCGGGCAATGGCTGGTGTGCACCAATCCGGAAGTCGTCCGGCAACACCACGCCAAGGTCTACGGCAAGGCCCCGCTGGGGGCGCCGCCGATGTCGGTGCCGCATCTGGACACGCGCATCATCAACGGGCAACCGGCCCTGCTGTTCGGTCCCTATGCGGGTTTTACCACGCGTTTCCTGAAGCGCGGGTCGCTGCTGGATCTGATGGCTTCGGTGCGACGCAACAATCTCGCCTCCATGCTGGGGGCTGGGTGGCATAACATGGATCTCACGCGCTACCTCGTGGGCGAGGTCCTCCAGTCCCACGCTGAACGGGTGGATGCGCTGCGCCACTTTTACCCTGCGGCACGCGATGACGAATGGGAACTGGCGACCGCCGGCCAGCGCGTACAGATCATCAAGCATTGCCCGCATCAGGGGGGCAAGCTCGAATTCGGGACCGAAATCGTGGCCGCGGCAGATGGCTCGCTGGCGGCCCTGCTGGGCGCCTCCCCTGGAGCATCGACCTCCGTGCCTGCCATGCTGACGGTGATCGAACGCTGTTTCCGCGACCGTATGCAACAGACGGCATGGCGGCAGACGCTGCAGGCGCTGATCCCTTCCTACGGGCAATCGCTGATCGAGGATGGCGCGTTGTTACAGCGCGTACGCAGCCACACGCTTCACACTCTCGGCCTGCGCTGACACATGCACTGATCCCCGACCAACGGGATTGGCATCGCCGCGGGCATGGGTTATGCTCGAATTTTACTATCCAGTCATCAGCCCCATACAGCCTGGCATATGGTCACTCCCATGACGCGATGGACCTCCCGAGCCCCGATGCTGAAAATCATCGGGATGGCCGTGCTTTACGCCCTGCTGGCGCGCGGCACCATCGAATTCCTCAGCGGTACCGGGATTGTCAGCATCATCTGGCTACCGAGCGGACTGGCCCTGGCTGCCGTGTTGCTGGGGGGACGCCGCTACGCTTGGGGCGTACTGCTGGGGGGCTTCATCGCCATGCTGTCGATTCCCGGACAAAGCTGGGGAGTCGCGCTGTCGCAGGGAATCACCGCTGCGCTGGAAGCCTTGCTCGCCGCCTGGCTGCTGCATCGCGGCCGGGAATTCGACCTCGATTTCCGTCAGCTGCGCGATTTCCTGCAACTGATCATGGTCGCCGGCTTCATCGGCGCCATCATCGGCGCACTGCTGGGGGTCGCCAGCCTGGTCGCGTTCGGGGTACTCGAGGCCACCCAATATCCGGAATATTTCGTACGCTGGTGGATGGGTGATGCCCTGGGCATCATTTTGTTCACACCGCTGATCCTGGTCTGGCAGCATCCCCCGGCCCGCTGGCTGAGCACAGGCAAGATGGTGGAAGCGGTACTGGTGCTAGGTCTTGCCTTCCTCGCCGGCCAGATCATTTTCCTCGGTTGGCTTGAGCCCCAGGTCGGCGGCTACGCCAAAAGCTTCTTCATGTTCCTGTTCGTGGCACTTGCGGCGGTGCGGCTGGGCATCCACGGGACCCTGATCGTACTGGTCATGGTCGCATTGCAAGGCGTGGTTGGGGCAGGTACCGGCGTGGGCCAGTTTGCTTACGACATCGCCCACACCCAGTTGCTGAACTACTGGCTGTACATGGTCACGCTGTCGCTGGTCGGCATCACGCTCGCCACTTTCATCGACAAGGAGCAGCGCGACAAGGAAACCCTCCGCGAGCAGGAGGAGTTTTTCCGCATGATCACGGAGAACATCGACGACCTGATCGCCGTGCTGGATCTAGAGGGCCGCCGCCTCTACAACAGCCCTTCGTACGCCAGGCTGTTCGGCGACCCGCACAGCCTGCTGAACACCGACTCCTTTGCCGAAATCCACCCGGATGAACGCGAACGCGTGAAGCAGGTCTTCCAGGAAACCGTCTCGACCGGCGTCGGGCAACGCATCGAGTTCCGCTTCGTGTTGCCGGACGGCACGACGCGCGACATGGAATCGCGGGGCGGCGTGATTTTCAGCGCTGAGGGCAAACCTTTGCACGTCGTAGTGGTGTCGCACGACATCACTGAACGCAAACGCATCGAGGAACGCATCCGCAACCTCGCCTTCTATGACGCGCTGACCCAGTTGCCTAACCGTCGCATGCTAAACGACCGCCTGGTGCAAGCCATGGCTGCCAGCAAACGTACCGGCCTTTACGGCGCACTGCTATTTCTCGACCTCGACAATTTCAAACCGCTCAACGATTTGCATGGGCACAACGCCGGCGATCTCTTGCTGATCGAAGTGGGCCGCCGCATGGCCAACTGCGTGCGTCAGGTGGATACCGTGGCCCGCTTCGGCGGCGACGAATTCGTCGTCATGCTGAGCGCCCTGGACACCGACCACGATGCGTCACAACAACAGGCCATCAACGTCGCGGAAAAAATCCGGGCGGCAGTCGATGCGCCTTACGAACTCACGTTTACCCCGGAAAACGGGGAACCCACCACCATCTGCCACCATTGCAGTTGCAGTATCGGCGCCGTGCTGTTCCTCAACCACGAGGCTAGCCCGGAGGATTTGATCAAGTGGGCCGACATGGCGATGTACCGCGCCAAGGAAGCCGGCCGCAATCAGGTCGCCTTCCACTCTTGAAACGCTTCCATATTTCCATGAAAATGGAAATATGGAGATTAAGACTGCCGTTGCCCGTATTGCCGCCCTGGCACAGGAAACCCGCCTCAACCTTTTCCGCGCGCTAGTACAAGCGGGACCGGAAGGACTGGCTGCCGGGGCCATCGCAGAACGACTCGGGCTCCCCGCCAGCACGCTCTCGTTCCATCTCAAGGAATTGACCCATGCAGGACTAGTGCAATCGCGCCAGTCGGGACGTTTCGTCTTTTATTCCGCCGACTTCGAGGCTATGAGCGCCTTGCTCGCCTTTCTCACCGAGAATTGCTGCGGCGGAACACAATCCTGCTGTATCACACCGTCCTTGCCCACGACAGGAGTTCCATCATGAAACGCATGCATATTCATATCGCCGTAGACCAGCTCGACCAAAGCATTGCGTTCTACACCCAGTTATTTGGTGCAGCGCCCAGCGTGCACAAGCCCGACTATGCCAAATGGATGCTGGACGATCCACGCGTCAATTTTGCCATCAGCCAGCGCGGGGCCAAGCCCGGACTCGATCACCTAGGCATTCAGGTCGAGAGCGACGACGAGCTGGCCGAACTCAAGGGCAGGATCGATGCGGCGGACATGGCCTCCTACACCGAGACCGGCACCACCTGCTGCTATGCCAAGTCGGACAAACACTGGGTGATGGACCCTTCGGGCATCCCCTGGGAGACCTATCACACGCTCGCGGACGCCCCCACCTTCAACGACCGGCCGCAGGACACGGGCAACTCGGCTTGCTGTGCTCCGACAGCCCAGAAAATCGAATTCGGGCTACGACGGAAAGACTGACGCATGTCCGAACATCACCCCCAGATCGGCAGTTTTGAACGCCATCTCAGCGCCTGGGTCACCGGCTGCATCGTCGTTGGCATCCTGCTAGGCAAGCTCGCACCCGAATTTTTCCAGACTATCGGGCAACTCAAGCTGTATGAGGTCAATCTGCCCGTAGCCGTGCTGATCTGGCTGATGATCGTGCCCATGCTGCTCAAGATTGATTTCGGCGCCATGCACGAAGTCGCACAGCACCGTCGTGGCATCGCCGTGACGCTGGCCATCAACTGGCTGGTCAAACCCTTCGGCATGGCACTGCTCGGCTGGATATTCATCCGCCACCTGTTCGCACCGTGGCTGCCGGCGGACCAGATCGACAGCTACATCGCCGGCCTCATCCTGCTGGCCGCCGCGCCCTGCACGGCAATGGTGTTCGTGTGGAGCAACCTGTGCCACGGCGAGCCGCGCTTCACGCTGTCTCAGGTCGCCCTCAACGACCTCATCATGCTGTTCGCATTCGCTCCTATCGTGGCGTTGCTGCTGGGGATTTCCAGCATCACCATTCCATGGGAAACGCTGGCACTTTCGGTCGCGTTGTTCATCGTGGTGCCAGTAGCCATCAGCCGCGTCTGGCGCAGCCGACTGATGGCGCGTGGCGGGGAGACCACACTGCAGTCCACCCTGCGCAAGCTGCATCCGATCTCATTGGGCGCCCTGTTGACGACCCTGATCCTGCTGTTCGCTTTTCAGGGGCCACAAATCCTCGCCCAGCCGCTGGTGATAGCCCTGCTGGCTGTGCCTATCCTGATTCAGGTCTACTTTAATGCCGGGCTGGCCTATTGGCTGAATCGTCGCCTGAAGGTCGCCCACTGCGTGGCAGGGCCTTCGGCGCTGATCGGCGCGTCCAATTTTTTCGAGCTGGCGGTGGCCACGGCGATTGCGATATTTGGCTTTGAATCCGGCGCGGCCCTGGCCACCGTAGTCGGCGTACTGATCGAAGTCCCCGTCATGTTGTCAGTCGTCAGCATCGTCAATCGCACCAAGTTCTGGTATGAGGCCTCTGTATGAACATCCTGTTTCTGTGCACCGGCAATTCCTGCCGTTCCATTCTGGCGGAAGCCACCTTCAACGCACTCGCGCCGGCAGGCCTGCACGCCATGAGTGCCGGCAGCCAGCCAGCAGGCTACGTCCATCCACGCTCCCTGGCACTGCTGCAACGTGAGGGGATCCCGACCCAGGGCTACTTCAGCAAATCCTGGAACGACCTGCCTATGACGCCGGATATCGTCATCTCGGTCTGCGGCAACGCCGCCAACGAAACCTGCCCGGCCTACCTCGGCCAAGTCATGCGTGCCCACTGGGGTGTCGAGGACCCGGCCAAGGCCACGGGGAGCGAGGCCGAGATCGATGCCGCGTTCGAACTGGCCTACCGCCTGTTGCGCGCGCGCATCGAGGCGTTTCTGGCACTGGACCCAGCCAAACTCTCGCCCGCCGAACTCAAAGCCGAATTCGATCGCATCGGGCACATGGGACTGGGCAGCGGCTTAAGCTGCGGTTAATCTGGGGCGCGCAAACTGTTGGTTTTTTCACACTAGGCTACGCATGAGAATTCTGGTGATCGAAGACGATGCACTGCTGGGCGATGCCATCCAGGCGGGGCTGAAGCAGTCCGGCTATGCGGTCGACTGGCTAAAAGACGGTCGGAGCGCCGATCATGCACTGTCCAGCGAAGCCTATGCCGCAGTAGTACTCGACTGGGGGCTGCCCGGCCTGTCAGGCATCGAAGTGCTGCACCGTCTGCGCAGCCGGAAATCAGACACGCCGGTCATTCTGCTCACCGCACGCGACACGGTGGACGATCGGATTATCGGACTGGACAGTGGCGCCGATGATTACCTGACCAAGCCTTTCGACATGGGAGAACTGGCGGCCCGCCTGCGTGCCCTGGTGCGGCGCTCCGGCGGCACCCCCACCCCGGTGCTGGTAGCCGGCGAAGTGGAACTCGACCCGGCCGCACACCGCGTCACCAGCGGCGGTCGCACGGTCGAACTCTCGGCACGGGAATTTGCACTGCTGCAGGCGTTGATGCTCGCCAAGGGCAAGGTGCTGTCGCGCAGCCAGCTCGAAGAACAGCTCTACGCCTGGGGCGAAGAGGTCGAGAGCAACACGGTCGAGGTGCATATCCACCACCTGCGCCGCAAGCTCTCTGCCTCACTGATCGAGACGATCCGCGGCGTGGGCTACCTGATTCGCTAAGAAAGTTCTCCATGCTGCGCAAACCCTCCCTCAAACGGCTCATCCTCGCCCTCGTGTTGGGGGCCATCACACTGGTATGGATCGCGACCACGATCCTGACGTATTTCGACGCACGCGAGGCCCTGAACGACCTGCTCGACGCACACCTCGCGCAGGCCTCGACGCTGGTGGTCGCGGAAGCCGCTCACGAGCTGGAGGAAATCCAGACCGATCACGCGCCGCTGCTGCACAAATACTCGCGCCGCATCGCGTTTCAGGTGTGGGAAAAAGGCACGCAGCTACGCCTGCACTCGGCCAACGCCCCGGACCATCCCATGGGAGGCCAGACGCAGGGATTCAGCACCGCGCGCATCGATGGAGAACCCTGGCGGGTATTCAGCGTCTGGGATGAATCCGGCAAGCTGTTGATCCACGTTGCCGAGCAGGTGGAAGTGCGAGACCAGCTCGCGCGTGACATCGCTTCGCACTTGCTGATGCCGCTCTGGATCGCGCTCGCCCTGCTCGCCTTTTTGATCTGGTGGGCCGTAGGTGCCGGCTTGAGGCCACTAACCCGCTTGACCAACGATATCTCACACCGCGCACCAGACAATCTTGCTGCGCTGGATGCGACGGCTGCGCCGGCCGAAGTTTCCCCCCTGATCGCACGCTTGAACCAGCTCTTCCAGCGCATCGACCAGACGCTTGCCAACGAACGTCGTTTTACCGCGGATGCGGCCCACGAACTGCGCACCCCGGTGGCGGCGATCAAGGCCCAGGCGCAGGTCGCCCGGGGCGCCACGGAGGATGCCGAACGCCAGCACGCGCTGGATCAGGCGATCACCGGCTGCGACCGCGCCACGCACCTGATCGAACAGCTCCTGACCCTGGCCCGTCTGGACAGCATCGCCGCCGGCAACGCCAGCCCTTGCGTACTCCCGGAGATCGCCACCACGGTGGTGGCCGACCTCGCCCCCGCGGCGCTGGACCGCGACGTCCAGCTGGCCCTGCTGGATCATGGCGCGCCCACGGTGGCCGGGCTGCCTGCCCTGCTCGCGATCCTGTTGCGCAACCTGGTCGACAATGCGGTGCTCCACACGGGCCGCGGCACGACCGTACTCGTCGAGGTCAGCACTACAGCGGGGAGTGCACGTCTCACCGTAACGGACGACGGCCCCGGCCTGCCCGCTGACGAACTGGAAAAAATCTCGCAGCGCTTCTACCGCCCGCTCGGCACCACCGCCAGCGGTAGTGGCCTCGGTCTGTCCATCGTGCAACGCATCGCAGAACTGCACCACGCCACGCTAAGCTTTTCATCCGATGCAGAAAAATCCGGCCTGAAAGTCACGGTGACGTTCCCGCCCGCGGTACAATAGCGCCCTTTTTGATCCGCGCAAGAACCCACCATGTCCGACAACGAGTTGCTCACGCTGGCCGCCAAGAAGCGCCGCACCTTCGCCATCATTTCGCACCCCGATGCGGGTAAAACCACCCTGACTGAAAAACTGCTGCTGTTCGGCGGCGCGATCCAGATGGCCGGCACGGTCAAGGCACGCAAGAGCGGCAAGTACGCCACCTCCGACTGGCTGGACATCGAAAAGCAGCGCGGCATCTCGGTGGCCAGCTCGGTCATGCAGTTCAGTTTTGATGATTGCGTGATCAACCTGCTCGACACCCCGGGCCACTCCGACTTCTCCGAAGACACCTATCGCGTGCTGACCGCCGTGGATGCCGCCGTAATGGTGATCGACGCGGCCAACGGCGTGGAAGCGCAGACCATCAAGCTGCTGGAAGTCTGCCGCCTGCGCAACACGCCTATCATCACCTTCGTCAACAAGCTGGACCGCGAAGTGCGCGACCCGATCGAACTGCTGGACGAAATCGAATCGGTGTTGAAGATCCATTGCGCACCTATCACCTGGCCGATCGGCATGGGCAAGCGCTTCCAGGGCGTGTACCACCTGCTCAAGGATCAGGTGATGCGCTTCACGCCAGGCGAAGAAAAGGCAGGCGAGGTGGAAATCCTGCGCGGCGCCGAGATCGACGGGCTGGCCCAGACCTGCCCGATGGAAATGCAGCGCATGCGAGATGAGACCGAACTGGTCGCTGGCGCCGGCGCCAGCTTCGATCTGGAAGCATTTCTGGCCGGGCAGCAAACCCCGGTGTTCTTCGGCTCGGCCATCAACAACTTCGGCGTACGCGAAATTTTGCAGGCGCTGGTCGACTGGGCGCCGCCGCCGGCCCCACGCGAGGCGGAAACTGCCAAGGGCGACACCCGACTGGTCGCGCCGGACGAACCGGCCTTCACCGGCTTCGTGTTCAAGATCCAGGCCAACATGGACCCCAACCACCGCGACCGCATCGCGTTCTTCCGCATCTGTTCCGGCAAGTACGAACCGGGCATGAAGGTAAAGCACCGCCGCACCGCCAAGGAAATGAAGATCGCCAACGCCGTGACCTTCATGGCCAACGAACGCGCCCGCATGGAAGAAGCCTACGCCGGGGACATCATCGGCATTCATAACCACGGCAACCTGCAGATCGGCGACGTGCTGACCGAAGGCGAAGCGCTGCAGTTCAAGGGCATTCCCTACTTTGCCCCGGAACTGTTCAGCCGCGCCCGCCTGCGTGACCCGCTCAAGGCCAAGCAACTGCAGAAAGGCCTGCGTCAACTGGGCGAAGAAGGCGCCGTGCAAGTATTCGAACCACTGGCAGACACGGCAGCCCTGCTGGGCGCGGTCGGCCAACTGCAGTTCGAGGTAGTCGAGCATCGTCTCAAGTCGGAATACGGCGTCGATGCGATTTTCGAACGTGCCGGCATCCATACCGCACGTTGGGTCACCTGCGAGGACACCCGCCATCTCGATGAATTCGTTCGATCGAACCAGGCGCGCCTGGCCAAGGATGTAGACGGTAACATCGTGTATCTGGCCGACAACCACGTGAACCTCAGCCTGACCATGGAGCGCTGGCCCAAGGTACAGTTCCACGCCACGCGGGAGCACGGCCAGAAGCTGGATTGATCGGCAAACTTCAAGCAGAATAGGCTCAGCGCCTGTTGCATCAGACCACATTCTTCAAGTCAAGAAAGCCGTTCAACTTACATGCAGAAGCTGGTCCGGCCTCTCCCCGCGGCACCCAGCACCAGCCTCAGCCTGCAATGGCTGGGGTTTGGTCTGGTGGGCCTGCTCGTCCTGGCGACGCTGCTTGTGTCGGCCGCCGTGCATCAAAACGACGAACAACGGCTGCACAACGCACTACAAAAACGTTCTACCGATATTGCGCGAGAAATCAGCAATGCCTTCGATGACCGCGCAAAAGCGCTGGACCGCATGGCTGCGAGGTGGGAGGCGGCCAAAGGCACACCCCATCGCGTTTGGTATGCCGACGCGTTGGCCTACAGCAAAGATTTCGACGGCACCCAGTCCGTAGGCTGGGCCGACCCTCAGGGGCGGGTCGTCTGGACGTCGCCATTGAAAGGCAACGAGACTCTCCAAGGTTTCGAGATGCGCAGCGAACCCACCCACGCAGCCACCCTGGCCCGGGCAGCGTCGAGTGGAAATCCCGAAATCTCGGCCCCGATTGATTTCGTGCAGGGCGGCAAAGGCATCATGATCGCCCGCGCCTTGCGCTTCGACGGCCAGGATCGTGGCTACCTGTTCATGGGGTTCCGGTTTCTCAACCTGTTGCGAAAACTGAACCAGACGCTTGCCGCGCAGGGGCACGCCCTCAGCCTGACACACGACGGCACGGTGGCATTTCAAGCCCCCGCATTGTCAGCCGGAGAAGAACTCATCGCCGAAACCCCCATCCCCATGGGCGATGGCACATGGCGCCTGCAACTCCGCATGAGCCACGAAACGGCGGCAGCAGCCCGCAGCCGCACACCAGACCTGATCATGGCAGCTGGCATGAGTACTGCGCTGCTGCTCGCCCTGCTTTTCTGGCTGATGGTGCGTTCGTTGCGTCACAAGGAAGAGGCGGCAGAAACAGAATTACGCTGGCGTTTCGCCATCGAAAGCAGTGACCTCGGGCTATGGGACTGGGATGCCGTCTCCAACCGCGTCTTTTTCTCACCGCACTGGAAGCAGATGCTGGGCTATGAGGAGTCCGAGATCGGCGAGCATCTGTCGGAATGGGAAAGTCGCGTTCATCCGGAGGATCTGGAGGAAGTGCGGACGAAGTTGGAACGCCACATCAAAGGGGAAACCGCACTTTACGAATCCGATCATCGCGTCCGGTGCAAGGATGGCAGCTACAAATGGGTGCATGATCGGGGTCGTGTCATGGCACGCGACCGCAATGGCCGACCGCTGCGCCTTCTGGGCACTTTCACCGACGTGTCCGATCGCAAGTTGCTGGAGCAGATGCTGCACGACCAGGCCCTGGCGACACGCCTGACCCTGGAAAACCAGAGTATCGCGACCTTCGTGATAGACCGCGATCACCGGGTAACGCAGTGGAACCATGCCTGCGAAATCCTGACAGGTATTCCAGCGGCGGAGGTTCTCAACACCACCGAAAGCTGGCGTGGATTCTATCCGACTCCGCGCCCCTGTCTGGCCGACCTGGTGCTGGATGGCCTGGAAGCCGAGGCCGACCAGCACTATGAACTCTTCACCCCCTCGACCGTACTACAGGGTGGCTGGCATGCGGAAGGCTGGTTCGACCTGGTCGACGGGAAGCGCCGCTACCTCGCGGGCGAAGCGGCCCCCATCCGCGACGCGCACGGCGAGATTACGTCGGTAGTTGAAACCCTCTACGACCTCACCGAGCAGAAACACGGGGAGGACCTGCTGCGTGCCGGCCGCGAGGTTGCGCGCCAGGCCCTGGCATCGCTCAAGCACCAGAAGTATGCGCTTGACCAGCATGCCATCGTCGCAGTGACAGACCTGCAAGGACGTATCATCTACGCCAACCAGAAGTTCTGCGAGATCAGCGGCTATAGCCAGGAAGAACTGATTGGCCAGGACCATGCCCTCATCAACTCCGGCGTGCACCCACACGGCTTTTTCAAGCAGATGTACCAGACCATCGCGCACGGCAAGGTATGGAAGGCGGAAATCTGCAACCGCGCCAAGGATGGCCACCTCTACTGGGTCGAGACCACCGTAGTGCCACTGGTCAACGAACAGGGCAAGCCGGAGCAGTACATTGCCATCCGCTCCGACATTACCGAGCGCAAATTCGCTGAAATCGCCCTCAAGGCCAGTGAGGAGAGATTCCGCTCGATATTCGAGCATTCCAACGACGCCCTGATTTTCGTCAAGGATGGTCGTTTCCTCGACGGGAACGAACGGACCCTCGAAATGTTCGGACTGGACAGCCTGGAAGAACTCCGCACCCTGACCCCCGCCGATATTTCGCCGCAGTTCCAGCCAGATGGACGTCCTTCAGGTTCCGCCGCCACGGCCAATATCGAGCGGGCTTTCGCGGAGGGGTTCCACCGTTTCGACTGGATGCACCAGCACAAGGATGGCACACCGCTCCCAACAGAGGTGGCGCTTTACACTTTTATGCTGCATGACGAGACAGTGCTGCTTGCGGCAATACGCGACATCAGTGAGCGCAAGGCGTATGAGGAAGAATTGAAGAAGCATCGCGACCACCTGCAGGAGCTGGTGGAAGAACAGACCGCCGACCTGCGAACCGCGAAAGAATTCGCGGAGCACGCCAATCAGGCCAAGTCGGAGTTTCTGGCCAACATGTCGCATGAACTGCGCACGCCCCTGCATGCCATTCTCTCGTTTTCCGAACTGGGCTGTAACAAGGCGGAGAGCGCCGCACCGGAAAAACTGCGCGGTTATTTCGAGCGCGTCAACGCCTCGGGCAATCGCCTGATGTCCCTGCTGAATGACCTGCTCGACCTGTCCAAGCTCGAAGCCGGTAAGATGGCCATGCACATCGAGCCAAACGATCTGCTGGGGATTCTGCTGCAGGCATTGGACGAGTTAGAAATCATGGCCCAGTCCAAACGCATCACACTACACCTGTTGCCGGTGGACTGCGACACCATCGTCGCAGTCGATGCGGCGCGCATCATGCAGGTCTGCCTCAACCTGTTGTCGAATGCCATCAAGTTCACACCGGAAGGCGGGCAGATCACCCTGAGCCTGACCACGACGCAACTCAAACACGGCCGACGCGTGGCCGACACCGATTCCGAACCAGCGCTGTGCCTGCAGATCACGGACAGCGGCATCGGCATTCCCGAAAACGAGTTGCAGAGCGTGTTCGACAAATTCGTGCAAAGCAGCAAGACCAAGGACGGCTCCGGTGGCACGGGGCTGGGGCTCAGCATCTGCAAGGAAATCATCGAGGCTCACCACGGCACGATCACCGCGCATGGCAACCCGGAAGGCGGCGCCACTTTTCGCGTAACCTTGCCTTATACTTACACGGATTTTTCATAATCTCAGGAGCCGGCCGCATGCCCCGTTGGAATCTCCTCATCGTAGACGATGAGGACCTCAACCTCGAAATCATCCAGGAATTCCTGGAAGACGGGCCATACGACATGCAGACCGCCGGGAACGGCGCCATCGCCTGGGATCTGCTCAACACGGCAAAAACGCCCTTCGATCTGGTGATCCTGGATCGCATGATGCCGGTCATGGATGGCATGGAACTGCTGCGGCGCATGAAGGCCGACCCGCGCTTCGCAGACATCCCCGTCATCATGCAAACCGCCGCCAGTTCCAGTGAACAGATCCGCGAAGGCATGGCTGCCGGCTGCTATTACTACCTGACCAAGCCCTACAAATCGACCGCGCTCATCGGAATTGTCTATGCCGTGCTGGAAGAGCAGCGGGCCAAACGTCTGTTGCGTGAAGAAGCACGCGTTCCACCTGACCCTCCCGCAATTTCCAACGCGGAATACGCTTTCTCCACGCTGGAGCAGGCCCACAAACTGTCATTGATGCTGGCAGCGGAATGTCCCGAGCCTCCGCTTGCCGCCATGGGGCTGATCGAACTGCTGATCAACGCGATTGAGCATGGCAACCTGAGCATCAGTTACGCGGAAAAAACTCGCTTGAAACAGGAGGATTTGTGGGAATCTGAAATCGAGCGCAGGCTCCAACTGCCGGAATACCGCAACAGAAAAGCGTCAGTCCTGTTTAACCGCAACGATGAGGAAGTGGTCTTCACCATCACCGACGAAGGCGCGGGCTTCGATGCCAGCCGTTACCTCGATTTCGACCCGGCGCGCGCCTTCGACCCCAATGGCCGCGGCATCGCCATGGCGGGCAAGCTGGCGTTCTCGCATATCGAATACCGTGGCTGCGGCAATCAGGTCGTCGCGACCATCCGCCGCAAAAACCCCTGACACTCTCCCACGCCCGCTATGCCGGCGAACGGTTTTTCTGGCCGCTGACCCGCCTAGCGCGGGGCGTGCATCGCCAGCCGACAGGGAATCCCGCTGTCCCCCACCTCGATCTGCAGCGTGGCGTGTTCGATATCGAAACGGTCGTGCAGACTCTCAATCGCATCGGCAATGAACTGATCGCCCGGGTGACCACCCGGCATGACCAGATGCGCGGTCAGCGCCACCTCGGCACTGCTCATGGCCCAGACGTGCAGGTCGTGCACTTCACCCACACCGGGGAGCGCCGCCAGATGCGCACGAATATCCGGCAAGCTGACGGAATTGGGCACCCCGTCGAACGCCAGATGCAGAGATTGGCTGAGCAGGCTCCATGTTCCCGCCACCACCAGCAGAGCGATCAGCAGACTGATAGCCGGATCCAGCCAGACCCAGCCTTGCCATAGATAAATCCCCCCCGCCAGCACCACCCCGAGCGACACCAGCGCATCGCTCGCCATGTGAAGAAACGCCCCGCGGATATTGAGGTCGCCATGGGCGCCGCGCATGAACAGCCATGCCGTCGCACCGTTGACGACGACGCCAGCCGCCGCCACCAGCATCACGGTGTCGCCCTGAATCGGCGCCGGGTCGTAGAACCGATGCACGGCCTCCCACGCCATGCTACCCATCGCGAATAGCAGGATCAGCGCGTTGACCAGCGCCGCCATGATGGAGGCCCGTTGCCAGCCATAGGTATGACGATCGTCCGGACGCAGGCGCGCCATCCACAGCCCGCCCCAGGCCAGCACCAGCCCCAGCACATCCGACAGGTTGTGCCCCGCATCCGCCAGCAGTGCCAGTGAATCGGAAGCCAGGCCGTAATACGCTTCGGCCAGCACAAAGGCGACATTGAGCGCGATGCCGATGCCGAACGCCCGTCCATAGGCCGGCGGGGCATGATGATCATGGTGATGGTGATGGTGCGGATGCGTGTGTGGATGCGTCACAACAACCTCGAAAATTCGTTATTCAAACAATGGCCGGAGCAGTCTTCAACCAGAGCGGGCATTGTACGCGGAATTCCGGCGCAGGCGATGGGGCAAACCTAGTGTCCGGCGAGGTCCGGATGGTCTGCCTGCAACTGCTGGAGCAGTTGCAGGGCCGCAGGAAAATCGAAGTTCTGCACCGAGTGATCGAGCGCGTTCAGCGACGCCTGCCCCAGCTGCGCCGTCAGGGCAGGCTTCAACGACTGCCAGATCTGTTCGGCACCGAAGTCATCCGCGGCCAGCGCCTGGTGCAACCGGGCCAGCAGTGCCTGAGTCTGCGCCGGGGAGAGCATCGGCGTTTCCTCGGCTGCAGCACCAGCCAGGATGGTGCGAATGGCAGACTCTGCCAGCACCAGCCGCGATTCGAGCGCGGCGATCTCCGGGGCCAGCACATCCTGCGAGGCGCCAGCCTTGATCGCCTGTTCCAGCTGCGCTGCCGTCGCCCGTACCCGCTCCACCCCCAGCGTGGCGGCCACGCCCTTGAGCGAGTGTGCGCGGCGGTGGGCATCGTCCAGCGCGCCATCGGCGAGCAGTTGACGGATTGTCTCCCCATCCTGCAGATGCAGTTCGAGAAAGCGGCGCAGCAGTTTCTGGTAGCTCGGCATCTTACCGGCAAAATTCATCAACCCCGCCTTCACGTCCAGATCCGGAATCGCGGCACCGGCAGCCAAGGGGCCCCTGGCGGCAGGCACTTGTCCGGCCGTTCCCGGAATCCATCGGCCCAATGCCGCGTACAGCAGGTCCGGATCGACCGGCTTAGCCACGAAGTCATTCATCCCCGCGTCGAAGCACCGCTGCCTGTCATCCTCGAAAGCATTCGCTGTCATCGCCAGAATCGGGACCGTGATGCCGTTGTCCAGCGTACGGATCAGCCGGGTCGCCTCGATTCCGTCCATGACGGGCATCTGCATGTCCATCAGGATCAGGTCATATCGATGCGCCTTGACCATCTCCACCGCTTGCGCACCGTCTGGCGCGACGCTCACCTGCAGCCCCACGCTGGTCAGGAGTTCTGAGGCGACCTCCTGATTCACTTCGTTATCTTCCACCAGCAGGAGGTGCGCGCCGACCCGCACGCCAGAGACCTCACGGGGCGCGTCCTGTGCGGGGAACTCCTGGCCGCGCGACACCCTGACGGTAAACCAGAAGGTACTGCCGACACCAAGCTGGCTGCTCACGCCGGCCTCGCCCCCCATCAACCGCGACAGGCGGCGGCTAATCGCGAGACCGAGACCGGTCCCGCCGTACTTGCGGGTGGTCGAACTCTGCGCCTGTTCGAACGCCTCGAACACGCGTTCCTGCTGCTCCTCGGACATCCCGATGCCCGTATCCGAGACCTCGAACCGCAGCACGACGCCCCTCTCATCCTCTTCTGCCAGCGAGGCTCGCAGGGTAATCTGTCCATGCTCGGTAAACTTGACGGCGTTGCTGGTGAAGTTGATCAGCACCTGTCCGATCCGTAGCGGATCGCCGACGAGCGGCAATCGGTAGAGTGCAGGATCCACCTCCTGCACCAGACGGAGTCCCTTGGCGTCGGCACGGTCCCGCATCATGCTCATCACATGATCCATGGTCACGGGGACGCTGAGCTGGGTATGTTCGATGGTCATGTGATCGGCTTCGATCTTGGACAGGTCCAGAATATCGTTGATGATGCCCATCAAGTGCTTGGCCGCCGCCACGACCTTTTCCAGCCGGACCACCTGAGTCGGCTCCTGCATATCCCGCCGCAGCAGATGCGCTAACCCGATGATGGCGTTCATCGGGGTGCGGATTTCATGGCTCATGTTGGCGAGGAAGGTACTCTTGGCGTGGCTCGCCGCCTCGGCGTCTTCCCGAGCCTTTTCCAACTCGGCGGTGCGCGAGCGCACCAGTTCCTCGAGGTGGTGGCGGTGCGCTTCCAGTTCGGCCTGGGTACGCCGTTTCTCCGTGACGTCTTCTTCGATCCCCAGATAATGGGTGATGGTGCCGTCTTCCTGTCGCACGGGCGAAATGATCGAATACTGCACGAACTCGGAGCCATCCTTGCGACGGTTGACGAACTCGCCCTGCCAGCTCTTGCCTGCCGTCAACGTTTGCCACAATTGGGCGTAGGTTTCCTGTTCCACCATGCCCGACCGCATGATGCTGGGATTCTGGCCGATCAGCTCCGCGGCGCCGTAGCCGGACATGTCCATCATGCGCTGGTTAACGTACTCGATGATGCCCTGGATATTGGTGATGATGATCCCGTTGGGGCTCTGCTCGACCGCCAGCCAGAGCTTGCGCAGATCGTTCTCGGCACGCTTGGAGTCGGTTACATCGAACATGACCCCCTGCATATAGAGCGGGTTACCGTCCTGGTCGCGGATCACCTGAGACTGATCCATGAAATTCCGCCACTCCCCGTTCGAGGCGCGCAGCCGGTATGCCGACCGGAACGGCTGCCCGCTCGCATGCGCCTCGCGCAATGCGCGGGTGACCGCATCCAGATCTTCCGGATGAATCAGGCTAAGCCAGAATCCGGGCGTATGGGGCCATTGTTCGGCAGGATAACCGAGGGTGGACACATGCGGGCTCACGTACAGGGTGTTACCCTCGGCATCCATCGAGGCCCGATAAACGATGGCAGGAATCTGCTCCGTGAGGGTGCGGTAATTAGACTCGCTCTCCAGCAACCGTTCTTCGTTCAGTTTACGTTCGGTGATATCGATATGCGTGCCGCTCACTAGCAGCGGCTTGCCCTCGGCATCGCGGCTCACCACGCGCCCCCGGTCGGAAATCCAGACCCAGTGCCCCGACTTGTGATGCATACGTATTTCGCACTCGTAGTAATCGGTCTCCCCGGCAAAATGCCTGGCCAGCAATGCATCCGCCTTGACCAGGTCTTCCGGATGCACGAATCGGCGCCAGCTGTCGTCATTGAAGGGCGACAACTCGCTCAGCGTATAACCGAAGATCTCCGCCCAGCGCTCGTTGAACACGCAGGCTCCGGTTTGCATGTTCCATTCCCACGTCCCGGCATGGGTCCCGTCGATGATGTCGTTCAGGCGCTGCCGCTCACCGGCCAGCTGCTCCATGATGCGCATGCGCTCGGAAATATCGACCCCCGTGCCCACAAGCGCCGTCACCCCATCGATCTCGATGCGCGAGCCGGTCCAGAGGAACGAGGTCTCGCTGCCATCCCTGGCCAGCAACCTGGCCTCGATACGCCCCTCACCCTTCGCAAGGATCTCCTCGTACACGCACTGCGCACGCAACCGGTCCTGCGGGGAAAGCAGATCGACCGGGTGCATTTCCGCAATCTCGTCGGCAGAGCGCTGCGAGAGCGTCTGCAAGGCGGTGTTCCAGGACATCATGTGTCCGTCGGCATCGAACATCAGGAAAATCCCCGGGATCGCCTCCATCATCTGCCGGCGCAGGTTGGCATCATGTTCCTGCTTGCGCTGCATAGCCACACGCTCGGAAATGTCACGGCAAACACAGAACACCAGATTGCTATCGCGCCAGATCACCCCACTCATGCTGACCTCGACTTCGAATTCGGAGCCGTCCTTGCGACGATGGCGCGTCTCGATCACCTGATGTGTTCCGGTCAGGTCGACGAAATGCTCGCGGATCTCGGCCTCATTCCACTGCGCCTCGAAATCCCAGGTACGCAGTTGCAGCACCTCTTCCACTGAATAGCCCAGCATCTCGGCAAAGCGGCTGTTGGATTCGACGATGTGGTGATCCTGGTTGATCACCACGATGCCGTCCTGCGAGTTTTCCACCAGCACGCGACGACGCTCCGCCTCGTCTGACAGGGTTTTCATCAGGGCACGCATCTCGGTGATGTTGTGCCAGGTCGCAACCCAGTATTGGCGTCCCGCAATCTCCACCGCGCGATTGCGGATGGCCATTGTCAGGAAGTAGCCATCCTTGTGGCGGTGGGTATTCTCAAAATCGAACCCACCCTTCTCCCGCAAATCCTCAATATGCGATTCGATCACCGCGCGCGGCGTCTCCGCCTGGATGTCCATCACCGTAAGTTGCGCGAACTCCTCACGGCTATACCCCAGCGCCTCGCAGGCAGCATCATTGAACTCCACAAATCGCAACGTGTTTGCATCGATCAACACGATCCCTTCCGCCGCCTGGGAGAAGATGCTTTGCGTTAGTTCGGCCTGCTCCCGCTTCTCCGCTTCGAGCCGGTGCTGTTTCAGCAACTCGGTCAATCGTTGTGCGATTGCGTTCAGCATCGCGACTTCTTCTTTCAGGAACGGCCCCTGATCCGCCTCAGGGCGCAACTGCTTGTAGCCGATGACAAGATAATCCGGATTTTCTGCGTCCACACCGAATCTGACCTCCAGCTTCGAAACGGGGGCCCTGAACCCCGCGCTGTGGAACTGCTCCCCGCCATACACGATCTGAACTGCAGTGATGTCGGGAAACTGCATGGCCGACATCAGCCTGTCGCACAGCCATGCCATCAGCGGCGAAAGATCTTCGCCTTCGTGGTCCTCCGTCTTTCGGAAAACATCGAAGATGCATGACAGCTCCTTCATGCGTTCCTTGAGGGCGTTTTCCGACTCCCGGCTTGCCGTGATGTCCCGCGCGATCCCCAACACTCCGATCAGATGTCCGTCGGTACCGAACATTGGTGTCTTAATCGTCTCGAACAAGCCGTGGTATCCGTTGGTGACAAACGTCAGCCATTCCTCATTGACGCTGGGCTTGCCAGCCTCGATCGCCCGCTGGTCATTGGCACGGAAAAAATCGGCGAGCTCGGCAGGGACGAATTCGTAATCAGTCTTGCCGATGATCTCGTGCTCTTTGGCACCGTACATTTGTTCGAACGGCGGGTTGCAGGTGAGGTAGCGCCCGTCCGGGTCCTTCAGCCAGATCAGGTCCGGCATGGTGTTCACCAGGGTACGGAGATGTCCACGCTCGTTCTCCAGATGTCGCACCCCCTGCTCGATCTGATCGCGCGCATGCAGCAGTTTGCGCGTACGGATCACCAGCACCACCAGCAACACCAGGATCATCACCGCCGCGACCAGCAAGCCCACGATGAAGCTCTTGTGAGAATGCCACACATCGTACATGGACACCTTGGGCTCGACGTCGAATGGCGGCAGGCGCAAGGCCCGCAGCAAATCGTGCACGGGCTCGTAGTTGTACGGGATCACAAAGCCATAAATCCCCATCGCCCTGGCCGATGGGCCATCCTTGGGCATGGCGAGTAGCGCAGAGGCGATCAACGCCGCGTGATCCCCGCTCACCTGCGGCATGGCAGCCACCGGCCATTCCGGATACAACGGCGTGGACACTGCCAACGGAAACCCCGGCAAATCCTGGTGATTAAAAACTTTCAGCATGCCGGGAGGAATCTTGCCCTCTTGCAGCATGTCCTCGTACATCCCGCTACGCACGAAGGCGACGTCGACCTTCCCATCGACCAGTTCATCCAATATCGCGTCTTGCGGCACGCCGACCACCACCAGCTCGGCGTCGTCCGGAAGCCGGATGCCATGCTTGAGCAACTCATAGGCCTGCATCTGGTAACCGCCGAGGGAGCCTTTACCGGCAATCCCGATCTTTTTACCTTTCACATCGGCCAACGATTTCATGTCGGAACGATCCGCCCGAATCAGCATCGCGCCGCCAAAGCCCCGCATGGGGACTCCCTCGTATAACGTCACCAGCCCCGCCAGCGGCTGGCTCAGCCCCATACGATGCTGCAGCATCACATAATTGGCCGGATTGGTGATGACAAAATCGATGCCACGACGCTGGATCTGGGACTCCATCTCCGTAAAATCCAGCACCTTGATTCGCACGGCATGGGGGTCGTGACGCGTTGCGAGGTAGCCCTCGAGGTAAGGCACCAGCGGCTGCCACTGCGCCTCGATCTGGGCTTTGGGGCGGTAGGCCAGCACGCCAATCGTCAACGGCTCCGCAGCCTGTGCACCGATGGTCAGCGACTCCGCGGCCTGCGCGCCGATCACGTGCAGTGCCAGCCACAGCGACAACATCCTCCGGATCATGCGTCTACTCCACATCGACCGGCAGGTAATCAGGCGTGAACAGGCTGTCGGTAATCAGGCTGGTCGGCAAGCCCGTGATCGTGGCAATTTCGGTGGCAGCGTTGCTGAGCAACGGATGGGGAGGCGTCAGCATGTGCCGGTTGAACAGCAGGTCAGGCAAATCGAGCCCGCGGTATAACTCGCCGACCTCCTCGGCCTTGACGCCCAAGCGCTGGGACAAGCGATAAGCGGTATCCACCGGATTGACCTGCCACGCCCGCAACCCGAGAAAATGCGCCCGGATCAGCCGGGTCAACTGCCGCCGGTATCCTGCGGCGTGCTCACGGTGCACCGCGAGCACATCGAAAATCTTGTTGGGAATCTCACGGCTGTCGAACAGACGTACCCCACCCGCGGCCTGAATCCGCTTCAGCACGGGATCGTAGCTCACGATGGCGTCCACCGCCCCGGCATTCCAGACCTTGAGGTGCGCATCTACCGGCACATCCACGACATGCACCTCACGCCGGCTCAGCCCGGCCTTCTGCAAAATGCTCGCCAGCATGAGGGCACCCAGCCCCGTGGCCTCCACCCCAATCCGCGCGCCCTTGAGTCCGGCCAGATCAGGAATGTGCGGGCGCGCCATCAGGGCGTCCCCCCCGGTCGAGACATCGAACAGCAATACGACGGAAAGCGGGACCCCCATCTGGATGCCGCGCAAGGTTTCATCCAGCGTCAACGCCGCACCGATGACCTTGCCGTCCCCCAGCGCCTGCAGCGACTCGGTGGCCGAACCGGTTTCCACCAGCGTCGCCTCGTCGGCAGTGAGCCAGCCCATTTTTCTCGCCAGGAACATGAACTCGTAACCCGGCCAGACGTGGCTGGCGATCGGCACCGGCCCACGTTTGCCACACCCGTAAAATCCGCCCAATGCCGCCGCGAGACATCCGCCCCCGGCCAATTGAAGAAACCGCCGCCGAGCCGGCGAGGTCGGCACTGCATCAGGCATGCGCATCCCCCTCATGATCCGAATACCGGGCGGCGACCCCCCTGAAATCTTCCAGATGCGAGACGAAGGCATCCACCACATCGGGGTCGAAATGGCTGCCGCGCCCTTCGAGAATGATCCTGATCGCCTCCTCGACTGCAAACGCCGGCTTGTAGACGCGACGGCTGATCAAGGCATCGAACACATCCGCCAGCGCCATCATGCGGGCAGGGAGGGGAATGCTTTCGCCCTTCAACCCGCTCGGATACCCAGAGCCATCCCATTTCTCGTGGTGATAGTGCGCGATCTCGATCGCCACGTGCATGAACTCCAGGCCGTCCTGATCCTGCTCATCCTGAATGGCGCGCCGGATCGCGTCTGCCCCGATACGGGCATGCGTCCGCATGATCGTCCACTCCTCGGGCGTCAGTTTGCCCGGCTTGTTCAGAATTTCGTCAGGAATGCCCACCTTGCCGATATCGTGCAGCGGCGCAGCCTTGGTATAACTTTCGATGATGCCCGGGGTCAGCACATCGGCATATTTCGGCAACTTGGCCATGGCCTGCGCCAACACATTGACGTAGCCCTGGGTGCGCAAAATGTGGTTGCCGGTCTCGTTGTCGCGCGCCTCGGCCAAGTTGGCCAACGCCCGCATGCTCACGTCCTGGATCATCTGGTTCTGCCGCATGCGGCGCTGCACCTCCGACTCAAGCCAGAGGTTCTGGTCATGCATGCGGTCCCGGGCCTGCTTGAGTTCGAGTTGCGCCCGCACACGCGCCAGCACGATGGCCGGTCGGGCCGGTTTGGTGATGTAATCGGCAGCACCCAGCTCGAAACCGTGTGTCTCGTCCTCGATGGCGTCCAGCGCGGTTACAAAAATCACCGGGATATCACACGTCGCCGGATCCTCTCGCAGCCTGTTCAGGACGGCATAGCCATCCATCTCTGGCATCATGACATCCAGCAGGATGATATCCGGGCGCGGATCCACGGCACACACGGCCAGCGCCCGCGCACCGGAATTCGCCGCACGGACTCGATAAAAAGGCTGGAGAATCCCGCCCAGCACGGTGAGATTTTCAGGAGTATCGTCTACCAGTAGAACAGTCTGCTGATCTACTGGAGTCCGTAATGAAGCGTCGGGGGTCGACATACACTAATGTTGGGAAAGGTCGGGCTTATCGTACCCTCAAGCCCGGATTTAATCCAAGGGTATTTGCACATTTCCGCCCCGTCGAAGCGCATCGTCACAACCTGCGGAATACCTTGCACTCTCATTCATCGACACCTCATCGCGAAGATCTGTGCACCATATCCCCGCAACATGCAACGAGGCGACACTTCACGGCCGGCATATCCGGGATTACAGTACCCCTTTCAGCGGGAACCCTCTTACCATGAAGATGCTACGCCATGCCTACCTGATACTGGCCACTGCGCTGCTGCCGACTACGGCCCAGGCCGACACCCCCACCAGCACAGAGCCCCGTTTCGAGGTGCGCACGCTCGTGCAGGGGCTGGCACACCCTTGGTCGATTGCGTTTCTGCCCGACGGCCAACGCCTGGTCACCGAGCGGCCGGGCCGCCTGCGCCTCATCTCCGCCGAAGGCAAGCTGCACCCCGATCCCATCCGGGGCGTGCCCCGTGTCGCTGCAGTCGGACAAGGTGGCCTGCTGGACGTCGCCCTGCACCCGGACTACGTCAACAACGGCTGGATCTACCTTTCCTATGTCGCCGAATCGCAAGAGCGTTATGGCACCGAAGTGCTACGTGCCCGCCTGCAGCAGCACACCCTGCGCGACATCGAAGTGCTGTTCCGCATGCAACCCAAGACCGATACCGTGCACCACTTCGGCGGCCGCCTGGCCTTTGATCGCCAAGGGTATCTCTATCTCTCCCTGGGAGACCGCGGAGACAAGGAGCGTGCGCAAAAACTCGATGACCACGCCGGCTCCATCATTCGCCTGCACGACGACGGCAGAGTCCCCGCAGACAATCCCTTCGTCGGCACCAAGGGCGCCTTGCCGGAAAAATACACCCTGGGCCACCGCAGCGTGCAAGGACTGGCCATGAACCCCACCTCCGGCGAACTCTGGGCGCACGAGCACGGCCCGCAAGGGGGAGACGAAATCAACATCCTGCGTGCCGGACAGAACTACGGATGGCCCGTCATCACCTACGGCCGCAACTACGTCATCGGTACCAAGATCGGTGAAGGCACGCACAAAACCGGCATGGTGCAGCCCCTGACCTACTGGGTGCCCTCCATCGGCCCATCCGGCATGACGTTCTACACTGGCAACCGCTTTCCACGCTGGAAAGGCAATCTCTTCATCGGCGCCCTGAGCGGAGAACTGCTGGTCCGCATAGAACTATCCGGCGACAGGATCGTCCGGCAGGAACGCTTGCTACAAGGCCGGTTCGGCCGTATCCGCGATGTCAGAACGGGGCCTGACGGCTTCCTCTACCTGCTGACGGACGAAGACAACGGCAAACTCCTCCGGCTGGAACCGGTAAACTGAGCCAATGAGACGCGATACTCAGGGCATCGTCGTTGGCCGGCACCCCGGCCACTAACCCAACAACCTACCGACCACCGCAAGTACTGACACCATGCAAAAACTACTCACATTTCCCTGGCTCATTTTTGTCTGCACTCTGCTCATGTTTTACGGCTGGCTTGGTCAAGAAACCTCCATGCCGTTTGGCTTGCCCGCGTTTTACTTCAAATTGCTGACCCTGCCGCTGGCACTCGCCCTCCTGGTCGGCCTCAACCCGCAAATGGCACCGTTCAACCCCAAGAACAGCCGCGACTCCTGGCATGTCGCCAAAATCTCTTTTCGGCTGTTCCTGCTGCTGGTCGTCGTCACCTTCGTACTGTTCCGCCTCAATCGATAAGGTACATGGCGCGGACAACAAAAAACCCGCGCATCGAAAAATGCGCGGGTTTCGTGTCGGGTGGATTCCCTAAGATGGTGGAGGTGGGGGGAATTGAACCCCCGTCCGCAAGCCCTCTACAGGCAGTTCTACATACTTAGCCTGGCTGTTTGATTTAACCTTGGCAGCGCCAACCGGCGAGCTCAGACAAGGCGAGTCACCTTGGATTTAATGTCCTGCAAAGTGACCCTGCATGACACGATCCTCTCTAAATGACGCTGCTGCGGATTTTACCCCGCCCGACCGAGAGGCTCTTCGGTGCAGCGTCCGGCTGGATTAAGCAGCCAGAGCGTAAGTTTCGTCGTTTGCGACTATACTTTTTCCAGCTGATTAACGAGGTGGCGGGTCCTCGGTATGCCCTGCTCTGCTTTGCAACCCACGTCGAAGCCAGGTCACCCCCCAGAGAGTATCGAATAGAACATCCCTTACGCGAAAAGTTCCATCTGGTGCGTGATTATACGCTTATTTGTTGGCGGCCCGTATGATCCGACCTTTTTCGCGCTCCCAGTCACGTTGTTTTTCGGTCTCGCGCTTGTCGTATTGTTTCTTGCCCTTGGCCAGACCGATCTGAATCTTGATCCGCCCGCGGGTGTAGTGCATGTCGAGCGGTACTAGGGTGTAGCCGGCGCGCTCGACCTTGCCGATCAGCTTGGCGATTTCCTCGCTGTGCAGCAGCAGCTTGCGTGTGCGAGTGGCATCGGGGCGCACATGAGTCGATGCGGTGCCCATCGGCGTGATGTGGCAACCGATCAGGTAAATCTCGCCGCTCATGATCACGACGTAGGATTCCTTAAGCTGCACCCGCCCTTCGCGCACAGCCTTGACCTCCCAGCCTTCGAGCACGATACCGGCTTCGTACTTTTCCTCGATGAAATAATCGTGGAATGCTTTTCTGTTCTCGGCGATGCTCATGGAATGGCGGTTTGGCTTAAAATCGCAATTTTAACGTATCTGTCAGTCCGCGCATGGCACAAGTCGAAAAAACCGTGCTGGTCCCTCACTCAGCCGCACAAATGTATGCTCTGGTGGACGCACCCGAGCGCTACCCCGAATTTCTGCCCTGGTGCGGCGGCGTGGACCTCAGGCACCGAGACGACACCTCGACCGAAGCGACGCTGCATATCAATTATCACGGGTTGAAACAGCAGTTCACCACGCGCAATCGCAAGGCGTTCCCCTCCAGCATGGAGATTCATCTGGTAGACGGCCCGTTCCAGCATCTGGAAGGCTCGTGGCGCTTCATTGCCCTGTCAGAGGCTGCCTGCAAGATCGAATTCCAGCTACACTACACCTTCTCCAGCCCCTTGCTGGAAAAAGTCATCGCACCGGTGTTCAGCCATATCGCCAACACCTTTGTCGATGCGTTCGTTCAACGCGCTGAAAAGATATACGCCTGATGCCAAAGGAACTTTTGATCGAAATCGCCTACGCCCTTCCACAGCAGCAGGTTATCCTGCCACTCAAGGTTGCCGAAGGCACTACGGCCGCCCAAGCCGTCGAGGCCAGCGGCATCCTGCAGAAGTTTCCAGAGATCAATCTGGAGCAGAACAAGCTGGGTATTTTCGGCAAGCTGATCAAGAACGATACCGTGTTGCGCGAGAAGGACAGAATCGAAATATACCGCCCCCTGATCGCCGACCCCAAGGAGGTCAGGCGCCAGCGCGCATCGGAAGGCAAGGCGATGAAGAAGGGCGGCGGCGACCTCGACTCCGCCGCCTGATTACAGCGGGCGATTGCCCCCCTGATCAGTTACACCACTGCTCCACTTCCTTGTTGGCCTTGTCCAAGCCTTCGGAAATCGCCTTGTCGTCCAGATATTCGCGCTCGCCTTTTTCGTTGATTTTGTACATGCGACCGCCCTGTTTGTAGTTCTGCATGTTGGATTTTGCCGTTTTGCAGTTTTCCTCACGGAGCTTGGCTTCATCCAGCTTGGCCTGTTCCTTCTTCTTCAGGTTTTCAGCCTCTGCCTTGCGCTTCTTGGCTTCGAGCTCCTTGTCCGCCGCGGAAACTGCAGCGGCTGGCTTCGCGGCGGGAGCCGTGCTCTCCGCACCTTCGCTGACGGGCGCGGTGGCGGGGGCCGGCGCGACCTTCCTCCCAATCACTTTATCGTAAGGAATTTTGCCCTGCGGCGGCGCATCGGAATAGCGAATACGTCCATCCGCATCCTTCCATTTGTAGACATCCGTGGCGAGCGCCACGCCCGGCAACAGCATCAGTCCACAAGTCAATACGATCAGTTTTTTCATGGTAACCTCGGTCAAACTATCATCCAATAGTACGACATTAAAGCGGAGTCCCTGCCTCGTCAATGCGTGGCAGGCTTAAGGCGTTGACATCACGCGTTTTACGGCAAAACCGTCTGGCAGATTTACCCACCGCGACTGAGCCTGTATAATTGCTTTTTGCCACAAAGGTTCAAGTCTATGCGTCTGCTGCAAAAAGCACTTACTTTTGATGACGTGCTGCTGGTTCCCGCGCACTCCACGATTCTGCCGCGCGATGTCAGCCTCGCTACACAACTCACCCGCAACATCCGTCTGAACATTCCGCTCGTCTCCGCGGCCATGGATACCGTGACCGAGGCGCCGCTGGCCATCGCGCTGGCACAGGAAGGCGGCATCGGCATCATCCACAAGAACATGAACGCCGAAGCGCAGGCCGCCCAGGTGGCGCGCGTCAAGCGCTTCGAATCCGGCGTAGTCAACGACCCGGTCACCATTCCGCCCACCATGTCAGTGCGCGAAGTACTGAACCTGACCCGTCAGCGTCGTATTTCCGGCCTGCCGGTCGTCGAAGGCACCAAGGTGGTCGGCATCGTCACCAACCGCGACCTGCGCTTCGAAACCAATCTCGATCAGCCGGTTCGCAACATCATGACGCCGCGCGAGCGTCTGGTCACCGTACGTGAAGGCGCACCGCGCGAAGAAGCGACCGCGCTGCTGCACAAGCACCGTCTGGAGCGCGTGCTGGTCATTGATGACAGCGACAACCTGAAGGGCCTGATCACCGTCAAGGACAT
>CAYUJU010000015.1:3809-57990 GCA_964445115.1 uncultured Methylobacillus sp. | reverse complement strand
ACTCTGAGAGAACGGATTTACAGTCCGTCGCCTTTAACCACTCGGCCACCCCTCCCAACCGAACCCATGATTATGCTGATAATCTGACAGCGTGTCAAACGCAAAGATGAGAATTTTTGGTGCCGGATGTCGGAATCGAACTGACGACCTTCGCATTACAAGTGCGCTGCTCTACCAACTGAGCTAATCCGGCGAAGGCGCGATTATAACCGCATCCTCGAAGAAAAAAACAGAGCCTACAAGAAGTTTATTTGACGATACGCAAGGTCGGCTTGCGAGGAGGCGTAGGCTCAGGCTCATCGCCACCCCCAACCTCTTCTCCAACGCCATCCAACACATCATCGACAGGGCTACCCAGATGCTCAAAAAACATGCCCTGCCCATTTTCGCGGGCAAAAATGCCCTGCACCGCATTCATTGGCACATAGAGGTCAGTTGAGACCCCATTGAAACGCGCCGAGAAGGTGACCGCCTCGTTATCGATGCGAAGGTCACGCGTGGCGCTATAGTTGATGTTCAGCACGATCTCGCCGTCCCGAACATACCCCGCGGGCACCCGCGTATTGCCATCCACCCTGACCGCGAGATACGGCGTCAACCCGTTATCCACACACCACTCGTGAATGGCGCGCACCATATAGGGCTTGGTGGATGACAACCCGCTCATCAGCGACGCATCGCCTTTTCAGAAGGCGTCATGGCCTCGATATACGCCGGGCGGGAGAAAATGCGCTCGGCATACTTGAGCAACGGCGCAGCCTGTTTCGGCAGCTCGATGCCGTAATGCTCCAGCCGCCACAGCAACGGGGCGATCGCCACGTCAAGCATGGAGAACTCATCCCCCAGCATGTATTCCTGCTTGTTGAAGATGGGGGCAATCTGGATCAGGTTGTCGCGCACCGTCGCGCGCGCCTTCTCCGCCACCTTGGCGTTTCCAGACTCGATGTCGCCAATATGATCGAATAGCTGATCTTCGAAGTTGTGCAGGAACAAGCGAGCACGCGCACGCATGACCGGATCGGCCGGCATCAGTTGCGGGTGCGGAAAACGCTCATCGATGTATTCATTGATAATGTTGGCCTCGTACAACACCAGATCACGCTCCACCAGCACCGGGACACGGTTGTAGGGATTGATCACCGCCAAGTCTTCGGGCTTGTTGGTGAGATCGACGTCGATCACCTGAAAGTCCATGCCCTTCTCAAAAAGAACGATACGGCAACGGTGGCTGAATGGGCAGGTCGTGCCGGAGTAAAGTGTCATCATAAGTTTATGCCCTCTAAAGCAAAGCGGGAGGCTCCGGCGTACCGGAACCTCCCGCTACGGTTTACATCAATGTACGTCTTTCCAGAACTCTTTCTTAAGCGCGCGAGCGATCAGGAAGAACACGCCCAGGAACAACAGCACGAACAGACCCAATTGCATACGCTGGGTTTTGGCAGGCTCGCCCATGAACACCAGGTAATTCACCAGATCCGCCACCAACATGTCGTACTCGGCAGAAGACAGCTTGCCCGGCTTGATCAGCACCAATTGGTGCGCTTCAACCTTGTTGCCGTGAGAATCGGTGGTTTCCACCACCTTCAAATGCTGCTCCCCCTGCAATTGCCACAACACGTGCGGCATGCCGACCTTGTCAAACGCCACATTGTTCCAGCCGGTAGGGCGCGTCTCGTCACGGTAGAAACCGCGCAGGTAGGTGTACAGCCAATCGGCGCCACGAGAACGGGCTACCACGGTCAGATCGGGAGGCGTCGCGCCGAACCACTTCTTCGCCTCGTTCTTGTCCATGGCGACCTTCATGGTCTCGCCCACCTTCTCTGCATTGAACAGCAGATTAGCCTTGATCTGCTCGTCGGTCAGCCCGATGTCGTGCAGACGATTGAAGCGCATGTAGGCGGCGCTATGGCAATTGAGGCAGTAGTTGACGAAGGTTTTCGCACCACGCTGCAGCGAAGCCTGGTTGGCACCATTGATCGGTGCCTTGTCCAGATGCTCCCCCGCGTTCGCCCAAGCGAGCGCCGGGAGCAGCAAACTCAGAATCAGAATCAGCTTTTTCATTATCCAGTCACCCTTTCCGGTACGGGTTTGGTTTTGTCGCTCTTGGTATACCAAGGCATCAGCGCGAAGAACAGGAAGTAAACCGCCGTCAGCACGCGCGCCACCACCGTTGCGCGGTCCGCACCGCCCAGCACTGGCACCCCCGCATCGAACTGACCCCACACATTCGAAGGCTCGGTCCCGAGGTAGCCCAACAGCAGCGTGCTGATCACGAAGGCCGCGAGCCATGCCTTGTACTTGCTGCCGCGATAGCGAATGGACTTGACCGGGCTCTTATCCAGCCACGGCAAGAAGGCGAATGCCACCACCGACAACCCCATGGCGACCACGCCCGGGAACTGGGAGTTAAACAGCGGCGGCACGGCACGCAGGATGGAGTAGTACGGCGTGAAGTACCACACCGGCGCAATATGCGGCGGCGTCTTCAGCGGATCTGCCGGAATGAAATTATTGGCCTCGAGGAAGTAGCCACCCATTTCCGGCGTGAAGAACACCACCACGGAGAACACCGCCAGGAAAACAGCCACGCCCATGATGTCCTTCACCGTGTAATACGGGTGGAACGGGATGCCATCCAGCGGAATGCCGGTCTTGGGATCCTTATGCTTCTTGATCTCAACGCCATCCGGGTTATTGGAACCCACCTCGTGCAATGCGATGATGTGCGCCGCCACCAAGCCCAGCAGCACCAGCGGCAGGGCGATCACGTGGAAAGCAAAGAAGCGGTTCAGCGTCGCATCCGACACCATGAAGTCACCACGCAGCCACAGCGAGACATCCGGACCGATGAACGGAATGGAGGTAAACAGATTAATGATCACCTGCGCACCCCAGTAGGACATCTGCCCCCATGGCAGCAGGTAGCCAAAGAAAGCTTCGCCCATCAGCGCCAGGAAAATGCCCACGCCGAACAGCCAGATTAACTCGCGCGGGTTGCGGTAAGAACCGTACAACAGGCCGCGGAACATGTGCAGGTAGACCACCACGAAGAACATGGAAGCCCCGGTGGAATGCATGTAGCGGATCAGCCAGCCCCAGGACACATCACGCATGATGTATTCAACAGACGCAAAAGCCAGATCAGCATCCGGCTTGTAGTGCATGGTCAAGAAGATGCCGGTGACGATCTGCATCACCAGCACCAGCAGCGCCAGCGAGCCGAAGTAATACCAGAAGTTGAAGTTCTTGGGCGCGTAATATTCCGACAGGTGCGCCTTCCAGTTAGCCGTCAACGGGAAGCGGTCGTCCACCCAGTTCAACAGGCAGGTCAGGTGTTTTTGCATTTTTTATGCCTCCTTCCCGTCTTCGCCCACACCGATCAGGATGCGGGACTCACTCAGATATTTGTGCGGCGGCACCTCGAGGTTGATCGGCGCCGGAGAGCCCTTGAACACGCGACCGGACAGGTCGAACTTGGACCCGTGACAAGGACAGAAGAAGCCACCCGGCCAATCATTCCCCATCCCCTCTTCGCCCTGCTTGAGCTTGGAGGAAGGAGAGCAACCGAGGTGGGTACAAATGCCCACCAGCACCACCATATTGGGCTTGATCGAACGGGTGGCATTCTTGGTGTATTCGGGCTGCTGCGGCACATCAAGCTTGGGGTCGGTCAGCAAATCTTCGATCTTGCCCATCCGGTCCAGCATGTCCTGATTGCGGTTGACGATCCATACCGGCTTGCCGCGCCATTCGACGGTAATCATCGACCCCGACTCAACCTTGCTGATATCGACTTCCACCGGCGCGCCGGCGGCCTTGGCACGTTCGCTCGGCAGCATGCTCATCACAAACGGTGCCGCCACGGCGACGGTCGCCACACCCCCTACCGCGCTTGTCGCGGCAATCAGGAAACGCCGCTTGCTCTGATCCACTTCTTGGTTTGCCATCACGATCCCTTGCTGACTGTGACCTAAAGGGTTGGAATTGTACCGTTTTCGAACGAAAACTTAAACCGGGTTGTCGATTTCGACGTACTGGTGCCGCAGGCCAAACTGGTTGGCGAGGTGCTCACCCAGTGCCTGAACCCCGTATCGCTCCGTCGCGTGATGGCCGGCGGCAATAAACGCCACCCCGCTCTCGCGGGCCAGATGCACCGTTCTTTCGGACACCTCACCCGTCACGAAAGCGTCCACGCCCAAGTTCACTGCCTGCTCTAGCGCGTCTTGTGCGGCGCCGGTACACCAGGCCACACGCCTTACACGCCTCACGGCATCGCCAATCACCAGCGGTGAGCGTCCGAGCGCCGAAGCGATCTTCTCGCCCAATGCCCCGAGACTTGCCTCCTCCATCAGATGTCCGTGCACGGCCAGCATCTGCTCACCGAAACATCCTTCCGCAATCAGATCAAGACGCTGCGCCAGTTGCGCGTTGTTGCCGAGTGCTGGGTGCGCATCCAGCGGCAAGTGGTAGGCAATCAGGCTGATGTCATGCGTCAGCAGAAACTTCAGCCGATCACGCTTGATGCCGACCAGTCGGGGATCTTCTCCCTTCCAGAAATAGCCGTGGTGCACCAACACCGCATCGGCCCCGACCTCTGCCGCCGCCTCCAGCAACGCCATACTGGCCGTGACGCCGCTGACCAGTGTCCTGACCTCGTCGCGGCCGGCAACCTGCAAGCCATTCGGACAGTAGTCCCGGTAGCGGTCTACCTGCAGCAATTGTCCGGTATAATCAAGCAATTCCGTTAGTTTCATGAACGCATCCCAGCTTTTTATACTTCACTCGATCGCTTACAGTTTCGACCCAAAATTTCGGACCCTCATGCAAGCAACCCCACGATGAAAAAACTCTGGTTCATTTTTGCACAAACCGTCACGATCAGTCTCGCGCTGCTGTTTGTATTGCAGACCTTCCGGCCTGATTTGCTCGGCAACGGTGCGACACGCACGATCACCGTCCGCCAGGCAGAGGCGCCCGAGCAGCCGAAACCCGCCAATTCCTACAGTGTCGCTGCCAAAAAAGCGATGCCGGCCGTGGTCAACATTTTCACCAGCAAGGCGATGCCGGAGGTTAACCACCCCTTCATGGACGACCCCATGTTCCGGCAGTTCTTCGGTGACCAGATGGAAGACCCGGATCAGCGCGAAAACAGCCTGGGGTCGGGCGTCATCGTCAGTCCGGAAGGGCTGATCCTGACCAATCATCACGTCATCGAAGCCGCCGACGAAATCGAAGTGGCGCTGGCCGATGGTCGCTCCTTGCCGGCCCGCGTGGTGGGCAGCGACCCGGAAACCGACCTTGCCGTGCTCAAGGTAGAGGAACACAACCTGCCGTCCATCACCTTCGGCCATTCGGACAGGCTCAGCGTCGGCGATGTGGTATTGGCTATCGGCAACCCGTTCGGGGTGGGCCAGACCGTGACACAGGGGATCGTGAGCGCCCTGGGACGCAGCCACCTGGGCATCACCACCTTCGAAAACTTCATTCAGACCGACGCACCGATCAACCCGGGCAATTCCGGTGGTGCACTGATTGACGTGGAAGGCAATCTGGTCGGCGTGAACAGCGCGATTTACTCCCGCAGCGGCGGCTCGATGGGCATCGGCTTCGCCATCCCTGTCAGCCTGGCTAAGCAGGTCATGGACCAGATTGTGCGCCAAGGCAGCGTGACGCGTGGCTGGATCGGCATTGAGGCACAGGACATCACCCCTGAACTGGCCGAATCCTTCAAACTCAAAGAAGCGCGCGGAGCCCTGATTGCCGGCGTAATGCGCCGTGGCCCGGCCGACACCGCTGGCATCAAGCCGGGGGATATTCTTGTCGGGGTCAACGGCCAGCCGGTAAGCGATAGCGCCGGGATGCTCAACCTGATCGCCGCACTCCGGCCCGGCGATACCGCCACCCTGGCAATCATTCGCAACCAGGCTGAAAAGGCCATTCCGGTGGTGATCGGCAAGCGGCCACGGCCGCAGGCGCGAAGGGACTAAGCACCACCCCGGACGCCGACGAGACAGGTCAGTTCGGATTGGTGCGGTCGCGCGCCATGACGCCGGCAACCAGAATGCCGGCTTCGTAGAGCAACCATAGCGGCACGGCCAGCATGATCTGCGAGACCACATCGGGCGGAGTAAAAATGGCTCCTATCACGAAAGCCCCCACAATGACGTAGGACCGGATTTCCTTCAGCGTCGCCACGTTCACCATGCCCAGCTTGACTAACAGCACCACCGCCACTGGCACCTCAAAAGCAATACCGAAGGCCAGGAACAGCGTCATCACGAAGTCCAGATAATTGCCGATATCCGTCATCACGGCCACCCCCTCAGGCGCAGTTGCGGTGATGAACCCAAACACCACAGGGAACACTAGGAAGTAGGCAAAGGCCATGCCGGACAAGAACAACAGGGTTCCCAAGATCACCATCGGTGCGGCGAAGCGTTTTTCGTGCTGGTAAAGCCCGGGGGCGATAAAGGCCCAGATTTGATAGAGCGTATGCGGCATGGAGATGACGACTGCGGCCAGCATGGCGACTTTCATCGGCACGAAAAAAGGCGTCGTCACTGCGGTAGCGATCATCTGCCCGCCTGCCGGCAGCTTTGCCAGCATCGGTTCCGCGAGCAGGGTGTAAATCTTATTGGCAAACGGGAAAAGACATATAAACGTCACCACCACGCCAACAACGATGCGCAGCAAGCGATCACGCAGTTCGATCAGGTGGGAAAGAAACGTATCCGGCTGACTCATCTCGACCCCGATGCAGTATCGGGACGTGTCGCCGACTCGACGGCCTGGACGGCTTCGCCAACCGGTGCCTGAATCTGTTGTGCGCCCTGCGTGACTTCCTGCGCAACCGCAGACGTCACCGCGGATACGCCCTGTTGAATTTCGGCCTGAACCTTGCGCAGTTCGTCGGCGCGCATTTCGCGCTCGACGTCCGCCTTGACCGCCGTGACATAGCGCTGCAACCGCCCCATCATCGTGCCGACCGTGCGGGCCACTTTCGGCAACTTTTCCGGACCGATCACCACGAGCGCAACGACCGCAATGACCAGCAACTCGGAGAAAGCGATGTCGAACATCGTCGCTTACTGCTGTCTGGTTTTCTCGGTGACTTCGCCTTCAATCGTACGGCTAGCGGCGTCATCCAGTTGTGGCTTGGATTGCTCTTCGCGCATAGCGTCCTTGAACCCCTTCACCGCACCACCCAGATCGCTGCCGACGTTGCGCAGCTTCTTGGTTCCGAATACCACCAGCACCACAACCAACACGATCAGCCAATGCCAGATACTCAAAGATCCCATGTCGCTCTCCTTAAATCTTGGGCAGCGAACTGCCGCCGCCGAATACGTGAATATGCAGGTGAAAGACCTCCTGCCCGCCGCTTCTGCCGGTATTGATCATGGTGCGGAAGCCGTCCAATCCCTGCTCGGCCGCCAGCTTCGGCGCCAGCAGCAACATCCGCCCCAGCAGGCCCTCGTGCGCCGGTGCGCAGTCGCTCAACCCGGCCACATGCAGTTTCGGCACGATCAGGAAATGTACCGGGGCAATCGGATGAATGTCATGAAAGGCGATGACCTCGTCATCTTCATAGAGTTTCTTGCTGGGGATATTGCCGGTGACGATTTTGCAGAAAATACAGTCAGTCATCTCGCTCACTCCTTGCGCGCAGCCTTTTCGGCGATGCCGGACAAGCCTTCTCGGCGTGCCAGTTCATTGAGAACATCGTTCGGGTGCAAACCGGCTTGCGCCAGCATGACCAGGGTATGGAACCAGAGATCAGCCGTTTCGTAGATAATCTGCTCACGGTCGCCATCCTTGGCGGCGATGATGGTCTCAGCCGCCTCTTCCCCTACCTTTTTCAGGATGCTGTCGAGGCCTTTGGCGTACAGCTTGGCCACGTAGGAAGATTGCGGATCCGCACTTTTGCGCGCTTCCAGCGTCTCAGCCAGTCGATCAAGAATGTCATTCATGGCGGTAAATCTCGTCGGGATCTTTAAGCACAGGCTGGTCGCTGACCCAGGCGCCATCCTCCAGCTTTTGGAAAAAACAGCTATGACGTCCGGTGTGGCAGGCGATGCCGCCCAGTTGCTCTACTGTGAGCAGCACGACGTCTTCGTCGCAGTCGAGCCGGATTTCCTGCACTTTCTGCACGTGCCCGGATTCTTCGCCCTTGCGCCAGAGCTTCTTGCGTGAACGTGACCAGTACACGGCCTGACCGGTTTCCGCGGTCAGGCGCAACGCCTCGCGGTCCATCCAGGCAAACATCAGCACGTCGCCGGTCCCGGCTTCCTGTGCGATGACCGGCACCAGTCCGTCTTCGGTCCAATTGATCTTGCTCAGCCAGCTGGGCAGCATTACAACCTCACCTCGACACCGTGGTCGGCCATGTAGTGCTTGGCTTGCTGCACCGAATACTCGCCAAAATGGAAAATGCTGGCCGCCAGCACGGCATCAGCGCCGCCCTGTTTGACACCATCCACCAGATGCTGCAGGTTACCCACCCCACCCGAGGCGATGATCGGCACCTCCACCTCATCGCTAATGGCGCGGGTCAGGGCCAGATCAAATCCACTCTTGGTCCCATCACGGTCCATACTGGTCAGCAGCAGTTCTCCCGCCCCAAGGCCCACCATCTTTTGCGCCCATTCAACCGCATCCAGCCCGGTAGGTTTGCGGCCGCCATGGGTAAACACCTCCCAGCGGTCACCGACGCGCTTGGCGTCGATCGCGACCACGATGCACTGCGAGCCGAAGCGCCCGGCTGCGTCCGCCACCAGCTGGGGATTCGTCACAGCAGAGGTATTGATGCTGACCTTGTCAGCCCCGGCATTCAGCAGATTCCGCACATCCTCAACCGCGCGGACGCCGCCACCAACGGTCAAGGGAATGAACACCTGCGAAGCGACTTCTTCGATGATGTGAAAAATCAGGCCGCGGTTATCGGAACTCGCCGTGATATCGAGGAAGGTGAGTTCATCCGCCCCTTGTTCATCGTAGCGGCGCGCGATCTCGACCGGATCACCCGCATCACGCAGCTCGACGAAATTCACGCCTTTGACGACGCGACCATCAGTGACATCCAAGCAAGGGATGATGCGCTTCGCGAGGCCCATCAGCCGTTCAACTCATCGGCCAGCGCCTGTGCCGCAGCGAAGTCCAAAGTGCCTTCGTAAATGGCGCGGCCAGTAATTGCGCCCATGATGCCTTCGTGCTCGACCGCACACAGGCGGCGCACATCGTCCAGATTGGTCACGCCGCCGCTGGCGATCACGGGAATCTTCAGGGCCTGTGCCAGCGTCACCGTCGCTTCAATGTTCACTCCGGACAACATGCCGTCACGTCCAATATCGGTATACACCACCGCCTCGACACCATAGCCTTCGAAGCGCTTGGCGAGGTCGACGACGTCGTGGCCAGTCAGCTTGGACCAGCCATCCACTGCCACCTTGCCGTCCTTGGCATCCAGCCCGACCATAATATGGCCCGGGAAGGCATCGCAGGCCTCATGCAGGAAGCCCGGGTTTTTCACGGCCGCGGTACCGATGATGACGTAACTGATGCCGTCGTCGAGGTAACGCTCGATCGTTTCCAGATCACGGATACCGCCGCCGAGCTGGATAGGAATCTCATTCCCCACCGCCTCGACGATTGCCTTGATCGCGCCCTCGTTCACGGGCTTGCCGGCAAACGCGCCATTCAAGTCGACCAAGTGCAGGCGCCGTCCGCCCTGCTCCACCCATTGGCGCGCCATGGCGGCCGGGTCTTCGGAAAACACGGTCGCGCCGTCCATCAACCCTTGGCGCAGTCGCACACAGTGGCCATCTTTTAAATCAATCGCGGGGATCATTAACATGATAGTGGGGATTCAAACCTAGGGACGACCGTCCCAATTCACAAAGTTGAACAATAACGACAAGCCAGCCTGCTGGCTTTTTTCCGGGTGGAACTGCACGGCAAAAATATTATCGCGACCGACTGCACTGGTAAAGCGGGCAGGATATTCGGAGTAAGCGGTCTCGAGCCCGGCATCCGCGGGCTCGACATAATAGCTGTGGACGAAATAGAAGCGGGCATCCGGTGCGATACCAGCCCACATAGGGTGATCACGGGTCTGACGCACTTCGTTCCAGCCCATGTGCGGCACCTTGAGCTTTTCACCTGCCGCATTGGTCATACCGGAAGCAAACCGCTTGACCTGTCCCGGCAGGATGCCGAGACCCGCCACATTCCCTTCCTCGCTGTGCTCGAACAGCATTTGCAAGCCGATACAGATGCCAAGGAAAGGCTTGCTGCCAGCCGCATCGAGGACCGGCTGGCGCAGGCCACGCGCATCGAGTTCGCGGATGCAATCCGGCATGGCCCCCTGCCCCGGGAACACGACGCGTTTGGCGGCGCGCACTTCATCCGGGTTACTGGTCACGACCACCGACTGCTCGCCGGCCACGTGGCGCAGGGCCTGCTCCACGGAGTACAGGTTGCCCATACCGTAATCAATCAGTGCAATATCAGCCATCTTCAGTATCGGCGTTGAGAAATTGGATTCAGAAACACACCATCGGCGGGTGCGAACGTAACGCAGGCCTTACAGGGTTCCCTTGGTCGAAGGCATCACGCCCGCCATGCGGGGGTCCTCCTGCACCGCCATGCGCAGGGCGCGCCCGAAAGCCTTGAAAATCGTCTCGGCCTGGTGATGGGCATTATTCCCGCGCAGGTTATCGACATGTAGTGTCACCAGCGCGTGGTTGACAAAGCCCTGGAAGAATTCGTGGATCAGATCAACATCGAAGTCACCGATGCGAGCGCGCGTAAACTCGACGCCAAAGACAAGGCCAGGGCGACCGGAAATATCCAGCGCAACACGTGACAACGCCTCATCCAGCGGGACATAAGAATGCCCGTAGCGCACGATCCCCTTCTTGTCGCCGATTGCCTTGGCGAAGGCTTGTCCCAGGGTAATACCGATATCCTCGACCGTATGGTGCGCATCAATGTGCAGATCACCCTTGGCCTGCACGGTGATATCCATCATGCCGTGCCGTGCGATTTGATCCAGCATGTGATCCAGGAAACCGATGCCGCTGGCGAATTCCGCCTTGCCAGTCCCATCCAGGTTGATAGAGACGGTGATCTGGGTTTCCAGGGTGTTACGGGTAACTTGAGCGGTACGCATGGCTTGAATCACTGTAAGGGTGGCCTATTTTAACTCAAAAAGTTTGCGTGCAATAAAAAACCCCCGAGGCTCGCACCCCGGGGGTTTCGCGCTTCCTTGCGGAAATTAGCCGCCGAACAGCTTCTTCACCCAGCCGAACAGGCCGCCAGAAGATTCGCCGGACGCTGCATCCACCAGTTCGCGGATTTCGCGCGCTGCGGTTGCCGGGGACTTGGAACCGGTAATGGCGCCGCCAACCACGATGATGCTCGGGCCAGCCTTGACCACTTGCTGCACGGTAGACTGCTTGATACCACCAGCCACGGAAACCTTGACCGGCAGACCTTGTGCCACCAGGGCAGCCAGGTCAGTGAACGGGGTCTGGCCAGCCAGTTGCTGGTCGATACCGGTATGAATACCGATGATGTGTGCGCCGATCTTGGCAGCCTCGGCAGCCACAGCAGCCTTGTTTTCCACGTTGATCAGGTCAACCTGGGCTTGCTTGCCGTAAGCCTTGGCCACATCCACCACGCCCTTGATCGTACCCATGTCAGCAGTACCCAGCACGGTGGTGATGTCTGCACCCGCCTTGAAGAACGGCTCGGCTTCGTAGTAGCCGGCGTCCATGGTCTTCAGGTCGACGAACAGCAGCTTGTCCGGGTGTTGTGCCTTCATCGCCTTCACCAGTGCCAGGCCATTGACCTTCAGGCAGGGGGTGCCGATTTCGATGATGTCAACATACGGTGCAGCCTGACGCGCGAGTGCCAGCGTCTGATCGTAATCCAGGGAATCCAGTGCTACTTGAATCAATGGCTTTGCCATGACCTCTCCTCCGTTTATAAATTTAAGCAGGCCTTGGAAACAGGCCTAAGCGCCGTATGATAAATGACTGTTCAAGAATTGGAAATAGCCAATATTCCGCGCAGGGCATTCACCAGCGTCTGGCACTCATCATCCGTGCCAATTGTGATGCGCAGGAAGGGCGCAATGCGGGCTGGATTCTTGAAATGCCGTACGATGACGCTGCGTTCCCGCAGCTTTGCCGTCAACTCCGCACCATCCCGTGTCGCATGGCGCGCGAAGATGAAATTGGCCGCGGAAGGCAGCACCGTGAAGCCCAACCCCTGCAGTTCGCCCACCAGCCGATCACGCGAGGCAATCACCTTGTTACGGGTTTCCTCGAAATAGGCCTGATCCTGCATGGCAGCCACACCGCCAGCCAGCGCAAAACGGTCTAGCGGGTAGGAGTTGAAGCTGTCCTTGACGCGAGTCAGGGCCTCGATCAAATCGGGATGCCCCAGCGCATAGCCGACCCGCAGACCTGCCAGCGAGCGGGACTTGGAGAGCGTATGCACCACCAGCAATTGCGGGTAGCGATTCACCAACTGGGAAGCGGATTCGCCACCGAAATCAATATAAGCCTCGTCCACCACCACCACGGAATCCGGATTACCCCGCAGCAGACGCTCAATTTCCGCCAGCGCCAACGGCATGCCTGTCGGCGCGTTGGGGTTAGGGAAGATGATGCCGCCGTTGGGCTGCAGGTAATCGTCGATTCGGATTTCGAAATTGTCAGTCAGCGGCACCGTGCGGTACGCCACCCCATAGAGACCGCAATACACTGGGTAGAAGCTGTACGTGATATCCGGGAACAGGATGGGCGCATCGTGCTTGAGGAGGGCGTGAAACGCGTGTGCCAGCACCTCGTCCGAGCCATTGCCGACAAACACCTGGTTTGGCTGCAAACCGAAATGCGTAGCAACGGCTTGCTTGAGGCGGTCAGCGTTCGGATCAGGGTAGAGGCGCAGCGTATCCGCAACCTCGGCACGCAACGCCTCCAGCACCTTCGGGCTGGGGCCGTAGGGATTTTCGTTGGTATTCAGCTTGACCAGATTGGACAGCTTGGGCTGCTCGCCCGGCACGTAGGGTGTCAGCGTGTGAACGACCGGGCTCCAGAACTTGCTCATGCCTGCCTCACGACTTCAGACGGAACTCGGCGGAACGCGCGTGCGCCTGCAGGCCCTCGCCGTGCGCCAGCACCGATGCGATGCGGCCCAGCACCTGCGAACCGGCTTCCGACACCATGATCAGGCTGGAACGCTTCTGGAAATCGTACACCCCCAGCGGCGAGGAGAAGCGCGCCGTGCGTGACGTCGGCAGCACGTGATTGGGGCCAGCGCAGTAGTCACCGAGCGCCTCACAGGTCTGACGCCCCATGAAAATCGCGCCAGCGTGGCGAATCTTGGCGGTCAGCGCCACGGGGTCTTCCACCGACAATTCCAAGTGTTCCGGGGAGATATAGTTGACGATTTCGGCGGCTTCGTCGAGGTCTCGCACCTGGATCAGCGCCCCACGCCCTTCCAGCGAGGTGCGAATGATCTCCTTGCGCGGCATTTCTTCCACCAGGCGATTGATCGCAGCTTGCACCTGGCCCAGGAAAGCAGCATCCGGCGACAACAGGATGGCCTGCGCCAACTCGTCGTGCTCAGCCTGAGAGAACAGGTCCATGGCCACCCAGTCCGGGTTGGTCTTGCCGTCGCACACCACCAGGATTTCGGAGGGGCCGGCCACCATATCGATCCCAACCACGCCGAACACACGACGTTTGGCCGCAGCGACGTAAGCGTTGCCCGGCCCGACGATCTTGTCGACCTGCGGCACGGTCTGCGTGCCATAGGCCAATGCGCCGACTGCCTGTGCACCGCCCACGCAGAACACGCGATCGACACCACACACAGCCGCGGCCGCCAGCACCAGCGGGTTACGCTCGCCGCCCGGGGTCGGCACCACCATGATCAGTTCCTTGACGCCCGCCACCTTGGCAGGAATCGCGTTCATCAGCACGGAAGAGGGATACGCCGCCTTGCCACCCGGCACATACAGGCCGACGCGGTCCAGAGACGTCACCTGCTGGCCCAGCATCGTGCCGTCAGCCTCGGTGTAGGTCCATGAACTCATCAATTGCTTCTTGTGGTATGCACGCACACGGTCCGCCGCCTGTTGCAGCGCCTGACGCTGGTCGGCTGGCAAGCTTTCCAGCGCTGCTTTCAGGCTGGATTGCGGTAGCTCGAGATCGGCCATACTCTGCGCGTTGACGCGATCAAAACGCTGGGTGTATTCCAGCACGGCGGCATCGCCGCGCTTCTTCACATCGCGCAGGATATCTGCCACTACCGCATCGATGTTGTCGTCCTGTGCTGTTTCAAACGCCAGCAAGTCATGCAGGGAAGTCTCGAAATTGGCGTCAGCAGTATTGAAACGTCGGATGTTGAGCATCGTTTATTCCCCTTTGGATACGACTTGCGCGAATGCGTCCATAATGGGCTGCAGTTGCGCGCGCTTGAGTTTGAGTGAGGCCTGGTTGACGACGAGGCGCGAGCTGATGGGCATGATGTCCTCAACCGCCACCAGGTGGTTGGCCCGTAAGGTACCGCCGGTACTGACCAGATCGACGATGGCATCAGCCAGGCCGACCAGCGGCGCCAGCTCCATGGAACCGTACAGTTTGATCAGATCGACATGCATGCCCTTCTCTGCGAAGTGCTCACGCGCAATCTTGACGTATTTGGTCGCCACCTTGAGACGTGCGCCGCGGCGCACCGAGGCGCTGTAATCGAAATCCTTGTGCACCGCGACCATCATGCGGCACTTGGCGATCTGCAAATCGAGCGGCTGATACAGCCCTTCACCGCCATGTTCCAGCAGCACATCCTTGCCTGCGATGCCGATGTCGGCGCCACCATTCTGCACGTAGGTCGGCACGTCCGTAGCGCGGACAATCAACAGGCGCACGTCCTCCCGGTTGGTACCGATGATGAGCTTGCGCGAGGATTCCGGATCTTCCGCCGGGACGATGCCAGCCGCTGCAAGCAGGGGCGTGGTTTCCTCGAAGATACGGCCTTTGGAAAGGGCGATGGTAATCATGAATACTCTCTAGCGTTAATTTGCGCGTCGAACACGGGCGCCCAGTTGCATCAACTTTTCTTCCAACCGTTCGTAGCCACGGTCCAGATGGTAAATCCGTTCGATCGTAGTCTCGCCTTCAGCCACCAAGCCAGCAAGCACCAAGCCCGCTGAGGCACGCAGGTCCGTCGCCATCACGGTAGCGCCTTCCAGTTTCGCAACGCCGTTGACAAAGGCGGTATTGCCATCGATCTTGATGTCCGCACCCAGGCGCTGCAACTCGACGGCGTGCATGAAGCGGTTCTCGAAAATGGTCTCGCGAATGATCGCCGTGCCTTCAGCCACGGTGTTCATCGCCATGAACTGCGCCTGCATGTCGGTCGGGAACGCCGGATACGGTGCCGTTCGGATCGACACCGCCTTGAGCTTGGCTGGCGCGCGCAGCGTCAGAGCTTCGAATTGCGGCGATTTCTCCGCCGTGACCTCACAACCAGCATCCATCAGCTTGTCGACCACTGCGTCCAGATATCCCATGGATGTGTTAGTCAGACGCACCGTGCCGCCCGTCATCGCCGCCGCACACAGGTAGGTCCCGGTTTCGATACGGTCCGGCATGATGGCGTGCGTGGCACCGTGCAGGCGGTCCACGCCGCGGATGCGGATAACATCTGTGCCGGCACCGCTGATTTGCGCACCCATTGCCACCAGACACTGCGCGAGGTCGACCACTTCCGGCTCGCGCGCCGCGTTTTCGATCACGGTTTCGCCCTCAGCCAGGCAAGCCGCCATCATCAGGTTCTCGGTCCCGGTCACGGTCACCATGTCGGTAAACAGGCGCGCGCCCTTGAGCCTGGCGACGCGGGCATGGACGTAGCCATGCTCGACGCGTACATCCGCGCCCATGGATTGCAGCCCCTTGATGTGCTGGTCCACCGGACGGGCACCGATGGCACAGCCACCGGGCAGGCTGACCTGCGCCTCGCCGCAGCGGGCGACCAGCGGCCCCAGCACCAGTACCGACGCGCGCATGGTCTTCACCATTTCATACGGGGCAGTCGGGTTGTTGAGGCCGGAAGCATCCAACGTCACCGTGCCGCCATCCTGCGCAACCTTGACACCCATCTGCGCCAGCAGCTTGAGCATAGTCTGGATGTCATGTAGTGCCGGGACGTTGGTCAACGTCAGCGGCTCCGCCGTCAGCAGTGCCGCACAAAGAATCGGCAAGGCCGCGTTCTTGGCTCCGGAAATCCGGACTTCGCCATTGAGCGTCTGGCCGCCCTGTAGAATCAGTTTATCCAAGATCAGGCCCCGAGCAGTGTCTGCAGTTCGCCGCTCTGGTACATCTCGCGCATGATGTCGGCACCGCCGATGAACTCGCCCTTGATGTATAGCTGGGGAATGGTCGGCCAGTTGGCGTAGACCTTGATGCCTTCACGAATTTCGGGATCTGCCAGCACGTCCACGGCCACGTAATCCTTCACGCCGCACGCCTTGAGAATCTGCGCAGCCACACCTGAGAAGCCGCACTGCGGAAACTGCGGCGACCCCTTCATGTAGAGCACTACCGGATTGGCGGTCACCTGATTGCGAATTCTTTCCTGAACATCCATGTCAATTTCCTTTACTTGCCCACGCTTCGGGCGTGTACGTTTGCATGGACAGCGCATGGATTTCACTCCGCATGCGCTCTCCCAAAGCCTGATAAACCATCTGATGCTGCTGCACCGTGCGCTTGCCGGTAAACTGCGCGCTCACCACGACCGCCTCGAAATGCTGGCCGTCGTTGCCCTGCACCGCCACGTACTCGCAGGGCAATCCCTGTTCGATATATTGCTTCACTTGCGCTGAAGTCAGCATTTTACCCTCTTAACTTGTATCCGCTCTTCAGCAATTGCAGGGTGACCAGCGCCAACGCCACAAAACTGGCTGCCACGACGCCCAGGCTGATGCCGGGGTGAATATCGCCCTGCCCGAAAAAGCCGTAGCGGAACCCGTCGATCATGTAGAAGAACGGGTTGAGGTGAGACACCTTCTGCCAGATCGGCGGCAGCGAATGAATCGAGTAAAACACGCCGGACAGGAAGGACAGCGGCATAATGATGAAGTTCTGGAACGCCGCCATCTGGTCAAACTTTTCCGCCCAGATTCCGGCAATGATGCCCAGCGAGGCCAGCATGCCGCCACCCAGCACGGCGAACGCCAGAATCAGCGACGGGTGCGCCACCGGCAACTGAACGTAAAACAGCGACACCAGCCAGACGCTCGCGCCTACCACGATGCCGCGGATCACCGCTGCTGCGAGAAACGCCGCGTAGATTTCGCGATAGGACAACGGCGTCAGCAGCAGAAACACCAGATTGCCCATCACCTTGGACTGGATCAGGCTGGACGAGCTGTTGGCGAAACTGTTCTGCAACAGCGACATCATCATCAGCCCAGGGATCAGGAATGCCGTGTAGCTGACCCCCTCATACACCTGCACATGCGATTCCAGCACGTGCGAAAAAATCAGCAGGTACAGCAGCGCCGTAATGACCGGCGCCGCCACGGTCTGGAAGCTCACTTTCCAGAAGCGCAGGAGTTCTTTCCTGAACAGGGTCCACATGCCTCTCATGCGCGCACGATCTCCATGAACACATCCTCGAGGTCTGCTTCGCTCAGTTGCATGTCCTCCACCTGCACCCCGGCATTCCGCAACTCGGCGAGCACGAACTCGACTTGCGCCACATCGGCCAGGGCGAAGGTGACGTTCGCGCCATCGCGGGCACGCACCAAGACATCGAGCGTGCGCGGCACCTCAGCGGAGGCGAGACGCAGGGCAAGATGCTTGCCTGGCACGCGCTTGAGCAGGTTCTCGGTACTATCGAGCGCCACGATCTCACCCTGTTTCAGCATGGCCACGCGCGAACACAGCGTTTCCGCCTCTTCGAGGTAATGCGTGGTCAGGATGATGGTATGGCCTTCGCGGTTGAGGCGCTGGATAAACGCCCAGAGCATCTGGCGCAATTCGACGTCCACCCCGGCCGTCGGCTCGTCCAGCACCACCACCGGCGGCTTGTGTGCCAGCGCCTGCGCGATCAGCGCGCGACGCTTCATGCCGCCGGAAAGACGACGCATGTTGGTGTGCGCCTTGTCGGCCAACCCCAGGTTCTCGATGACCTCATCGACCCAGGCATCGTTTTCCTTACCCAGCCCGAAGTAGCCCGCCTGAAAGCGCAGCATCTCGCGCACGGTGAAGAACGGGTCGAACACCAGCTCCTGCGGCACCACGCCCAGCTTGCGACGCGCCAGCCGGTAATCGGTCACCACATCGTGCCCCATCACGGTCAGCTTACCGCTGGTCGGACGCAACAAGCCTGCCAGCAGGTTGATCAGGGTCGACTTGCCCGCCCCATTCGGCCCCAACAGAGCGAAGAACTCGCCCTGCTCGATGGTCAGGTCGACGCCTTTCAGCGCCTGGAGGCTGCCGAAAGATTTGTGAACCTGTTCGATTTGAATAGCGGGTGACATGTAAATAGCAGGGAGTAAAAAGCATTGAGCCGGGGCGAGCCCCGGCTTCGGTGTCAATGAGCCGTGGTCGGCTGCGGAATCAGATCGAGCACCCCGTACAAGGTTGCAAGACTGATCAGCGTGGGAGGCAGATTGGCATAGGCGATCGCAGCACGATTCGCCTGCGCCAGCCGCTGCCACTCAAATAGCAGGCTGATGGCCGAGGAATCAACATCCAGCACCTCGGCAAAATCGACCACCACGTCACGCGTCAGATACGTCTGGCCTTCGGCGAGCAATGCGGTCACGGTATCCACCGTCACGCCCCCCTGCACGAGCAGCCTGCCGTCCTGTTGTGCGATCAGTGCCATGCTGGCTCAGCCCTGCTTCTTGTCCGCAGAAGCGGTAGAAGACCCTTGGCGATTCTTGTCTGCCAGCTTCTGGATCAGCGCATCCATGCCATCCTTCTTGATGGTTTCGTCGAACTGGCTGCGATAACTGGTCACAATGCTGACATCCTCGATCGTCACATCCACGACCTTCCAGGCATCCGTCTTCTTTTCCATGCTGTAGTCGATCTTGATCGGTTGCGAGCCGGATTGGACGATCAGCGTCTTGACGACAGCCTTGGTATCATTCGGCTGCGCCTTGAGCGGCTTGAATTCCATGGTCTGGTTACGGTACTTGGCCAGCGCAGAGGAATAAGTGCGCACCAGCAAATCGCGGAACTCGCCCACAAACTTGTCCTGCTGCTCCTTGCTCGCCTTGGTCCAGTTGCGGCCCAGCACCAGCTGCGACATGCGATCGAAATTGAAATGCGGCAGGATCTTTTCTTCCGTCAACGCCACGATCTTTTTCATGTCGCCGTTCTGAATTTCCTTGTCCTTCTTGACGATGTCCAGCACCTCGGTCGCGGTGGTCTTGACCAGCACATCGGGCGGCACCGTATCAGCCATTGCCAGGGAACTCAGCAACATTGCAGCTGCAGACAGCAGCCCAGTCAAACGTGTCATATTCATTCAGCCTTCTTGTCTTGATTGGTTTCTTCGGTCTTGCTGGTCAGGAACTTGCCGATCATATCTTCCAGCACCAGCGCGTTCTGCACCTTGCCGATCTTGTCACCATGCTTCAGGTTTTCGTCGCTACCGCCGGGAATCAGACCGATGTACTGCTCACCCAGCAGTCCGGAGGTATAGATCGGCGCAATGGTGTCCTGATCAAAATGATAGCGGGTATCCACATCCAGCGTCACGATGGCCGCCTTGGCCTCGTCATCGAAGTGGATGTCCTTGACGCGGCCGACGACCACCCCGGCACTCTTCACTGGCGCGCGAACCTTCAGGCCACCGATGTTGGCGTATTCTGCCGACAGCGTGTAGGTGGTTCCCAGATTGGAAGAGGTCAGATTACCCACCTTCATCGCCAAACCGATCAGCGCAGCAACGCCTGCCACGACAAAAATCCCTACCCATAAATCCAGTGTCGTACGATCCATTTCTTCCCCTAGCCGATCATGAACGAAGTCAGCACAAAATCCAGCCCCAGCACGGCAAGCGACGAATTCACCACAGTACGGGTGGTCGCCCGGCTGACACCTTCAGCAGTCGGCGGCGCATCATACCCCTCGAACAGGGCAATGATGGTACAAGCAACGCCGAACACCATACTTTTGATGACACCATTCACGATGTCTTCACGAAAATCCACATTGGCCTGCATCTGCGACCAGAACGCACCGTCATCGATGCCCAACAGCGGCACAGCCACCAGATAGCCGCCGAACACGCCCATCATCGAGAACAATGCTGCCAGCAACGGCATCGAAATGACACCGGCCCAGAAGCGTGGCGCCACCACGCGGGCAATCGGATTCACCGCCATCATCTCCATGGCGGAAAGTTGTTCGGTCGCCTTCATCAGGCCAATCTCGGCGGTAATTGCGGTGCCAGCGCGCCCAGCGAACAGCAACGCGGTCACCACCGGCCCCAGTTCACGCACCAGCGACAACGCCACCAACACACCGATCGCCTCCGATGAGCCGTACTTCTGCAAGGTGTTATACCCCTGCAATCCGAGCACCATACCGACAAACAACGCCGACACCAGAATGATGATCAGTGACAGGACACCCGTGAAATAAACCTCACGAATCGTGAGATGAAAACGGCGAAAACTCTCGCCAGACATCACCAGCGCATACAGGAAAAAACGGGCAGCGGAGCCCAGGCGCCAGGTGCGATCAATCACGCGGTGGCCGATCCCGCGCAACCCCTTGATCAAGCGATTAAACATTGGCACCCCTCAACATATCCTGCCGGTAATCAGGCGCCGCATAGTGGAACGGCACCGGACCATCAGCTTCGCCATGCACGAACTGGTGCACGAACGGCATTTCGGAGGCACGCAATTCTTCCGGCGTTCCCTCGGCAACCACCACACCTGCCGAGACGAAATAGACGTAGTCGACAAACATGAAGGTTTCATGCACATCGTGCGTCACAACGATGGACGTCGCACCCAGCGCGTCATTCAGGCTACGGATCAGGTTGACGATCACCCCCATGGAAATAGGATCCAGCCCTGCAAAAGGCTCGTCATACATGATAATGGAAGGATCCAGCGCCACAGAGCGGGCCAGCGCCACACGGCGCGCCATGCCGCCAGAAAGCTCGGACGGCATCAGATCGCGCGCACCGCGCAACCCGACGGCATTCAGTTTCAACAACACGAGATCGCGAATAATGGATTCCGGCAGGTCCGTGTGTTCACGCAAGGGAAACGCGACGTTGTCGTACACGGACAGATCGGTAAACAGCGCACCGAACTGAAACAGCATGCCCATCTTGCGACGCATGCGATAGATTTCATCACGCGACTGCTCATGCACCACGCGACCATCCACGCGCACTGCACCTTCGGTCGGCTTGAGCTGCCCGCCGATCAGGCGCAGCAGCGTAGTCTTGCCCGAGCCGGAGCCACCCATGATGGCCACCACCTTGCCACGCGGGAAGCGCATGTTGATGCCCTTGTGCAGCAGACGACTGTTGTAGGCAAACGATACGTTATCGATTTCGACGATGTTGTCGGTCATAGGCGACAGATTTTAAAGCAATTCGAGATTGGATGCGACCGCGGTAAAGAAAAGGCCCGCCGGAGCGGGCTTTTTCTTTACTTAAAGACAGAGGTCAGAAACCCATACACAGAGTGTAAGACGTATTGTCCGCCCAAGCAGTTGCAGCAGTTGCAGGAGTGCCCGCAGTGCCATCCGCACCACTGTATGCGCGCATGGAGCCCGCATCAGGATTACCGTCATCCATGGTCACGTCTATCTGACGGGCATATTTCCCAACAATCGCCTTTGAGCACATAAAATAGGTCCCCGGCAACCCCGTTATCGGCAAAACGCTAGACACACCAATACGACCACCATCCGAATTCGTCGGAAAGAAATCTGCAGCAGTAGTGTCAGTCGATCCCGGTGCCAGGCCGGCTCGACGCACATGCTCCCAAAACATCACAGACTCATCTGTAGCACCCGTGGAGCTGAAGAGTCCATCAATAGTCCCACTACCATCGCCATTGTGTCCTGCCGCCGCGGTTACATGAGCAACCGCCGCCTTGTCATCGCCCGGCAACGCTCGAAACTTGTCCTGATAGCCATAAATGAAAACCGGAATATTCCGGAAATCACTTGCCATGTTCTTCACCTTGGCACTATTGATCAATTCCTGCCCCTTGAGCACACCACCCAGCAGAAGACCGATGATCACCAGCACGATCGCCAGCTCAATCAGGGTAAAGCCCGATTGTTTTTTCATTATGCTATCCTTCAAAAACGCCTGAAATTCGGCTTATGTCAGAGTTGACGCAAAAAATGTTCCACCCAAATAAAACCACAACACGCTGATTATAAGATGATTTTAAATCATCCCGCCATGCCACCATGGCGAATAATGACGAATTTTCGACACAGGTGTCAACCTTCCGGCACCTCGCTCGACTCGAGGACCACGCCGCCGTGACACCAAAAATCCCGCAGCAATGGGCACTATCTCTCATGCTGCTGTGCCTGCACGGCACGATGATGCTGGGATTTCATTCGCCGCTGGCGGTTACGCTGCTGCTGAGCCATTATGGACTGTTTCTGCTCTGGCAACCGATCTGGCGCGCCGAGCAAAAGCTCTCAACAGGCGCCACGCTGGTATTCGTCGCGTCCGGCGCGTTGCTGCTGTTTTTCATCAACTGGTGGGTACTGGCGTTCTGGCAGGCGGCGCTATTTGGCCTGCTCGGCGGCCGCGTATTTTCAACGCAGGAAAAATATCCCCGCATCGGCTACCTCATTGCAGCGGCCTACCTGCTAGGGATGCTGCTGATGTGGATCGTACCCAAACTCCTATCCCACACGACCCCCATCACAGGAATCGACATCCTGGCCAGCTATGTCATGCCGTTGCTACCGGCAGGGCTGCTGCTCATCCCATCGGAACGCAACCAGCCTTCCGAAACGCCACCGCTGGACTTTTTTTACTCCCTGATGCTGTTTCTGCTGACCGTTATCCTGGTGCTCGGTAGCTTTGCCATCGAGGTTTCCAGCGATGCCAATTACGCAGAAGCGCTGATGCGCATGCTGTTTACCATCTCGACCGTCCTGTTCGTGATGAGCTGGCTCTGGAACCCGCGCGCCGGGTTTGCCGGCATCGGCAATCTGCTCTCGCGCTACCTGCTGTCAGTCGGCATGCCGTTCGAGCAATGGCTGAATCGCATCACCAAATTGGCAGAGGTGGAATCCAGCCCGCAGGAATTCATGGTAGCAGCCGTCAACGAAGTCGCACTGCTGCCCTGGGTCAGTGGCGGCAAGTGGAAAACTGCCGAGGCCCAAAGCGAGTTTGGTGTCACTGGCACGTATAGCGCCACATTCGATTACCACGAGTTTAGCCTAACCCTGCACTCACGCCACCCGCTCACCCCTGTGATGATGCTGCACATCAAGCTACTGAACCAACTGCTCGGTGAATTCTATGAGGCCAAGAAACGGGAGGAGGCCCTGCGCGAACAGAGTTACATGCGCGCCGTCTACGAAACCGGCTCACGCCTGACCCATGACATCAAGAATCTCGTACAGTCCATGAGCGCCCTGTGCAGTGCGGCGCAGCATGTCGGCATCGGCGACGAAGAGCGACTGATCGCGCTGATCAACCGGCAACTGCCGCAGCTCAACCGTCGCCTGGAACTCACCCTGGAAAAGCTGCAGACGCCACAACTCGAAAATTTACGGCGCATCAAGACGCTGACCTGGTGGCGCGCGGTCAAGCAACGGTATGCCATCACCAACATCAAGTTCAGCAGCCATGGCATCACGCACAGCAGCGAAATCTGGCCAGAAGTGTTCGATAACGTCGTGGACAACCTGCTGCAAAATGCGCTCGAAAAAGCCCGCAGTCAGCCCGATCTGCAGATCGCCGTCATTCTGGGGGAGGCAGACGGGCCTTATCTGGAAATCAGCGACGACGGCGAAGCGATCCCCGAAGAGATCGCGCAGCGGCTATTCAAGGGCAGGGTTCCTTCGGAAAATGGCCTGGGTATCGGCCTGTATCACGCCGCCCGCCAGGCACAGCGGATCGACTACACCCTGCGCCTCGCGGACAACTGGGACGGCAAAGTGCGCTTCATCCTGCTTAACACCGGCCCGGAACTCGCCTGACGCGCCTGTTCCGAGGATTACAGCTTGCCGTAGGAATGCAGGCCTGAGAGGAACATATTGACGCCGAGGAAGGCGAAGGTCGTGACCAGCAGACCGATCAGCGCCCACCACGCCGACATGGCGCCACGCAAGCCCTTCACCAGGCGCAGGTGCAGCCAGGCGGCGTAGTTGAGCCACACGATCAGCGCCCAGGTTTCCTTGGGATCCCAGGACCAGTACCCCCCCCAAGCTTCCGCCGCCCACATCGCACCCAGGATGGTGGCGATGGTGAAGAAGGCAAACCCGACCGCGATGGATTTGTACATCAGATCATCCAGCACTTCCAGCGGCGGCAGGCGTGAAGCCAAGATGCCGCGCGCCGCCAGCAGATAGGCCGCCCCCACCGCCGCTGCCAAGGCAAAGGCGCCGTAGCCGATAAAATTGGCCGGCACGTGGATTTTCATCCAGTAGCTTTGCAGTGCCGGTACCAGCGGCTGGATACCATTCGCCTGACGATCGAACGTATACCAGAGAATAAAACCGACGGCGGCGCTGATCACCAGCAACACGAAGCCCCCCAGTTGGCGGGTGTCATAACGCTTTTCGTAGTAGAGATACATCAGCGCGGTAATCAGGCTGAACAGGATGAAAACTTCGTACAGATTGCTGACCGGGATATGCCCGACGTCCGGCGCGATCAGGTAGGACTCGTACCAGCGCACCATCAGGCCGGTAAAGCCCATCAGCACCGCCGACCAGGTCAGCGCCGAAGCGACGCGTCCGGAGAACTCGGAACGCTTCAGCAAGGCGAACCAGTAAGTTGCCATCGCCAGCACGAACAGCACGTTCATCCACATCACGGCCGACTGGCTGGAGAACAGGAATTTGAGGAAGAACGCCTGGCTGCCGCGCGCCAAGTCGCCTTGATATTGCTGCACGCCGAACAGACTCAGGGCAGCGATGCCCAGCACCAGCGCCCGCACCGGCTTGAAGAACCAGCCCAGCCAGGAAAAACCGGCAGCAGCGGCAAATAGGAAGCCCTGTTCATAGATATCCATGAACCCGGCGTACCGATGAAATGCAAAGAACGCACCGGCCATCAGCAGGGCGGCATACACCCAGTCGAACCAGGTCAGGCGTTGCAGGAAAGTCGGCTGGGATTCGAGGGTCAGAGGGGCATTCATCAAGGCTTCTCCATCAGCGCTTGCAGTTGGTCACGAGTACGGGTGAATTCCAGTTCCAGATCGCGGTTCTTGCGATTGGCCGACATGGCGAACAGCACCTGTCCGGCTTCGGGTTTGACCAGCAACCAGATACGACGTTCACGCAGGTAGATCATGGCGAAGATCCCGATCACCAGCAGCAGCGACCCCAAATACACCAGGTTCTTGCCGGGCGAACGGGTCAGTTGCAGGCCGCTGGCCTGACGCTGTTCAAATTCGGTCATCTGCAGGTAGAACGGCGTACCGTAGAAAAACAAGTCGCTCATCGCGTTCAGGCTCTCGTGCAGGAAGCGCAGCGTTTCGTCGTCTGCCTTGGCGGCCGGCTTGCCCAGCCGCTCCCGGGCGATGCCATAGGCTTCGAACGCGGCATTGCCGACGATCTTGATGTAGGTTTCGGCCGCCTTGTCACGCTCGGCTTCCGGCACGGACTTCTCGATCAGCTCGGCGATCCTCGCGTAGCCGCCTTGGGAGAAGGCGCCAAGCAGTTGCACCACGCTACGATGGAAGGTCTCGCGGGTCTGCGCGGTGGATTCTTCCGGCAACACCTTGCTGGCGAGCCGATGCGCGATGTCGCCGGCCACGGACGGATCGAACATGACGCCCCGCAACGCATTGAATTCCGCCAGCGATAAGTCGGCATCGGCCGGGATACGCAAGTAACGAAAATCGGCGTTCTGCATCGGGCGCATGCCGGAAACGAAATAGGCGTGGCCATCCAGCGTCAGCGGCTGCATGTAGTTCATATATTCGCGCGCTTGCCCTTGACTGTCACGCACCTTGAAGGTGACGCTCGGCCCGACATTTTTGGGCTTGGCATGCTCGTCGGGGCTCAGGTTGAGAATGTTGAACAGGCGAAAATCGTCCAGTTCCACCGTCAGCGCCGATTCCCCTTCTCCGACCCGGACGTCCTGACCGATCCGCCCTTCCAGGCGCCCCGACGCGTGGCCGGGCGCGAACAGCGGCAACACGTTCATGCTCAACTTGGACCCGCCATCCTGGAAATCCGACTGGTAAATGGCGATCCCCTTGTAGATCAGCGGGTGATTGACCTTGATAGTCGCGCGCAACGGCTCCTTCAGGTCGGGGTCGAGAATGACCAGGTCACTCTCGAACGACTTGGGTTGCCCGGTTGCATAGTGCTCGATACGAAAATCTTCCAGCGCCACCGTGAAGGGCAGTTCCTGCACCAGATAGCCGTCGCGCATGCGCATGAAGGCGACGTTGGCCTGCGCACCTTCCGGCAGGGTCATGTTGCCGCGGAACGAAAGGTTGGACACCGACAGACGACTTTCCGGTGGCACCTGGCTTTCCGGGATATCGCGCGTCTCGACTACCTTCCAGCCCATCAACTCCTGCAGCTTGAAGGGCACGTTGCCGTCCATGATGCCGCCGATACAGATCACGACGATCGCCGCGTGGGTAAAGATATAGCCGAGTCGCTGATAGCTGCCAGCCTTGGCGGCGATCAGCAAATCACCGTTCGCCCGCGACACCGACTTGAAGCGGAAGCCGCGCGCGGTCAGGAATACGCCCAAACGGGAAGCCGTCTCCTGTGCCTCACCGCGCAGGGGGAACGTAGCTTGGTGGCCAAAGGCACGCAGCGAATTTTCCGTGGCGTGCTCGCGCCAGGAACGCAACTCCTTGAGCATGGCGGGGGTGTTGCGATAAATGCAGAGGCTGGTCGAGAGCACCAGGAACAGCAGGATCAGCAGGAACCAGACGCTGTGATACACGTCGTACAGCCCCAGCACCTCGAACAGCCCGAACCAGAACTGGCCGAACTGCACCATGTAGTTGGCATAAGGCTCGTTCTGCTTGAGCACGGTGCCGATGATGGCGGCGATCCCCAGCACCGTCAGCAGGCTGACGGCAAAACGCATCGAGCTCAACAGCTCGTAGAGGGCACGACCGGAATGTGAAGTAGGGTTTTTCAAGATTCAGAAACAATTCGGGGGCGGCATACGCCACCCCCGCCTTAACGGTTCACAGTCAAAAAAGGATTACTTCAGGCCCTGAATATAGTCCGCGACAGCTGCGATCTCCTGATCGCTCATCTTGGCGGCGATCACCTTCATCATCGGGGCATTGGCACGCTCGCCGGAACGGAAGGCCTTCAGCTGGTTCACCGTGTATTCGGCATGCTGACCGGCCAGACGCGGGAATTGCACCGGGATACCGGCACCATTCGGCGCATGGCAGGCAGCGCAGGCCGGGACCGCCTTGGCAGCCACGCCACCGCGATAAATCTTCTCGCCCTCGGAACCCGGGCCGTTGGTCTTGGCGGCTCCGCCCTTGGGTTGCTGCGCGCCGAAATAGGCACTGAGGTTGAGCATGTCGTCATCGGACAGGGTGTTTGCCATCGGGCCCATCACGGGATTGGCGCGGGTCCCCGCCTTGAAGTTCTTGAGCTGCTTGGTGATGTATTCCGGATGCTGACCAGCCAGCTTGGGGTTAGCGGCCATCACGCTGTTGCCATCCGCCGCGTGGCAGGCCACGCAGACCGTCGTCGCGATTGCAGCACCCTTGGCCGCATCTCCTGCCGCCTGCGCGCCCATGGCACTGACCAGACCTGCCGCAAACCACGCCATCTTACGGAAACTCATAGCAACCCCTTAAACCTGTTGGACAATTGGCGCCTGACGCACAGGCGCGAAACCGTGTCATTTTATCCAAGTTCGGGGTATCGTGGTAGCATTTCGCCCCTGCAAGCACGCCCGAATCGAAGAAACCCTATGCCGCTGTTCCAGAACGCCGAATTTTTCATCTCCGCCCACCAGTTGCGCGACTTGCCACCCGCCACGGGGATGGAGATCGCCTTTGCCGGGCGGTCGAACGCAGGCAAGTCCAGCGCCATCAACACGCTGGCCAACCACAACCGTCTGGCCTACGTCAGCAAGCAACCGGGGCGCACGCAGCTGATCAACTTTTTCGCGCTGGGGGGCGACCAGTACCTGGTCGACCTGCCGGGCTACGGCTATGCCAAGGTGCCCGAGGCCCTGCGCAAGCACTGGCAGCTGGTATTGGCCGCCTACCTCTCGCAGCGCAGCAGCCTGCACGGGCTGGTGCTGGTGATGGATTCGCGCCACCCCCTGACACCGCTGGACCGGCAGATGCTGGACTGGTTCGGCCCAACCGGCAAGCCGATCCACGTACTGCTGACCAAATCGGACAAGATGTCGCGTTCCGAAGCGATGAAAACCCTGGCGGCCGTGCGCAAGCAGCTGAACGACACCTGGGGCAACTGCACTGTTCAGCTATTTTCCAGCCTGAAGAAACAGGGCGTAGAAGAGGCCGAGAAGATCATCGGCGCTTGGCTAAACCCGCCGGAAAATCAGGTCCCAGACGCCGTGGCCTAAATTCAGGCCGCGCTGCTCGAACTTGGTGAGCGGCCGATACTCCGGCCGTGGCGCGTAATCCGTCGCGCTGTTCTGCAGCATCGATTCGCCCTGCAACACCTCCAGCGTCCACTGGGCGTATTCTTCCCAATCCGTCGCAAAATGCAGGTAGCCACCCGGCTTAAGCTTGCGGCAGAGCAAGGCGACGAATTCCGCCTGCAATAAGCGACGCTTGTGATGCCGCTTCTTCGGCCATGGATCAGGAAAAAAGATGTGCACGCCATCCAGCGCCCCATCCACGATCATGTGCTGCAACACTTCGACGGCATCATGCTGGATCACGCGTATGTTGGTAAGTTGCTGTTCCTGCATCAGTTTCAGCAGGTTCCCCACCCCCGGGGTATGCACCTCGATCCCCAGATAATCCTTGTCCGGATTGGCCGCCGCGATCTGCGCGGTCGCGCCCCCCATACCGAACCCAATCTCCAGAATCTTCGGGGCCTGCCGACCAAAGTCCGCATCCAGATCCAGGGTCTGAGACGCAAAGGGGATACCGAACGTGGGCAGCAAATTGTCAACCGCACGCTCCTGCGCAGCAGTCAGCCGGCCTTGGCGCAACACAAAACTTCGAATGGGGCGTTGGTGTTCCATGGAAAATCCGCTTCAGAAAATGGCACGCATTATAACGTATGCCGTTTGTCACCCCGGACGAAGCCTTGCAGCGCCCCCACGCCACGCCCCATGGCGATCACCTTGAACAGTTCGCCCATCTCGGCCGGAGACATCAGTTTTTGTGCCTGCGTGGCCAGCGGCAGATAGGCTGCCATGTTGCTGGGTGACACCTCGGCCAGCAACTCGGTGATGCCGCAGTTGATCAGAAACCGCGCCTGCGAGGTATAGCCTAAAAAGTCCAGCCCCTGCGCCACGCCCGCTTCGGCAACTGCGGTAAAGTCGACATGCGCCGTCAGGTCCTGCAGACCCGGATAGACAAAAGGATCGTCGTGCGCCTGTTGGCGGTAGTGGCACATTAGCGTACCGGCGGCGCGCTGCGGATGATAGTACTCGCGCCGGGGAAACCCGTAATCCACGAACAGCAGGGCACCTCGCCGCAAGACTTCCGCCAGGCTGGACACCAGCCCGGTGGCTGCCGGACAGACTTCAGTGACATAGCCGTCCGTAAGTGGTCCGATCCGACTTGCCCAATCCGTCAGCACCGGCGAGGGCAGCGGGCGATCCTGAAAGGCGAAGTTTCCCTGCTGCCAGATCACTCCCCGCTCCTGCACACTCCCTGCGCCACCAGCCAACAGATGGACCGGCAGCGCATCCAGCACCTCGTTGCCGAACACGAATCCTTCAAAGTCGGTCGGCAGGGCATCCAGCCACTCCACGCGCCGCATGAGCGCTTCGGGCAACGCTGCAGACAAGGTTTCATGCTGCACCGAGCGCAAGTGCGCGCTCACCTCTAGAATACGATAACGGGCTGGCAACACACCCATCCCGTCCAGCGCCAACAGCATCTGGCACGCGAGTCGACCGGTGCCGGCACCAAGTTCCAACACATCGCCGCCGACCTCACGCAACACCTGCGCCGCCTGACGGGCCAGCGTGCGCGCAAACAGCGGCGAAACCTCCGGCGCAGTGACAAAATCGCCAGCGGCGCCGAACTTGGTCGAGCCAGCACTGTAATAACCCAAGCCCGGGGCGTAGAGCACAAGCTCCATATAGCGTGCGAAGCTGATCCAGCCGCCGTTAGCGTCGATGTCGGCGCGGACCGCGGCCACCAGTTGTTTGCTGAGTTCAAGCTGCGCAGGGGTAGGGAGAGGAAGCGTGGCCATGAGTAATATCCGACGAATATGGTAAATTATACGCCTTCATTCGCTTTCACCCCCACCATGAACCACCCCCTGCAAGACAAGGTCGTGCTGATTACCGGCGGCGCAAAACGCGTTGGCGCGGTGATCTGCCGCCTGCTGCACGCACAGGGTGCTCGCCTGATGGTGCATTACCGCAGCTCACAAATGGAGGCTGAGACCCTGCAAGCCGAACTCAACCGGCAACGCCCAGACTCGGTCGCAATCCTTCAGGCCGACCTGCACGACCTCTCGCGGCTCCCGGCGCTGGTAGAAGATACGCTACGTCACTTCGGGCGACTGGATATCCTGGTCAACAACGCGTCGAGCTACTACCCAACGCAGATCGGCGAGATCGGAGAAGCGCAGTGGGACGACCTGGTAGGCTCCAATCTCAAGGCGCCCCTGTTTCTTTCACAGGCGGCGGCCCCCGAATTAAGGAAGCGCCAAGGCTGCATCGTCAATATCACCGACATGCACGTTGAGCGCCCCAAGAAAGGCTACGTGGTGTACAGCGTCGCCAAAGCCGGCCTCGCGACCCTGACCCGCTCACTGGCGCACGAACTGGGCCCAGAGGTACGCGTCAACGCGGTTGCACCGGGGCCTGTGCTCTGGCCCGAAGACAATCCTGACTTCGACGATAGCTATCGACAAAAAGTTATTGCACAAACCTTGCTGAAACGTATCGGCGAGCCTGAAGACATCGCCAAGGCGGTGCGTTTTCTGGTCGCGGATGCCCCTTACATCACCGGGCAGGTCATCGCCGTCGACGGCGGCCGCTCGCTCAACCTGTAAAGTCCTGCCATGCAACATTATCCCGACCACGTTTCCGGTAACTTCCTCAAGCTGCGCAACAAGCTGATCAGCTCGGTCGGCAAAGCCATTGGCGACTACAACATGATCGAGGACGGCGACACCATCCTGGTCTGCATGAGTGGCGGCAAGGATTCCCACGCACTGCTGATGATTCTGCTGGCGTTGCAGGAACGCGCGCCGGTCGACTTCAAGCTGATCGCCATGAATCTCGACCAGAAGCAGCCGGGCTTCCCGGAGCACATCCTGCCGGAATACCTTGAGAAACTGGGGGTGGATTACCGCATCGTCGAGGCTGACACCTATTCCATCGTCAAAGAGAAGGTACCGGAAGGCAAGACCACCTGCTCGCTGTGCTCGCGCCTGCGTCGCGGCATCATCTACCGTACCGCGCAGGAACTTGGCGCCAACAAGATCGCGCTGGGTCACCACCGTGACGACATTGTGCAGACGCTGTTCCTCAACATGTTCTTCGGAGCGAAACTCAAGGCCATGCCGCCCAAGTTGGCGACCGATCAGGGCGAGTTCATCGTGATCCGCCCGCTGGCCTACTGTGCCGAAAAGGACATTGCCGCCTACGCACGCGGCATGGAGTTCCCCATCATCCCGTGCGACCTGTGCGGCTCGCAGGAGAACCTGCAACGGCAAAACATCAAGCGTATGCTGCAGCAATGGGAGCAGGAGTACCCCGGTCGTACCGAAAAGATCTTCCGGGCATTGACCAACGTTGCGCCGTCGCACTTGGCCGACACCGATCTGTTCGACTTCAAATCCCTGTCCAGCCAGACCAGCGAGGAGGACCCGCTGTTCGGCGACATGGATCAGGATTCCGCGCTCACTTTTGCCGGCGGCGAAGGCAACCGGATCGAATTCATCCGCAAATAACTTCCCTCATTCACCCCTCTTAAGGAAACCTCATGAACACACTGCCTCCCTGCCCCGCCTGCGGCTCCGTCTACACCTATGAGGACGGCGGTATGTATATCTGCCCGGAATGCGCCTATGAATGGCCGAAGGACGGCGGTGGCTCACAGGAAGAGTCCGCCAAAGTCATTCGTGACGCCAACGGCAACGTACTGCAGGACGGCGACACCGTCACCGTGATCAAGGACCTCAAGGTCAAGGGTTCGTCCTCCGTCGTCAAGGTCGGCACCAAGGTCAAGAACATTCGCCTGGTCGATGGCGACCACGACATCGACTGCAAGATCGACGGCTTCGGCGCCATGCAACTGAAGTCGGAATTCGTGAAAAAGGCCTGATCCTTTTCCAAGGCTTTCTTGCCCTTTGCGGCGATTTACTCTTATTATCTGCCGCTCATAGGCCCCCAAAATACTGATGTCATGTCGAAACTGCTGATCGTCGAATCGCCTTCCAAGGCCAAAACACTGAAGAAATACCTGGGAAAGGATTTCGAAGTGCTGGCCTCGTACGGCCACGTGCGCGACCTGATCCCGAAATCCGGCGCCGTCGACACCGAGCACGATTTCGCCATGAAGTACGAGATCATCGATCGTAATGCCAAACACGTCGATGCCATCGCCAAGGCGGTCAAGGCGGCCGATGCCATCTATCTCGCAACCGACCCGGACCGCGAGGGGGAAGCCATTTCCTGGCACATCGCCGAGATCCTGAAAAGCAAGAAATTGCTCAAGGACAAGCTGATGAAGCGCGTGGTGTTCCACGAGATCACCAAAAACGCGGTACAACACGCCATTGACGAGCCGCGCGACATTCTCATGCCGCTGGTCAACGCCCAGCAGGCGCGCAGGGCCTTGGATTACCTGGTCGGCTTCAACCTTTCACCGCTGCTGTGGAAGAAGATCCGTCGCGGCCTGTCCGCAGGCCGTGTGCAGAGCCCGGCATTGCGCCTGATCGTTGAGCGGGAACTGGAAATTGAAGCCTTCCAGAGCCAGGAATACTGGACCATCCACCTGGAAAGCAGGAAGCAAAGGCAGGCGTTCGACGCCAAGCTGGTGCAATTGGCCGGCAACAAGGTAGAGCAGTTCACCGTCACCAGCCAGGACCAACAGGCCGAGATCGTCGGCAAACTGCTGGCCGCCAGCGCCGGCAAGACCACCGTGTCTCGCGTGGAAAAGAAGCAACGCAACCGCAGCCCGGCCGCGCCCTTCACCACGTCTACCCTGCAGCAGGAAGCCGTGCGCAAGCTGGGTTTCACCACCAGTCGCGCCATGCGCATTGCGCAACAACTGTACGAAGGCATCAGCGTCGGCGCCGAAGGCACTGTGGGCCTGATCACCTACATGCGTACCGACTCCTTCAGCCTGGCGACCGAAGCGGTGATGCAGATCCGCGACTACATCAAGGGCAACTTCGACGCAGACTATCTGCCGAAATCGCCGATCATGTACAAGACCAAGGCGAAAAACGCGCAGGAAGCGCACGAGGCCATCCGGCCGACCGACATCCGCCGCACGCCGGACAGCCTGCGCAACCATCTCACGCCGGAGCAGTTCCGCCTCTACGACATGATCTGGAAGCGTGCCCTGGCCTGCCAGATGGCACCTGCGAAATTCGATGCCGTCAGCGTTGACCTCGCGGTCGGCGGTGATGCCAACCTGTTCCGCGCGACCGGCCAGACCATGATTTTCCCCGGCTTCATCGCCGTCTACATGGAAGGGCAGGACGACGCCGAGGAAGAGGGCGAGAGCAAGCTGCCCGCACTGGAAGTCGGCGAAGTGCTCGACGTGAGCAAGATCTGGGGCGACCAGCACTTCACCGAGCCGCCGCCGCGTTACTCGGAAGCCAGCCTGGTCAAGGCGCTGGAAGAGTACGGCATCGGCCGTCCCTCTACCTACGCCAGCATCATCTCCACCCTGCAGGATCGGGAATACGTCCTCCTAGACAACAAACGCTTCACGCCCACCGACGTGGGCCGCATCGTGAACAAGTTCCTGACGGAGCATTTCACCAAGTACGTGGATTACGGCTTTACCGCCAACCTGGAAAACGAACTGGACGATATCGCCGACGGCGACCGTGACTGGATTCCGGTCATGCAGGATTTCTGGCAAGGGTTCAACCAGCAGATCACGGATAAGAGCGACGTCGATCGCCCGGGCACGGAAATTCTGGAAGAAGCATGCCCCAAGTGCGGCAAGCCACTCTCCAAACGTCTCGGGAAACGCGGCAGTTTCATCGGCTGCACCGGTTATCCGGAATGTGACTACACCCGCAATCTGGACGGCGATGCACCAGCCAGCAACGAACCGGTCAACGTTGGCCAGGACCCGGCCAGCGGCAAGGATATCCTGCTGCTCAACGGCCCGTACGGCCCCTACCTGCAACTCGGCCAAGCAGCGGATGACCCGAAGAAAAAACCCAAGCGCGTCAGCATCCCCAAGGAAATCCCGCTTGCCAACGTCAATCTGGACATTGCGCTCAAGCTGATCGCACTACCCCGCGAACTCGGCCTGCATCCGGACACCGGCAAGAAAATCACCGCTGGTCTGGGGCGTTTCGGCCCTTACCTGAACCACGACGGCACGTTCAAGTCGATTCCCAAGTCTGACAGCCTGTTCGATATCGACCTGCCGCGCGCCGTCGAACTGCTGGCCCAGGCCAAGGCCAAGGCTGCGCCGTTGCGCGAGCTGGGTGACCATCCGGAAGGCGGCGCCATCGCCATTTTCTCCGGCCGCTACGGCCCTTATGTACAACACGGCAAGATCAACGCCACACTTCCCAAGGACATGGAACTTGAGGAAGTGACGCTGGAACAGGCGCTGGAACTGCTGGCAGCGAAGGCCGCCAAGGGCGCGCCGGCCAAAAAGGCTACGGCGAAGAAGGCTCCCCCCAAAAAACCGGCCGCCAAGAAAACGGCGACAAAAAAAGCCTCCACAACGCGAAAGAAGGCAGCCGAATAAGGCCGCGACAAGAAGCAGCAGACGATAAAAAAGCCGGATGAACCGGCTTTTTTATCGTCTCAGGAATCCGCTCAGCTCAACCCATCTTACGGAAGTCGTTGCTACTCTCGATCCACTTGCGGATGCGCTGGGCATCGCCAATCCGGGTGTATTTGCCCCAGGAATCCAGGAGCACGATGATTAAAGACTGCTCGGCAATCTGCGCCTGCATCACCAGGCAACGACCGGATTCGTTGATGTAGCCGGTCTTGGACAGACCGATCGTCCAATCACTGTTCCGCACCAGCATGTTGGTATTACGGAACTCCACCATGCGCCGCACCCCGTGCACCGGCACGTCGAGGCCAGTGGTCGTCGAGGCTTGGCGAATTTCCGGATATTGGTACGCCGCCTTGACCATCTTGGCCAAATCTTCTGCCGTAGAGACGTTTTCACTATTCAGGCCGGTACCATCCACGAAACGGGAACGCGCCATGCCAAGAGCGGCAGCCTTGGTGTTCATCGCCGCCACGAAGGCTGAGAATCCACCAGGATAGTTGTTGCCAAGCGCAGCCGCCGCACGATTCTCCGATGCCATCAAGGCCAACTCCAGCAACTCTCGACGCGACAAGGTCGTACCGACCCGCAAACGGGAACTGGTGCCCTTCAACGTATCGACTTCAGCCTCGCTGATGGTGAGCAGTTCGTCCAGCGACTGGTGGGCATCCAGCACCACCATGGCCGTCATCAGCTTTGTCACTGAGGCGATAGGCGTCGGCTGATCTGTGCTCTTGGCATAGAGCACCTCACCGGTGTTCTGGTTAATGATCAGCGCCTTGGAGGATGCCAGCTTCAGTTCGCCGCCGGTAGACTCCTCCTGAAAAACGCTTTCGCCCGGCTGGTAGCTTGCCTGACGCACACGATATTTCCCGTTGCTGCGCAGCGTATGGATGATTTTGCGACCAGAGACGCGTTTCTGAGTCGTGAGGGTCTTTTTCTTGACGGACTTGAGCTTGCCCTTGGCCGCAGCAGGGGTCTTTTGTTTGTGCACAACACGCTCGGCAGCACTCACTGAAACCGCCGGCAATGCCAACGCAACTGCACAACACAATGAAATGATCAATCGCAACATAGCTTCCCCCATCTGGACCACGACTCCATCTTAGCCAAATTCCCCCGATCTGTCATCAAGATAGCCAACCTTCTTGGCAAGTCGCTTGAGCATCGGGTCGATTCCGCACACCGCCGTGCTTTGTGAGAAAATATCGTCACGTTTACAAAAAGGTTGAACATGCACATTCCCGATCATCTTCGCTACACCCCAGAACACCTCTGGGTCGACCCCCAAGCGGACGGTACCGTACGTGCCGGCGTGACCGATCATGCGCAGGAAACGCTGGGAGATATCGTGTTCGTTGAACCGCCCGCTGTCGGCCGCCAGATTGCCGCCTCGACCTCGTGCGGCGTGATTGAATCGGTGAAAACCGCTTCCGACCTGCACGCGCCGCTATCGGGCAGCATCGTCGCCGTCAACCAGGCCGTTGTGGACGCGCCTGAACTCATCAACGAAGCGCCCTACGACCACTGGATTTTCAGCCTGCAACCGGAGGATCCGGCACAGCTGGCAGGCCTGCTCGATGCCGATGCCTACCGTCGACTTCTGAACGAGTAGCGTGTTGCAAGGCCGGGGCGCGCAGGGCATACTTGGATTCATGCAGGGCGCACCTGACTGACGACTAGAAAAACAAGGAGACCATTCCGTGGCAACCGTGACCTTCAAAGGCGAGCCGCTCAATGTTGGCGGCACCTTCCCCCGCGTCGGGGAATCCGCCCGCAGCTTCATGCTGGTGGACAAGAACCTGAACGACGTTTCGCTAAGCCAGTTTTCGGGGCGACGCAAGATCCTGAATATCGTGCCCAGCCTGGATACCGGGGTCTGTGCCACCTCTGCGCGCAAATTCAACGAAGCCGCAGCGGCGCTGCCCAATACGGTCGTCATCGTCATCTCCGCCGACCTGCCGTTCGCCCAGAGCCGCTTCTGCGCCGTCGAAAACCTGCAGAACGTAGTCACGCTTTCGACCATGCGCGGTCGTGATTTCCACAAGGATTACGGCGTGATGATCACCGACTATCCGCTCGCCGGCCTGACGGCCCGCGCGGTCGTGGTGCTGGATGAAAACGACAAGGTGCTGCACTCGGAATTGGTGCAGGACATCGGCAAGGAACCGGACTACGATGCCGCGCTGACTGCGGCACGCTTCATTTCGGTATAAGCGGCGTTTCTGAAAGCTGCTGGCGGAGCATCTGCTCCGCCTCCTGTTCTAGGCGGCGCACAATGTTGTCTTGCGCCACCCGCAGTTCTTCCTGCACCACCAAAGCGATCCTAGCCTGCAGGGCTGGCAGCAACGCTGCAGTCAACGCCTCCAACTCATCCACCACTACTGGCACAGACGTGCGCTCCTGCGCCTCCGACGCCGAGAGCTCCACATCGGTATCGGCGACCACTTCCTCTTCGACCGTCGTGACGGCCATTGCAGCCGTGGGGGACACGATTTCCGTCAATACCGGCGGCCTCGACTCAGCGACTTCCAGCGGTTGAAGTTCCGGCCCGGTATAGCGTTCAGTCAGCACCGGCAGATCGGCAGGCAACTCGGCGGAAGCGGGCACCGTGTCGGCTGCAATACCCGCCGCCTCGCCGTGGCTGCGTTTCATCAAGGCATCCAGCCGGTTCAGCACCTGTTCGAACTGGCGGTCGTCTTCGGCAATGGGGTCGCTCAAGCTTATCCTCCTGTCACATCGATCGACCGAATCTCATAGCCACGATCGCGATAGAAACGAAAACGCTCCCGCGCCTCCTGACGATCGGCGGCATCCAGCCCCACGATCTCGATCAGACGTTTGAATCGGCTGAAAAAAGGCGGATGCTTGCCGCACAGGTTGACCAGTACGTCATCGTGCGGCAAGGGTTCATTCCGCCAGTCGATGATGATGGGAGTCTCTCCCGCCAGAGGATGATCCGCTTCGCAGTGCGGCAGGAACGTGGTCTGCCCCTGCGTATAGAGTACCTGCCCGATGCGCTCGGACGATGCCCTGTCAGGGACGAACACGAATAGCCGCCGATCCCGCGACAACGCATTGCCGGCAAGCTCGGCCAAACGACCGAACTTGTCCGGCACATTGAAATAAAAGTCGATCCTGGTCATGCCCTGCGCTTACTTCTCGCAGCGCTGCATCAGAAAATGTGTCAGCATCGGCACCGGACGGCCGGTAGCCCCTTTCTCCTTGCCGGAGACCCACGCCGTGCCGGCGATGTCCAGATGTGCCCAGTCGAATTTCTTGGCGAAACGGGAGAGGAAGCAGGCAGCCGTCACGCTACCGCCCGCACGCCCGCCGATATTCGCCATGTCGGCAAAATTGCTCTTCAACTGCTCCTGATAGTCATCCCAGAGCGGCATCGGCCAAGCCCGGTCGAACGCTTCGTCGCCGGCATTCGCCAGCTCCTTCACCAGGCTGTCAGAATTGCCGTAGAGGCCGGTCGCGTGGTGACCCAGCGCGATCACGCAGGCACCCGTCAAGGTTGCGATGTCCACTACCACCTCCGGTTCGAAACGCTCGGTGTAAGTCATGGCGTCGCACAATACCAAGCGGCCTTCGGCGTCCGTATTCAATACCTCGATCGTCTGGCCGGACATGCTGGTGACTATGTCGCCGGGCTTGCTGGCATCACCATCCGGCAGATTTTCGCTCGCCGGAATCACCCCCACGACATTGATCGGCAAGTCCATCTCGGCCACTGCCTTCAACGTGCCGAGCACGCTGGCGGCGCCGCACATGTCGTACTTCATCTCGTCCATTTCGGCCGCTGGCTTGATGGAAATGCCGCCCGCGTCGAACGTAATGCCCTTGCCCACCAGGGCAACCGGCTTCTCGCCCGCTTTGCCCTTGCTATACTGCAACACGATCAGCTTGGGCGGCTGACGGCTGCCGCGGGAGACGCTGAGCAGAGACCCCATGCCCAGTTTCTGCATGTCCTCACGCTCCAACACCTCGAGTTTCATGCCATAACTGTTGGCCAGTTCGGCAGCCTGCTCGGCCAGATACGTCGGCGTGCAGATATTCCCCGGCAAGTTGCCAAGATCCTTCGCCAAGCGCACACCGCTCGCAATCGCCAGACCGCGCTTCAGCGCTGCGTCGCCGAGCTTCAGCTCGTTGCGCTGCGGCACGTTGATCACCAGCTTGTACACGCCGCGTCTTTCCTCGGATTTTTTGCATTGCGGGTGCGAAAAACGATAAACCGCGGCCATGGTGAGCTCCACCATCTGCTCGATACGCCAGCTCAGGTCACGCTTCTTGACCGGCACTTCCGCGAGAAAACTTGCCACATCACTGGCTCCCCGCCCGTCGAGCGCGCGGATGGAAGCTTGTACCGCCTGGCGATATTCACGCTCGCGGAACTCGCGCTCCTTGCCCAGGCCCACCAGCAACACGCGATCACACAGGGTACCAGGCACGTTGTGCAGCAGCAGGGTACTCCCCAGCTTACCTTCCATGTCCCCGCGCCGCAGGATGCTGCCGAGATAGCCATCCGAAGCGCGATCAATTGCCGTCGCCGCGGCGCTCAACTTGCGCGAATCGAACACGCCGACAATGACGCAACCGTTACGCTGTTTTTCCGGGTTACCGTTTTTTATGCTAAATTCCATCGCTGAAGCCCTTTCTGACAATTTTCTCGATTATCCAACGTTTCCGCACGAATTCAAACTAGGGCGTGTTCACACTCAATTCACGTATGCGTTGCAAAGATTACACGATGGATGCAAGGCGCGGGGCGCGGCGAATGGTCATTCCATTCGCAAGCTTCGCAACACCGCAGACACGTGTTATCTTGGCAACCCTCCGGGACGGGGGCGGTTTGGGCGCCCTCCTTTGTCGCAAGCCGCTTGAAGTGGCTCGCAATTCAGCGCGTCTTGCTTCGCGGATGGCATCCCAAATCGCCCCCGTCGCATGCGCGAATTGAGTGTGAACACGCCCCCATGATTTTCAAGAAATCCCTGCTGCAGGAGCTGTTTTCCACCGCCTTCGCCACTTTCCTGGTGCTGGTCGGTATCGTGATCGCGCAGCGGATTGCCTATTATCTGGGGTTTGCGGCGCGCGGCAGCCTGGCGTCGGACGCCATCAACGCCCTGCTCGGATTCAGCATGCTGAAGTTCCTGCCCATGGTGCTGTCGCTGACGGTGTTTCTCGCCGTACTGCTCACCCTCACCCGCTGGCATAGAGACAGCGAAATGGTGGTCTGGTTCAGCTCCGGCCTCGGGCTCGCGGCATGGGTACGTCCGGTTCTGACCTTTGCCATTCCCCTGATCGCGGTCATCGCATTGCTCAGCCTGTTCGTGGCGCCATGGGCCACTGAAAAAGGGATGGAGTTCCGCGACCAGCTCGCCAGTCGCGACGAACTGGCCGCCATCTCTCCCGGCGTGTTCAAGGAGTCCAATCACGCCGACCGCGTTTACTTTGTGGAAAGCCTGAACGAACTGGGAAGCACCGTTAAAAACGTGTTCGTGCAGTCTTTCCAGAACCAGAAGCTGGGCATCATGGTGGCCCAGACCGGTTACCGTACGACCGAGGCCAACGACGATACCTTTCTGGTGATGGAGAAAGGGCGGCGTTACGAAGGGGAACGGAACACCCCGGAATTCACCGTCACCCAGTTCGAGAAATACGCCATCCGCATCGAGCCCAAAGAGGTCAAGCGCGACCCGCCGACGGCAAAATCGCGCTCCAGTCAGGAACTGCTTGAATCCAAGTCCAGCGATAGCAATGCCGAACTGCAGTGGCGCTTGGCCATGCCGATCTCCGCCTTTATCCTGGTGCTGCTGGCCATTCCGCTGAGTTTTGTCGACCCACGGGCGGGACGCTCTGCCAACATGATCATGGCGCTACTCATCTACATCATCTACAACAACCTGTTGAGCGTGATGCAGGCCTGGGTGGCACAGGGTAAATTGAGTCCGCTGGTCGGCCTGTGGCCGATCCATGCCGCCATGCTGGCGCTGACGGGTTATCTGTTCTATCGCCGCCTGTTCCTGTTGCCGTTGCTGCCGAAACTGGGGCGCGCATGAAAATCGTCACCCGCTACCTCCAGCAGGAAATCATCAGCAGCATCCTGTTCATCATGCTGGCACTGATCAGCATGTTCTCCTTTTTCGACCTGATTCAGGAGCTGGACACCATCGGCAGAGGCACCTATGGCATGGGCAAAGCGCTGCTGTTCGTACTGCTGAGCGCGCCAGGACACGTCTACGAAATCGTTCCGGTCGCCGTCCTGATCGGTACCCTTTATGCCCTGTCCCAGCTGGGCAGAAATTCCGAACTGGTGGTCCTGCGCACCAGCGGCATGTCGCTGGCCAGGCTGGGCATGGTGGTGCTGCGCGTCGGTCTGGTATTTGCGATCCTGACGTTCATGGTAGGCGAGTTGATCACGCCGCTGAGCGAAAAAACCGCGCAGCGCATGCGCATCAAGGCGACCGATTCCGTTGTCGCACAGGACTTCCGCTCAGGCTTGTGGGTCAAGGATGGCAACAGCTTCGTCAATATCGAGGATGTGCTGCCGGACGCCGAATTGCTCAACATCCACATCTACGAGTTCGATCCGGATTTCCGCCTGCGCATCATCAACAACGCCAAAAGCGGGAAATTCGACGAGGGCCGCTGGGATCTGCGCGAGGTTACGCAGACCACCTTCACCGGCGACAAGATCAAGACGGAAGCCTTTCCAGAAGCCTCGTGGCAATCGGTGATCCGGCCGGAGTTATTGAACGTACTGCTGGTGGTGCCGGAAAAAATGTCGGCCTGGAACCTCTACTTCTACATCCGTCACCTGAGCGAAAACCACCAGAAAACCACCCGACACCAGATCGCCCTCTGGTCCAAGATGGTGTATCCGGCAGCCTGCGTTGTGATGGTGGTGCTGGCCCTGCCGTTCGGGTTTCTGCAGCAGCGTGCTGGGGGCATCAGCGCCAAGTTGTTTGCCGGCATCATGATGGGCATCAGCTACCAGGTACTGAACCGGCTCTTCGTCCACATCGGCCTGCTCAACGACTGGCCGCCCCTCGTCAGCGCGACCTTGCCCACCTTGTTGTACTTTGCCGCCGGCGTGGGCTTGCTGGTCGCGATGGAACGGCGTTAAAGGTAATTCAGGGTCTGAGATCGTTAAGGCGGGTCTTCGCCAGGCGATCGTGCAGGAACTGGCCGTCTCGATCCAGCCACGCCCACCAGATGCTGATGCCAGCCAAGGTCAGTCCGGCCAAGGCCAGCAGATAGCGCAAAACTGCTCCGGTAGCCGTCAACGGGGCACCGTTGAGATACGTCACGCGGATACGCCAGGCGCGCATGGCGAGCGTCTGTCCGCCACGCGTCCAGCACCACAGGAAATAACTGGAAATCAGGGCCAGACAGATGCCCTGCAGCAGGGCGCGGGAAATCGCGGTGTCGGCTGGGCCATACAGGCTTGTAAAAATCGCCGACCCCAGCAGCCACAGGGCGACCACCGTCAGGCCTTCGTACAGCACACCGCCCAGACGGCGCAAGAATCCCGGGGTACGCAAATCGATGCGTCGGGGCTAGTTGCCCAGATCGTCTTCGGGAGTCGGTTCGGGCAGGTTGCCGCGCAGCTTTTGACGCTCGGCCTCGGGCAGGCGTTGATATTCCTGCCACTTTTTGCGCAACTCCTGCTGTTTTTCCGGCGGCAGAGCCGTGAACTGCTGGTGCTTCTTGCGGGCGTTTTCACGCTCGTAGGGGGTCATGCGGCTCCAGTCGCTGAGGCGGCGCTTCACGCGGTTCTGCTGCTCGGTATTCATGCGCGGGTAATCCCGTGCGATCTCCAGCATCTTCTCGCGCTGCCAGGGGCGCAGGCTGTCCCACTCCGCCGCCAGCGGCGCAAGGACCTTTTTCTGATCGCCACTGAGTTGCGACCATTTTGCGAGGTCAGCCGCTAACGCCGGCATGGCTGCCAGCGCCAATGCCAGCATTACAGTTCTGAAGTGGATTCCAGCCATGCATCAAACCCCTTGTCCAGATAGGCTTCCGGCGGCAATTCCGACGCCAGAAGGAGTGCATCGGCCTCGACCGGGCCGTTCATCGTGGTATTCCCTTGCACCAGCGCCAGCACCATGAGCAGCAAGGCCATCGTCGCCAGCATTGTCATCCAGGCGTTGCGCCCATGGAAAGCCTCATGAATCACGTGCCCCAGCCCGGCGTGTGCCACCTCGGCATGCGCCGCATACACGGTCTCCGGCATGGCGGAAACGGCGCGTTGGCGCGCGGCCGCCAGCTTGGTGGCCACCGCATCGTCCAGTTGATCCGCACCGAATTGTAAATAGTCGACGATTGTCTTCGCGGTATCGCGTTCCTGATTCATCGCCCGATTCCTTTCTTCCCCAAAGCAGCAGCCAGCGTATGGACGGCGCGGGAGCAATGCGTCTTGACGCTACCCTCGGAACACCCCATCACGGCGGCAGTTTCTGCCACATCCAACTCCTCCCAGTAACGCAGGACAAAGGCTTCGCGTTGACGTTGCGGCAACTTTTGCAGCGCGTCTTCGATCAAGCCCAGCGTCTGCGCCCGGCTGACCTCCTCGCCGGGATCGTTGTGCCCCTCGTCCCCATGCGGCGACAATCGCTCCAGCAGGTCATGTTCGTCTTCATCGTCATGCCCGCTGGAAAACGAGGAGAACAGCGTCGTCCAGAGATTACGGACCTTCTGGCGGCGGTAATAATCCCGAATCGCGTTCTGCAGGATGCGCTGGAACAGCATCGGGAATTCTTCTGCTGGCCGCTGGCTGTATTTCTCTGCCAGTTTGAGCATGGCATCCTGCACGATATCCAGCGCTGCATGATCGTCACGCACTGCATATGCAGCCTGCTTGAATGCGCGCCGTTCCACTTGCGCCAGAAAATCCGAAAGTGCTTTCGCGTTAGCCATGTTGACGATGGTTGCCCGTCTTGCCGTACTGTTTCATTTCAGTCGGAGTATATCAGGTTGGATTTTGATGCGTGACCGGCTTTTTGGCTACAATCCCTGCATCACTCGGGAGTCTGTCACCATGCTGTTCAAAATCCTGCTGCTCGGTATCGCCTTCTGGCTGGTGTTGAGCCTGCTGAAGCAATATCGACGCAGTGTCGATACCCCCACGCCACGGTCGCCGGAAGAGGCCATGGTGCAATGCGCCACCTGTGCGGTCCACCTGCCAAAATCCGAAAGCTTGGAACAGGATGGCCGGTTCTATTGCTGCGAAGCGCATCGCCCGCGCACCGACGCATGACGCCACATCCGCAGGCCGACATGTCGCCGCTGCCATCGACGCAGGATGTCTTCTGGCGTCCGATGCGCTACTGGAACCTGTACCGACTGTGCATCGCCCTGCTGTTGCTGTCGGCCCACAGCATCATTCTGGGCTTCGACTGGGCGCTAGTTTCAGACAAAACCCCTTACATCCGCTACGCGATCTTCTATGCCGTGTTCGCCCTGAGCATGATCGTCGCCACGACGCTGCGGCACCCCTCGTTCGAACGTCAGGTCACCCTGCAGACCCTAGGCGATATCTTCTTCATCACCCTGCTGCTGCACACCGCAGGCGGGGTCAAGAGCGGGCTGGGCCTGCTGCTGGTCATCACCATCGTCGGCGCGGCTCTGGTGAGCCAGGGCCGGCTCGCCCTGTTCTACGCGGCCATCGCCAGTATCGCCCTGCTGCTGGAGCAATCCTCGCAACTGCTGGCGGGCGGCGAGCGTTACGACGACTATTCGCAATCGGTCATGCTCAGCCTGAGTTGCTTCGCAACCTCCTGGCTGGCCTACACCCTGGGCAAGCGCATGCGCCAGAGCGAGGCGCTCGCCTCGCAGCGCGGCATCGACCTGGAGAATCTGAGCCAGGTGAATCAGCTGATCATCCAGGACATGCAGGACGGGGTGCTGGTGGTCGATGACCAACTCGTGCTGAAACATTACAACGCCCGCGCCGAACAACTGCTGGGCGCTCCGTACGGCGCCTGCATCAGTCTGCCCCTGACCGAGTGCATCCCGGAGGTGGCGGAACTGCTGCGCCACTGGCTGGCGAATCCGCAAGAGCATCGCTCCGGCATGGCCCGCTTGGTCGCGCATGGCGCAGAATTGCGCCTGCGCTTCCAACCCGTAGGGGAGATGCCCGGGCAAGGCACCGTGGTGTTCATCGAGGACTGGAGCCGTGTGCAGGCGCAGGCGCGTCAAATGAAGCTCGCCGCCCTGGGCGGGCTGACCGCCAACATCGCGCACGAAATTCGCAACCCACTGAGCGCCATCAGCCACGCCAACCAGTTGCTGCAGGAAGAAGACCACCAGGACCCCACCTTTCGGCGCCTGCTACGCATTATTGACGACAACACGCACCGCCTCGACCGGATCGTGCAGGACATCATGCAATTGAACCGCAGGGACCGCAGCCAGCAGGAGCACATCGCACTGGCCCCGTTTATCCAGGAATTCCAGCAGGAGTTCTGCGAGACGGAGCACCTCCCGCCCGGCGCGATTCATGTCGTGCTGACAGCCGCGCACGCGACCGCCCTGTTCGACCGCAACCAGTTGCATCAGGTCCTGTGGAATCTCTGCCGCAACGGCTGGCGCCATAGCCGCCAGACCGAGGGCAGCCTGACCCTACGTCTGGACAAGGGCGTGCGCAAAGGAGAAGTCATGCTGGAGATTACCGATGACGGCCCCGGCATTCCCCCGGATGTTCGCACCCGCCTGTTCGAGCCGTTCTTCACGACCGAAAGGAGTGGTACCGGACTGGGGCTCTACATCGCACGCGAACTGTGCGAAGCTAACGGGGCCGGCTTGCGCTTCATCGAGACCGATGGCGGCGCGCAATTCAGGATCTATTTAAAGAATCAGCATGCCTAACACTGCTCCTACCCCCCTTTGCCTGGTCGTCGACGACGAAGACGATATTCGCGAATTGCTGGTGCTCACTTTGGAGCGCATGAATCTCCGGGTACACAGCGCGCCGGACATCACTTCTGCCAGATCGCTGCTGGCTCAAAATAACTACACCCTCTGCCTCACCGACATGCGACTCCCCGACGGGGATGGCCTGGAACTGCTGCGCGAAATCGGCCAACGCCAACCGGGCTTGCCCGTGGCCGTGATTACGGCCTTCGGCAGCACGGAGAACGCCGTGGCCGCGCTCAAGGCGGGAGCCTTCGACTATCTGTCCAAGCCTATCTCGCTGAAACAACTGCGCCCGCTGGTGCAATCGGCGCTCAAGCTGTCCGAAACACCTACACAGCCACATGAGCAGCCTGGTCTGATCGGCGACTCCGCTCCGCTCCGGCAGGTTCGCACCCTCATCGCAAAACTCGCCCGCAGCCAAGCGCCCGTTTACATCAGCGGCGAATCCGGCAGCGGCAAGGAGCTGGCGGCACGACTGATTCACGCAAGCAGTGCCAGAAATGGCGGCCCGTTCGTCGCGGTGAACTGCGGCGCGATTCCGGAAAACCTGATGGAAAGCGAGTTTTTCGGACACAAGAAAGGGGCTTTTACCGGGGCACACCAGGACAAGGTCGGGTTCTTCCAGGCCGCCAATAGCGGTACGCTGTTTCTGGACGAAGTCGCCGACCTGCCGCTGCCCATGCAAGTTAAACTGCTGCGCGCCATCCAGGAAAAGAAAGTCCGTATGGTCGGCAACACCACGGAAGACCCCGTCGATGTCCGCATCATGAGCGCCACGCACCGCAATCTGGCCAACATGATGGCAGCAGGCGATTTCCGGCAGGACTTGTATTACCGCCTGAACGTCATCGAACTGAAAATGCCGGCACTGCGCGAGATGCCGGAGGATATCCCGGCGCTCGCAGAATCGCTGCTTTCCTGCCTGTGCGCAGACCACCCCGGCACGCCACCAAGATTGACCGAAGCGACCCTCAAGGCGTTGCAGCGGCATCCTTTCCCCGGCAACGTGCGGGAACTGGAAAACACGCTGGAACGGGCACTGGCGCTGTGCGATGGCGAGCAGATCACCCCGGATGACCTGCTGCTGAACGCCCCAGGGGCTTCTGACCAAGCTGAAGATCAAGACCTGCCCTTGCCGGAGTACCTGGAGAGTATCGAGAAGAAAGCCATCATCGAAGCGCTGGAAAAATCCGGCCAGAACAAGACCGCTGCGGCCAGACTGCTGGGCGTCAGCTTCCGCACCTTGCGCTATCGGCTGGCCAAGCTGGGGCTGGGGAAAGAAGACGACGAAGCAGAATAGAAAACGGCCGCAAATGCGGCCGTTTTCTTTACTTTGTAAAACTTATATCAATCAGAACGGGATATCGTCCTCGAAGTCGTCGAAGCCAGACCCGCTGCTGGCCGGCTTGCTGGCGGCGGGAGCTTGCTGACGCGGGGCTGACTGACGCGGGGCTGACTGACGCGGGGCGGATTCTTCTCCGCCGCCCATGACTTCAAACGCGTTGCCGCCGCCGGAGCGACCACCCAGCATCTGCATGCGGTCGGCCACGATTTCGGTGGTGTACTGGTCCTGCCCTTCCTTGTTCTGCCACTTGCGGGTCTGCAGACGGCCTTCGATGTAAACCGGGGAGCCCTTCTTCAGATATTCGCCCGCGATTTCGGCCTGCTTGCCGAACATCACGATACGCACCCACTCGGTCCGCTCCTGCCGGCTGCCGTCCTTGCCCTTGAAACTATCGGTACAAGCGATGGAGAAGTTCGCCATGGCATCGCCGCTCGGCATGTAGCGAATTTCCGGATCGCGGCCGAGGTTACCGATAAAAATGCATTTGTTCACTGACGCCATGTCACGCTCCCTCAATCTGTCGGATGCCAATTTTGCCTGGCACTTCGCAATCCTTTGTTACGCCCGAAAAATCCGGGCGAAACTATCAGCCAGGCCGACATGTAATCGCACCCAGCACTTGGAATGCCCCGATTATACCGAACACGAGGAAGATAATGAGCAGAAGGATCATCTAATCCCCACGACGACCACCCTTCCGCGGACGCCCCACGGATTGCGACCCCATTGGTTGTTCCCTTGCAGCCACCTGCCGTGAGCCTTCCCATTGAGAGTCCGCGGCGGTGAAGGATCGAATCGATGGACGTTGCTCCGTCGGAGTATTACCCCCTGATACCCTCAGGAAATCCTTAAGCACGTCTCCGTTGCTCTCCCGCACCCAATCCGGGCGCACCTTTTGCTTACGCTCCACTGGGGGGGAATTTCAATATTCCAAGGAGAGATCATGCAGATCGCGGCAAGCAGCATGCATTCGGACTATGCCCGCCTGGTCGTCCAGGGTTCAAAACGGCAAGCCATTGCCAACACCCCGCTGGAAACGGCAAATCTTGCCGACAAAGTCACGATTTCAACGCAAGCGCGGGCCATGGCCAGCCATGCCACGACCGCCCTTTACGATACAGATCAGGGCGCAAAACCCCTCGATATTGATGCCTACTTTACGCCGGGCTCAAAGGCCACGTATTCACCGCCCGACACCCTCCCACCACTGCTGCTTCCCAGCCCCAACAATATCAGGATGCTCAGCCGTCACATCACGGCCGCGATGCCTCAGTTCCTGAAGGAAAACAACATCCCGTCACCGCCATCGAGCATCACCTATGACACACAGGGACAGATCCAGCTGCCTGTCGACTATCAATACGCAGCAGCCTTCAAGCAGGCGCTGGACCAGCATCCGGCGATGGATCGACAACTGCGAACGGTGAATGCCTTGTCCTCTCACCTTGCCGAGATGCGCAAGGCTGCGCCTTTCCAGGTGGAATACGCGGCGGCCTCCAGTGCCTCCGAACAGGCCGCAGTTGTTCAGAAATACAGCTGGCTTTTCAGCCAGAACAGGCAGTTCAGCCAGATGGCATTGGTCTTCGATGCAAACGGCACCCTCAGCGTAACGGCTGATGGACAACTCCTTCCGGTGTAGGAGCAGCGACATGATCATTCAGACCAGCGACAAACTGTACCTCCCTGCATCGACCTACCATCCACGCCCACGGCCCCGTCCGGCCTGCCCGCCACCGTATCCGATACGGTCACCTTATCCAAAGAAGCTCAGGAACGCTTCATGCCTGGATCGATCGTGCTTCAGCGAGTGATGGCGCGACAAATGCGGTCGATCCACGGCTTGCGCAAACCAAGTCCAAGGCGGCCGTGAGTCGTTCGCAGGAGGATTGGGACTATCTTTTCGCCAACGACAAGAAGCTGGCCGAGATTGACGCGAGAAGAGTCAAAGACCCAAGAAGCATTACCACCGCCGCGGATGAAGACTACGAACAAAAAGCCAGAGGCATGGTAAACACCATGGCCTACCTCAGCCCGGCAGAAAAAGCGTTATACGACAAGGCGATTGCCAGCGGGAATGCCGAAGCAGCGGCCGGATTGGCGCAGATTGCGCTGATCCGGACCGGCGGAGACCTGGCGGGCGGCGAACAAGGGACCACCTATGACCCCAGGCGCACTGCGGTCATGGCTGACAATATCCTGAAATATTTCAGCCACAGTATCGTTGACCCAAGCGGAGAGGCACAATCCCGATTTCAGGCGCTCATCGACTTCCTGAAGACGCCCACGGCGTGAGGCGGCTGTTGACAGTCGCCTCACGCCCATGCAATCATCGCCAGCCATGAACCAACCAGTCATTAATCTATCCATCGTACCCCACTTAGCCGTCAAGGCGTGGTGGCGTGCCACTGCACGTCCGGGGCAAGGATCGGATTGACTGTAACTGGGTAACGATTTCTTTAAAGGCCGCGGACTAACCCCTGCGGCCTTTTTGTTTTTACGCGCCAGCGCAAGCGATGCGAACCGTGAGCACCGGATCAGCCGATTGGAAAAGGCGGATGACGGGCACTCGGAATCCCGCATCCGGATACGCAAGGTAGAGAGGAGCTATTGATGGACACGACCAAGGCACAAGCATTTGCCCATGCATGGGTTACGGCATGGAACCGCCATGATATCGATGAAATCCTGTCGCACTATGCCGAGGATTTCGAGATGACCTCACCGTTCATCTCGGAGAGGACGGAAGGCAAGACATCCACCCTGTATGGGAAGAAGGCCGTCGGCGACTACTGGATTGCCGCGCTCCAACGTTTCCCCGAGCTGCACTTCGAATTGCTGGACGTGCTGACCTCCAGAAACTCACTCGTCATCTATTACAAATCTGTCATGGACAAGATGGCGGCCGAGATCTTCGTATTCGATGAGTGCGGCAAAGTGGTCAAATCCATCGCGCATTACCGGGAAGCGTCTGCATGACTGGCATCCTGCTCGCACAGGCGAAATGGGGCTCAATCCATCTGAATTGCCTGGCGCGGCACTGGATGAGAGGGGAACCGTCTCGTCGCGATAGTGGAGAAGGGTGCGAGCTACCCCGCTGAAGGTTCAGGCTTCGGCCTGCCGTCTCAATACGCACAAGGCCCCAGACACAGGGATCGACGCGTCACGACGGCCGGGCATCCGTCGCATCGATGCATTGCACGGCTGCCTGCTCATCCCAATCCTGCATGTCGACCTTAAGCAGGGCCACGCCTTCGTCTGCCAGCACCACCGCCTCGCACACGCCACGCACCGCGCGCAGCGCCGTTGCCAGCCGCACCCCCTGCTCGGTCGACAGGGGTTCAAGGTGATACATTCTGCCGCGCACGGCGGGAGGCGCCTGCATCCCCAATGCCAGCACCAGCCAGGCCGCCATCAGCACACTGCAAAAAACGAATACCGTAGCGTATCCATACGCGTGCGAGAGCCATCCGCCCGCCGCCCCGCCCAGGAAAACCCCCAGCGACTGCGCGGTGTTGTACACCCCCATCGCAGTCCCCTTGGAGGCTGACGGTGCGATCTTGGAAATGATGGAAGGCAGGCTGGCTTCCAGGATATTGAAGGCGATGAAGTAGGCCGCCAAAGACCCCACGATGCCCCAGAAATAGTCGATGGAGAAGGCAAACAGCATTTGCGCCGCAAGCATCAGAGTGATCGCCGACACAAATACCTGCTTCAGTCTGGCCTTCTTCTCGCCATAAATGATCGCCGGCACCATCAGGGTGAAAGCCCCCAGCATGATGGGCAGGTACACCTGCCAGTGATGGTTCTCGTCCAGCCCGCCCGATTGCTTGAGCGCGAATGGCACCACCACGAACATCGCCATTTGTGCCGCATGCAGGGCGAAAATGCCGAAGTTCAACCGTAGCAGTTCGGCGTTCTGCAACACCTCCCCCAGTTTGGCCGGGGTCGCCTCGGCATCGGAGTGAAAGCGACTGACGCGCGGGTCTGGCACCACGTACTTCACCACGAGGATGGCCACCAACGCGAGCACGGCGGTCATGGCAAAAATCCCGGGGATGCCGATCCACTGGTTAAGGGCCGGACCAGCCACCAGCGAAAGGGCAAAGGTCAAACCGATTGTCCCGCCGATCATGGCCATGGCCTTGGTGCGATGCTCCTCGCTGGTCAAGTCCGCCACCAGCGCGGTCACCGCCGCAGACACCGCACCCGCGCCCTGAATCGCGCGGCCGATGATGACCCAGGTAATATCCTGCGCCATGGCGGCTACCACGCTGCCGATGGCGAACAGCAACAGGCCGAAATAGATCACCTTCTTGCGACCGAAACGGTCGGAGGCCATGCCGAACGGCAACTGGAAAATCGCTTGCGTCAGGCCGTAGGCGCCCAGCGCCAGACCGATCATCAGGTGGCTGGCGCCACCCGGCAGCGTTTCCGCATAAATGGCGAAAATCGGCAGAATCAGGAACATGCCCAGCATGCGCAGGCCATAGATGGAGGCCAGGCTCAGACTAGCGCGGCGTTCGCGTGGGGTCATGCGTTCAGGGTGCGACATCAGGAATGTGTTGAGTGCTACGCGGGAAATTGCGTATATTATCAGGTTAGCCCTACGTCAGAAAAATGAGATGGATTCCATACGCATTCGCGGCGCACGCACGCACAACCTGAAAAACGTCTCGCTCGATCTGCCGCGCAACCGGATGATCGTGATTACCGGACTGTCCGGTTCCGGCAAGTCATCTCTCGCCTTCGACACCCTGTATGCCGAAGGCCAGCGCCGTTACGTGGAATCGCTCTCCGCCTATGCCCGGCAATTTCTGGCGCGCATGGAAAAGCCCGATGTCGACCTGATTGAAGGTCTTTCGCCGGCGATTTCCATCGAACAGAAATCCACCTCGCACAACCCGCGATCTACCGTGGGCACCGTCACCGAAATCCACGATTACCTGCGCCTGCTCTACGCACGCGCCGGCGACCCGGAGTGTCCGGAGCACGGCATCACACTGGCCGCGCAAAGTGTGTCGCAAATGGTCGACAGCGTGCTGGCGCTGCCGGAAGACACCAAACTGATGATCCTCGCCCCGGTGGTATCCAGCCGCAAGGGGGAACAGGTCGACCTGTTCGAGGAGTTGCGTGCGCAAGGCTTCGTCCGCGTACGGGTCGACGGCGTGACCTACGAACTGGACAACGCCCCCAAACTGGCCAAGACCACCAAGCACAACGTCGACGTCGTCATCGACCGCCTCAAGGTGCGCGCCGACATCAAGCAACGGCTGGCGGAATCCTTCGAAACCGCCCTGCGGCTGGCGGATGGCAAGGCCATCGCCGTGGAAATGGATACCGACAAGGAGCATCTGTTCTCATCCAAGTTCGCCTGCCCGCTGTGCAATTACTCGCTGCCGGAACTGGAACCGCGCCTGTTCTCCTTCAACAACCCGATGGGCGCCTGCCCGAAGTGTGACGGACTTGGCCAGATCAGCTTCTTCGACCCCAAGCGCGTGGTCGCCTTCCCGCACCTGTCGCTGGCCGCCGGTGCCATCAAGGGCTGGGATCGCCGCAACCAGTTCTATTTCCAGATGCTGCAGAGCCTGGGGGCCCACTACGGCTTCGACCTCGACACCACATTCGAAAACCTGACCGCCGAAGTGCAGGATGTCGTGCTCAACGGCAGCGGCAAGGAAAGCATTGCCTTCCAGTACATGAACGAACGCGGCGCGTTCTACCAGAAGAGCCATCCGTTCGAGGGCATCCTGCACAACCTGGAGCGCCGTTATCACGAAACCGATTCCGTGATGGTGCGTGAGGAACTGGCGAAATACCTGAATTCCAAGCCTTGTCCGGACTGCAGCGGCACCCGCCTGCGGCGCGAGGCCCGGCACGTCCGCGTAGGTGGCAGCAACATTCACCACGTCTGCGAAATGCCGCTGAAGCAAGCGCTGACCTTCTTCGATAGCCTTGAACTGACTGGGCAAAAGCTGGCGATCGCCGACAAGATCGTGAAAGAAGTTATCAGCCGCCTGCGTTTCCTGACCAACGTCGGGCTGGACTATCTCTCGCTCTCCCGTTCGGCGGAAACGCTCTCCGGCGGCGAAGCCCAACGCATCCGCCTGGCCTCGCAAATCGGCTCGGGCCTCACCGGCGTGATGTACGTGCTGGACGAGCCTTCGATCGGCCTGCACCAGCGCGACAACGACCGCCTGCTGGAAACCCTGCATCGCCTGCGCGACATCGGCAACAGCGTGATCGTGGTGGAACACGATCAGGATGCCATCTTGTCGGCGGATTACGTCGTTGACATCGGCCCCGGCGCGGGCGAGCACGGCGGCACCATCGTCTCCCAGGGCACCCCCAAGGAGGTGATGGCGGACCCGGCCTCGCTGACCGGACAATATCTGTCAGGCAAGAAATCCATCGCGGTCCCGAAGAAGCGCCATCAGCCGGACCCCAAGCGCTGGCTCACCATCACCAACGCCAGCGGCAACAACCTGAAAAACGTCACGCTGAACCTGCCAGTCGGGCTGCTGACCTGCGTCACCGGGGTTTCCGGCTCGGGCAAATCC
>CAYUJU010000015.1:0-3799 GCA_964445115.1 uncultured Methylobacillus sp. | reverse complement strand
TGGTCAACGACACCCTGTATCGCAGCGTGGCACGCCACCTCTACGGCAGCAGCGCCGAGCCCGCCCCCTACGAGACCATCGACGGGCTGGAGTTCTTCGACAAGGTGGTCGACGTCGACCAGAGCCCGATCGGTCGCACCCCGCGTTCCAATCCGGCCACCTACACCGGCCTGTTCACGCCGATCCGCGAACTGTTCGCCGGTGTACCGGAATCCCGCGCCCGCGGCTACGGCCCGGGACGCTACTCCTTCAACGTCAAGGGCGGTCGCTGCGAGTCCTGCCAGGGCGATGGTGTGATTCGCGTGGAAATGCACTTCCTGCCGGATATCTACGTCCCCTGCGACGTGTGCAAGGGCCACCGCTACAACCGCGAAACACTGGAGATCCAGTACAAGGGCCGCAATATCCACGAAGTGCTGGAAATGACGGTGGAGCAGGCGCACGCATTCTTCAATGCCGTGCCGGTCGTGGCACGCAAACTGCAAACGCTGCTGGACGTCGGTCTGGGCTACATCACGCTGGGCCAGTCCGCCACCACACTTTCCGGCGGCGAGGCGCAACGGGTCAAACTGGCGCTGGAACTCTCCAAGCGCGACACCGGCCGCACGCTGTACATTCTGGATGAACCTACCACTGGCCTGCATTTCGCCGATATCCAGCTACTGCTAGATGTGGTGCACCGCCTGCGCGACCACGGCAACACCGTGGCCATCATCGAGCACAACCTGGATGTCATCAAGACGGCCGACTGGCTGATCGACCTCGGTCCCGAGGGCGGGGACGGCGGCGGACAGATCATTGAGGAAGGCGCACCGGAAACCGTGGCGGCCAATCCTGCCAGCCACACGGGGAAATATTTGAAGGCGATGCTGTAACAGTATTCACCACGGAGTACACGGAGAACCCCGAGATCAGCGCACCCGGGCCCTCCGGGTACGCTGTTATTCAGGATGTTGCCATCAAGGCACCTCGACGTAACGCATCCGCGCCAGGATGATGCCAGTCTTGCGCGCTAGTCCGCGGGCGCCGCGGTGCTTGTCGTAATAACGGGGATTGGGGACCATCGCGGCTAGCTTGGCAGCCTGCTCCGCTCCCAGTCCCGCCGCGCTGGTCTTGTAGTAATGACGCGCGGCGGCTTCCGCGCCGAACACCCCGTTGCCCCATTCGATCACGTTCAAATAGATCTCGAAGATGCGACGCTTGCTCATCATCTTTTCCAGCATCATCGTGATGACCGCTTCTTCCAGCTTGCGCCAGGGGGTGCGCTTGGTCGAGAGGAACAAATTCTTTGCCAGTTGCTGGCTGATGGTCGAACCGCCGGCGACGATTTTCCCCTTCTTGAGATTCTTTTCGTAAGCCTTCTGGATGCCTTCCCAGTCGAAACCCTCGTGATCGACGAACTTCGCGTCTTCCGAGGCGATCACGGCGCGCTTGAGATGGGTGGAGATGCGCTGGTACGGCACCCACTTGTGGCGCAGCTCGGCGTCCGGGTTGTTCTCCTGCATGATTTCCAGCCGGTCTTCCATGAAGGCGCTGGAATCGGGGTTGTGGTCCACCCACCACCAGATATGGACGAAAATCCAGAGTTGATAGAGGACAATAAACGCCAGCAGGGCTAGCAGGGCTCGACCGATAAAACGCCTCATGCAGCGCGGAATCTTGCCAGGACCGGCGCGGTATTGGGTCGCACCCCGCGCCAGATCAGAAAGGATTCAGCCGCCTGTTCGACCAGCATCCCCAGACCGTCCGCCACCCGGGCCGCACCGTGCGCCCGTGCGAATTGCATGAACGGTGTATCCCGGCCATACATCATGTCGTAGGCCAACGCACCCGGACTGAAAATGGTTTCGGGTAGCGGCGGCAGATCGTTGTTGAGACTACTGGCCGTGGCATTGATTACGACGTCGAACACACGCCCCTGCAAAACGTCATACCCGCCCGCCTCTATTCCCGCAAATGTCTCGCGCAGGGCGATGGCCTTGTCGGCGGTACGGTTCACCACAAACAGGCTGGCCGGCCCTGCTTCCAGCAGCGGCTGGATCACGCCACGCGCTGCACCGCCGGCGCCCATCAACAGCACATGCTTGCCGACAAGCTCCACCCCAAGGTTGACCGTAATATCGCGCACCAGCCCCAGCCCATCAGTGGTATCGCCCAGCACCTTCCCGTCTGGAAGAAAATGTAGCGTATTCACCGCATGCGCCAGCTCTGCCCGCGCGGTACGTTCAGTCGCATACTGATAGGCGTCCTCTTTGAACGGCACCGTCACGTTTACCCCGCGCCCGCCTTCGGCACGGAACTGGTCGATGCTGTCGTCAAACCCGCCAATCGGCGCCAGAATCCGGCCATACTCGACAGCCTGACCGGTCTGCCGCGCGAACTCGGCATGAATCAAGGGCGACTTGCTGTGCTCGACCGGGTTTCCGATCACCGCATAACGATCCATGGCTTAACCGATGTTGGTCCAGGGCAAACCGGCCACACGCCAGCCGTTGATATTGCCCCGCTGGTTGGCCACATGATCGGTTTCGCCCTCGAAGCCTTCGAGAATGTTGTAGCTTTCGGCATAGCCTGCCTTCGCCGCGACCGTAGCCGCTTTATCGGACCGCGCACCCGTGCGGCAGAGAAACATGACCAGAGATTCCTTGTCCACCTGCATGGTCAGTTGCGTCAGGAAATCCGGGTTGGGCGTCATGCCCGGGTAGAACGCCCACTCGATCGGCGTCGATTCCGGCACATGCCCGACCAGTTCCCATTCGGCACGCGTTCGCACGTCCACCAACCGTGCCGCAGGCGCTAATTCCAAAACCTTCTGTGCTTCCACCGGCGTCAGACATCCTGCATAGGGCGCCCCCTTCTCGCGAGCACGAGCTTGTGCGCGCCCGAGAATTTCACTTAAAGTCGCCATGTCTTACTCCCACGCAATGAAATGCGTCTGATTATAAATCCTTTTGACCCCACATAACCCTTGCACCATATTGGTGCACTTATTCTTAAGTGCGCACCTGATTGGTGCACCCGATTTCCGTTTTCTTTTATAAGCGTCTGTGTGAAAATAAAAAATTCCCGATTTTCACGTGGCACGCTTCCTGCTTATTTTTCGTGTCAGTTTTTTGTTTAATCGCTCTATCTAGGAGATTGAAATGGCAGTCGCCGACGTAATCAAGATGGTCAAGGACAACGAAATCCGTTTCGTTGACTTCCGCTTTACCGACACCCGCGGCAAGGAACAACACGTTACCGTTCCGGTTTCCCACTTCGACGAAGACAAGTTTACCGAAGGCCATGCCTTCGATGGCTCATCGATCGCCGGCTGGAAGGGTATCCAGGCCTCCGACATGCTGCTGATGCCGGACCCGAACACCGCTTACATTGACCCATTCTTCGACGAGCCTACCCTGGTGCTGTCCTGCGACGTGGTCGATCCGACCGACGGCCGCGGCTACGACCGCGACCCACGCTCTATCGCGAAGCGTGCAGAAGCCTACCTGAAGTCGACCGGCATCGGCGACACCGCCTACTTCGGTCCAGAACCCGAATTCTTCATTTTCGACTCCGTCAACTGGCACGTCGACATGTCCGGCTGCCACGTCAAGATCAACTCCGAAGAGGCTGCATGGGCTTCCGGCGAGCATCTGGATGGCGGCAACATCGGTCACCGCCCGGGCGTCAAGGGCGGCTACTTCCCGGTGCCGCCGGTCGACAGCCTGCACGACATCCGTTCGGCCATGGTTCTCACCCTCGAATCGCTGGGCGTGCCGGTCGAAGTGCACCACCACGAAGTGGCCAACGCCGGCCA
>CAYUJU010000014.1:0-58306 GCA_964445115.1 uncultured Methylobacillus sp. | reverse complement strand
ATATCATCCTCTCCCATTAGTCCCAAGATGCGACTTATTGTGGGACGGCAGATCACCAAAGAATTGATTCTTACGAAGTGTTGATAGCGCTATATGCCGGCAGTGCTAGCGCTTTATGCCGACAAAGTAGCGACATTTGGTGTCACCCACATGGTCATGCACCAAACCGAGGCGCCTGATCGTGGCAACGCACATAAATCGTGCATTTGTGCTGCGTGTGATGTGGTGCATGGGGTGAAATTCTATTGAAAACAATGGAATAGAATTCTGGTGTGGTTCTTGCTGATTTCTGCCGATCAATTTTTTTGAGAATGACATGGAAGCGACAAATACCGGGGGAGATGTTCTATTCATCCTGCTGGGCGCCATGATGGTGCTGGCAATGCATGCCGGATTTGCCTTTCTCGAAGTGGGGACGGTGCGCAGCAAGAATCAGGTGAACGCGCTGGTGAAGATCATGGTGGATTTCTCCGTGTCTACCATTGCTTACTTTTTCATCGGCTACAGCGTGGCGTACGGCATCGGGTTCATGCAGGGGGCCGAGGTCTTGTCGGCCAAGAACGGCTATGAGCTGGTCAAGTTTTTCTTTCTGCTGACGTTTGCCGCCGCCATTCCCGCGATTATCTCGGGCGGCATTGCCGAGCGCGCCAAGTTCAACCCGCAACTGGCGGCAACGTTTGTGCTGGTGGGCTTGGTTTACCCGTTTTTCGAGGGCATCGCCTGGAATAATCATTTCGGTATTCAGGGCTGGTTGATGGCGACATTTGGCACCAAGTTCCACGATTTTGCCGGTTCCGTGGTGGTGCATGCCATGGGGGGCTGGATCGCGCTGGGGGCGGTGCTGATGCTGGGCGCGCGCCGCGGTCGTTATAGCAAGGATGGCCGTTTGCATGCGTTTCCGCCCTCGAGTATCCCGTTTCTGGCGCTGGGGGCATGGATTCTCACTGTCGGCTGGTTCGGTTTCAACGTGATGTCGGCGCAGACGGTGCAGGCCGTAAGTGGCTTGGTGGCACTGAACTCCCTGATGGCGCTGGTAGGCGGCACGCTGGCGGCGCTGGTCATGGGCAAGAATGACCCGGGTTTCGTGCATAACGGCCCGTTGGCTGGTCTGGTGGCCGTGTGTGCAGGCTCGGATGTAATGCACCCGGTTGGCGCGTTGGCGACCGGTGCGGTGGCCGGTGCGCTATTTGTCTGGGCTTTCACCCTGACCCAGAACCGCTGGAAAATCGACGATGTGCTGGGCGTGTGGCCTCTGCATGGCCTGTGTGGCGCCTGGGGCGGTATTGCTGCCGGCCCGTTTGGCATGAAGGCATTGGGCGGGATGGGTGGGGTCAGCCTGGGAGCGCAACTGGTGGGCACCTTGCTGGGCGTGCTGATCGCCCTGGCGGCCGGGTTTGTCGTATACGGTGGCTTGAAGCGTCTGGTGGGTATCCGTCTGGAGCCGGAAGATGAATTTGAAGGCGCGGACCTGACGATCCACAAGATCACGGCGACCCCGGGTGTGAATACCGAAGAATAAGCCGCGTGTTTCGGCGTGAAAAAAGCCCCGCTTCAGGGGCTTTTTTCATTGGTGGGAGTGTCGCTGAAAGACACTTACCGCTGGTGCCTGTACTCTCCACGCTCGCGTCGACGCTCGCGGAATTTTTCGCGTTGTTCCGGCGTCATGGTACGCCAGCGTTCTCGGATGCGCGCCCGGTCTTCCGGATCCATGCTTTGCCAGCGCTTGCGCAGGGCCTGGCGTTGTTCCGGCGGCAGTTCACGGAAGCGCTGCATCTGTTGCTTGACGAAGGCGCGATCCTCCGGCGATAGCTTTTTGAAGCGCTGGAGGTTGTCCCTGGCCCGCGTTTTCTGTTCCGGTGACATGGCAGACCAGCGTTCTGCACCGCGGCTCAAGCGTTGCTGCCGATCGGGGGGCAAGTTTTGCCAGTCGTTGCGCATGCCCTGCAGCACTTCCTGTTGCTGCGGGCTGAGGGCGTCCCATGCAATGCCTTCGGCGTGCGCTGTGGAGGTAAGCGTGATAGCGCAGGCGAACAGGAGTGCCTGCACCCAGGGGCGAATGAGGAAGAGGGCGTTATTGCGCATGCTTTGCCTCCTGTGGCTTGGAGCCAACAACAGCCTTGTTGTCATCGACGGGGGTGCCGGGTTGCCGGCCCTTTTGTTCAAGTTTGTACATCATGTTTTCAAACCATCCGGTATCGTCTTCTTCCATTTCCCCCAGCATCTCGATCAGGTCTACGGGCGGTTTTTCTTCCGCTGCCTGTGCGTGGGTGGCACACCACAAGGCTGCTGCGCCCAGCAGGATGCGCAAGGTACGGGAATATTCAGCTCGCATGTTCGCTGCCTTCATCCGCCAGGGACTCTTCTACCCACACATAGAAGGCCGGATCGGACTCGACGCCCTGATCTTCTTCTGCGGCGAGCATGTCCATGACCCATGCAGGGTCCTCGGACTGGGCCAGCCAAGTAGCGCCGTGGTCGGTCGGCGTGCGGATGACCAGTGTCAGGGTCAACACGGCCACCAGGGAGAAGGCGGCCGCCGGAACCCACCAGCTGCGCAGCGTCCATGCGCGGGGCGCGTGGCGCTGTGCCAGCGCCTCACTGCGCAGGCGTGTTAGCGCGCTGCGGGTGCTCGCATCCAGATCGCTCGCACTGTCGTTGAGCGTGGATCGGATGCGCTCTTCAAAAGGCTGATGTTCCGTGTTCACCGTAATGGCTCCAGTTGTTCGCGTAATTTCTCCAGCGCGCGGGCGTGGTGGGTTTTGACGCTGCTTTCCGAACACTGCATGGCTTTGGCCGTTTCCGCGATGTCGAGCCCTTCCCAAACCCGTAGCAGAAACGCTTGCTGCTGTCGGTAGGGCAGGGCGGCAAGCGCGCGCTCCAGATGCTCCCGGAACTGTCCGTCCTGCAGGCGGTGATCCGGAGACGTACTGGCGTGAGCAGGATGCTGTTCCAGCGGGTCTTCGCCATCTTCGTCGTCATCGTAATGGAACCAGCGCCGGAAGCGGTTGCGCACGGCTTGGCGGCGGTGCCAGTCGCGGATGCCCGACTGCAGGATGGCATAAAACAACGGTTGCCATTCCTGCGCCGGACTGTCCGCGTACTTGCGGACCAGCTTGAACATGGCGTCCTGCACCAGATCCAGCGCTTCTTCGCGTTGCCCGGTGGCGATCTGGGCGATGCGGAAGGCGCGTGTCTCGATGCCGATCAGGAAACGTTGCAATGCCTGATCGGAGTTGGAGCCATGCGCCATGCGATCGTCCGTTAACCCTGAATGACGTCAAAATCAGCGGTTGCGTACGCGGTCTGCGCGACGGTCATGGCGATGTTCGACACGATCGCCCTTGCGGTCCAGTCGCCGGTCGATCCGATCGCCTTTGCGATCGAGGCGCTGGTCGATGCGGTCTCCCTTACGCTCAAGATGCTCCGCACGTTCTTCATGACCGTTGGCACGTGCACGTTCAGCGCGGTCATCCATACGATCTTCGATCCGGTCGCCCTTGTTGTCCAGTCGCTGGTCGATGCGATCTCCACGGTTGTCGAGGCGGTTTTCAACGCGTTCGCCGCGGTGCTCGATGCGGTCGGCACGGGCGTCATCGGCCCAGGAGGTGATGGAGGACAGCAGGACGAGCAAAGCGCCGGAAATCAGCCAAGTGGTTTTCATGATGCGTATCCTTTCGGAAGGGTTGATGATCATTAGCGTACCTGAAATTGGCCCGCTTACTGATCAAAACGCAGTCATGAAGTGTTTGACGACAGGCGCGCGAAAATTTTTTCGTGAGGGGTACGTGAGTTTACGTCCCTCTTCTCGGAAAGCTCAGGCCGCCTCTCGTTGCGTGGTGTTCAGCGCAGGGTCTGGCTGGTTGGCCATGCCGTGCTTCATGAAGTAATAGCTGACCGATTTGCGCGGTCGCAAGTAGTCGAATGCCGGCCTGGGCAAATGCTCGGGACGGAGACACTTCTTGATGGTCAGGTCCTGCTCTTCCGCGAGATCGATCACCACTGGTGTCTCTCGCGCTACCCGGGGGGCGTGGATCATCACCATCGGCAACATCGGCTTCTGCGGGTTGGCGGTCAGCACCATGGCGTACACACCGTTCGACAACTGGACGATGCTGCCCGGCGGATAAACCCCCAGGCAGCGGACGAACGCACGCAGGATGGTCGCGTCGAATTTGGATTGTTGCGTGGCATACATGACTGCGAGCGCTTCATAAGGCGTCATGGCTTCGCTGGGGTTAAGCGGGTTGCACAGATTGTCAAAGTGATTGACGAGACCAACCAACCGCGCCAACGGATCTATCCTGTCCTCCCGGAGGCGCATCGGGTAGCCGGTGCCATCCATGTATTCGTGGTGCTCCATGATGATGCGGGATACTCGCTTGGGCAGGCCGGCACGCTCCGCCGCCGCGGCGCCTAGCGCGCAATGCATGTCCATGAAGGACTTGTTGCGGGGCGCCTCTTCCTTGCCTGCATCGTGAAACAGCGCTGCCATACCCGCCAGCGTGGCCTCGTCCTCACGCATGTCCAGCGTCTTGGCCAGCATCAGCGAGAGCACCGTGACGTTGAACGAGTGTACGTAAGCCTCCTGACCGGGTTGATCCGGGCTGATCGCATACAGCGCCACATCGCTTTCCGTGATCGTCGATTCGACCCAGGCCGTGACCAGCCGCTTCGCGGCCTCGCGTGCATGTTCTGGGTGGTGGGCCAGTCCGCGCACGGCCTCCCTTACCAGCGTGCTGTGTGTGGAATACGCCTTCTCCGCCTCTGCACGTGCGGTGGTCAGCGCTTTGAGCCGCGCCACACGCCCTGCATGGAATTTTGGTGCAGGCGTTGGGCTGGCAGCGCTGGCTGGTGGCACTGCTTCCGGTGCGGGGGCGGGCGGCTGGGTGGGAACCGTCCTTGAGAAACGCGGCTCCACATCGCTGCGTGCCGGATCGTAGCGGATCTGCTTCAGGTTGAGCGCATGGATCTTGCGCAGTTGCTCGGCGTCTTTGATCCGGAAATGGCTGAACGCGAACGGGTGTTGCATCCAACCTAGGTCGAGATGAATGTAAAGCCCGATACACAACTGGTCGGGCGTGACGTAGTGTCCCTCCAGAGACTCGAGTTCTGCCTTGAACTGGTCGCGGTTCATGATATCCCCCTTGCGCGCGTAGCGATCATCGGTTGAACAGGGAAGGGTGTGCAGGGGATGTCAGTGACTGACAGGATTGCCGGCAACTCCACACATTGCGCGCCCCCCGCGCATTCGTCTTCCAACATCCGCAGGGCAAACTGGAGAACCGGCAAGTCGGGACAGATTCCCGAACAGGTATGAATTATCCCGGCGACCCCGCTATCTTAGGATTGCTCCCGTAGACCGGAGGTTTTGCGTCCCTGCCTTTCGGTCAGGTTTGCCCTTTACATATATGCCTAGGGTATTCCTGTCGATAGGCTGTGTCAAAGGTCTGGCGATGGCGTGATACAACCAGGACTGTGAGCGCCTTCGTGGGGAGGTGGTGCATGAGGGGCTCGCACGGCGCTTCCACGCCGTGGAAAGGCGCTGATTCCTGAAGGTTACTGATCCAGTTTCTCGGAAAACGCCTCAACGGCTTCGACGACCTGGTGAGCCCCTCGGCGAATCAGGCGAATGGCATCGCCCGCCTGGTTCGCAAGTTCGACCCCAACGTCGACTTCCGCGCGGCTCTCCTGCATGGTGCTGGATACAGCGGCGCTTTCCGCCTGAATGGTGCCGATCATGTCCGAGATTTCGGTCGTGGAGGCGGACGTGCGCTCGGCCAGCTTTCTGACTTCATCGGCCACCACAGCGAAGCCGCGACCACTTTCCCCGGCCCGTGCCGCTTCGATGGCCGCGTTGAGTGCCAGCAGGTTGGTCTGGTCGGCGATCGCCTTGATGGTGTTGACGATGGACGTAATGTCAGTGGTTTTTTCTCCCAACGACTCAACTTGCGTGGAGGAGTGGCCGATCTGTTCGGATAGGGAATGCATTTTCTGGATGGCTTGCAGAATGATGCTTTCCCCCTGGCTGGCGTGGTTCTCCGTGTCTTTGGAAACCTTGTAAGCCATGGTCGCGCTGTCGCGCTCTGCCAGGTGCTGTTCCACGCGTGCCGTGATATCGGCCGCGAACTTGATGACACGGTAGGGTTTGCCGTGCTCGTCGTTGACTGGGTTGTAGGTTGCCTCCAGCCATACGGTGCGCCCATGCTTGGTAACGCGTTCGTATTGGCCGGCAAAGTATTCGCCGTTGTTCAGGCGTTGCCAGAAGCTCTGATATTCCTGGCTTGCCACATATTCCGGACGACAGAATCTGCTGTGGTGCTTGCCTTGCACTTCGCTTAGTTCGTAGCCCATGGTGCGCAGAAAGTTCTGATTGGCGTTCAGTACCGTGCCGTTGAGGTCAAATTCGATCACCGCCATCGAGCGGTTGAGTGCGTCGACCAGGTTTTGCGTCTGAATGGATTCAATGACGTCGCGCGTGATATTGCTGGCGATCTTGATCACCCGATTAATTTTTCCTGAGCCATCACTGACGGGAAAGTAGCTGGCCTCCAGCCATACGACCTCGCCGCTACTGGTGAGGCGTTTGAATTTTCCGCTGAAGGATTCTCCGTTGCGCAGGCGCGCCCAGAATTCCGCGTATTGCTGGCTGCTTGCAAACTCCATCTCGCATAGCTTGCGGTGGTGCGTGCCGATCAGCTCGTTCGCCGAATAGCCCATGACATGGCAGAAAATATCGTTGGCTTGACGGATCGTGCCGTCGAGGCCGAATTCGATCACCGCCATGCTGCGGTTCAGGGCATTGAACATGTCCTTGAGCGGACGAAGCTCCTGTTGCGTGTCTTCGAGTTGTTTTTGTAGTTTCTTGGAAAACATGATGAGGCTCCGATGGGGGTGTTCAACCGCATGTATCAGTGAAAGCTAATCTACCTGCAAATCTCCTGAATGGGAAGCCTCGACAACCTTCTGGCGTGGGCTTAGCGCGATGGACTGCGCCAGTATAGTGGCATGAACTTGACGCTCCAGACGGTGAATGCCGAGATCCAGATCAGGGCACTCAACAGCAGCCAGGCAAATGGGTGGCCCAGGTTGAGCGAGGTTTCTGCCAGCAGTCGGAGCAATGCGGCCCCCTGGATGGCGATGAACAGCGTCCATGCTTGGCGGTCTGCTACCAGCGGCTGGCCAGAATGCCCCAGCGTTACCCGCGTCGACATTGCCACCAGCATGGAGGTGAAATAACCGATCAGCAGCGCATGCAGGGCGCTGCGTCCGCTGATAAAGTCGATTCCCAGCCATTGCCCCAGGCTTTGCAGGCCGATGACCAGCAGGCCGATGCCGACCCAGAGAAACGCCACGTGCAGCATCGCGAGAATGCGAAGCTGGAATGTGCGGCGCATCTCCCATCGCCAACTCATCCACAGGGCGACGGCTGCCATCGGCAAATCCACCAGCCAAAGCCAGGGATGCAACCCGAACCAGGTCATCACGCCGTGGGCCATGGCTCCGGATGTGATGCTCCAGAGTGCCCAGTCAGGCCGGAATGCTACGTAATCCGGAAGCGCCGACTGACTGAAAAACGGGATCAATCGGTGGCTCACCGCGAAGAACACAGGAAACAGGAACCACCAGATGCCGCCCTCCCGTGCCAGTGCGACCCAGTTTGCATCCTCGAACAAAATCCCGATCCAGTAGCCGAGCAACAATAGCAGCCCGATTGCCATGACCCCGCTGGTGATTCGCGCATGCAATACGTCTGGTCGCTGTGCCGATGCATAGACCCGCAGCAACGCGTAAAGACCCAGGGCCCACCCCGCCAGGTAGACCAGCAGCCCAGCAAGCAGCCACCATCTACCTGCTAGCAATCCGCCATACGTCAGCAGGATGCCGCCTCCGAGCAGGGCGGCTGCACCCAGGTAATGCTGCCTGGCCACCGGCATGCCTGACATCCAGCGTGGGTAGGTCGTCATCAGGAAGCCGAACATGTAAGGTGGAAATAAGCCGAAGATCAGCAGAAAAAGATGTGCCCAAACCGATGGAATGGCCCAATTGATAGGTGTAAACCACTGCCCGTATCGCCCGGCAAGGTCAGTCAGCCACCACAAGATCGCCAGGATGGCCTGAAGCGTGCCCACCGTAAACATCGCGTGATGAGGCATCGAACTGAAATACGCCCAGCGGGACACGGGGCCCGGGTCGGGGTTGCGGCTGGCAGGTTGGGCGATAGTGTGGAGCATGATGCCGATACGACGGAGGCCAAAGGGACATGGTAGCGTAGTTCAAATTTTTCGGGTGTGCTCCCATGCATGGGGCTTCAGGGTGACCTTGTCGTGCGCTGGATGTGGGCTTGTAAAGCCTGTCGCGGTGAGGCAAAAACAAAAACGGCCCGCATTGCTGCGAGCCGTTTTTTTGATTTGGTGGGAGATCGGGGGGTCGAACCCCGGACAAACGGATTAAGAGTCCGCATAAAATCGTATTCATCCGTGTTCACTGGTATTCATAAAACACTCTTAAAGCCGCATAAACACTGGATTGTAGAAAATCACATCATTCATTTGTGTTGATTTGCATTCATCTATATTCCATAATTCCGGTTACATAGCGGTTACATGTGGCAGGATTTATGGCAAAGGTGAAGCTGACAGCGGGGCGGGTGGGTGACTTCGCATGTACCGAAGGCACGCAATCTTTCCTATGGGACACCGAAGCCCCAGGGCTGGCCGTCAGGGCCACCAAAAACGGTGCAAAGGCATACATCCATCAAGGCAAGCTGCATGGCCGCGCTGTGCGCATCACCATTGGCAACGTCAAATCATGGGGGATCGATGATGCCCGCATTGAGTCCCGCGCTCTGCAAACCATGCTCGACAAGGGCATTGATCCACGCGAACAGAAGCGCGAACTTGCAGCCAGTGCTGAGGCCAAGAAGATCGAGCGGGCAAGGCGCGATGCCACTTTTGGCGATGCCTGGCAGGCTTATATCGAGGCCAATCAGGCGTCATGGGGTGAAAGGCATCTGGCAGACCATATCCGCCTCGCTGTTGCTGGTGGGAAAAAGCGCCTGCGCCGGGACAGTCTGACCGTTTCCGGGCCGCTACGCGCACTTTTCCCCGAGTCTCTACCAAACCTGACCGGTGAGCGTATCGCTTCATGGCTTCAGGATGAATCGACCACACGCCCCACCAGCGCCGCGCAAAGCTACCGGCTGCTGCGTGCTTTCATCCGATGGGCTGATGGCAAGGCTGAATACAAAGGGCTGATCCCGTCCGATGCCTACCGTGCATCGGATGTGCGCAAGGCTCTTCCCAAGAGCGGCACAAAGGACGACTGCCTGCAGCGCGAGCAGTTGGCCGGATGGTTCGATTCCGTGCGCAAGATTCACAACCCTGTCATCAGCGCCTATCTGCAAGCCCTGCTGATTGCAGGTGCCAGGCGTGAGGAACTGCTGGCGCTGCGCTGGCAGGATGTCGATTTCAAGTGGAAAACGCTCACGATCCGAGACAAGGTAGAGGGGCAGCGAGTTATCCCGCTGACGCCCTATGTTGCATCCCTGTTGCTCGATTTGAAGCGCCGCAATACAACACCTCCCACGGTGCGGCAGTTGCGCAAGATGACCGAGCGCGGGGAAGAGTTCAAGCCATCGCCTTGGGTGTTTTACAGTCGCACAGCAGAAGATGGACGGCTGGCAGAGCCTCGCCCGGCGCACATGCAGGCGCTGGAAGTTGCAGGGCTGCCACACCTGACCCTGCACGGCCTACGCCGTTCATTCGGCACGCTTTGCGAGTGGGTGGAGGTGCCGACCGGCATATCCGCCCAGATCATGGGGCATGCACCAAGCGCGATTGCAGAAAAGCACTATCGCCGGCGCCCGATTGACCTGCTGCGCATGTGGCATGAAAAGATCGAGGCATGGATGCTTGAACAGGCTGGGATTGAGTTCAATCCGGCAGATGAAAAGCCCATCTTGCAGGCTGTCAAATAACCTTGACACAGTATCAATAAATAGTATCATTTGACCATGAAGCGCAAACACGAAAAAACGCTGGAACTGATCTACCACCGGCCAATCAGTGCAAATATCCAGTGGCGAGACATTGAGGCGTTATTCGTTGAATTGGGCGCCCAAGTTGAAGAGCGCGAAGGCTCGCGCGTGCTGGTCAGGCTATTCGGGGAGCGGCGAGTATTTCACCGTCCGCACCCATCCCCGAATACTGACAAGGGCGCGGTTGAGAGTGTGCGCAGATGGTTGGATGAACACGGAGTAAGACCATGAAAAACGTGATGACGATAGACGGCTATCAAGCCGTGGTTGCCTACGATCCTGAACTGGAAATGTTCCGGGGTGAGTTCGTCGGGCTGAATGGCGGTGCAGATTTCTACGCCAAGGACATTGAAGGTTTGAAACATGAGGGTGCAATTTCCCTCAAGGTGTTCCTGGATGCTTGTGCCGAGGATGGCGTAGAGCCTCGCAAGTCATATTCCGGCAAGTTCGTGCTGCGCCTTGACCCCAAGACGCATGAGGCTGCGACTGCTGCGGCAATTGCCGAGGGTAAGAGCCTGAACCAGTGGGCAGCCGAAACGATCCGCGAAGCTGCTGCGGCATAAAGGGCACTACCGCCGCCTGACGGTATCAGGCAAAGCGGCGGGCAAGGTGTTACGAGCACCAAACCCGCCTGACCACAATGCAGTACCTATCTAGGAGGTAAGCATCATGGCTGACGCCAATTGTATCAACATCGAAAACGAAGAGTATTTTCTTATAGCTGGCGAGCCTGAGGTGCTCACGTTCCAGGGCTCTGTAGTAGACCTGGCGCTACAAGTCGGCGTATTGGAGCAACTGACGGCACGACAACTGAGTGCGGTTGCTCACGGCCTCCGTGACTACGCCCGAAAAATGGATGTAAGCCGGACCTGACAGTGCCCGCCTATCCGGTGGAGTTCCGGATAGCGCTTTGACCGATAAAGCTGCGCCTAGCTCGACGGGGCGAACATCAGGCCACCTTCACCTGACTGGCGCAGCTCCCCTTTATATTGGAGGTAGTTGCTTGAAGGAGCGGCTATGGGCATTGATGCTGGCAACGAGCTAAAGAGAGGCCTTGACCTTCTTGACGAGGGGGCCTTCATCAAAGGGTGGGATATATTTTCTCCCGCATGGGCACATTGGGTGCAATTTCCTGCAATGGAAATTCGACACTTAACGGCTCTATCTGTAGGACTCATGCCGTATTTTGCCGATGTTGTATGGGTTGAGCTCAGGGCAATCCCTTTCTTTGATAATTTGCGTTTGCATTTGAGCAGCCCCCGTCTACATCCATTAGATGAGGAAGGGGTGTTTAATTTCGACGCCTGGTCCTCTCAGGATTGTGCTTCCAGGGCGGAGATATTAGATACGTTCATAAAGCGCACACGTATCGCGGTAGGAAATTTATCTCCCCTCGGGACTTTAGTGCCGGCCTCGGGTAATCCAAAAGGGGAAACTACTCCGGTTAGCGCGTCAGATTTTATTTCCTGGGCTCATGGTAAGGGCTGGGCGTTGCCTGAAGAATTCTCCCAGTGGGGGGTACAAACCTCGCAGGAAGATGCTACGGAGAAAAATACAACTACTTCGCAAGCCCCCTGGAAAACTCGGGCACGCCAGATAGCCAAGGAGATATTGAAAAACAATCCCAGCCTGAGCGTGGACAAGCTTGCGGAAAAAACGAACGCAGAAATGGTCGATCGGAATAAACGAGGCGAGGAGGGAATGACCGGGCGAGGCAATAAGGTCCCGGCTGCTGACACCATAAAAAGGCACGCACTAACTGGCATTAAGTCATAAGGCATTCGGGCAATGCCCCGCTTTTTTCGTATTTGCCCCGCCTGCAAAGCCTCTATCTGCAAGGGATGGCGGCGGATTAAAACAAAAAAGGACTAGGTGCTTGAGGGCGTTTAATGCCCTATAAAAATGTGAATCATCTTCAACACGCATATATGCGAAAGGTGATTCCTAAATGCAAACTGCTACCGTTAAATACCCCCCGATAGAACTTGAAGCCCGCACAGCAATCCCGACCGATGCCGCTGCGTATTACTTAAGCCGCGCAGCAAACACACTGCGCGTGTGGGCCTGCCTGGAAAATGGGCCTATCCGCCCCATTCGTATCAATGGCCGTCTTGCTTGGCCTGTCGCCGACATTAAACGACTGCTGGCCGGAGGGAGCGCAAAATGAAGCCCTCCGACTTGACCAATGTGGTCGCTGCGCCTGCCGGGTATTCCGTCCTGGACCTTCACCCCTATAAAGAAAACGGTGAACTCAAGTTCAAGCTCGATAAAAGGCCCGTCGTGTTTTGGGCATTCAGGGCGGATGAGGACCACGACGCCCCGGTGCCTGTTTCCATGATGGGGATAGAGGAAACTTTCAGCCCTTGCCTTTTACCCGATGGAACAGTGTGCGCCCCTTACGCCGGGGACGCTGGCGAACATTATGTTTTCGACAACCTGGACGCTTGGGTTGCTCATGAGGTAGCCGAGAGAACAGCGCGACTGGCAGAGAGGGCTTCCAAATGATCCCTTCTATTCAACTGCCCGAGCTGGACAAACGCCACCTCCGTGAAGCGGTAGCGATGGGAGTCAAGGAGTATGGTGAAGTCCCCGGATACAAAAGTGCTGCCGCTGCTCATGGCGCCGGGCACATCATCCTTGCCAGGGCAATCGGAGCTCACGTAAAACAGGCCGCTCTGCTGATTCCGGATCGCGGCGACGGTGATGCCAGGTGGGAAGCCGTTGTCGATCTTGCCGAGAATTTTACCCAGGGTTACGTCACCGAATCGACTGACCGCGTCGCTTTGCTTAAAGCCGCGTTGTTCTTCGCAGCCGGGTATGAAGGCGAGTGCTGGGCGGACGAAGACCGCATCAACTCTGCCGTGCCTGATCGCTACATTTCAAACTATTGCTGCAATCTCCTGGATCGTGCCGTCGGTCTACCAGACCACACCTTCCGCCACCGGTTGCCCAGCATCCTGGAGCAACTATTTAGCCGGTATAGCGGGGAGTTCCGGGCATTACGGGATCACCCGGAAGAGGTGGGCCGCATCAGTGAAGGAGAGGTGAACATAACTCTCATTGCTGTTGGCACCATCAATCTGCACGAGCTGTTAGGGAGGCTGCAATGATTGACGTTACTACAACCAGCCAGCCGACGGTGTCTACTATTACCCCGCACCTATCACACATACGCGCCCCCGCGTTCATAGCAACAAAGCCGATCTGGCTGATCTGGCGATACGAGCACACCGACGGCGAACCGAAGCCGCGCAAGGTGCCGTATTACGCCAACGGGGCCAAGCGCTACGGCGTGCAGGGCCGCCTTGAGGATCGCCAGCAGCTGGTGACGTTCGAGGCCGCCCGAGCAGCGGCTGCAAAGCGTGGCTTCTCCGGGGTAGGCCATGCCTGCCTGGATGGCGACTTCACCGTGATCGACTTCGACCGCTGCGCTCCGGACGGCAAACTCAATCCGGCCATTGAAGCCCTGGCAGCCAATACCTATGCCGAGTATTCCCCGTCCGGCGAGGGCATCCACCTGTATGCCCTGGGCAACCTGCACAACAACGTCAAGTCTCTCGCCTCGGCGGATCAGTTCGGGATCGAGCTGTTCTCCACCAAGGGCTTCGTGACCTTCACCGGCAACGCCCTGGAGATCACGGACATGATGGGCAACACCGACGCGGTCAACGCGCCGGGCCCGGAGCTACATGACCTCATAACCGTGCGCTTCGGCCAAGCCCCTGATGAACTAACGGCTGCCGACCAGCCACCGCTGGGCGCATCGCTGGAACTGATCAAGGAAGCCCTGGACGTGCTGGACCCGGACATGGGGCACGCGGACTGGCTTAAGGTCGGCATGGCCTTGCACCATGAGACCGGGGGCGAGGGCTTCGACCTGTGGGACCAGTGGAGCGCCGGGGGCAGCAAGTACCCTGGAGAGGGCAATTTGAAAGGGCGCTGGGACTCGTTCGGCAGAAACCCCGGCAAGCAGGTCACGCTGCGCTCGCTGATCCAGCTGGCGAACTCCCAGGGTGCCAGGATCACGGTTAATGCCATCTCCATGGAAGAGTTCGACGCGCTGGCGGATGACGTTGATGCTCAGACGGAGACATCAAAACCGCTTGTCTCTCAAAAGTCGCCGGATGTTAACGACTACGTGCCGATCACCGACGATCTCGTGCCCGTGGCTGTGAGTGAAAAAGCGGCTACTGTTTCCAAGCACCGCTTTCCCGTCATCCCCTGGCATCAGTTTGCCGTGCAAACCTCACACCAGTACCTGATTAAAGGGCTGTTGCCCAAGGCCACGCTGGGCGTTCTGTACGGAGAGTCTGGCAGTGGCAAGTCGTTCATCACGCTGGACATGTGCGTAGCCGTTGCCAGGGGCCTGCCGTGGCGTGGCAAGAGGACAACCCAGGGGCGCGTGATCTACATCGTTGCCGAAGGCGCTGCTGGCTTCCGCAATCGTCTCATCGCCTACGCCAGGCATCACGGCCTGGACCCCGCATCTATTCCCCTGGACATCATCGATGCCACCCCTAACCTGTTGCTCAAGGATGATGCCCTGGATGTGTGCAAGGCGATCCTGGACACGGGCGCCAGGCCGTCGCTGGTGGTCGTGGATACGCTGGCCCAGGCCATGGCCGGAGCAAACGAGAACGCTTCCGAGGACATGGGCAAGGCCCTGGCCCATTGCAAGGGTATCTTTAAAGCGACAGGGGCCATGGTGCTATTGGTGCACCACTCCGGCAAGGACTCCAGCAGGGGCGCTCGTGGCTGGTCCGGTATGCGTGCCGCTGCCGATGTCGAACTGGAGGTTACGAGAACCCTTCAGGGGCGGGCACTGCGCACCACCAAGCAGAAGGATGGCGCTGATTACCAGGAGTGGGGTTTCGGCCTTGAGGTCGTGAATATCGGGACTGATCCGGATGGCGACACTCTGACATCGTGCGTTGTGGTCGAGGCTGAAGTGCCGGCGACAGTATCAAGTCGCGATAGGGGGCCGAACGAGCAGGTGATCCTGAATGTAATGAGCGAGATTGCCATGGTTCAGTCAGCGGGAATCGACCGCAAAACAGTGCTCGACCAGGCAATGAAAAGCTTTGAGGCCGACCCGGACCCAAAGAACAAACGCAACAATTTGAACCGAGCTTTGAAAAAGCTTTGCACCGGGGATGATGCGCTTTATGTTCTGGAAACGGACGACACTTTGACCGTTTTGGATGCTGATATATGAATGGGTTAACTCGTAATTTTCTGCAACTCGCAAATAATTACGGGATTCACGGGATTCATGACTAGGATTCACGCCTGTTTCGTGAATCCCACCAACCCGGAATTTGGGATTCATTCACATCACATGTCTATAAACATGTGATGAATGAATCCCAAGGAGGTCTCCCGAATGTACCAACTCGCAAAAAATTACGTGTATGCGAGTTTCGGCACGCATCGCGCACGCGCGCGAGGACTGGTCGGAAGTGGACAAGGCCTTTTCCCTACGCATCGCGCGTGCGCACGCGTGAAGGCCTACCCAGCTAGGCTAAATCTGACACCTGAAAAAGAGTTTTCGCACGCATCGCGCGCGCGAGGCCGACTGACCAAGCACCGTTTGACACCCGAGAGTACAATTATCCGGCGACACGTCGATTAAGGGTACTTGGCAATGCCGCTCAGAGTAAGCTTCGGAGATTGTTGACCATGGGTGAGGATCGTTCGATGTTTCTGACCGATGCGGAAGTCGCTGAGTTTACCGGCTTCAAACGGCATTCAGCACAGATGGAGTGGCTTGCTCTACATGACCACAAATTTGTGCTGAATGGACAAGGCCGGGTAATCGTGTTGCGCGCTTACGTGGAAAATCTTCTCGGGCTCAATCAGCCAGTGAAACTCAAAAAACAAATCGAGCCCAATTGGGCGGCAGTAAACGAGTAATCACCGCCCTATTTATCGCGCCAATCGAAGCGACGATAAACGATTGCTAGAACCCTTTATCCAGTAGCCTGCTTTTCTGGCTTTCGTATTCTGCTTTCGACAAAACGCCGTCATCAAGCAGCTTTTTCAGCTCCCTCAATTTCTTGGTAAGACCCTCTTCCCCAGCGTTTGCAATCGGGGTGGGGGATGGCTGTTCTCGGACTTTCTTGAAGGCTGTAGCCCTGATCACGTACTCATTAACGAAGCAGTTTTCTCGCAGGAAGGGCTCCGTCAAGGTCACGATCTGGGCATAGCTGGCGCCCATGGCGTAAGTCTTGTTCTGAAGGTCGGTTGTTGCGCGCTCATAGCTTCCAGGATACCCGGCTAGGCCACACCCCTGTCCGTCACTTCCGGAAACAGGCCCGACCATCTCATAGTTATCCCCCGGATCGCCCTTGGCTACCTGGACGATGCTAGCCCCCGGACTCAGTTCTACCTGAGGCGCAGTGGCGCATCCACTCAAGATCAGCAGGCCTAGTAAATACCCCTTTTGCATTTGAATCCCTTTCCATAAAAAGACCCCGGTTCGAGTCGTCCTAACTGGTCGGATGCTTCGTGTTGCATGGTTTATTGTTTGATTCTACTTGACCCGTATTGAGTCTAACTTCATCGCATCAAGGCAAAGTATGAGTAACAAAAAGCCAACACTCAATAGCTTCGACACCATGCCTGATGCCGGCATGGTTCGCCAATCCCAGCTAATCCCATCAGTGCTGCCATTTTCAGCCACAACGCTTTGGCGGCGCGTTAAAAACAAGACCTTCCCGGCACCCGTCAAAATCTCCTCCAGGTGCACCGCCTGGAGAGTTGCCGAAGTGCGCGCCTGGCTGGCTAATCAAGGTGGGGTATGAAATGAATAACGCCGAAATTCGAAAAACCCTGGGACTGGAAGATGTAGCGCTGTCTGACGATGAGCTACAAAAACTTCACGACATGAATCAATCGGGGCTGAAAGTGCACGGGATTGACCCAGCCACCAGAGAACAGGCCGCAGCTTGTGGAGCCGGGTACTTAATTGTCGCCGCTGCACTCGGCTTGTCGGAATCTATGCGCGTCTCGCTGACTGAACGCAGCGACGGTAGTGGATGGAAGGCCGAAGCTAACCTGCAACTTGTTCCGCTCGAAGACTGCTACAGTGAAACGGCAGACCCGATTGCCGTGCTTAAGTCCTCGTTGCAGTGCCTGGCAGGCTTCGCCGGAGAGATGTTCAAGGGCGCAGGACACCCCGGCTCGTCACTACCGATGAGGATTAAATCCTCCATATACGCATCGTATCTGGATCACGTGTACCACGCGCCACTCAACACGTACTTCAACAGAACCATCGACCTGGTGCAGGGAGTGCTCGCATTCAATGAAGTGTCATTTGATGCACTTTACGCGCGGCTGCTATCGGAAGGGGCCGTCGATTGCGAGCTGGACGACACTCTCCTGGCGAATGTGCGGCCCGCCGTTCTGAGTCAGATATTCGGGAGCCTTCAATGACTTTTGCCGCCCCTTTTTTCGCTGCCGCCGCGCCGTTTATGCAAGCTGCCGGGGCGGTCATGAGCGTGTACAGCGCCTTCAGCCAAAGCTCCGATAACAAGGCCGCCTACAATTATCAGGCGGCGGTCAACCGCAACAACGCCATGATTGCCGACTGGAATGCGCAGGATGCCGCCCGGCGAGGTGAGCAGGACCTGATCGACCAGCGACGAAAGACAGCAGCGATTATGGGCACCCAGCGCGCTACGCTGGCCGGGCGAGGCATCGACTTGTCGGAAGGCTCCGCGCTCAACATCCTTTCAGACACTGCCTACCTCGGCGAACAGGATGCGCTTACGGTTAAGGACAATACTGCCAAGAATGTTTGGGCAGCCAAGGTGCAGGCCAACAACGACACGGCCAACGCGGGGTTGCTCCAGATGCGAGCGAATAACGAGAACCCATTGCTGTCCGGCGCTTCCAGTCTGCTCACTGGAGCAAGCAAAGTAGACCCTAAATGGCTTAGTTCCTGGGGTAAGTAGCCAATGCCTTCAATCCCGATCTATCAGAAGCAAGTCGAAGAGCAGGCACTGCCCGGCGCTCGCCAACAGAGCATCGCATCCCCTGACCTGTTCGCCGGCCCTAACAACCTGGGCAAGGCCGGACTAGCCATTGCTGATGTGGCACAGAAATACCAGGATCGTGAAGATACCGCAGCAGTCAACCAGGGCGAAGCCAGCCTGCTTTCTGCCTTCACCAAAATCAAGACTGATGCCGCCGCACGTAAAGGGCTGAACGCATCGGGACTGGTTGAAGAGTCGGACAAACTATTTTCCGATACGGTAGAGGACGCGGTTAGAAATGCACCTAACTCTCGCGTCGGGGATGCGCTGCGAGCTATCGCGCTCAAGCACCTGCCGGGATTTCAGGGATACATCGGCGCCCATGCGGCAGAGCAAACCCAGCTTGCCGTGGACGAAGAATCGAAAGCCAATATCGCCGCGCAGATTGACAGCGCAATCGTTGACCCTCGGTCTGCTCCTGACGCCGCCAACCGAGTGGCGTCCATTGTCCAGGCAAGGGACGCCGCCATGGCTGCCATTGATGCCAAGCGCATTTTGGACATCCGCCCGACCGTGTACACCACGTCGGAAGCCCGTGCCCAGCGCGAGGCAGACCATGCCATGCGCAGGCTGCAAGACCCGGATACCGCCTACCGTAGCGCCTTCACCCGTGAAAAGAACACACGACTGGAGGAAGGCCGCACACCGGAAGAGGCGGATGCATTCGCCGCGCAGAAAGGCGAAGAGGCCCGTGCCAAGGCGCAGGACAAGGTCGATGCCAACGGCGGGCGTACCCCGCTGGAGATTGCCGCCCAAGCCAAGCGCGCGGCCCTGCTGAATAACCGGCTTGCCAAGGCGGCAGGCGATGCCCTGGACGAAGTGAACAAGGGCGTGGCCTACTTCCGGCGCATGCAGTCAGCCGGCGCACAGAAAAACATGCGCGGGGATGCCCTGGAACAGTTGTCCGCTCTACTGGGGCGCTTTGACCTGCGTACCAGCCGCGCGCGTAGCGACATCGAAGCCAACCGCGTGCCCCTCGGGGATTGGGTGGTACAGGAAGCCGACCGCTTGACGGCCATTGCGCCCGACCTGCCCGCTTTTGTGCTGAACGAGAACTACCGCAAGCACTACAAGGAAATGACGGTGGATGAATTCCGTGCGCTGGTGGACTCCGTCAAGCAACTGGAATTCATGGCCCGGCGCGAGCAATCGCAGTACCTCGCCATCCGCAACCAGTCTTTCCAACAGGAGCGTGAGGCGCTGCTGGGCGTATTGCGCGGCAACTTCCCCAAGCTGTTCGAGGCGGACGGCACCCCCAAGGGCATGCCGGAACATTTCGCGCCGACCATAGGCAGGGGGTTAGCCAAGCTGGGTGATAAATTCCTGGGTGAATTCCTCTCCCCGGAAAACATTGTCAGCGTGCTGGAGCGCGGCGAGCTGGGCGGCGTGCATGAATCGCTGATTCAGCGCATCAGCCACCGTGAAGAATGGAAAGCGGAACGGCTGGGCGGGATCTTCAAGAAGATGGAGCCGCTGTTCAAGGCCTACTCCCTCAAGGAGCGCCTGGAGTTCGGACGCAAGGGCTACTACATCAAGGAAATCGACAACACCATCACGCGTGAGAATGCCGTCATGGTGGCCTTGCTCTACGGCAACAAGGAAGGCCGCGAGCGCCTGCTCAATTACGGCTGGAACGAGCGGCAGGCGCAGGCCATCATGCATATCCTGGACGGGCGCGACCTTGACTTGGTCAAGGGGGCTTGGGATTTGTTCGACAACGACCTGTGGCCGGAGCTGAAGGCGCTCAACGAGCGCACGCGCGGCAAGGCCCCGCCCAAGGTGGAAGCGACACCCTACAACGTCAACGGTGTGGATATGCCCGGCGGCTACATGCGCCTGAAATACGACACCACCCTGGACGAGCGCATCTATCGCCTGGAAGAGGGCGCAGCGGTCAAGGAAATGCTGGGCGGCACGGCCTCGGGCTATGGCGCCAAGACCAATCAAGGGGCCAGCAACGAACGGCAGCAGGGCGTGAAGCTGCGCCCCAGGCTAGACCTTAACGTCATGGCCGAGGCCATCAATGAAACCGTGCACGACGTGGCCTTCCGCGAGGCCGTGGCGGATACGATGCGCATGCTCAACGACAGGGGCGTCACCAGCGCCCTCAAGCAGGCAGCTGGGGAAGCCGGTTACCGCGCACTGGTCAACAAGGTGCGGCAGGTGGCAGCGATGCAGCGCGATCCGTCCGGCTTCATTGAAAAATCGCTGACCGTCGCGCGCAGGAATACCGTGGTAAACCTCATGTCCGGCGTGAAAACCGCCTTGCAGAACTTCACTGGCATTGCTTCATCGTTCACCCGCGTGGATGCCGGCCTGCTGGCCGGGGAAATTGCCAAGTTCTACAGCCCGGACATGGTGGAACGCGTGCGCTTTGCCATGGATCAGTCGGCCTACATGCGCCAGCGCTTCACCAGCTATGACCGGGATTTGCAAATCGCCATGAAGAAGCTGACCGTCAACGGCAAGATCATGCCGGACACGGCTTCTTTCCTGTGGCTGATGGGCATGGTGGACAGGGGCGTCGCCGTGCCCACCTGGAACGCGGCATTCAAGGAAGGCATGGGCAAGTATGCCAACGACCGCGACAAGGCCGTGGAATGGGCTGACCACATCGTCCGGCAGACACAGGGCAGCGGGCGCGAAATCGACCTGCCACAACTGATGTCCGGGCGCGGGCCGCTGGGTGAGCTCAAAAAAGTGTTCACCATGTTTCATAGCTATTTCAACGGGCAACTGGGCTTGCTGGTGGTTAACGGTGCGATTGCCAAACGCCAGGCACAGACCAACCCCTATGCCGCTACGGCTGAATTCACGGCGAAGATGTTGCTGGCAACAGCAGTGCCCGCCGTGCTGACGCAGTTCCTGATGCATGGGTCGGAAAGTGACGACAGCAACCCCAAGAAGTGGGCCAAGATCATGGGACTATATGGTGCGCAAATGTTCCCGCTGGTACGCGATGCCGCCAGTTTCGTTGCCGCTCGCGTTGATCCGGACAGCAAGCACCACAACACCAGCTTCCGCTTGAGCCCGATTGAATCCGCCGCCGAAAGCGGGCTTTACAAATTGCCAGTGGCCCTGTCTGACATCGCCCACAACGGCGGCAATGACAAGGACTTGAGGGACGCCATCATGGGCATGGGTTTCCTGTTTGGCCTACCTGGCAAGTTGATCGCTGACACCACCCTCGGGACCAAGGCCTGGACAGAAGGCAAGACGGGGCCGGAAGCGGCAGTGCTGGGGCCTCCGAAGAAATAAGAGTGAGGATTCCCTGCCGGAAAAACAAAGCAACCGGACTGCGACGCGGTGAGCTTCACCCCAAAGCCAAGCTTACTGATCACGAGGTGGAGCTGGTGCGCCAACTACACGAGCAAGGGATGGGATACAAAACGCTTGTGAAAAAGTTCGAAGTCTCAAAGCGCTCGATCAGGGACATCTGTGCTTATCGCACGCGCACAGGGTGCGGATGACAGACAGATATAGCTTTTAAAGTTACCCGGCCATTATTACATTCAGGCGGGCGGGTCCATGAAAAAGCAAGCCAGGGGGTTGCGGCGCGGCGAACAACACCCAAAAGCCAAGCTTACCGATCACGAGGTGGAGCTGGTGCGCAAGATGCGGGACGATGGCCTATCGTTCTCCCAGATCGCCGACAAAATGGAAATTGGCAAGACCACTGCGCAGGATATTTGTGCTTATCGAACGCGCTGAAGTCGGACGTTTGAGCCTACCTATGTCAACGCGCGTTACCGGGGAGTAACACTTGCCGGGGCCTGTCAAAGTCAAAACACCAACTCCTGTTACTGTATCGTTACTACTTACAGACCCCTATAAGTGTAACGGGGTGAAAAATTGTAAGTGCGATCCTAGGGGTTCGATAAGTGTTTACTCGGTTGGCCGGTCGGCGATGGGCGTTTTATCTGCCTCGATGATCAAACAGAAAAGGGAATGCTGGGGCGCAATAATGCTGGATTGTCGAATACAGCGCATTATCTTCATCTGTTGTTGATGTGTGCTTTGCGATGCATAGGTAATAGTTCCGGTCGTCGTGCTTGCCGAACACAATCCATTCCCCAGTCAACTTGCCCTGTCTGGCCCTTTCTTCCAGGCCACCGACCGTTAATCGATGCGCGAGCCTACCTTGCCATCCATATGCAGAGGGGTCGGCCTCTTCTTCGGCTGCTACATCGGCGCACAGTTTGGCATGCTTGGGGCTGTTCTCGAAGCGCAATCCCCAGTGCTCAATGATATTTCTTGCCAGGAATCTGGCGTCGAAGAAATGGGCCTTCCAGAGACCGCGCAAGGGCATGTGTTTGAAGGTCTCATATTTGACCGGACCCCCTCGACCAGAGCCTTCAAGCTCTTGCATGACGTCAGTGACTGAGAATGAGTCAAACATCCGATGCTTATGCACGCTTGCGAGTTGAGCCACAAGCAGCCCCGACACTCTGGCAAGATCGATCCCGCACAGCCCTGAGTTATCATGCAGTAAATCAGCAATGTCGGCGGGGCTGATGTGAAGCTTGTCGAGTAATTCTTGAGGGCATGCATGCATGCGAGTATTCCTCAAATCTGGTTACAAGGCGGTTACATGACCCGAAGTAATCTAGAAATGAAAACGGCCCGCATTGCTGCGAGCCGCTTGGATACTGGTGGGAGATCGGGGGGTCGAACCCCGGACAAACGGATTAAGAGTCCGCTGCTCTACCAACTGAGCTAATCTCCCTTGAGGACGCGCATTATTCCGTTTCGTGTCCGTCCTGTCAACACCATTTTGTCAACTTTGCGCATGGTCACCGCTTCTGACACGGTGGTAAGATGGCCTTGAATTCAGCCTAGATGTCAGTGGGAGTTTTGTGATGAGTATCCGTGTCGTCTCCACCGTACCGTTTACCGATCAGAAGCCGGGAACCTCCGGCCTGCGCAAGAAGGTGCCGGCGTTTCAAAAACCGCATTACCTCGAGAATTTCGTCCAGTCGATATTCGATAGTATCCAGGCGCCAGCCGGGGCGACACTGACGGTCGGGGGGGATGGCCGCTATTACAATCGCGAGGCGATTCAGATCATCCTGAAAATGGCGGCGGCCAACGGCTTTGGCCGGGTGCTGGTGGGGCAGGGGGGCATTCTGTCGACCCCGGCCGCATCGTGTGTGATTCGCAAATACCAGACGTTCGGCGGCATCGTATTGTCGGCCAGCCACAACCCGGGCGGGCCGGAGGGCGATTTTGGCATCAAGTACAACATCGGCAATGGGGGCCCCGCGCCGGAAAAAGTCACCGAGGCGATCTTTGCACGCAGCAAGTCGATTCATCAATATCGGATCCTCGATGCTGCGGATGTTGCGCTGGATGTGACCGGAGAATCCCGGCTCGGTGACATGACGGTGCAGGTGATCGATCCGGTGGCGGATTATGCCGATCTGATGGAGTCGCTGTTCGATTTTGACGCGATCAAATCCTTGCTGGCTGGCGGATTCCGGCTCAAGTTTGATGCGATGCACGCCGTGACTGGCCCCTACGCGAAAGAGATCATCGAGAAACGCCTCGGCGCGCCGGCGGGTAGCGTGATGAACGCAGTGCCGCTGCCCGATTTCGGTAATGGCCACCCCGATCCCAATCTTACTTATGCCCATGAACTGGTGGAGATCGTCTACGGCGCCGACGCGCCGGATTTCGGCGCCGCCTCAGATGGTGACGGTGACCGCAACATGATTCTGGGCAAAGGCTTTTTCGTGACGCCTTCCGACAGCCTGGCGGTGCTGGCGGCCAACGCGACGCTGGTGCCGGGGTATAAATCCGGCCTGGCCGGCATTGCCCGCTCCATGCCGACCAGTGCGGCGGCTGACCGCGTGGCGCAGGCACTGGGTATTCCCTGTTACGAAACCCCGACCGGCTGGAAGTTCTTCGGCAATCTGATGGATGCCGGCAAGGTGACGCTGTGCGGTGAGGAAAGCTTTGGCACCGGCTCCGACCACGTGCGCGAGAAAGACGGCCTGTGGGCGGTGTTGTTCTGGCTGAATGTGGTGGCGGCGCGCAAGCAGTCGGTGGAGGCGATCGTGCGCGAGCACTGGGCGAAATTCGGCCGCAACGTGTATTCGCGCCACGATTACGAAGGCATCCCGACCGAAGCGGCCAATGGTTTGATGCAACATCTGCACGACAGTTTCGCCAGCCTCACCGGTGCCACGCTCGGCGGTTATCAGGTGCTGTTCTGTGACGATTTCAGCTACACCGACCCGGTGGATGGCAGCGTCAGCACCGGGCAGGGCGTGCGTATCGGTTTTACGGACGGGTCGCGCATCGTGTTCCGCCTTTCCGGCACGGGCACGGAGGGCGCTACTATCCGCATCTATCTGGAAGCGTTCGAGCCGGACGTGGCCAAGCATCACCTGGATGCTCAGGTGGCGCTGGCCGAGTTGATCGGCATTGCCTTGCAGGTGTCGCAGTTGCGCGATCGCACGGGCCGGGCCGAACCGACTGTCATTACCTGAACGTTACTCAGCCACCTGTTTGATGGTCATGGTGCCTTTGTAGAGCCGGATATCCATGCGGCTGAGGAAAGACATGCCCAGCAATGCTTCGCCCTGCAAGCCGGGTGTGATGGTGGCCGCAACATCATGGGCTTCAATGCCGCCGAGACGGATGCTCTGCAGGCGCGTCATGTAGCTTACGGTATCCCCGTTGGCGGTGCTGGTGCGGATCGCCGCATTGCTGCGGATGCCGAGTTTGTCGGCCAATGCCTGAGACAGCGCTACGCCCGTGGCGCCGGTGTCGACCAGTACGTCGGCTTTTACCCCGTTGATGTAGGCCTCGGCACGGTAATGTCCGCTGGGGTCGCGTTGCAGCACCACTGTTTCACCGTTCCCCAGCGTCTCCGCCTTGTTGGGGTTGAGTGCGGCATCCACCATCCAGGCAAACCCGGCGAACAGGATTAGCCAGATCAGGCCGGAAACAATGGTGCCGCGCTGCATCAGAACGGCAGCTTCGCGTCAGGGGCGGCCGCCAGGATCACGGCACGGAACTGGTCCTGAATGCGCCTCAACGCCGCCGCATCATTGGCTTCAAAACGCAGCACGACGACCGGGGTGGTGTTGGAGGGACGCATCAGGCCGAAGCCATCCGGGTACTCCACGCGCAGGCCGTCGATGGTGACGATGTGTTGCGCGCCCTCGAATTTGGCTTCCTGCTGCAGTTGCGCGATCAGCGCGTGCGGTTCGCCTTCCTGCATCTGGATATGCTGTTCCGGGGTGCTGACACTGTCGGGCAGGGCATTCAGGACGGCCGATGGATCGCTGCTGCGGCTCAGGATTTCCAGCAGCCGGCAGCCGGAATACAGCCCATCGTCGAAACCGTACCAGCGCTCCTTGAAGAACACATGGCCGCTCATTTCGCCGGCCAGCGCCGCGCCGGTTTCCTTCATCTTGGCCTTGATCAGCGAGTGACCGGTTTTCCACAGCAGCGGGTGGCCGCCGCGCTGGCTGATCCACGGGGTCAGGTTGCGGGTCGATTTGACGTCGAAAATAATCGTGGCGCCAGGCGCGCGCGTCAGCACGTCCTCGGCGAACAGCATGAGCTGGCGGTCGGGGTAGATGATGGCGCCGTCTTTGGTTACCACGCCCAGGCGGTCGCCATCGCCGTCGAACGCGAGGCCGAGTTCGGCATCGCCGGTTTGTAAGGCGTGGATCAGATCTTCCAGGTTCTCTGGCACAGACGGATCGGGATGGTGGTTAGGGAAATGCCCGTCCACTTCGCAAAAGAGTTCCTGCACCTCGCAGCCCAGCGCGCGGAACAGCTTGCCGGCGTAGGCGCCTGCCACGCCGTTGCCGGCATCCACGGCGATCTTCATCGGGCGCGCCAGCTTGATGTCCGAAGCGATGCGATCAATGTAAGCCTGGGCGATATCTTCCTGCCGATAGCGGCCAGCCCCCGAGGCGAGGTCGCCCTGTTCGATGCGGGTGCGCAGTTGCTGGATGGTGTCGCCGGAGAGCGTTTCGCCCGCCAGCACCATCTTGAGCCCGTTATAGTCGGGCGGGTTGTGGCTGCCGGTGACCATGACCCCGCAGCTAGTCTGCAGGTGGTGGGCGGCGAAGTACACCATGGGGGTTGCGACCATGCCGATGTCGATGACGTCGATGCCGGCTTGCTGAATGCCGCGAGCAAGGGCGGCCGCGAGCGATGGGCCGGAGAGGCGTCCATCGTAGCCGATGACAATTTGTCTCTGCTGGCGGGCGACGGCCTCCGATCCGATGGCCTGGCCGATCGCTTCGACGATTTCCGGGGTCAGGGTTTTGCCGACGATGCCGCGGATGTCGTAGGCCTTGAAGATTTCCTTGGGGAGCGTCATGGGAGTCACGGTGTCAATAAAGCGCCCATTATCGCCCAGCCCGGCACCCGCTGGGAATGTGGCGGAAAGCGATCAGCCGGAAAGCTTGCAGGTCCATGCCATGGCGTCACGCTGGGCTTGCAGGACGCCGTTGGCCGGGATGTGCAGTTCGCTGGCCAGTTGTTCGGCCCGATCGAAATCGGCATTCTCCAGGCATTCGCACAAGGTCAGCATCTGGCCGATGCGTCCGCTGCGATGCAGCAAGGCATCACGCACTTCGTCCGCCGGGTTGAGCAGTTCCAGGACTTCGGGCATGGGCATCCCCAGCAGCGTATCCGCCAGCGACAGCATGCCGGTCATGTGGCTGCGCTCTTGAAAGGTGCCCAGTTGGTGGCTCATGTGGCGCGCCAGCAACTCCATCAGCGTGCCGCGCTTGGCGGCGAGTTGCAGCAGGGCAGAGGGGAAGGTCGAGTCGTCATCCAGCGAAAACAGCAGCATCTCGATCCAGCGAATCAACTGGTTGCGGCCGATCAGGTTGAGCGCCTGGCGAATCGAGCCGATCTTGGTGCTCAAGGCGAAGGCAGCGGTGTTGACCAACCTTAGCAGGTGATAGACCAACCCCGGATTTTCACGGAAGACTTCTTCGACGATCCGGTCATCGGCGTCGGCCATCAGTTGACCGAGCAGGCTTACGATCGTCAGCTTGGTTGGATCCGGCCGCTTGCCGCTGACGAATTTGGGTCTGGCGAAGTAGTATCCCTGAAAGAGATCGGCCCCGAAGGCGAGGCAGCGCTGAAAGTCTTCGTCCGTTTCCACTTTCTCGACCAGTATCTTGACCGGCCACGCGCGCAGGGCGTTGATCAGGGCGGGCAGTTCATCCGGCGTAACCTGCGGCAGATCGATCTTGACGATATCCGCGATGTCGAGAAAGGCCACCATCTCCGGGGTGATCCGGGTGAAATCGTCGAGCGCAAAACGGTAACCCAGCTGTTTCAGGTCCTGACACCGGTGGATGATGGCCTCGCTGGGCAGAATGTTTTCCAGCATTTCCAGCGTGACGTTGTGTTTGGGGATGAACCGCAGCATGTCCGTCATCAGCAAGTCTTCGCTGATGTTGAAAAACAGGGTGTTGTCGCAATGCTGGTAGGACTCATCGCTATGCATGTAGGCATTGATGATGACGCTGGCCGTCATTTCTACCGGATCCTTGACGCACAGGGGATCCAGTTCGAGCGGGTGGCGGTAGAGAAGCTCATGGCCGATGATGCGCTGGTCGCGATCGAGAATCGGCTGAAAGGCAAACGCGTATTCACGCAGTGAGGCAGATGGCATCTTCAGGTATCCCAATGAAACACAAAGGCCAACGATGCGCGGATGCGGCAACCCCGCTACCGTGAGGTATCGCTACCCGTTAGGTCGGTGGTTTTGCGCCCCTCTCTTTCGAGCAGGTTAGCCTTTGTCAACTGGTTGAATTGTCAAAGCTTACCCGGCTGGTGTCAAGAAAACTCCCCGGCGGTTGGCAAGTGCAGGATTGGATTGTCCGAGTATAATATCCGGATGAAATTATCCGCTGAACTCCTGCACAAATACGTCAAGGCCGGCCCGCGCTATACCTCCTACCCGACCGCGCCATATTTCAACGAGTCCTTTGGCCCCGCCCAATGGGAAGAAGAGTTGCGCGCCAGCCAGGACAAGGGGCGCGACATTTCACTGTATGCGCACATCCCGTTCTGCGACACGCTGTGTTACTACTGCGGCTGCAACATGATCGCGACCAAGGACTACAGCAAGGCAGAGGCTTATCTGGAAGTCCTGTTCAAGGAAATCGACCGTGTCGCGGCGCTGACCAGCCCGTCCAGAAAAGTGCGCCAGTTGCACTGGGGTGGCGGGACACCGACTTACCTCAAGCCGGATGATATTCGTCGCCTGTATGCTCACATGGCAGGCAAGTTCAGCATGGCGCCAGACGCCGAGATCGGCTGCGAGATGGACCCGCGCGAGCTCTCGCGTGACCACGTTAAGGCGCTGCGCGAGTCCGGCTTCAACCGCCTGAGTCTGGGAGTGCAGGACCTGACGGACCAGGTGCAGGTCGCCGTGAATCGCGTGCAGCCGGAAGCGCTGATCCGCGAGGTGTACAACTGGATTCGCGAAGAGGGCTTCGAGAGCGTCAACTTCGACCTGATGATCGGCCTGCCGCACCAGACCCCCGCCAATTTCGAAAAGACGCTGGACAAGGCGATCGCCATGGGGCCGGACCGCTTCGCCGTGTTCAACTACGCGCACGTGCCCTGGATGAAAAAGCACCAGAAGCTCATCGTGGAAGACACCCTGCCGCAGATCGATGCCCGTCTGGAATTGCAGAAGCTAACGCTGGAAAAGCTGACGGCTGCTGGTTACGTGTATATCGGCATGGACCACTTCGCCAAGCCTAACGACGAGATCGTCAAGGCGCAGCAGAGCAAGACGCTGTACCGCAATTTCCAGGGCTACACCACGCACAAGGACTGCGACATCCTGGCCTTTGGTGCCTCGGCCATTTCACAGACGGACGAGGTCTATGCGCAGAACGTCAAGGTGCTGTCCGAGTACCGCGACATGGTGCAGGCCGGCAAGCTGCCGGTGGAGCGCGGCCTGCGCATCACGCAGGAAGACAAGCTGCGCCGGGATGCCATCACCCAGATCATGTGCGACCTGGAACTCGACAAGGCCGCCTTCGGCAAGCAGTGGAACATCGATTTCGACCAGTATTTCGCTGCCGGGCTGGAAGAGCTGAAAGGCATGCAGGCCGATGGCCTGGTGCTGCTGGAAGCCGACAGGGTGCGCGTGACGGAGTCCGGCCGCGTGTTCCTGCGCAACATCGCCATGGCGTTCGACGCCTATCTGCACCAACAGGCTGCGGACAAGCCAAGATACTCGAAGACGCTTTGATCTGATGGCTATTCCCGAGATTCGTCCCGAGCAGTCGGTCGAACTGCTGAAGGAACTGCACATCCTCACCCGCGACGGCAAGCTGAACCAGGACAGCCGCCGCAAGCTGAAGCAGGTCTACCACCTTTTCCACTTCATCGAACCGCTGTTGCAGGAAGTGTTCGATGCCACGGGTGACCTGACGCTGGCCGACCACGGGGCGGGCAAGTCGTATCTGGGCTTTATCCTGTATGACTTGTTCCTCAAGTCGCGGCAGGCCGGGCATGTCTACGGCATCGAGACGCGCGAAGAACTGGTGACGCGCTCTCGCGAACTGGCGGAGAAGCTGGGTTTCGCGCGCATGTCTTTCCTCAACCTGAGTGTGGAAGACTCCATTACCTCGCCCGAACTGCCGGCGCAGGTCGATGTGGTTACGGCCCTGCACGCCTGCAATACCGCAACCGACGACGCCATCCGCTTCGCCTTGCACAAGCAGGCCAAGTTCATCGTGCTGGTGCCTTGCTGTCAGGCGGAGGTGGCCATGGTGCTCAACCGCCACAAGAACGCTTCCTTCGGCAAGACGCCCTTGTCGGAAATCTGGCGCCACCCGATTCATACCCGCGAATTCGGCAGCCAGCTCACCAACGTGCTGCGCTGCCTGCAGCTCGAAGCGCACGGCTACCAACTGACCGTGACCGAGCTGGTGGGCTGGGAGCATTCGATGAAGAACGAACTGATCATCGCCCGCCAGACCGGCAAGCCGAAAAAGAGTGCGCGTGACCGGCTGGCGCAGATTCTGGTCGAACTCAATCTGGAAGAGCTGCGCGGTCGTTTCCTCGAGGCATGACCCCGACCCCGCACGAGGTATTTTCCGTCGCGGCGATCTGTCTTATGCTGGCAGCGTGAAGCCGACCGATCCCATTCAAGAACGCGCCAGCTGGGCCCGCACCATCCTCAGCTTTTCCAGCCGCATGGCGCCGATGTCGCGCGAAGTGTCCGAGCAACTGCTGGGGCCCGAGACGCGCTTTGAAAACGACCGGTTCAAGATTCGGCTGGCGAGCAATCTCCACAGCCACCATTCGGCGACCTTGCTGGTCAACCGGCTATATAGCGCCAAGGGATATGTCACCGATGCCGCCGGCCACGCCGAGCCGCTGGGGCCGGAACTCATCACCCTACTGGTCTATGATACGGAAGAGCAGCCCATCGGCACCGTGACGCTCGGCCCGGATCGTGGCGAAGGTTTGCTGGCGGACGGCCTGTTCAAGCACGAACTCGATCAGATTCGGCAACGCCCGGGCGCGCGCCTGCTCGAGCTCACCCGCTTCGCCATGGATCGTCATCGCGGCAACTCCAAGCAGGTGGTCGCCACCCTGATCAACATGGCGTATCTCTATACCCGATGGCTAGGCTGCAACTGGATTGTAATCGAGGTAAACCCGCGCCATATCGGGTTTTACGAGGATTGCATGGGTTTCCGTCGCCTGGGGGAGGAAAAGCCCTGCCCGCGCGTGGAAGCCCCGGCAGTGCTGATGGTGCTGGACATGGCGCAGTCGGATGCGCAAATTCATCAGCTTGCCGGTAGAAAGGGCAGGGATGAAGCGGGTAAGAGTCTTTACCGGTATTTCCTGAACGAACAGGACGCCGCTCAGCTTGCGCAAGAACTGTTTGGTGAAGTCATTCCAGATCGGCGTACGGCTCCCCGCAACGGGGAGCCGTAGTCGTTTAGAACTTGCTGATCAGGTTCACGAACCAGCCTTGTGAGCGGTAGGACATGTCCGTCATATCGTCCGAGAAGTCGGTGAAGTTGTAACCTGCACCGGCCTTCACGTTCTCGTTGATATGGCGATACACCGCCGCCAGTGCGCCGGCCCGGCTGTCGTCTGCGGCCGTGACATTCAGCCAGCGCAGTTCCAGCATCGCATCCCAGTTGTGCACGAAATGCCAGTCGGCACGACCGATCAGCAGATGGGCATCGGCATTTTCCCAATCGCCGGTGGTCTTGGGCGCACGCATTTCGGCACGGCGGAAGCCGTACTTGCCGCCGACAGACAGCCATGGCTTGACGTCATAAATGGCGTCGATGGACAGGATGTGGCTGCGCTGCTCGTAGTCAGCTGCCACCCCGGCCGTGCTGATGGCCGCCGGTGAAGGCTGGTTGGCGTAGTAAGTGTACTTGAACAGGGCGTTGACCTTGTCGTTATCCACCGGGCGCCAGGCATAGCCGGCCACGGCTTCGGTGAAGTCTGAATTCAGGCTGTTGCCGCGGTTGCTGTCGGAAACCGAGAAATTCAGTTTGCCGAGGAAGCGCCAGTCCGGGTCGATCTGGTAGCCGAAGGAGTTGCGGACCAGCCAGGTGGTGCGTTCGCCGACCTGGGTGCCGTCTTCCTTGCGCCATTCCACGTTACCGGCGTACTTGATCTTCTCTATCGAACGTCCGACGCTGAAGCTGATCGCTTTGCGCTCGAAATCGCCGGCCAGCGGATCGGAGAGGTCGCCGGTTTCGCCCTTGACGCCGAAGTTCCAGCCATCGCGCGCCGCGAGGTCGAGGCCGAAGGCATGCAGCAGGCCGGAAGGGCCGACGCCATGCATCAGACGATCTTCGCCATACACGGACAGATTATCGGTGAATCGCGTCTTGGAACCGGACACCAGCGTGCCCTGACGGCCGCGATACAGGCTGTCGGTGCGGTCGGTGTCGAGCGCGTAGTTCATGTATAACTGGCTGCGGTCGGTGACCTGCCAGTCGCCGCCGACCTTGCCGCCGACGCCGCCGTTGCCGGAGGAAAGCTCGCCCAGCAGGTTGAATTTTTCGTTCAGCTGCCAGCTGCCGCCGACGCCGACGCGGTTGTTGTCGCGGCGGTTGCCGGAACTGCGCACCGTGTCCTGGAAGAAGCCGTAGGCTTTCCAGTCCGGTTTTGCAGCCTCGGGGTCCGGGTTGTAGTCGACCTGTACGCCGAGATCGGTACGCTCGCCGTTTTGCGACAGCGTCGGGCTGGCGTTGGCGATGCGGGTGTCGAGATCATCGTGACGGACGCCCACGCTGCCGGCCCAGTTCGGCGTGAACTGGTGCTTGACCGAGGCGGTGACCGCCTTGGTGTCCTGGCTGGTGGCGTCCTTGAGGTCGGCCTTGGCCTGCAGCGTCGTATCCTTGGCGATTTCGATTTCGCCGCCGAAGCCGCTCTGGCGGATATCCTCGCTGGTGATTTGCCCGGGAGAGGAATAGCCGCGCTCGCGGTCCTGCCAGTAGGCGTTCAGCTTGCCCTTCTGGTCCGAGATTTCGGCCAGGTTCACGGCCGCCTCGACGCGATGGGCATTGGCCACGCCGCCCGGCGAGGCAATGCTGTTGAACTCGAAGCCGCCCGTCACCGAAGACTGCGTGGCGGTGCCGGGGCCGCTGGAGCGCGCGGTTTCCGCCTTCAGGTAGACGCCGGGCGCCACGCGATAGGTGGCATCCACGCCGATCAAGTTTTGGCGCGTGGCGGCATCGCCCTGACGGTAGCCGGTGACGCCGATCTGCACGTTCTCGCCCAACCACTGCGCGGCGCGGCCGCCGTAGGTCATGTTGCCGGGCTGGCTGACGCCGGGTGCGTATTCATAAGTGCTGACCAGGTAGACCGGGTGCCCTGAGAGCGAACCGGCGCGCACCAGCTGGCTGTCGTCCGCGGTGGAAGGCAGCGGGGTGCGCAACAGGATGCGGCCCTGGATCGGGTCGAAGTCATAGTCCTGCGTGGCGCTCAGTTGGGTGACCTTGAGCACGATGCCGGAGTCCTTGTCGCGGACTTCCACCCACAGGTGTTCGGAGCCGCGCGTCACGTCCTGATGCTGCACGTAGTACAGCGAACCGCCGGTGCCGCGGAACTGCTCGCGGGCGCCCAGCGTGCCGGGGTCGCCGGCGAAGAAATCGACCTGGGTCTTTTTCTGGCCGAAGGCGGTGGCGTCGTCGCTGCGCCATTTCAGGTTGGCGCCGTACAGGCCGCGGCTGTATTGCACCAGGTCGCTGCCGGACAACTGGGTCTGGAAGTTACCCCACATGGCGTGCGAGTCGCCCTTGGCCAGCTTGACGTAGAACTTGCCGCGGGTGGGGGCATCGTCCACGGTGGTCGAGTCGTCGCCGTACACCGGATAGTAACGGTCCGGGTCGAGTCGGCGCAGCAGGTAGCGCGGGTCTTTTTCGTCGAAGTTCGAGAACAGGTTCTTGAGCGGCTGTTCCTTGGTATCCGCCGAGGCGGTCAGCAGCCAGTCACCCTTGACCTTGCCCTTGAGGTAGAAGGCCATGCGGCCGTCCACGTAAGCCTGATTGTCGAAATGCTGGGTATCGCCGGTCACCAGTTTGGCCGGGCCGGAGGTCGAGTTGCGCCCGGCGGTGAGGTCGCCCAGCGCGATGTAGAACCAGTCGCGGTCGGGGATGTACAGGTTGCGGGCGAAATGCAGTGCCGGGACGTCATCCTGCAGCACATCCACGTCGACTACATGGCTCCCCGCAGGCAGGATCTGGCGCGCGGCGAACTTGCCATGGGCGTCGACCGGAATCTCCTGGCCCAGGAAGCGCACGCGCTGCCCCGGTTGCAGGTGGTCGCCGTTGACGGTGACTGCGCCGCCATTGACGGCGATATTGCGCAGGGACAAGCGGTTTTCGCCGTAGCCGATCAATTCTTCACGGGGTTCGGTGTCGCGTGCCAGCAGGTCGGGCTTTTCCGCGATGGTCAGCGATTGCGGTGCGGTTTCGTCGAATTTGCCGTCACGGTCGTAGACGCGCAGCACGTAGCTTGCCTGCTTGAGGTCGGCCTGTTCCGGCGTCCAGGTCGCCTGTCCGTGTTCATCGACAGGAAGGATGGCCAGCGGCGTGCCTTGCAGGCTTTCGCCCGTGGCAAACAGCCGCACTTCTGCGCGGGCGATCCAGTACTGGTAATTGGTGTAGGTCGTGAACTTCACCGGCTGATGCCGCACGGCCGCATTCGGGAACACGCTGACGTTCAGCCAGGGCGTGGCCTCCAGCGCATCGTAGCGCACCTGGATGTCGGCGCTCTCCAGCGCCACGTCCACGCAGCGGGTCACATCGGCGCTGTTCGGGCGCTCCGAGGTCACCAGCGGTTCGCCGTCCACCGAAATGCGGAAGGGCAGGGTGCTCTGGCTGCCCTTGGCCTGGCTGCATTCCACCGGCGCGGGCTTGGGCGCCTCGACGACATGACTGACTTGTTCCACACGTTCGGTCACCTGGTCGTACCACACCTGGATTTCGACGCGGCGGTTGGGCGCGAGGCAGGCCTGATATTCGGCGACAGGCGACTTCTTGTCGCACTGCACCAACGGCTCGGCATCGCCCTTGCCGGCGGTGGCGATGGCAGCGTCGGCGAAACCGGCTTGCGTCTTGAGGAAGGCTGCCGCTTCGCGTGCGCGTGCTTCCGACAGGCCCTGGTTGTTGCCGTAGCGGGCGCGTTTGCGTGCGGACAGACGCTGCTCGTCCGCATGGCCGACGATGGCCAGCCGCAGGTTGGGTTTGCCGGCCAGCCGTTGCGCCAGGGCCGTCAACGCGTCACGTTCGCTTTGGGAAAGCGCGTTGTCGCCCGAGTCGTAGCCGATGGCTTGCCCCTGCTCCTGTTTGGCACTGGTTTCGCTGGTACGACGCTCCTCGGTCACTACCGTATCGGCAGGCGTTTCATCCGCCAGCACGATGACTTCGTCCGGCTGGCGGTATTCGACGCTGGGCGGTGTGTGGCCGGCTTCGCGTAGCAGCACCTGGCTGCGGGACAGTGATTTTCCCGGTTGCGCCTGCAGCGTGCAGAAACGCGCATCTTCGCAGGCGGGTTCGTCAGCATGGGCCGGCGCGATAAACAGGCCGGCGATCAAACTGGCAATCAGAGTTTTATTGTTGTTTTTCATGTTAGCGGCCCTCCTGTTGCAGGACGGAGGGTTGGATCAGTTCTTCTTCAATTTGCAGCAGGTGGCAGCACTGCTTGCTCTCCCACAGCTTGCGCAGTTGTGCGGACAAGGCCTTGAGGCGCTTGCCGGCCTGCTCGGCCCCTGCGGCACCCACCTGGTAGGCGAGGCGCAGGATGGCGGGGCGCTCCTTGAGCAAGTCCGGCAACTGCGCGACTTGCGCAGCCCATTCCGGCTTGAGCTGGTCGCCGTCAAACGCGGTGTCGGTGACATCCACGCGCACCACCTTGTGGATGGTGGCGCCGAAGTTGAGCTTGCTCATCTTGCCGCGGGTGAGGCGCACGTCGCGCGGGTTTTCCGTGGTGACGCGGTAGCCGCTCGGCAGGGTGCGCTCGTCCAGCTTCATCAGGAAGTTGGCGCCGCGCCACTCGTTGGGCACCATGGCGCAGGTGACGTGGAAGCGCCCCTGATCGTCGGTGGTGACCAGCAGACCGTTGACAGTCGCCAGACGCACGTTGGCAATGCCTGGTTCGCCATCGTCCTGGTAACCGTTGGCGTTCTGGTCATCAAACACCTTGCCGATCAGGTCGGAGCAGTCGAAGGTTGGGTCCGGCACCACGCGCACCGTGGCGGTAGCGGTGTTGGACACGGCGGCGTTGGCGATGTTGTTCAAGGCAAACGCACTGTTGACGTACTCGCCTTCGCTGACGCCGGAACCGACGACCAGCAGCAGGCGGATTTCACGACGCTGACCGGCAGCGAACGTCAGGTTCGGCCAGGTCAGGTTGCGGCCGTTCACGGTCGGCTCGATCTTGATGCCGTCGACCGTTGCGGTGCCGGCCTTGTACTTGAAGCCAGGTGGCACCTGGTCGCGCAGGTCGATATTGCCCAGCGCCGCTGCCAGCGTGTTGGTCGCGGTGATGGTGTAGGGCACCAGATCGCCACGACTCACGTTGACCAGCGGGGTGGTCTTGGTGACCACGATCGCGCCGCCCAGGATGGGGTCGAGCGGGATGTGGTTGTTCACGACCCCCGACGAACTGGTGCCGGGTACACCCGTCAGCGTGAGTGCGAAGTCGAAGAAATAGGTCGTCGGCTGCGCGCCGGTCGGTGCCGTCGCTTGCGCCTGGATCGGATCGATGCCACCGAGGGTCGGCACGAAAGGTCCGACATTCGGCGGAATCAGGGCAGAAGGCGTCGGCAGGTAGGACGGTGGTGGGGTGATCTGGATCACATAGGTCGCCGAACCCGGGCAGCCGCCCGGTGCCGGGTTGATCAGCAGGAACTGGTAGAAACCAGTGGCATCGGTAGTCACGGTGTTCTGGTTGCTCACCAGACAAATATTCGGTACCGCGACGCCACCGCTGGTCAGCGTCACCGTCGCCCCTGGGACCGGATTGCGCGTAACGGCGTCGTAGACCACACCGGACGGATCGAGCGGCAGGCTCTGTTCGACGATGTTGTCGCCAGACAGCAGCGTGAGGCTGTTGAGCGCACCGTCCCCGTTCAGGACGGCGCCGGCGGGGTTGCCCGCGTTGATGCCGTTGACCGGGGTCTGGGCATCACGGGTGCCGCTTGCCGGGGCAATGCCCTGTTCATTCGGCACCGCGCTGCCCCAGACCATGCCGGTGGTGGGGTGATGGAACAGGATACGGTAGCCGGAGCCCGGGGCAATCCCGGTGAAGGCGTAGGCGCCGTTGGTATCGGTCACCTTGGTGTCGACCAGCACACCGTTCAGCCAGAGATCGACGTGCCAGCCCGATTCAACGGTGCCGCCATTCGCGGTCACGAACAGCGGGTCGTTGCGGATGCGGTCGTGGTTGAGGTCGAACCAGACGTTGCCGCTGACCTGAGCCGCCGTGGCGACAGTCACCGGGTCGGTCGCCGTGTTGTTGCCGTCAAAGCCCGGGGGCTCGTTGCCACCGGAAACGACCGCCGTGTTGGTCAGGATCTGGCCATTCAGGCCAGCGCCGACCGCGACGAACAGCGTGATCGGATTGCCGCTGGCACCTGCCGCGAGGATATTGCTCGTGGTGCAGCTGATGGAGCTTGCGCCCACCGCGCCGGTACAGGTCCAGCCTGAACCGGTCGGGGTTGCGGCCACCGTCAGGCCGGCCGGCAAGGTGTCGACGACGGTGACACTGCCGGAGGTGGCCACGGAACCGATGTTGCTCGGCGTGATGGTGAAGAAGCCGGTGTTGCCGCCTGCCGCGAAGCTCGCCGGGCTATGGGTCTTGGCGATGGTCAGGTCAGGGGCCGCGCCCGGTACTTCGGCAAAGTTGTTGTTGGCAGAGACGGCGTCGCCACCGACCAGACTGATGCCGGAAATCGCGCTCGGCGTGGCGCCCTGTGCCGTCGCGGTGCCACCCGTGGAGCCCGCCAGGGTCTGGCCGTTGGTGGTGCCGGCCGGTTGTGCCGGCTGGGTCACCGTGTAAGTGCCTTCCGGCAGGCCGGTGAAGCTGTAGCTGCCGTCGCTGGCGGTGGTCGTGGAGCGGCTGATGGCGTTGCCGTTGATGTCGGTGCCGGTCAGGTTGATGGCCTGGCTACCCAGGCCGTGGTCAGACGGCCCGTTGATCGCCCCGTTGTCGTTGTAGTCGAGGAACACCACGCCAGACAAGGTGCGGCCATTGGGGATTTCCGCAAAGTTGTTGCCGGTGGAGGCGGTGTTGGGCGGCAGGACGATGCGGGTGGTGCCGCCGATCACGCTGGGCGTGGTCGTCACGTTGGTGACGCTGCCTGCCGTGCCGCCGTTGCCGACCGTGCCGGCGATGGTCTGGCCGTTGGAAGTGCCGGTCGGTTGCGTCGGTTCGCGCACGGCGTAGTTGCCCGGGGCGAGGTTGTCGAAGTGGTAGGCGCCGGAAGCATCCGTGGTGGTCGTGGCGACGATGCTGCCGCCGTTGTCGAGCAGCTCGACGCTGATGCCGGCGATGCCGGTGTCGGCGCCGTTTTGCACGCCGTTGTTGTTCTGGTCGAGGAACACGACCCCCGCAATGCTGGACAACACGACTTCGGCAAAATTGTTGCCGTTGGAGCCGCTGACCGAGCCGCCGCCCCCGCTGTTGAGCACGATGCTCACGATCTGGCTGCTGGTCGCGGTCGGGTTGGAGGCGGTCCCCGCAGTGCCTGTGCTGCCGCTGACGCTGGTAATGGTGCCTGCGGCGGTGATGCCGTTGGTCGTGCCGGTCGGCTGCATCGGTTCGCACACCGAGTAGGTGCCCGCCGGCAGGCCGGAGAACATGTAGTTGCCGAGTGCGTCGGTCGTGGCCGGATTGGTCAGGCCGACGATGGAAACCAGCGCACCGCTACAGTCGGCACCGCTGCGCAGTTCGATGGAAGTGCCCTGGAGCGGGGTGTCGGTGCCGGACTGGAACGTGCCGTTCGGCGTGACGTTGTTGTCCTGGAACACCTTGCCGGAAATGTAACCCAGCGTGCTGATGCTCAGCACGGCATTGGCCGGCTGCTGGTTATTGCCGAAGTTGGTTTGCAGCGCCCCGGCCGGGATGTTGTTGGTGTGGTCGCCCGGGGTTGCGCCGGTGACGTTGACGGCGATGGTACAACCGCCTGCCGGCACTTGCGCGCCACTGGCGTAGGTGATGGTGCCTGCGCCAGCTACCGCCGTGACGGCGCCGGGACAGGTCTTGACCACGTTTGGCGTCGCGGCCACCACGATGTTGCCCGGCGCGGTCGGCAGTGTGTCGGTGAACGCGGCCGTCAGGGTAATGGCGCTGGCATTGCTGTTGCCCAGCACGATGGTCAGGGTCGACGTGCCATTCGGCGGAATGACAGCCGGCGAGAACTGCTTGTTCACCGTCGGCGGGGTCGACACGACGATGCGCGCGCTGGTCGGTTCCTCATTGCTGACGCCTTCGAAGGTGGTCACGCCACCTGCCGGAATGGTGTTGGTGTAGGTCCCGGAAATGTTGCTCAGCACATCGACGGTCACGGTACAGGATCCGGTGGCCGGAATGGTGGCGCCGACCAGGGAGATTTGCGTGGCGGAAGCCGGCGCGGTGACGACGCCACCGGCACAGGTGGTCGAGGCGTTGGGTGTCGTGGCGACCACCAGCCCGCTCGGCAGGGTGTCCGTCAAGGCCGCCGAAGTCAGGTTCGCGCCGTTCGGATTTTCGAGGCGGATGGTCAGCGTGGCCGGTGCCCCCGGTGCGCGCGAGGCCGTCCCGGTCGTGAAGGGGGGCGGGTTGCCTGTGTCCAGCGTCAGGTTGGCGATAGCCTTGAGTACGACCAGCGGTGCCTTGACCCGCAGCGTGTCGGAAGTCGGCTGGGAGTTGGTGACTGAAATCCCGCCCACGATCGCGCTGACGGCGCCGCTGCCGATGGTGTTGACGTAATCGCCTTGCGCTGCGGCGACTACGTCGATTTCCGCATAACAGGATGCTGCAACGCCGCCGGATGCCGCCGCGATGCTGCCTCCGCTGACTTGTACCTGGTTGGCTGCGGGCGAGGTGACGGTCGCGCCGGTGCAGGTCGTGACCGGGTTCGCGCCGCTCGGCACCGTCACGCCGGCCGGCAGGGTGTCGGTCACGCTGAGCGTGCTGGCCGGCTGCTGGGTCGGGTTGTAGAAGGTAATCCGCAGGCGCGAGCGTTCATTCGGCTTGACCACGTTGGGCGTGAACTGCTTGGTAACGCCGATATTGCTCTGCGTGGTGAGGCTGGTGCTGGCCTGGCCGCTGTTGGTCAGGCCCTGGTTGGTGATGATGCCGCCGATCGGGATGTAGTTGGTGATCCCGCCGACCGAGGTCGAAGTGACGTTGACCGTGACGGTACACGACGCGCTGGCGGCCATCGAGGCGCCGGAGAGTCGCACGGACTGTCCGCCCGGGGCTGCCGTGACGCTGCCGCCGGCGCAGGTCGTGGAGGCTGCCGGCGTAGGGGCGATCGCCATGCCGTTCGTGGCCGCGCCGGACGTCCCGTCAGCCGTGAAGTAGTCGGTCAGTTGCAACCCCGTGACGGCCTGGTTGCCGTTGTTGATCGTGATGGTCAACTGGCTGACCTGACCGGGGAAGGTCAGGGTACTCGGGTTGGTGGCCTTGGCGATGGTCAGGCTGGTCGGGGCGCTGTACAGCAGCGTGCCCGAAACGGCGGTCTGATTGCCCACCCCGCCATCTGCGGTGATGTTGCCGACCGGAATGGTATTCGTCCAGTTGGCGCTGCCCGTGGCGATGACGTCGAAGACCAGGTCGCAATTGCCGCTGCCGGCAATGGCTGCGCCGCTCATGCTGATGCTGGAAACCCCTGCACTGGCGGTAATCGCGGTGGCGCCGGCACAGGTGGTATAGGCATTGGCCGGGTTGGCCAGCACCATGCCGGAAGGCAGCGGGTCGGTGACCGCGACATTGCTCAATGCCACGGCCCCGCTGTTGTTCAGGCGCACGGTGACCGTGGACTTGCCCCCGCTGGAAACGCTGGTGGGCAGGAAGCTCTTGGTCGCCGACAGGGCGGAGGTGTACACCAGTGTCGCCGTGTTGGAGCTGACTGGCCCAACCAGATGGGTCGTCCCGTCCGCGAAGGTGTCGGTGCCGGCAACCGTGGCGGTGTTGTTGTAGGTGCCTGCGGGGCCGATGACGTCGACCTGGATGAAGCAGCTGCCTGCAGTCCCGGTGCCGTTGCCGGTACGCCCGGGGATGGATGCGCCGTTCATCGCGATGGAGGTGGAACCTGCCACGGCGGTAATGGTCGGGCTCCCGCCGCAGGTGGTGGAGGCATTGGCCGGTGAGGCGATGCGCATCTGGCCGCCGGAACCGGCCAGCGGCAGGTTGTCCGACAGGGCGACGTTGGTCATGGCATTCGCCGACAAGTTGGACAGGGTGATCCGCAGGCGCGAAATCGTGCCTTCGGACAAGGGCCCTGCGGGGCTGAACGCCTTGCTGGCGGAAAGTACCGACGTGTTGACCGAGCCGCTTGCGTTGTTCGAGGCGCCGCCATTGCAGACACTGCCGCTGCCTGGGTCGTAGCACACGCTACCGGCGGGCAGGCTGTTGGCATAGCCGCTGGCGTTGGCCGCGCTGACGGAAGTCATCGCCCAGAAAGTGACGGTACAACTGCCCGGGGTATTGTCGTTGCTGCGTTGCGGTACAGTGCCGATGATGAACACGGGCGCCGTTGCGCCGGTCGTGCCCATGACGCTGAGTCCGCTACATCCCGTACCGGAAAGGCTCGGGGTGTAATCCAGGCCGTTGATGTTGCCGGTGAGGAACGTCTGGCTGTTGGCCAGCGAGTCTGTGATGTTGAGATTGCTGAGGTCTGCGGTTGACCAGTTCTGCACCGTCACCTGATACCGCACAGGGTTGCCCGGCGCAGCATTGGTCGGAGAAACCGATTTGCTGATGTTCAGATTTTCATACACCGTCACCGTGGCCGAGGCTAACTGGCTCCGGATGGCCGGATTGCCGACATTCACAGCCCCTTCTGCGATCGTATTGGTGTAAGTGTGAGGCGCATTCGGAGTTTGTACCGTGCCGGTGAAATTGACGGTGACAGTACAACTCCCCCCCGCCGGGATCGTCCCGCCGGTGAGGCTGACGCCCTCGTTGCCAGCGGTCACTGCAGCCACCCCGCCGACACAGGTCGTGGAAGTGCCGGTGACCGTCAAACCATAACCGCCACCTGTCACGCCATCGATAGGATCGTCGGTGAGCGAGGTCACGGTCAGGTCCGAACTGCCGTCATTGAACAGCGTAATGGTGAAGTTGCCTGCCTGGCCGGCAGCGACCGAAGCATTGTTGACGGATTTCGCAATGCGTAACGGCGAACGCACTGTGACGGAGGCCGTGGCGTTGCTGGCAGCCGGGATCCCGAGGTCGTTGGTGAACTGCGAGGAACGGTTGATCGTGTTGGTCTGCGCGCCGGTGGAATAGGCCCCATTGGTATGGTCGGCTTCGACCTGGACCGTCAGCGTGCAGCTGCCGTTGGTGGCGCCAGCAAGGGCCGGGATGGTGCCGGTGGCGGAAATGGTCTTGTCGCCAGCCGAGGGCGTAAAGGTGGGTGCTGAGCCGCCGTTGTTGCAGCTGGCGGTCGCGCCCGGTGTTGCCGCCACTCTGATGATGCCTGAACCGCTCAGTTGGGGGAATGCGTCGGTAATGCTGAAATTGGAGATCGCGACCGGGTTGGTGTTGGTCAGCGTAATGGTCAGCGTGGTGGCTGCTCCACCCAGCGTCAGGGTCGATGAAGTGAACGCCTTGGCGATGGTGGGCTGCGCCAGTGCCCGTACGTTAATACTCTGGTTGACCGCGCCCGAATTCGACGCCGGGCTGCCATCGTTGCCGGTCACGGCGCCGCTGGCAATGGAGTAAGTGTAGGTGGCCGTGTTGCCGGTGGAAGTCCTTGCCGTGACCGGGATCAGAATGGTACAGGTCCCATCCGTATTGTTCGCGCGGGCCGGAATGACGCCATCGTTGCCCAGCGAGATGGCCTGGGTGCCGATCACCGCGGTGAGCGTACCGACCCCGGCCGCTGTCGTCGGGCCTGCCGGATCAGTACAGGTGTAGGTGGCCGCGCCCGCCACCATCAGCCCGTTGGGCAGCGTCCCCGGCAGCGGGTTGCTGAAGCCGACACCCGTGATCGGCGCGGTCGTGTTGTTGTTCGACAGCGTGATCTGCAGTTGCGTGGTCTCACTCGGGTAAATGTCCGTCGGTTGTCCGCTGGCCAGCGTGACCGAAGCCCCCAGCGCCGCCCAGGCGGGGGAGGCGCCGATCAACAACAGTGCTGCCAGCGTGTGTTTCGTCCATCGTTTTGCTTGGTTAAGCGATACGGAGTGGGGTGTGGGGCGCATTTGCATCTTCATAAAGGCGTTAACTGACTTGAATTTGAGTGAATGAAACGACCGGACGTTATCTGCCTATCGGGCGACCGGGCTTCGACAGCAACTTATGTGCTAGCCCATTTTTTATGATGGCATCCCAGTTGTGCTGACCGCATTCCTTGATCCCGCCTGGCTGGCGGCTGATTACAGGGGAGTGAGCCATTGGCTCCGAAATAGCCGGGTAACGAATTCTCGTTGATGTCGACGATATTTCGACGCGGCGAAGGGGGGGGGGCGATGAGTTGACATCTTCATTTTCTAGTTTTGTTATTTACTTTTGGGTCGGGATTATAACCATAATTCTCATGTTAATTTTCATATTCAGGCCTTGTGAAAATGTAAAATTTCATGAAGTTGCACCTGGTCGAAGTCAGGCCGGGGTAGGGCGAAAAACTGACGCAATGGCTGCGGATGAAGGTGGATCGAGAGCTGGCCGAACTGCGGCACATGATCTCTCGTGCGGTCCCCTCAGCGCGGTGTGGAAGCGGATGGCGCGTTCGACGAAATTTCAGCCGGTCGATTGATCGGTAATCGTATGCTGAAAGTTGTACGGATCCCTTGATCGGATTCAACGTCGATGCTGCCTGCATGTTTTTGAACGACGGTGCGCACAAAATACAGGCCCAGCCCGGTACCTTCAGGTCGGTGCGTGTGCCCAGCCTGGCTGAAGCGTTGAAATAACCGATCCTGCAGGGCGATGGGAATGCCCGGCCCCTGATCGGATACCCTGATGATTGCAGCATGGTCCTCGATTTCCAACGTCAGGGAGACCGGGCTGTTTTCGGGAGCGTATTTGATGGCGTTCAGCAGTAGATTGAGCAGGGCTCTGTGCAGCAGGCTGAAGTCTGCCTGTATCCATACGGGTTCTTCAGGAATGGTGCGCCGTAGCGCGATCGACCGTTCCCGTGCATTGAGATAGGCATCGTCAACGGCTTGATGAAGTACGGCAGTCAGGTCTGTTTCACTGAAGCTGGCTGCATCTGCCATTTCTGCACGTGAGGTGTGCAGAAAATCCTCCGCAAGCCGTAACGAACGTGCGATCGGCTCGCGCAGTCGGGCTAGCGAGGCATCGTGGGACTCGTCCAGTTGCATCAGGGTAGAAGCCAGCGGCGCCCGGATGTCGTGCGAGATAAAGGCCAGTGTTTCGCGCCGGTGATTCTGAAGCGCGGCCAGGCGTTCCGACGCGGCCTGCACCTGCTCGATACGGGACTGCAAAGGGTCGCTGCTGGCCGATGTGGGGGATTTGCCCTTAGGTCGATCCCCCCAGTCGGCGTCGTGTTGTAGCCGTGCGAGTTCCTGATCCAGAAATCTCCCTGCGGATTCCAGCTTGCGCCAGCTCCAGATTGGATATGCCAGTGCGACGGCGACCAATGCTGCCGATGGCGGTAGCCAGATACCAGCGACGCGGGGCAGTAACAAGGCCGATCCGGCGACGCCGACGAACCAGAGGCCGCTCGCCAGCAAGCCCGGCAGTGGTGGCAGCCGCGGGAGCCAGAACAAGGGGGCGATCGACGTGAGGATGCTCGCGATCAGGACGATCCAGCCGGGCTGGCGTGTGACCAGCGTTCCGCTGCGCATGGCTTCGATGACATTGGCATGAAACTCGACGCCGGGCATCGGCTGGCGTAGACCGGATACGGGCGTCGGCAATCGGTCACCCATCCCGGCAGCCGTGGCGCCGACCAGGACGATCTTGCCCTGGAACGTGCCGGGCATGAATTCGCCCTCAAGCACTTGCGCATACGACAGGCTGGGTACAAAGCCGGGTGGCCCGAGGAAATTGATGCGGCGTTCATCCTGCCGCGCCAGAATGAACGGACGGGGATGGCTGGTTCCGGTCAGGTCATGGTCGGGCACCTGCTGGCGTGGTGCGAGTGCGGGCGGCAACGCCTGCGCAGCCTGCAACACGGCGTGCGCAAAGTGCGGCCAGGCCGGGGTGCCGACCCCTTCCCACAGAAAAATGCTGCGCGCGATGCCGTCTTCGTCCAACTCGACGTGTACCCGGCCCATGGCCGCGGCGTTCGCGGCGAATTCCGGACGCGGCAGGGTCTCGATCATCTGTCCGTTCACCCGGCTGTTTTCCAGCAAGACGGGCAATACGACGTTGCCGGCGCGTTGGATGGCAGAAGCCAGCGCCTGATCTGATGTGGCGTCCGTGGTATCCGGTTCGGCGAACACCAGATCAAGCCCGATGACCCGTGCCCCGTCCTGCTTCAGCCGGTCAATGAGGTCCGCGTGCAGATGCCGCGACCACGGCCAGCGGCCCAGTCTGGCAAGGCTTTCTTCGTCGATGGATACGATGACAATATCCGTTGGTTTCGGACGCGTCCTGAGTTTCTGCCCGAGATCGTAGAGGAGGTTGTCGACGCGCCCCAGCCCCCCGTTGAGGCTGACCAGCAGTGTAATGGCCAGCAGCAACAGCATGCTGGAATAGCGGTCGCCAAGGCGCTCAAGCGGGCGGAGATGTTTCAACGGCTAGATGGCCAGCAGCGGTAATAGCAAGAGCATGAATTCCCAATGCGCTTTGCCCGGTACATCGATCACCTGCGTGGCATAGGGGCCGGCGGTGCCGTCGGCCTCGGTCAGGCGAACCGCAAGGTATTGCTTGCCTGCCGGAGGGCGCGGAATCTGCAGTTGACCATCCGCGCTTTCGCCTCGCCATCGCAGGGGATTGCGCGATGGGTCGCTAGCCAGTTCCACTTCGTACTGCAGCCCTTCGCCCGGCGGTGGCAGTTGAACGCGCATGGTCTGCCCGTCGAAACTCAGTGCTGATTGCGTCAGGTCAGGCGATCCCGGAGCCGGCTTGTAGGTAAAGCTGATTGTGTCTGAAAAAGGCCCTGCATCGTCGCCGTCAATGCTGGCGACGCGCAGGTGATAGTCGCCCGGTTCCAGCGCTTGCGATGGCGTTAAATGGGTCTGGGATGTCGTCGTGTCGATGATCTTGTCGTTGAATGCGGTATCCCGCGCCAACTGGATGCGATAGGTCTGGATGCCGGCGGCTTCGCTCCATTGCAGCTCCGGCTGCGCAGACCGGACGGTGGCATGGCTGCCAGGCGTCAGCACCAGCGGGGGAAATGGGCGGGCGTTCAGTTCGAAAGCGTGCAGCGCATCGGCACCCTGCAAGCCCAGTGCGTCAATGGCGCGAACACGCAGCACGTACCGGCCGTCTGGCAGGTCGGCAAAGGAGAGGCGCGGTACATTGCCGGTTTTTTCCAGCAGCACGCGGTCGAAGCGCTCATCCGGTGCGATCTGTCCGATCCAGCCGGCGGCACCGTTCTGGGGCGGCAGGTCGAAGCGCATGGGCAGTCGTTCAACCTTGTTCGGCAGGCCTTGCACCCCGGGCGCGGCAAGCAGGGCAACGGGCGCCAGTGGCAGTTTGCCTGATTCGACAATGCTGCCATAACCGCCGGGGATGCCCGTTTCCTGCTCGGCAGCGATCAGGCCAACGCGGCCTTCGAGCGTTTCCTCAAGGGAAACGGCAGGCCCTGCAGCCACGCGGAAGCGCGTGCCGCGGACTGCGGCAACGGCGGAAGGGGTCGTGACTTCCAGCCGGTTGTCCGGTGCATGTCGGGGATTGGCGCCGACTTCGATGCGGCCTTGCTGCAGCCGCAGACGTGTGTCGACCATGCCGCCCCCTTCATAGACGCTCACGGTATCAAGTTGCAGGTTGGAATTCGGTTGCACAACGACAATGGAGCCATCGGCAAAGCGCAGGGTTGCGCTGCTGTCTGTGGCTGTTTTTAAACTGCTGCCTGCCTCCAGTTTTTCACCGGACTGCAGGGCACGGATCGGGCTGTTGTTCTGGCTGAGCTGCACGTTGCCCGAGATGGCCAGCACTTCGGCAGGTGCCGGACGCTGTCTGAGCAGCTTGATGGGGACGCGCAAAGGCTGTCCGGGAATCAATCGACGTGGATTTGCGATGTGATTGAGTTTTTGCAGCTGCATCCACTCGGCCGGATGCGCCAGATATTGTTGCGAAAACCCGATCAGGGTATCGCCGGGACGCACGGTATATCGCCACTCTGGCGTGGCGTCGGCAGCCATGGCTTCAGCGCAAGTTAACAGCGCCAGAAGCAGTGAGCGGGTGACGAATCGATGCATCATGAGATCATCCCTGTGACGAGCAGAAAATGTGTGCCCCCGCATGGGGGGGGGGCAGCTCCTCGACGCGTGGCGTTATTCGACGCGTTCGAGTCGGTAGCCCTGATGATACACGGAGATGAGTCTCCAGCCACGCTCAGGCGTCAGGCACAGTTTGTTGCGCAAGTGGCTGATGTGAACATCGACGGTGCGGGTATCGATTTCGGCCCCCGCCCCCCATACGACCTGAATCAGGTGGCTGCGCGACATTAATGCGCCCACATTGCTGAAGAAATAAAGCGCCAGTTCGTTTTCCTTGGCAGTGAGATTGACCGTTTTATGGTCGATCTCGAACCGTCGCAGGTCGAAGTCCACGCGAATGTGTCCGAACACCTGAACTGGCGCGGCGCGCCTGGTGCTCCGTCGGGTGACGGCATGGATGCGGGCCAGCAGAATGTTTTTGCTGGGCGGCTTGAAAATATAATCATCGGCTCCGGCCTGAATGGCCTGAACGACATCTTCCTCGGCATCGCGCCCTGTCAGAAAAATGATGGGGGACCCTACGCCCTTGAGTTTCAGGTGCGTCATGATTTCGAGGCCGTTCATGTCCGGCAGCATCCAGTCGAAAATCAGCAGGTCGTAACGATCATCGGGTAGCGACCGCAGGAACTCCCGTCCGCTATTGAACCATTCCGTGTCATGTCCGGCTTGTTGTAGCCAGTCGATGATACGTTCCGCGAACGTGCGGTCATCTTCGAGGAGTGCGATTTTCATGAACGATGCTGGGCTGAGTGGTCGAAGCGTTGAACGGCAAAAGTCATGATACCTGTATGTGATGCATGGCAAGACCGGTCACCGTTTTGCCAACGGCCTTGCCAGCCATGCCGCGTCTCCCTATCTGCAATGTAGAGTCTTAATAGTGACGCTCCCATGCTATTACAGGACATGGCAGGCATCTGTAAACAATTGTTAATTCGAGGATTACTTGGCCTCGTCGATCCAGGCCTGCTGAATTGCCTCCAGCACTTTCTCCCCGCCGCGCTGGTGGTCGTCGTCGAAGTCTTCCAGGTCGACCACGAGGTTATGCAGGTCGACGAAGCGGATGGTCAAGGGGGCGATGTCCGGATGCTTGTCGAACAGTTCTTCGGCGATGCGTTGTACGTCAGTCCATTTCATGATGTTGATTCCTAAAGTTTCGCTCTTACGTATTGGTTGGGCCAGGGTGCGTCCGCGCTCAGTTCGCGCGCGGCGCGCAGCGGCCAGCGTGGGTCGCGCAACAGTTCGCGGGCCAGCAGCACGATATCGGCCTGCTCGGTGACCAGAATCTGTTCTGCCTGATGCGGGTCGGTGATCAGCCCGACCGCGCCGGTGGCGATGCCGGCCTCCTTGCGGATGCCTTCGGCGAATGGCACCTGATAACCGGGCGCTGCCGGGACTTTCGCCTCCAGGATCAAGCCGCCGGTAGAGCAGTCGACCAGATCGATGCCGATTTCCTTCAGCCACTTGGCGAACTGAATGGATTGCGCCAAGTCCCAGCCGGCCACGCCGTTCAACTGCGGTACCCAATCCGTTGCCGAAATGCGCACAAACACCGGCCACTGTTGGGGCCACAGGTCGCGCAGAGCCTTGGCGATCCTTAGCGGCAGCCGGCAGCGGTTTTTGAGGCTGCCGCCATATTCGTCGGTGCGCTGGTTGGATAGCGAGGACAGGAATTCGTTGAGCAGATAGCCGTGGGCGCAATGCAACTCGGCGACTTCAAAACCGGCGGCCAGGGCGCGTCGGGCCGCATCCAGAAACAGTTCGACGATGCCGTCGATTTCTTCATGCGTCAGGGCGTGCGGTACGCCGTGGGCGGGGGTGACCGGAATGGCGGACGGTGCGACCGTTTGCCAGCCGCCGGCGCCGACCGGCAGATATTGACTGCCGTTCCACGGCGTATCGCACGAGGCCTTGCGACCGGCGTGGGCGATCTGGATCGCCGGCACGGCGCCTTGCCGTTTGATGAAGTCGACAATCGGCCGGAAAGCCTCCGTATGCGCGTCCGACCACAAGCCGGTGCACCACGGCGTGATGCGGCCCTCCGGGCACACCGCCGTGGCTTCCACGATCACCAGCGAGGCGCCGCCGGTGGCGAGGCCGCCGTAGTGGACCATGTGCCAGTCATTGGGGATGCCGCCTTCGGCCGAGTATTGGCACATCGGTGCGACGAACACGCGGTTCTTGAGTTCAAGCTCACGCAGTTTGAGGGGGGTAAATAGTTTTGCCATCGTTGAATTCCTGAAAATCCTTAACCACAGAGCACACAGAGGTCACCGAGAAGAACAAAAACTTCGTGTTCTCTGTGTGCTCCGTGGTTCAGATGTCAGCTTTTGATCATCTTGATCGTTTCAATTTTTTGTCGCCATTCCGCTGGGCCGCTCTGGTGAACCGAATGGCCCCGGCTGTCGACCGCGACCGTGACCGGCATGTCCTCGACCTCGAATTCGTAGATCGCCTCCATGCCGAGGTCCTCGAAGGCGGCTACGCGGGCGGCCTTGATCGCCTTGGAAACGAGATACGCCGCACCGCCAATGGCGATCAGGTAAACCGACCGGTGCTGCTGGATCGAGGCTACGGTCGCTTCGCCGCGTTCCGCCTTGCCGATCATGCCGAGGAGGCCGGTCTGCTCCAGCATGAAGTCGGTAAAGCGGTCCATGCGCGTGGCTGTGGTGGGGCCGGCGGGGCCCAGCACTTCGTCGCGCACCGGGTCAACCGGGCCCACGTAATAGATGAAGCGGTTGGTGAAGTCGACCGGCAACGGCTCGCCGCGCTCGGCCATCTGCTGCAGGCGGCGGTGGGCGGCATCGCGGCCGGTAAGCAGCTTCCCGGAGAGCAGCAGTTTTTCGCCCGGCTGCCATTGGGTGATATCGTCGCGGGAGAGCGCGTCTAGCTGGACGCGGCGCATCGGGGCAGCCGCATCAAGCGCGACCTGCGGCCAGTCTTGCAGACGGGGCACCGGCAGTTGCGCCGGGCCGCTGCCATCCAGAATGAAATGGGTGTGGCGGGTGGCGGCGCAGTTGGGAATCAGGGCGACGGGCAGGGAGGTGGCGTGGGTGGGGCAATCCAGCACCTTGACGTCCAGCACTGTGGTCAGGCCACCCAGCCCCTGCGCGCCGATCCCCAGCGCATTGACCTTGTCGAAGATTTCCAGCCGTAGTTCCTCGGCTCGGGTGCGCGGACCGCGTGCTCTGAGGTCCTGAATGTCGATGGCGTCCATCAGCGATTCCTTGGCCAGCAGCATGGCTTTTTCTGCGGTGCCGCCGATGCCGATGCCAAGTACGCCGGGCGGGCACCAACCGGCTCCCATGGTCGGCACGGTGTCGACGATCCATTGCACCAGGTCGTCGGAAGGCTCCAGCATGGCCAGTTTGGCCTTGTTTTCGGAGCCGCCGCCCTTGGCGGCGATGCGTACGTCCACGGTGTCGCCGGGCACCAGTTCCACATGCACCACCGCCGGCGAATTGTCCCGCGTGTTCTTGCGCAGGCCGGCCGGGTCGGCGACGACCGAGGCGCGCAAGACGTTGTCCGGATGCCGGTAGGCACGCCGCACGCCTTCGTCCACCATGTCCTGCAGGCTGCGGTCGGTGTCCCAGCGTACCTGCATGCCGACGCGGACAAACGCGGTGACGATGCCGGTATCCTGGCACAGTGGGCGTTGCCCTTCGGCGCACAAGTAGGAGTTGATCAGGATTTGCGCCAGCGCGTCTCGCGCGGCCGGCGAGGCTTCGCGTTCGTATGCCTGGTGGAGCGCGTGCAGGAAATCGGGCGCGTGGTAATAGGAGATGTACTGCAGCGCATCAGCGATGCTGGCGATGAAATCCTGTTCGCGGATCGTGCGCATGGTGGTTTGGATGCCGACGTTGAAAGCTGGTCATTATACTGCTGCGACAGGCAAAAAAATCCCGCCGACCTGGGGGGGGTTGCATGTAGGGCGGCGGGTGCGAGAATGGAGATTCAGGAGAAATCCAGTCATGGCATACGCAAGGCCTGTGCCAGCCGTTGTGATGTCTATAGATCAATGGGTTATGCGTTATTATTTGCCGCCCGCCGGTTTTTTGGTGGCTGATGCCAACCGGGCGGCTGATAACAACCAATCCGTGCTGGCCGATGGGTCTTCTGTACGTCTGGGATGAAGGGCCCAAGGCATGGTAAAATTGCCCCCATTTTTTGCATTGTGGAAACCTCAACCATGTTCAGCGCATCCCAAACCATTGCCAAATTCGATCCGGAACTGTTCCAGGCCATGGAGGCCGAGCGTCAGCGTCAGGAAGATCACATCGAGCTGATCGCTTCCGAAAACTACACCAGCCCGGCGGTGATGGAAGCGCAGGGCTCCGTGCTGACCAACAAGTACGCCGAAGGCTATCCGGGCAAGCGTTACTACGGCGGTTGCGAGCATGTGGACGTTGCCGAGCAACTGGCGATCGATCGCGCCAAGGCGCTCTTCGGCGCGGAATACGCCAACGTGCAGCCGCACTCTGGTTCCCAGGCCAATGCAGCCGTTTATCTCTCCGTGCTGAAGCCGGGTGACACCATTCTGGGCATGAGCCTGGCGCACGGTGGTCACCTGACGCACGGTGCTTCCGTCAACTTCTCCGGCAAGGTGTTCAACGCCGTGACCTACGGCCTGAATCCGGAAACCGAAGCCATCGACTACGACGAAGTGCAGCGCCTGGCCGATGAGCACAAGCCGAAAATGATCGTGGCCGGGGCGTCTGCGTATGCGCTGGTGATCGACTGGAAGCGTTTCCGCAAGATCGCTGACAGCGTCGGTGCCTACCTGTTCGTGGACATGGCGCACTACGCCGGTCTAGTGGCTGCAGGCCTGTACCCCAGCCCGGTCGGCATCGCCGATTTCGTGACCACTACCACCCACAAGACCCTGCGCGGCCCGCGCGGTGGTTTGATTCTGTCTTCCGCCGAGCACGAAAAGGCGCTGAATTCCGCGATTTTCCCGAACATCCAGGGTGGTCCGCTGATGCACGTCATCGCTGCCAAGGCTGTGGCTTTCAAGGAAGCAGCGACCAAGGAGTTCAAGCTGTATCAGGAACAGGTGATGGCCAACGCCCGTGTCATGGCTACCGTGCTGACCGAGCGCGGCCTGCGCATCGTGTCCGGCCGCACCGAGAGCCACGTGTTCCTGGTCGACCTGCAACCCAAGAACCTGACCGGCAAGGACGCTGAAGCCCTGCTGGGTCGCGCCCATATCACGGTCAACAAGAACGCGATCCCGAACGACCCGCAAAAGCCGTTCGTGACCAGCGGTATCCGCATCGGTACCCCGGCCATGACCACCCGCGGCTTCAAGGAAGCTGAAGCCGAGAAGTTGGCCAACCTGATCGCCGATGTGCTGGATGCGCCGAACGACGAAGCCGTGATCGCCCGCGTAGTGGGTGAAGTCAAGGCGCTGACCACCAAGTTCCCGGTCTACGGCGCTTAAGGTCTTTTCACGGAGATCGCTGAATCCATGCGTGATGTTCCCAGCGATTTCCGTGTGTTTCGTGGTTCAGGAATTTAATCTTCCATGAAATGCCCCTTCTGTGGTGCCGACGATACGCAGGTCATCGATTCCCGCGTGAATGAGGAAGGCAACAGCATTCGGCGTCGCCGCAAGTGTGCGTCGTGCGAGAAACGCTTTACCACCTATGAAACGGCCGACCTGCAACTGCCACAGGTAGTGAAGCAGAACGGCAATCGCGAGGAGTTCTCCCGCGATAAGTTGCGACTTTCGTTTACCCGCGCGCTGCACAAGCGGCCGGTCCCAACCGAATTTGTGGATCGTGCCATCGACCACATCGTGCAGGACGTCCTCAGCCGCGGTGAGCGCGAGGTCAACGCGCGCGAACTGGGGGAGCGCGTGATGCAGGAATTGAAGCGGCTCGACAAGGTCGCCTACATCCGCTTCGCTTCGGTCTACCGCAGCTTTCAGGATGTAGACGACTTCAACGAAGCCATCCGCGATCTCAGCCAGCCTGCCCGGCGCGGCGATAAAAGCCCGGGGTAGTCGGGTTGTTCAGCGCGGACGACCATCGCTTCATGTCCCAGGCGCTCCAACTTGCGGAGCGCGGTCTTAACACCACCATGCCCAATCCTCGCGTTGGCTGCGTGCTAGTGAGGGACGGTGTGGTCATCGGTAGTGGCTGGACCCAGCCAGCCGGCCAGAACCACGCAGAAATCCAGGCGCTGCAATCCTGTCAGGTCGACCCGGGCGGGGCGACCGCCTATGTCACGCTGGAACCCTGCAGTCATTTCGGTCGCACGCCGCCTTGTGCCGATGCGCTGGTCAAGGCTGGGGTGGCGCGCGTCGTGGCGGCCATGCAGGACCCTAATCCCCAGGTGGCAGGTCGTGGGTTGCAACGCCTGCGTGAGCAGGGCATCGCTACCGATGCTGGTCTGATGGAGGCGCAGGCACGCGCGCTGAACCCCGGTTTTATTTCGCGCATGACCCGCCAGCGCCCGTGGGTGACCCTCAAGGTGGCCGCGAGCCTGGATGGCCGTACTGCGCTGGCCAACGGGGTCAGTCAATGGATCACCGGTCCTGAGGCGCGGCGTGACGTGCAACTCCAGCGTGCCCGTTCCTGCGCGATCCTGACCGGGATCGGTACGGTACTGGCAGACGACCCGCAAATGACGGTGCGTGACATTTCTCTCTCTCGCCAGCCGCTGCGCGTGGTGCTGGACAGCCAGTTGCGTACTCCTGATAGCGCACGCATCTTGCGAGGAGGTCGCACACTGCTGGTTTGCCTGGCGGGACATGAATCCCGTGCGGAAGCGCTGCGCAAGGATGGTGTGGAGGTGCTGGTGTTGCCCCAGGGGGCGGGCCGCGTGTCCCTGTTGGACCTGATGCATGCCCTGGCGCGGCATGAGATCAACGAGGTGTTGGTGGAGGCGGGGGCGATGCTGAATGGGGCTTTGCTGAGCGCCGGTCTGGTGGACGAATTGCTGCTGTATTTCGCGCCCACGTTGCTTGGCAACCCAGCGCGCGGCATGTTCGACCTGCCAGCTTTCGGCACGATGGACCAGCGAATTGATCTGGATATCCTGAGCCTTGATCGCGTGGGGCAGGATATGCGTCTGCGTGCACGCCCTCGTTGACAGTCATTGCCACCTCGACGCGGCCGAATTCGACACGGACCGTGAGGATATCGTGGCCCGTGCGCACAAGGCGGGGGTAGGCGCACTGGTCCTGCCAGCGGTGATGCGTGACAACTTCGAGGCGGTGCTGGACCTGCATCGTCGCTATCCCGAGTGCCTTCCCGCGCTTGGCCTGCACCCGATGTTCGTGGATAGTGCGGCCCCCGACGATCTTAAACTCCTGGATCAGATGCTGGGGCGGCCCGAGGTGGTGGCCGTCGGCGAGATCGGCCTGGATTTCTTCGTACCCGATCACGATCGGGACAAGCAGCTCGTGTTTTACACCGAGCAACTCAAGCTCGCCGGGAAACATGGTCTACCGGTATTGCTGCATGTGCGAAAGTCACAGGATGACATTCTCAAGTACCTGCGGCGGCATCGGGTGCGGGGCGGTATCGCCCACGCCTTCAATGGCAGTCGCCAGCAGGCCGAGGCGTTCATTGATCTCGGCTTCAAGCTTGGATTCGGCGGGGCGATGACCTGGCCGGGCGCCTTGCGTATCCGTGAACTGGCGGCAACATTGCCGTTGACTTCCATCGTGCTGGAAACGGATGCGCCGGACATTCCTCCGGTGTGGCTGGGGCGTGGTGGTCGCAACAGCCCGGAGCAGTTGCCAGCCATTGCTCGTGTACTGGCTGAATTGAGGGGGAAAACGGTGGCAGAAATTGTTGACACCACGACGCAGAATGTGCTCGATGTGCTGCCAAAAATGCACCAGTTGTGCACACCTCCTCAAGTGTTACTTTAACTATCGTGAAAAAACCTCAAGCAATCAAGGATGTTTTGTAAGTTGTTGATTTTTAATTGAATGTAAAAAAGTTCAATTTTTAGGCGATTGTAAAAAACCTTTATGCCAGCTTGAGTTACAGTTTCAAGTCACAGATATTCACAGATTTATCCACAGATATTGTGGATTGCATTTTGGAGTGTTTTTTAAGGTGCTGATAGACGGAAATAATTACCGCACGATCTGGTCGATCGAAGCGGGCGCGGCGGTGGAAATTATCGACCAGACCCGATTGCCGCACGCCTTCGAAATTGTCCGGATTACGAGCGCCGAGCAGATGGCGAAGGCGATTCGCGACATGCTGGTGCGTGGTGCGCCGCTGATCGGCGCGGCGGGGGCCTGGGGCATGGCGTTGGCCATGCGCGCTTCGGCCTCGGATGAGCATCTGGAGGCAGCGGGTGAGCTGCTTGCCAACGCCAGGCCAACCGCGGTCAACCTGCGCTGGGCCGTGAGCCGTATGCTGGATGCGCTCCGGCCGCTGTCTTCCACGCAGCGTGTGGAAGCCGCTCGACATCTGGCCGAGACCATCTGTGATGAGGATGTGACGCTGAACAGAAGCATCGGCCGCCATGGCATGGCCTTGTTCAAGGCGTTGGCCGATGCCAAGGGCCGGCCGCTGAACGTGTTGACGCATTGCAATGCCGGCTGGCTGGCAACGGTCGATTGGGGCACGGCGCTGGCGCCAGTGTATGCCAGTCACGATGCCGGCATTCCCCTGCATGTCTGGGTCGACGAAACGCGTCCGCGCAACCAGGGCGCCAGCCTCACCGCGTGGGAGCTGGGGCGGCACGGAGTGCTGCATACGGTCATCGCGGATAACGCCGGTGGTCATCTGATGCAGCACGGGCAGGTGGATGTCGTCATTGTCGGCGCCGACCGCGTGACCAGCACTGGCGATGTGTGCAACAAGATCGGCACTTATCTCAAAGCGTTGGCTGCTTTCGATAACGGAATTCCCTTTTACGCCGCCGTGCCGTCGCCGACGATCGACTGGAGCATGCAGGACGGGCTGCGCGAGATTCCCATCGAGGAACGTGGTGCGGAGGAGGTTGGCTGCATGACGGGGCGGTTGCCTGATGGTCGGGTGGCAACGGTCGATATTCTGCCCGTGGGGTCGCGGGCCGCCAATCCGGCATTCGATGTCACGCCGGCGCGACTCGTCACCGGCATCCTTACCGAGCGCGGCGTCTGCCGCCCGGATCAACTGAAAGGCGTGTATGGGCACGCTGGCTGAACAACTGCTGGACACGGCGCGGCAATTGTCCGCACTAGGGCTGAACCGCGGCACGGCCGGCAATGTCAGCGTGCGCGACGGCGAGGGTTTTCTGGTGACTCCCTCCGGCATGCCAACCGAGTGTATGACGCCGCGCGACATGGTGTGGATGGATTTTGATGGCGCGGTGCAGGGGGAACGCAAGCCCTCCAGTGAATGGCGTTTCCATCGCGATATTCTGGCGGCTCGCCCGGAAGTCGGCGCTGTCGTGCACACGCACGCGACCTTTGCCACGACGCTGGCCTGTTTGCGGCGGGAGATCCCGCCTTTTCATTACATGATCGCGGTGGCGGGGGGTGATACGATCCGCTGCGCTCCCTACGCGTTGTTCGGCACACAAGCGCTGTCTGATGCTGCCTTGCTGGCGTTGGAAAATCGTCAGGCCTGCCTGCTGGCCAATCATGGCATGATCGCGCTGGGGCGGGATTTGCCTTCGGCGGTTGCGATGGCGGTGGAGGTGGAAGGGTTGTGCGAACAGTACTGGCGGGCGTTGCAGCTAGGGGAACCGCACATCCTCAGCCATGCAGAGATGGCTGAGGTAGCGGAGCAGTTCAAGGGGTACGGTCGCTGGAAAGCCGACTCAGTTTGAGGGAGTCGGCTTTGCCAGCAGGCCCTGAATGCCAATCTTGATGTGCGTGTTGATGTACTCGAGTTCGTCCATCGGCGTGGTTTCGAACTTGCCGGCGGAGTAGCGCCAGACCAGCATCATGTAGAGTGGGGCCAGGAATACGCGGGCCGCCTGCTCGGGGTCGATCTTGCGGAACTCGCCGGCCTCGATGCCCTGGCGGATGACGTCGGTAATCAGCCCGCGCCCCGGGATGATCACTTCGTCCATGTACAGGCGGGTGACATCCGGGAAATTGGCGGCTTCCGAGACGATCAGCTTGGGCAGTTTTCCAAAGTCAGTGTTCGCCAGGAACTTCCACCAGTTGTTGATCATGAACAACAGGGTTTCCTGTGCCGAGACGCGGATGTTCAGCTGGCTCGCCTCCTTGAAGGTCTCCATCTGGCGCATGCCTTCGCGGATCAGCGATTTGAACAGGTCTTCCTTGTTCTCGAAGTAGATGAACAGGGTGCCCTTGGTGACGTTGGCCTTGGCCGCGATATCTTCCAGGCGGGTGGCCGCGAAGCCGTTTTCCAGGAAGAGCTCCAGTGCTGCATCCATGATTTCGCGCGGGCGGTCGTCCTTGCGACGGCGCCAGCGGGGCTCGTGAGCCGGGGTCGTTTTTTCCGGGGTATCTGACATGGTTTTCCTCCAAAATCCATTCATTTGTGGTAGCGCAAGCGCAGGGCGCATTGTACGTGACTGATTCTTGTCGGTAAATTAATTATCTATTTGATGAATTATTGGTTACGGGCTTCGTGTGGCGGTGAGTGGCGTTTGATGGAAAGGGCTGCGGAAAATTTTTGTTTGACAGGCGGATGACTTGTACGCGCCATGGTGGGTCGAATGCTGTTACGGTAACGTGATGATAGGTAAGGAAATGTCTAGCATTTTGCCAATGATTATCGGGGCGCGATAGTGCAATCGTTTCGTTGTGGGGCGGGGCTGTTTAGGCTAAAATTCACTCCCGTCCGCCACAACCCTTTCAAGCAAGTCTTATGACCAAATACGTATTCGTTACCGGCGGCGTGGTTTCTTCCCTGGGCAAGGGGATTGCCGCCGCTTCACTCGGCGCCATTCTTGAATCGCGCGGTATCAAAGTCACCATGCTCAAGCTGGACCCGTACATCAACGTGGATCCAGGCACCATGAGTCCCTTCCAGCACGGCGAAGTGTTCGTCACCGACGACGGCGCCGAGACCGACCTGGATCTGGGGCACTATGAGCGTTTCATCAGCTCGCGCATGTCCAAGCGCAACAACTTCACCACCGGCCAGGTGTATGAGAACGTGATCCGCAAGGAACGTCGCGGCGAGTACCTGGGCAAGACGGTGCAGGTGATTCCGCACATCACCGACGAGATCAAGAACAACATCAAGCGCGGTGCC
>CAYUJU010000013.1:0-61505 GCA_964445115.1 uncultured Methylobacillus sp. | reverse complement strand
CCAAGTACATCGCTGGTCAACCGTGGGTTGGCGCTACCCTGACCATGTTCCCGGGTCCGGACGGTGTGATGGGCGGCTTCGCTGCTTACGACCCGATGACCAACAAGGCCAAGTGGTACAACAAGGAGAAGTTCTCCGCTTGGGGTGGTGCTCTGGCAACTGCTTCCGACATCGTGTTCTACGGCACTCTGGACCGCTGGTTCAAGGCTGTTGACGCTAACTCCGGTAAGGAACTGTACAAGTTCCAGGTGGGTTCCGGCGTGATCGGTAACGCATTCACCTACGGCCACAAGGGTAAGCAATACGTTGGCGTGCTGTCCGGTATCGGCGGCTGGGCTGGCGTGGCGATGAACCTGGGTCTGGAAAATCCGACCGATGCACTGGGTGCAGCCGGTGGTTATGCTGAACTGACCAAGTACAACGCTGCTCCTGGTGGCGGTGCACTGACTGTGTTCAGCCTGTAATTCAAAGTCGCAAGACGAGTAAAGTTACAGAACTAACCAGTAGTTAGTTTGTCGTACAAGCACCCCGCTTCGGCGGGGTGCTTTTTATCTGGAACCGATCAAACTAGCTAGTCAAGAGGTAGGTATGGTTGGCAATATCAAGAAATTGGCAGTATTGTTGTTGACGGTTGGCGCGTTGCAGGCAAATGCCGCAGAAGACCAGGTCATCAAATTCGATCCGGAAATGGGTCGTGGGGGTCAGCCGGTTGCTGACGAAAACCCCAATGAATTCCGCGTGTGTGCGGACAAGGATAATTTGCCCTACTCGAACGACAGGCTCGAAGGGTTTGAAAACAAAATCGCCGAATTGATCGCCAAGGATCTCGGCAAGAAGGTTACGTACCAGTTCTGGTACGACCGAATCGGTTTTATACGCAATACGCTTAACGCGAAGCGTTGTGACGTCATCATGGGGACCGTTGAAGGCAACGACATGATGCGCACCTCCAAGCCGTACTACCGCTCGGGATACGTCTTTGTCTACAGAAAAGATAGTGGCTACGATATCAAGGATTGGGATTCCGCCGATTTGCACAAAGGCAAGATTGGCGTCGTGGGGCAAACGCCTCCCAGTCGTCCCATTCATGACAAGGGGCTGATGGGCAATGCGCGTCCTTATCGCATCATGCGTGATCTCAATTTGCCGCCGAGTTTCATCATTGATGATCTGGTGAAGGGCGAGATTGATATTGCAGTGTTGTGGGGGCCGATTGCGGGGTACTATGCCAAGAAGGCATCGATCCCTCTCGTCGTTGTACCGGCGCCCGAGTATGAAGCGGAGAACGTCCACGGCAAGGAATACTGGAATATCTCGGTAGGTGTCAGAAAGAAGGATAAGGAACGTCTGGCGATGATCGAAGAGGTGCTGCAGCGTCGTAAGGCAGACATCGAAAAGATTCTCGACGAGTACGGAATTCCACACGTTCCGGTGGTGGACGAGAAGGCTGCCAAGAAGTCCGAGAAGCGCGGGGACGCGATTCCAAAGTTTGAATAAGCGGGAACGTAGCTGTCTGGCGTCAACCTAATGCGAGACGGCTCGTTATTCGAAATGCAGCGGTATAATAGCTGCAAGCATGAATCACAGTGTTTTAAATCTAAATCGAGGAGATGATGAGATGTTTGGTATCAAGGTCAGTAAAACAACTTTGCTAGTTTCCATGCTTGCAGTGATTGGATTGGTTCCCCTTCAAGCTGCAGCGGAGTGTAAGTTCCAAACGACCAAGGCGGGTAATGCTCCTTTCGTGATCAAGGTGACCGACAAGGATACGCCGGAAGCCAAGGAATTCCTGGAAACCTGTATCAACCCGTACACCAAGAAGTTTGTGGCTGATCCAGAGGCAGCTAAGGCAGGTAAGAAGCTCTTCGGTTACTATTCCTGCACCCAGTGCCACGGTGGTAACGCAGGCGGTCAGACCGGACCGAGCATTACCGACGATACTTGGCAATATGCCAAGCATGCCACCGATAAAGGCATGTTTGAAACCATCGCTGCTGGTAGTGACGCCGGCATGCCGGCTTGGCATGGCCAAGTGGCTGGTAACGATGAACTGCTGAAGACAGATGAAATTCTCAAGATCATCGGCTGGCTGCGCGCATCCTTCAAGGGTAGCGGCGAAAAGACATGGCTGAAGTAAGTCTCGCTTAGTCCGACAGCAGTTCACGAAACGGCCACCTGACAGGTGGCCGTTTTCATTTCAGCAATGGGGACTTTAGGATAGAATTCAAAGACAATTCAAAAACACTTGTGGAGGAATCATGCGTCAAAAAAGTCTGTTGGTGATCACCATGTTGCTGTCCCTCGGCCTGATCGGTTGCGGGGACAAGGGGGGCGATGGTGGTAAGTCAGGCGAGCAGGCGGCTGAAGGCAAGATGCTGGACTTCGTCACCACTCAGGATGGTTCACCGCTGAAGATCGATGCCAAGCTGTTCGATACGCCGGCTGCCAAGGAGTTTGCAGCCACTGGCAAGAACCCCTACATCGGCCAGCAGGAAGCGATCGACAAGGGAAAGAAGCTGTTCCAGATGTATTCCTGCACCCAGTGCCACGGCGGCAATGCAGGTGGCCAGACAGGTCCGAGCTTGCATGGTCCTTCGTACAAGTACGCCAAGGATGCCACCAACAAGGGCATGTTCGAGACCATCTGGCACGGTACGAATGGCGGGATGGGCGCCAAGGGCAAGGGCTTGATGGATCCGACGGATCCGAACAATGGCCTGACGCCGGATGAGTTGCTCAAGATCATTGCCTGGGTGCGTACCCACGGCACCACGACAGGCAACGAGTAAGGAAATCCTTTCATGACCATGGCTTCGAATCACCATGTGGTGATCGTCGGGGGGGGGGCAGGTGGCCTGGAACTGGCAACCCGGCTTGGTGACAAGCTCGGGCGCAAAGGCAAGGCCATGATCACCCTCGTGGATAAGGCCCCGACGCATTTGTGGAAACCGCTGCTGCACGAAGTGGCAGCGGGTAGCATGGATCTGGACGACCATGAGTTGGAGTACATGGCGCAGGCCCGCTGGCATCACTTCAAGTTCCGTCGCGGGGCCATGGAGGGCTTGAGCCGGGTCATGAAGGAGATCTATCTGGCTCCGGTATATGACGAGGATGGAGAGCAACTGATTCCACGACGCTCCATCAAGTACGATACCTTGATTATCGCAGTGGGAAGTGTCTCCAACGACTTCGGCGTTCCCGGGGTGAAAGAGCACTGCATCTCGCTCGATACCCAGGCGGATGCCACCATGTTTCACCGTAAGCTGATCAATGCCTGTATCCGCGCAGCAACACAGGAGTGGAGCATCAGCACGGGCCAACTGAACGTGGCGATTATCGGCGCGGGTGCGACCGGGGTCGAACTGGCGGCAGAGTTGCACAACACGACCCGGGAACTAGCTGCGTATGGGCTGGACAAGATTGACCCGGACCGTGACGTGAAGATCAGCCTGATCGAAGCGGCAGACAGAATTCTGCCGGGATTGCCGGAGGAGATTTCATTCGCTGCCCAACGTGAACTACAACGTCTTGATGTGGGACTGCATCTTGGGGAGCGTGTGACACGGGTTGACAATAACGGGGTCTACACGGCCAGCGGGAACATGATACCGGCCAGACTCGTGGTGTGGGCCGCCGGGATCAAGGCACCAGATTTTCTGAAAGAGATCAATGGTCTTGAAACCAACTGGGCGAATCAGTTGGTGGTCAAGCCGACACTGCAAGTCACCAAGGATCCGGATATTTTCGCATTTGGCGATTGTGCCGCATGCCCTTGGCCGGAAGCGGGCGAGGGCAAGTTGGTGCCCCCACGTGCGCAGGCCGCGCATCAACAGGCTTCCATGCTGGTCAAGACCGTGATGAATCGGCTAAAGGGAAAAGCCTTGCCTGAATATCGCTATCGAGATTTCGGATCGTTGGTGAACCTTGGGAAGTATTCCACGGTGGGCAACCTCATGGGCGGATTGAGCAGCGGTGAGTTGTTCATTCAGGGCTACATGGCGCGATTCATGTACAACTCGCTGTATAAAATGCATTTGTATGCACTGCACGGAATGACCAAAGTGGCGCTGGATACGGTCGCCAGACTGATTACGCGCAGGACGGAGCCACACGTCAAGCTGCATTGATCGTAGTGGCGAAACCAACAAAAAAGCCCCGGTGAATCACCGGGGCTTTTTTGTTGCATGGGCGATCAGACCGGCTTGGGTTGGCGGTAGGCGCGGTAGATGATGGCCATGACGATGCTGACGAAAGCGCCGAAGAGGACAATGATCCAATTGATGCTCATGGCGTGCTTGACCATGAGGAGATAGGCGCCGGTCAGCAGAAGGATCCCGATGTTCTCATTGAAGTTCTGTACGGCGATGGAGTGACCGGCCCCGATCAGGATATGCCCGCGGTGTTGAAGAAGGGCATTGAGCGGAACCACGAAATAGCCGCTGAGCACACCGATCAGGAACAGGACGAACGAGGCGATACGCCAGTCCTCGACGAAAATCATGCTAATGACCAGAAAGCCCATGACGATACCTGCCGGGAGAACTTTAACTGAATTTTCCAACGTGATGTAGCGTGAGGCAAGCACTGAGCCGACGGCGATGCCGACGGCAACGGCGACAATCAGGAGTCCGGCCTGGAACGCGGTGAAGCCGAGCGCGATAACGGCCCAGGCCAGCACGACCAATTTCAGGGTGGCCCCGGCGCCCCAGAACAGCGTAGTGACCGCGAGGGAGACCTGGCCTTGCGGATCACGCCACAGGGCGGTAAACGAGTGCCAGAAATCGTGCAAGATGTAGAGGGGGTTTTTCTTGGGCAGGCGGTGATCGCGTGGGACTTTGGGGATGTAAAGATTGAAGGCCGCGGCTACCAGGTACAGTGCGGTGATTACCTTGATCGCAAAAATCGGGTCAATTTCGGCCAGCCAGGTGCCGAGGATAATGCCGAGGATGATGGCGAGCACAGTGGACCCCTCCATCCAGCCGTTGGCCTTGACCAGCAACTGCGGCGGCAGGTATTCGGTCAGGATGCCGTATTTGGCCGGAGAATACGCGGCGGCGCCGATGCCCACGATGCCGTAGGCATACAGGGGTTGTATGCCGAACCACATGGCAAGGCAGCCGACGAACTTGATCGTGTTGGAGATGAACATGACCCGCCCCTTGGGCAGGGCGTCGGCGAAGGAGCCGACAAAAGGGGCCAGCACGATATAGGCATAGACGAAAAACTGCTGCAGTAGGGGCGTATGCCAGTCCGGCGCGCTGAGTTGCGCCAGCATGGCGATGGCCGCGAACAAAAGCGCGTTGTCTGCAAGCGCAGATAGAAACTGCGCTGTCAGGATGACATAAAAGCCTTTGTTCATGTGTTGGGTTAGAGCGTTTCTGCAGCGAAATCGGCGAGGCGGGAGCGCTCTCCGCGCATCAGGGTGACATGGCCGTTGTGGCCCCATCCCTTGAACCGATCCACCACGTAAGTCAGGCCGGAGCTACCTTCGGTGAGATAAGGCGTGTCGATCTGGGCGATATTCCCCAGGCAGACGACCTTGGTGCCGGGACCGGCGCGGGTGATCAGCGTCTTCATCTGCTTGGGGGTGAGGTTTTGCGCTTCGTCGATGATCAGGAACTTGTGCAGGAAGGTGCGCCCCCGCATGAAGTTGAGCGACTTGATCTTGATGCGGGTGCGGATCAGGTCCTGGGTCGCCGCGCGCCCCCATTCCCCGGCTTCTTCCTCGGTCTTGTTGAGGACGTCGAGGTTATCTTCCAGCGCGCCCATCCACGGGGCCATTTTTTCCTCTTCGGTGCCGGGCAGGAAACCGATATCTTCGCCGACCGGGACGGTCACGCGCGTCATGATGATTTCGCTGAACAGTTTCTTGTCGAGCGTCTGGGTCAGCGCCGAGGCGAGGGTGAGCAGGGTTTTACCTGTCCCGGCCTGGCCGAGCAGGGTGATGAAGTCGATCTCGGGATCCATGAGCAGGTTCAGTGCAAAGTTCTGCTCACGGTTGCGTGCCGTAATGCCCCAGACATTGTTCTTGGGTTGTGTGTAGTCCTTGAGGACTTCGAGCACAGCAGTTTTTCCAGCCTGCTGGCGGACAATGGCGTGGAAGGGCTTTTCGTATTCGTAATAGACGAATTCGTTGACGATCAGGCTGGGGCAGAGTGGTCCGGTGATGCGATAGAACATCTTGCCGGACTCCTGCCAGGACTCCATGGCCTTGCTGTGCTTGTCCCAGAAATCCGGAGGCAGTTCCTTCATGCCCGAGTAGAGCAGTTCGGTGTCCTCAAGCACCTTGTCGTTGAAATAGTCCTCCGCAGCGACGCCCATGGCGCGCGCCTTGATGCGGATGTTGATGTCCTTGCTGACGAGGATGACTTCGCGTGAGGGATACTTCTTCTGCAGGTAGACGACAACGCCGAGGATCTGGTTGTCGGCCTTGCTGCCGGCCAGCATCGGCAGTTCCACACTCACGGCATGAGTTTGAAGGAACAGGCGGCCGGTGCTGAAATTGTTGCCGTTGACGGAGAGGGGGCAGCCTTCTTCCAGATTGACCAGTCCCATTCCGATGATTTCTTCGAGGTTGCGGCTCGCCTGGCGGGCGTTGCGGGCAACTTCGGTGAGGCCCTTCTTGTTGTTGTCCAACTCTTCCAGCGTCACCATCGGCAGGTAGACGTCGTGTTCCTCGAAGCGGAACAGGCTGGACGGGTCATGCATCAGGACATTGGTGTCGAGGACGAACAACTTGGTGGCAGCATCACGTTTCTTGGCCATTCCGAAGGCTCTCTCTATAAGGTTTTGACGAAATCCAGCACTTCCTGCGCATGCCCGTCGACCTTGACGCCGCGCCATTCGCGACGCAGGACGCCGTTGGCATCGATGACAAAGGTGCTGCGTTCGACGCCGCGTACCTGTTTACCGTACATGTTTTTCATCTTCATGACACCGAACAGGTTGCACGCCAATTCTTCCGGGTCTGATAGCAGTTCAAACGGAAAGCACTGCTTGGTTTTGAAATTCTCGTGCGATTTGAGGCTGTCGCGCGAAATCCCGAACACTTCGACCCCCAACGCCTGGAAATCTCCGTGCAGATCGCGGAACTGTTGACCTTCCGTGGTGCAGCCGGGGGTGGAGTCCTTGGGGTAAAAGTACAGGACCAGAATTTTTCCGGGGTACTGCCTGGGTGAAAACTGCTTGCCTCCCGTGGCGGGAAGTTCAAAATCCGGGATGGGCTGATCGAGCATGTCGGAGATTCGTTTGAAGACACCTCCATTGTTGATAAAAACACGCGGCAAGGCAAGTGAAGATATGCGAAACCATCCAAAAGCGGAAAACCCGGCGGAACCCCCGGAGATGGCCAGAGTGTTTTTCGCCTTGTGGCCGGACGCCGACGTCAGCCAGGCATTGGCAACGCAGGCGAAGCGGTTTCAGCAGCGCGCAGGCGGGCGACTGATGCGACCGGAAACCCTGCACATGACCTTGATCTTCGTCGGCCCCGTGCCGCGGAGCCGTTTGCCGGCGCTGGCGGCCGTGATGGATGGGGTGGCGCTTCGAGCGACGACGTTTCAGTTGGCGCGGCTGGCTATCTGGCGCCACAACCGCATTGGGTACGCGGCGCCTGCGCATCCCTTGCCGGAGATTGTCTCGGTAGTGGCGACATTGGGAGAGCGGCTGACCCAGGCGGGTTTCCGTTGGGACCAAAAACCGTTTGTGCCGCACGTGACTTTGTTGCGTCACGTGGCGCGGTGTGAGGCTGAGGTCTCGTGGACGCCGGTGAACTGGCCGGTGTCGTCTCTCGTGCTCGCGGAGTCGCGACTTACCGTCCGAGGGGCGCAGTACCTGCCTTTGTATCGCTGGCCTTGCCAAGCCACGCGTTAACCGCGGGCGCGGGGGAGTGTGAGCGTGACCAGCGTGCCGCCTTGCGGCGCAGGGTCGTAGGACAACTTGCCGCCGAGGGCCTCACATACCTTGAAGGCGAAGGGGATGCCCAGCCCGGTACCGAAACGCTTGGTCGAGGGCCCCGGGCTGAGGTCGCCGGGGTTGGGGGTGAACGGCATGCCCGGGCCTTCGTCGCGTATCGTGATCCGGACTTCCGCAGGGGCTGCCTCTGCCCTGATTTCAATGCTGGAACCGGCCGGCGAGGCATCGATGGCGTTGAGCAGCAGGTTGTAGAAGCCCTGCTCCAGTAAATGCTCATCGGCCATCATGGTCAGCGGGGCGGGCGGCAGGGCGAGTGCGACCTGCATCTGTTTTTCCCGCAGCCTTTGCTGCAGCGGCGCCAGCGCGCCGTCGAGCACCTGAGACAAGACAACCCGGCTCAACTGGGGTTTGAGCGGGTGCAAGTAGGCCAGCAGCGAGCCGGTCCAGCGTTCCAGCCGGTCGACGGTGCTGATGATGTCGCGCAGGGATTCCCGCGCGTCTTCGGCAATCTCCGGCGTATCGGCGACTTGTGCGACGGCGCGGATGCTGGCGAGGGGGTTGCGGATGTTGTGGGCCAGCATGGGCACCAGCGCGCCTTGCGCGGCCTGTTTTTCGCTGCGCACCAGGGCTTCCTGGCTGCGTGCGAGGTCTTCTGCCATGCGGTTGATGGCTTGCGCCAGCGTGCCCATTTCGGCTGCACCCGCTTCCGGAACTTTGTGGTCCAGCCTACCGGCACTCAACTCGGTGGTGGCGTGCAGGATATCGGCGATGGGGGTGACGATCGCCCGTTGCAGGAAGATGCGGGAAAACACGAGAAGCAAAATGGCCAGCGCGACCGGGATACAAAGCCATAGCAGCGCGGTGCGTTGTGCTTGTGCCAGTCGCTGGCTCAGGTCTTTCTGCTTGAGCACCAGCAATCGCTCGGCATTGGCCGATACGGCCTCGTAACGGCTGAAAACGCCGGTTTCGATATCGGTGTTCAGCGCCTTTTTGAGCGCTTCGTCCGGTACGGTTTGGTAGCGTTGCAGGATATAGGTGGTTTCTGTGAGGAAGTCGCCGTAGCTGGTCTGCAGCCCGTCGATGGCCGCACGCTCTTCATCGCCGATGGCCAGTTTGCGCAATTCCTGAAAATGCTGCCCGACCTTGAGCGCGTAGCCATCGTATTCCGTCCGCGCGTTGGGATCTGCCAGGAAATAGGCGTCGAACAGTTCCTTCATCTGCCGGTACAGGTCGCCGCGTGTCTGCTGGATTTCCTGAATGAGCAAGCTGATGCGTTGCGATTCCTCGGACGCCTGCTGCCAGGAGCGGATGCCCAGCGCGCCCGCCGCGACGGCCAGGACCAGCAGCAGCACGAAGGTGAGTTCGTGAATCAGCAGCAGGTCCTTGAGGGCACGTGTCTTACGCATTCACTTAACTAGTCGCTCTTGAATCGGTAAACGACAGGGACCGTGATGGTGAATTTGCGATTTTTAAGGTTGTCAGGCAGCGGAGGGAAAAGGGTGGCCTTTTTGGTGGCCTCTAGTGCCTGTTTGTCCAGTACTTCATATCCACTGGATTCGCTGATGGCGCTGGATACCATGACACCATTTTCGACCTCGAGTTTGACTCGTACCGTGCCTTGCCAACCACGTTGTTGAGCTATCCGCGGAAATTTCTGATGCTTTTTGAACTCATCGGCTAGCACACCCCCATACTTCGCCCAGTCGATGGCTTCTTCCACGACCGGCTCCGGTTCGCGTTTGACAGGTGTCGGCTCCGAAGGCGGCGCGACGAAGGTGGGCTCGGCCACCTTCTCGGGCGCGGCAGCAATGACCTGCGGTGGCGGAGGGGGGGGCAGTGCATCCGGGATGACGGCACGTTCCACGGGCGGCGGCAATGGCGTCTTGATCGGCGGAGGGGGCAACGGTTTGGGTTGCGGTTTCGGCGGTTCTGGCTTGGGGGGCTCAGGCTCTGGTTCAGGCGGTGGTGGAGGCGGCGGCTCCGGTCGCTGCAGTTCGACGACCAAAGGCGGCGTCACCTTGTCGGCATCGAATGCGAACGGACGCAGATAGGCCACGCCAACCGCATGCAGGACGAGCGAAAGCAGCATCGTGGCCAGCAGGCTTTTCTGAGTGGTCTGATAACTGTAGTCGCTGTGTGCCATGCCGGCCGGAGAAGAGTGAGCGTTTGCCAAAAAGTCTGCATTGTAGCAGCTAAAGCCCCTGCGTCTATGAGGCGATTGGCCGCACGCAACGCGGGCGGAGAGACTGAAAAATTCAGGCTGCGCCTACTCCCACTCCAAGGCCGGGAACACCGTGTTGACGTTGCGGCGGTTGACGATATCGAACAGTGCCCATTTGCCCTGTTCGCCGCGATTGGCAGTTTCCATCGTCTGCTCCATGGTCTTGCCCGCCTTGATGGCGGCGCGAATGTCCTGCAACAGGCCGGCGAGATAGCGTTGCTCGTTGTCGAGGGCCGTTTTCCAGTCTGCGGTCACCGGGCCATGCCCAGGAACGACGCGTGTCGCATTGACGTTTCGCAGTTGGTCGATGACGTTGAGCCAACCCTGGAGGTCGCCGTCGACGGAGGGGGTGCGTTCCACGAACACCAGATCGCCGGACCAGAGTGTTGCGGATTGGCTATCCAGCACGCTCAGGTCGTTGTTGGTGTGGGCGGTGGGGTGTGCTGTCAGTTGCAGCGTCCGTCCGCCCAAGTCCAGCGTATGGGTGGTTTTTACGGCAAGCGAGGGCGGGATGATTTCGCTGTCTGCGGCATCTGCCCCGACCCACTGTGACTGATTCCGCAGATACGCATCCTTGCGCTGTGCCATCGCCGCGGCCAGCTTCTCGTGTCCGGCGAACACCGGGTTGTCCTGCTTGAATGCTGCGTTGCCGAAAATGTGGTCTGGATGGATGTGGGTGTTGATGACGTACAGAATCGGTTTGTCGGTGACGTTGCGAATCGCTTCGCGCAATTGCCTGCCGACCTTGGCTGATCCTCCCGTGTCGATGACTGCTACGCCGCGCTCGCCGACGATGAAGCCGATATTGCAGATGTCGCCGCCGTAATCCGCGTCGATATCCTTGTGGGTACCGTGATGAACAAACACGCCGGGTGCGGCTTCTTCCACCGGGAGTGGGGCGGCTTGGACCAGTGTGGTGGACAGTAGCAGGGTGATCAGCGGCAGCGGGCGTAGCAGCATGTGAATTCCTTTTTCTCGGTGTTGTTCCGTTCAGAGTCGGACCATGCGCCAAGCGGGATGGTTCGCTGAACTCCGACACTTTTTCAGCGTCGAAACATGATGCAATCTTGCATGAAAAGCGTGTATATTCCAAACGCCTTGTGCTTCGCGGCCGGAGTGCCCATGAGCCTATTACTGATGACTAGGACTGAAACATGAACCAAACCGTACAACGTTACAACAAGACTGCCATCCTGCTGCACTGGATTACCGGGCTCATGCTCATCGCGATGTTTGCCCTGGGGTTCTGGATGCATGAATTGCCCAAGGAACTGAAGGTCGAATCGCTGGACCTGTTCAATCTCGGCATCCATACCATCAGTTTCGTGGAGCCGACCAGCCTGCGAACCTTCTATTTCAACCTGCACAAATCGATCGGCGTGACGTTGCTGGTACTGATTCTGTTCCGCGTATTCTGGCGCGTGACGCACCCCGCACCGGCATATCCTGCCACGATGAGCGCGCGTGACCAGAAAGTCGCGGGCTTGACTCACAAGCTGCTCTACGTGCTGATGCTGGCGATGCCCATCAGCGGCCTGTTGATGGCGATCAACAGCAAATTCGGTATCAAGTGGTTCGGTATCGAGCTGATGGCCGGCTTGGACAATGCGGCGATGCGCGACCTGTTCAAGGAAGCGCATGAAGTGATCGGTTTTGTCCTGCTGCTGATGGTGGTGTTGCATGTCGCCGCTGCGATCAAGCACAAGGTGATCGACAAGGACGACATCATGAAGCGCATGTCCATCCACGGTTAATCGAGGATCGATAGCATGAAAAAGGGCGCCGCGGCGCCCTTTTTCGTTGGTACCTGGTTAGGGTCAGAGTTTGACCTCGACATCCTGTACGAAGGTCCGGCCCTCGTTGTCTTCTGCCTTGGCTTCGATCTTGCCGGGAGCATCGGCGACGAAGTTGATGCGCATGTACGGGTCCTCGCTGATCGCGACGCCCAGATCAGCGTGCATCAAGGGTTGACCGTTGTAGGTGAAGGCGACCTTGTTGATGAAGAATGCAGGCCAGAAGCCGCCGGTGGACAGGTCGCGCTGCAGCCCTGTCATCATCGGATGCTTGATGCGGAAGGTGGCCTGGTTGATTTCGCCCTTCTTCACCGGTTCGGAGACGTTCATCTTGATCTTGCCCGACTTGGCGCGAATTTCCGCCATGTTCACTTCGAGCGCACCGCCACAGCCGCCTGCCGCGCGCACGGTGGTGGTCGACATGAAATAGCGACCGTCTTCCGTTTCGCCGATGGCGCGGATGTAGGAGTCGGTTTCCAGTCGGATGCGAGTATCAACCTGCGCCTGCCCGTTGAGTGGCGTGAAGTGGTAGATCGCGGCTAACTGGATCGGGTTGGCGTCCACCAGAAGATAGACCTTCTTGATGGCGTCCGCGCCGGTCAACGGCTTTTCGATAGTGAGCGTCAACGGGACCTGTGCCCCGCTTTCGGCACGTTTTGGGGCTTCCAGCTTGATGAAGGGACCTTCTTGGATGGTCTTGCCTGCGAAGAACGCTTCCTTCATGGCGGGCCAGAATTTGTCTTCGGCTTCGGCCATGGCATGGCTGCTGAAAGCCAGCAGTGCGCCGGTGAGCGTCACTGCTTGCAAAAGGTTTCGGGTGATGCGCATGGGAATCTCCTGGATCGGTATGAATTTTGAATATTAGTAAAACCGTATCTACCTAGACATGTTGATGCTTTACAAGTTCACTCGGGGATTCCCCCATGACCCTGCGCGGCCGGGTCAGCCGCCCACGGTGGCGACGACGCGGATCATGCGGCCATCCGGCACTTCGGCATGCGACAGGACGTAGAGCTGCGGAATCGAGCGACGCAGGAAGCGCGCCATCAATGAGCGCATCGGGGCAGGGACTAACAGTACGGCCGGCATGCCCATCTGCTCCTGGTTTTCGGCAGACTGGTTAACGCCACGCAGCAGCTGGTCTGCTAGTCCCGGTTCAAGTCCTGGTCCTTCAGCCCCGGGGGTCTGCGTGGCCTGAAGCAAAATATTTTCCAGTTGTGGCGCCAGGGCGATCACCTGCAGTTCCCCGGTGCCTGGGAACAGTTGCTGGGTAATGGCGCGGCCCAGCGCGGTCCGCACGAAGGTGGTCAGTTGCTCGGTATCCTGCGTGCGGGGCGCGTTGTCGGCCAGCACCTCGATGATGGTGCGCATGTCGCGGATGTGGACCCCTTCTTGCAGCAGGTTCTGCAGCACCTTTTGCAGGGTGCCCAGCGGGATGCTCTTGGGCACCAGGTCTTCCACGAGCTTGGGCGATTCCTTGCCGACGCGTTCGAGCAGTTGCTGGGTTTCTTCGCGCCCCAGCAGCTCGGCAGCGTGGTTCTGGATGATGTTGGAGAGATGGGTCGCGACCACGGTCGAGGCGTCGACGACAGTGTACCCAAAGCTCTGGGCCTGCTCGCGCAGGTCTGCATTGATCCAGACGGCTGGGAGGCCAAAGGTTGGATCCTTGGTGGGCGTGCCGCTCAGTTCCCCTAGTACGCGCCCTGGGTTGATGGCGAGATATTGACCGATCAATGCCTCCCCTTGCCCGACCTCGACACCTTTCAGTGCGATGCGATAGGCGTTGGGACGCAGCTCCAGGTTATCCCGGATGTGCACCGCCGGCACAAGAAAACCCATGTCCTGTGCGAATTTCTTGCGGATGCCTCGGATCCGGCGCAGCAATTCGCCATCCTGGCTGCGATCGACCAGCGGGATGACGCGGTAACCCACTTCCAACCCCAGGACATCCACTGGCGCGACATCGTCCCAGCCCACCTCCATGACCTCGGGGGGCGGGGCGATGGCTTCCTGCACTTCTTCCTGTTGCTGCGCGGCCTGTGCGCGGGTTTCCATCATGTAGGCTGTAGCGCCAATCAATCCAGCGATCAGGATGAATGATGGCTGGAAACCCATCATGATCCCCATGACGCCGAGTGCGCCTGCGGTTACGTAGAGTGCCTTTGAGTTAGCGAACATCTGGCCGAGCAACTGCTGGCCGACATCCTCGCCCTTGCCAACGCGGGTCACCATCATGCCGGCGGCAGTGGAGATGATCAGGGCTGGAATCTGGGCGACTAGGCCGTCACCAATGGTCAGCAGAGTGTAGTTGTCACGAGCAGTCGTAAAGTCCAGCCCATGCTGGAACATACCGACACCTAGCCCGCCGATCAGGTTGATCAGCATGATCAGGATGCCGGCCACGGCATCGCCGCGCACGAATTTGCTGGCACCATCCATGGAGCCGTAGAACTCGGCTTCCTCGGCAATTTCGCGGCGACGCCGGCGTGCCTCTTCCTCGCCGATCAATCCGGCGTTAAGGTCGGCGTCGATCGCCATCTGCTTGCCGGGCATGGCGTCCAGGGTGAAGCGTGCGCTCACCTCTGCAATACGTCCGGCACCCTTGGTGATCACCACGAAATTAATGATCACTAGGATGACGAACACGACGATACCGACTGCATAGTTGCCGCCGATCAGGAAATGGCCGAATGTTTCAATCACCTTGCCGGCGGCACCCGGCCCAGTATGGCCTTCCATCAGAACAAGCCGCGAAGATGCGACGTTGAGCGACAGCCGCATCAATGTAGTCATCAGTAGCACGGTAGGGAATGCTGCAAAATCGAGCGGCTTGAGCGTGTACATGCTGACCACAATGACGATCATGGACAGCGCGATGTTGAAGGTGAACAACAGATCGAGCAGGAACGCGGGTAGCGGCAGCACCATCATCGCCAGAATCAAGATGACGAGCAGCGGGGCGGCAAGTTCGCGCAATCCGAGACGAGGAGGAGTCATGACCGCCATTATTCAGTGAGTTCCGTTTCTTCCACGATATCCATGCCTTCAGGCACCGGAATTTCCTGCGGCAATTCCGGCATTACGCCACCGCCCTTATTATAACTGCGAAGCTGGTAAACATAGGCCAGCACTTCGGCGACCGCGGCGAACAACGCGGTGGGAATCTCCTGATCCAGTTCCGCATGTTTGTACAATGCACGCGCCAGTGACGGGGTGCGGAGTACGGGAATGTTGTTTTCCATGCCCAGTTCACGGATGCGTTCCGCCAGCAGGTAAGTGCCCTTGGCGATCACACGAGGTGCGCGCATCGATTTTTCGTCGTAACGCAGTGCCACGGCATAATGGGTCGGGTTGGTCACGATCACGTCGGCCTTGGGGACTTCTCCCATCATGCGCCGGCGCGCCATTTCGCGCTGCATGCTGCGGATACGGCTCTTGAGTTGGGGGTCGCCCTCGCTCTCCTTCATTTCCTGCCGCACTTCTTCCTTGGTCATGCGCAGTTTGCGGTGGTATTCCCACAGTTGAAAGGGCACGTCGATCGCGACGATCAGCGCCATGCTGGCGGTGACGGTCAAAAACGACCAGCCGATCAGCTGAACCATGTGCGCGGTACCGCTCATCAGCGACTCCGTTACCAGCGCGAGCGACTCGTCCCAGTAGTGCACAATGACCCAGTAACCCACCAGTCCAATGACCAGCGACTTGGCGAGGGCCTTGCCGAGTTCGGCCAGTCCGTGGGTGGAAAAAATGCGCGCAATGCCCTTCATCGGGTTAGTGCGGCCGAAATCCGGTTCCAGCGCCTGCGTGCTCAACAGCCAACCTCCAAGTGCCATCGGCGCGATAAACGCTGCGACCAGCGCCACCAGCAAGATCGGAAAGAACAGCACCAGCATGTCGATCGTGGCGTGAATCAGGCTGTTCCACAAGAAATCCTGCTGGTCGAGTGCGGCGCGGTCAAACGTCATGCCGCGTTTCATCAGTTGCATCAGCCCCTGCGCCAGCGGTTCCCCCAGCATCAGCAACGTCGATGCCGCCGCAAGCAGAATCGCGAACGTCGTCATCTCCCGCGAGCGCGGGACATTGCCTTTCTGACGCGCCTCTTCAAGCCGTCGTCCTGTCGCTGGTTCTGTGCGTTCGAGATCGCTGTCTTCTGCCATGATGCGGCGATTTTACTTGATTGAGCGGCGGAAAAAACAAAACCCGCCGAAGCGGGTTTTGTCTGCAGCCACAGGGGTTAGAACTGGTAGCTGGCGTTCACACCAATCAACCAATTGAGCGGCGGGCTTGGCTCATAGTAACGCTGTTTGGATTCGTTGATTTTGACCGAGCCTGTATAGTTTTGATCCGTAATGTTTTCTAGGCGGAGAAACTCACCCAGTTTCCATTGCCCCAGGTTCTGGGTAAAGCCGCCTCTCCAGTTAAATATGGTATAAGGCTTGGTGCTCTCCGAGTTCAGGTCATTCACGTAAGTCTTGCTGAAGTGCATCCCTTCAATGGCGGTGCTAAATCCAGTTGCCGGATGCCTCCAGGAGAGTTCGGTGTAAGCCGTTGACTGGTAGGTGCCGGGGATTTTGTTTCCGGAATTAATGATTCCGGGGGCGGTACACCAGGAGATTCCAGACGCGCAGGTGAACGAATCTCTGTATTCCGCTTCCATCCACGTCAGCGCTGCATAAAGATTGAAGTTGTGGGGTAGTGCGCTATCCAAGGATAGTTCGACCCCTTTTCGTTCGGAGTCACCGGCGTTTGTATAGGTGGTTTTGCCACCGGAACTTTCTTTAACGACGATTTCCTTCTGTGCATCCACCTTGAACAGTGCCAGATTAACCTTCGTCGAGTCGGTGACGAACGCTTTTACCCCGAGTTCATAGTTTTTGCTTTTACTAGGCTGCAGCCCCAAATTGGGGCCAGCCCCTGTAGACGCATTGTTGTAATTGATTTCGACGAATGTCGGCGTCTCAAAGCCTTCACCATAGTTGGCGTAAACATTGATGGTCGGGGTGAGTTTGAACGTTGCGCCTACGACTGGGCTAGTGTTTTCGAATTCCAGAGACCCGCTGCCATCGATAGCGTCAGGATAATTGTCTGAAATATCGAAGTTGACGCGAGTGTGTCTGAGCCCACCGATCAATATCAAGCGATCCGTAGGTTCCCATGAGAATTGTGCGAACTGATCGAAATTGCGGGCTCGCTGCGTTTCGTTACGTGTGGGGCCCGCTGAGATCACGCCGTTTGTGGCCGGGTACGCCTTGCGATCATCTTCCATGTTGTCGTAATTGAGGCCTGCGGTGAACGTAAACGGGCGCTCGGCCAAACTGGTCTTCCACGTCCAACGGGCATCAATCCCACCAAAATCGCGGTCAATAGACGGTACGCTATTACTCACTTGATATTGCAGATTTTCTCTCACGCCGTAATACCCCATCACCCTGAAACTGTGTTCAGCATTCAAGTTGTGATCGAGAACGACGCCAACCTGCGTATGCGTGCGGTCAACGTGCGGATTGGTATTAAGGGGAAAGCCAGCGTACAGGCCGCTGGGGTTTTTCAGGAATTCCGCTCGTGTCAGGCCCAACGAGTCCTTGGATTCTGGTTGTTCCAATGATGTTGCGACCACGGTGATTTTGGTGTCAGGGGTGGCTTGCAGACTGAACTTTCCGTGCAGGGTATTGCGAGTGGATTCTCCGAACATGCGGAAACCGTCAGTCTCTTGATGCGCCGCATTGACGATGTAGTTGAAGTTGCCTTCCTGGCCTTCAAAAGTCAGTGATTCACGTTGTGACCCATAGCTGCCAACGGTGAATCGCCCCGAGATGGTAGGGTTTTTTGCACCGTCTGCAGTGAACATCTGCACTACGCCGCCGGAAGAGTTGCCATACAAGGCTGAGAACGGGCCTCGCATGAATTCAACACGGTTTGCCGTGTCAAAGTTGAACGTACCACTTTGCGCGGCGCCGTCCGGCATGCTCATCGGGATGCCATCGGCATACAAGCGAACGCCGCGAACGCCGAACGCAGAACGAGCGCCAAACCCACGAGTTGAAATCGCAATGTCCTGAGAGAAATTGTTGCGGTTGCTGGCGACGATGCCAGGAATGCGAACTGCAATTTCCGAGATGTTGACTTGCGGACGACCATCGCGAATGGTTTCCGCATCGACGACGTCAATCGACACCGGCAAATCAAAACTGTTCTGCTCCACGCGGGTGGCCGTGACGACGATAGGGGCCAGGTTGATCGAGGAGGACGTCTCGGCAGCGTCTTCCGCAGCGAAAGCCGGGGAAAGCGCGGCACAGCCTACAACGGCAAGGTAAATCTTCTTATAGGTGAACATGGTGAATCTCCAGGGAATGCGCGTGGCTTATGTTGCCATCATAGAATTTGGTGGGCGCGCAATTCTACTGGAAATTCAGCAAATTAACCTCATGGTTTCCATGATGTTAATTGGGGTTATACGATACCTTCGAAGACCTGCACTTGCACCACCTCCCCGGCTGCCAGGTTGCCACAGGACTCGGGGAGGACGATGAAGCAATTGGCCTCAGACATGGAGCGCAGCACGCCGGAACTCTGGTTGCCGATGGGCCGGACTTTCCAGCTGCCGTCGCTATCGGGAAACAGGATGCCGCGCTGAAATTCGGTACGTCCCGGCGCCTTCTTGATCGGTTCGACACACACTGCCGGGAGCATGGGGTGTGCCGGTGGGTTGGGTTGCCCCATCAGCACCAGCAGGGCGTGGCGGACGAACTGGTAGAACGTGACCATGACCGCGACCGGGTTGCCAGGTAGGCCGAAATAGTGGGCCTGGCCGATCCTGCCGTAGGCCAGTGGACGCCCCGGTTTCATGGCGATTTTCCAGAACACGACTTGGCCGAGCTCCTGCAGGAGTTGCTTCATGTAGTCGGCCTCGCCCACCGAGACGCCGCCGCTGGTGAGGATGACATCGGCCTGGGCGGCCGCTTGCTGCAGGGCGGCCCGCAGCAATGCCGGGTCGTCGCGGACGACACCCATGTCGATCAGTTCTACCCCCGCGCGTGCCAGCATGCCGAAGATGGTGTAACGGTTGCTGTCGTAGATCTGGCCTTGCTCAAGCGGTTGGCCGATGCTGGTGAGTTCGTCCCCCGTGGAGAAAAACGCCACGCGTAGCTTGCGAAACACGTCGATCTCCCCGATGCCGAGCGAGGCGATCAGGCCGAGGTCCGCGGGGCGCAGCCGGTGGCCGGCGGGAAAGACGACTTGTCCCTGTGACAGGTCTTCGCCAGCCAGGCGGATGTTCTGTCCCTTGCGGATGCCGCTACCGAAGGTGGCTTGGTCATCCTCCGCCAGCACCTGTTCCTGCATCACGACCGTATCGCAGGTGGCTGGCACCACGGCGCCCGTCATGATGCGGATGCATTCGTCCGGGCCGATGGCTCCCTGATAGGGCCTGCCGGCAAACGCCGTGCCGACCACGCGCAAGGTGGTATTGCCCTCTGCGTTCAGTGATTCCAGGCGCAAGGCGAAGCCGTCCATGGCAGAGTTGTCATGGTTGGGCACATCGTACGGCGAGCGGATATCGGTGCTCAGCACGCGTCCCAGTGCATCGGTCAACGCCAGCCGTTCGGTCTCCCGCACCGGGGTGAGGTGGTCGCGGATGTGCTGTCGTGCGCGGTCGACTGACATGGAATTCGGGTCGTAATCGTCGGTGCGGGGTGCCGGAAGTGTCGTAGTCATGATCAAGTCGCTGATGGGAGTCGATGTTGTAGGGTAAGCCAGCCAAGCAGGAAGCGGGCAATGGAGTCATGGTCATTCAGGGGCAGCACGGGCAGGCGGTGTTGGAACGCTTCGTCCGAGGCGACGGCGATGATGTCCGGGTCGTTGTCGGCCAGTAACGGCTGTTGCATGCTGGGGCGAAAGACTTCGAGTTTGGGGATGCGTTCGTGCCGGAACCCTTCGACGAGCACAAGATCAGCCGCCGTGGGATCCAGTTGTGTGGCAAGTGTTGCGAGATCAGGCTCCTCGGCCGTGCCATCGAGTTCCGTCATCAGCGCCCAGCGCTGGCGGGAGCCGATCAGTGTCTGCACGGCGCCTGCTTCACGGATGCGGTAAGTGTCCTTGCCTGGATGGTCGATATCAAAACGATGGTGAGCGTGCTTGATCACCGATACCCGGCATCCGGCGCGCAGCAAGGCCGGGATCAGGCCGATGAGCAGCGTGGTTTTGCCGGTATTGCTGCTGGCAGCGCAAATGCCGAGCAAGGGCGGGCGATCAGTCGAGCGCGGCATGGGCAGCCAATTCGTCGGGAGTGTTGAGGTTGGCGAATGCCCCGGGCTGGTCGTCAAACGGCACGTCGACCGCGCGCAGGCTTCTGTACCAGGCTTCGACCTTGCGTCCGCCGTCTGTCAGATAGTGGGTGAGTTGCGGCAACAAGCGGGTGTGCATCATGCTGAAGACGGGCTGTCGCCTGCCGCCAGTCGTGGCCACTGCGAGTTCTGCATCATGTTGCCGTAGCGCCTGTCCGAGACGTGCGACGAGGTCGGTCGGTAGCAAGGGGGCGTCACATGGCACCACAACTATCCAGGGATGCGTTGCGTGGAGCATCCCGCTTTGTACCCCGGCCAGCGGTCCATGAAACCCGCCGAGGGTATCCTCGATGACCGTAAAGCCGAATTGGGCATAGCGCGCGGTTTCGCGATTGGCATTCAACAGCAGTTCGTCGACCTGCGGCTGCAGTCTGGCGATGGCGTGGGCCACCAGAGGCTGTCCGCGAAGGGGTAGCAGGCCTTTGTCCACGCCCCCCATCCGGCTCGCCTGGCCGCCGGCCAGAATGATGCCTGTGACCGGCGTCATCAGCCCCCCGTCATGGACATGAAGCGCACCACGGCAGGTGCAGCCCGGCGCAAGTCGAAATCGTGTCCTTTGGGCTTGATGGTCATGGCCTGCAGAATCGCGTCGCGGATCGGCGCATCGTCCTGTGGAAAATCGCGCAACAGCGGCATCAGGTCGACCTTGTCGTCCTGACCCAGGCAGAGATACAACTCGCCCTTGCAGGTGATGCGCACGCGGTTGCAGGATTCGCAGAAATTGTGGCTGTGCGGCGAAATGAAACCGATGCGGGTGTGTGTGCCCGCGACTTGCCAGTACCGGGCGGGGCCGTGGGTCGTGGCATCGCTGGGCTGCAGTGGATAATGCTGCTGCAACTGCGCGAGGGTGTCGTCGTTGCTGACATAGCTGCTGCCGCGGTGGTGGTCGACTTCGCCTAGCGGCATCTCCTCGATGAAGGCGATATCGATGCCTTGTTCCACGGCAAATTTCACCAGCGCCGGTGCTTCGTCATCGTTGATGCCACGCATCAGGACGCTGTTGAGTCGAGTGTGCGCGAATCCCGCTTCACGTGCGGCTTCGATGCCTCTCAGCACCTTGGTGAGGTCCCCCACGCGGGTGATGCGGCGGAAACGTTCGGGCTGCAGACTGTCGAGGCTGATGTTGATACGGCTTACCCCTGCGGCCTTGAGCGGGGAGGCAAATTCTGCGAGTTGAGAGCCGTTGGTGGTGATGACCTGTTCGCGCAGGCCTGGCATGCGGCCGATTTGCTCGAATAGCCATAGCGCGTTCTTACGCACCAACGGTTCTCCGCCGGTGATGCGTACTTTTTCAACGCCGAGACCGACGAAAATCCGGACCAGCCGTTCACACTCTTCCAGCGACAAGACCTCATCGCGCGGAAGAAAGGTCATGTCCTCGCCCATGCAGTACACGCAGCGGAAATCACAACGGTCGGTGATCGAAAGGCGGATGTAGTCCACCTTGCGTCCGTAGCGGTCGATCAGTCTGTTGGATGCATCTGCCATGAAAGGATGTCGGTCGAATGGTCGGATAAGTGGGCGATACTCTTGTGCCCGGCCGGTATTACTTGATTATTTTACTCAAGATTGTGAGTTCTGTGCGCATCAGCTTGTCGGTGCGTTCGTCTCGGCCGGTGGCGCATCGGGCATGAACCGGTAAAGGCGGAAACTTTCGCGCCGATCGCTGGCCCGCTTGCCTTCCCAGATCAGGGTCCACGACGGTCCGGGGTCGAGCTTGTCGCGTCGGCGTTCGTCCTGGATCAGGTAAAGGTCGCAGTCGATGTGTTGTGTCGGCTCGAAAGGATAGGCACGAATGTTCAGATAATAGTCCAGCAGCGCACGCTGCGAGTCGCCAAGGTGTCGACTGCTCATGCAGGCAAACTGCGCCGGCAGCGCTTGTTGCATGGAAGCGAACATCCGGTCGTAGCTCTTGGCGGCGTCCAGCCAGGGCAGTAACAGCGTCATCAGCAGGCCCCATACCATGGTGATTCCCATGGCCCAGTCGGTGACGACGGCACGGTTGGAACGTTTGGCTTTGAACACGACCAGGGCCCAGATGGCGGTGACGACCAGCGCGGCCAGAAACAGGCGCCAGTCGAAATGCGGGACGTAGTCCAGCGACAGCTTGTGCATGCGTGCCGCCAATTTGGCAGGGGTCCCGGTCATCATCGCGGTCCATCCCAGCCAGATCACGAACGCGAGCGTGCCGAACAGCATGATGCTGAACCAGTCGAGTGCGCTGGCGGCGCTGCGGCGCAGGGTATCGATGGCGGCACCGCCAAGTACGGCGATTGGCAACAGCAACGGCAGGGCCTGGATGTCGCGGTTGTCGGCGCCGAACCCCAGCATCAGCAGCGTCACCACGAAGAACGTCAGCGCCAGCTGGAACTGCGGCCGCTGCATCAGGTGGTTGCGGTAATGCCATAGCGCCCATGCCGCGAGCGGCAGGCCGGGCCAGGCGTACCAGGTCAGCGTTTTCAGAAAGTAGGGCAGGCTGCGGTTGTCCAGCGCATGATGCCCGGTGGCCAGCCATTGGATCAGCAAATCCGGCGCGTGTTGCCACAAGTTCCACAGCCAGTATCCCACCAGTGGCGCGGCCAATAGCACGCCGGTCGCCAGAGTGGCCCAGGTGGAGGGGCGGCGCCAGGACTTGAACAAAAGCGGGAGCAACAGGCCGGAAAGCAGCAGCACTTCCGCACCCAACAGGCCGGTGGATAGCGCGATCACCGCCGTGCCCAGCCCCAGCAATGCGCCGGCCCGCCACGGCCGCCGCGGCGACAGGGCCAAGGCATAAAACCCGATCGCATAGCCTGCCAGCCCGGCGACCATGGGGGACAGGAGATGTGCCGAGAACAACAGCCCCAGCGAGCTCAGAAAAATGAACGTGGTCTGTCTGCCGGAGCCCTGGCCCCACATCTCGCGGCCGGTCATCCCCACCACCAGCAATGTCAGGGCCATCCAGAAGCCGCTGGCGAGGCGCGCGGCATCGTGCAGGCTCAGCCAGGGCGTGGCCATCCAGCCGCTGACGCTGGCACTGAGGTAGTACAACGGCGGATATTTTAACGAGGGGTTGCCCGCGATCACGGGCAGATGCCAGGCCTCGCCCTGCATCATGTGCTTGATGCTGCTGATGGTCTGGGCCTCTTCCGGTTTCCACGGATGGTGCCCCACCAGCCCCAGCGTGATCCACATGAAGCAGAGCAGCAGCAACAGGCGCGTCTTGGCGCGCTCGCCGATCAGCGGTCTCGGGGTGGCCAGGCTGGCTTGCCAGTCGTGCTGGACTTCAAACGGCATGCTTGGAATGAAGGCTATCGAAAAGAATGATTTTACGGGCGTTCCGCCGGCATCCAAAACAAAAAGGCAGCCAAGGCTGCCTTCTGTTCAGAACCTGCCTGCGGCAAATTACATGCCGTACTTTTGGCGGAACTTTTCCACGCGACCGGCGGTGTCGACGATCTTCTGCTTGCCCGTGTAGAACGGATGGCACTGGGAACACACTTCGATGTTCAGGGCCTTGCTGTTGGTGGAACGGGTCTGGAACTTGTTGCCGCAGCTGCAAGTCACGGTAATTTCGTTGTATTCCGGATGAATGTCGGCTTTCATTCTCTATGTCCTTAGGTGTCTGGCTATCGCAGAAAACTCGCGATTATCCAAGAATTTCATTTTTAAATCAACTGTGCGCAAAAACGGCTGTCGCAGAAGTTATCTGCGCATAGCGTCGAAGAACTCGGCGTTGTTCTTGGTGGACTTGATCTTGTCCAGCAGGAACTCCATCGCTTCGAGGTCGTCCATCGGATACAGCAGCTTGCGCAGCACCCAGATCTTCTGCAGCACCGATTGCTCGATCAGCAATTCTTCACGGCGGGTGCCAGAGCGGTTGACGTTGATGGCGGGGTACAGGCGTTTCTCGGCCATACGGCGGTCGAGATGGATTTCCATGTTGCCGGTACCCTTGAATTCTTCGTAGATCACGTCGTCCATGCGCGAACCGGTGTCGACCAGCGCAGTGGCGATGATGGTCAGCGAGCCGCCTTCCTCGATGTTGCGGGCGGCGCCGAAGAAACGCTTGGGGCGCTGCAGTGCGTTGGCGTCCACGCCGCCGGTCAGCACCTTGCCGGAAGACGGCACCACGGTGTTATAGGCGCGGGCCAGGCGGGTGATGGAGTCGAGCAGGATCACCACGTCCTTCTTGTGTTCAACCAGGCGCTTGGCTTTTTCCAGCACCATTTCAGCGACCTGCACGTGGCGGGTGGCGGGTTCGTCGAAGGTGGAAGCGACGACTTCGCCCTTCACCGAACGGGTCATTTCCGTCACTTCTTCCGGGCGCTCGTCGATCAGCAGTACGATCAGTGCAACGTCTGGATGGTTGGCGGTGATGGCGTGGGCAATATGCTGCATCATCACGGTTTTGCCGGATTTGGGGCTGGCGACCAGCAGGGCGCGCTGGCCCTTACCGATCGGCGCGATCATGTCAATGACGCGGCCGGTAATGTTTTCTTCGCCGCGGATTTCGCGTTCCAGTTTCAGCGGTTTGTCCGGATGCAACGGCGTCAGGTTTTCGAACAGAATCTTGTGCTTGGTGTTCTCCGGCGGTTCGCCGTTGACGGTGTCGACCTTCACCAGCGCGAAATAGCGTTCGCCGTCCTTGGGGGTGCGGACTTCGCCGGTAATGCTGTCGCCGGTGTGCAGGTTGAAGCGGCGGATCTGCGAGGGGGAGACATAAACGTCATCCGGCCCGGCCAGATAGGAGCTGTCCGGCGCGCGCAGGAAGCCGAAGCCATCCTGCAGCACTTCCAGCGTGCCGTCGCCGAAAATCGTCTCGCCCTTCTTGGCCTTGTTCTTCAGCAGCGCAAAGATCAGGTCCTGCTTGCGCATGCGGCTTGCGCCTTCAATTTCATGCGCAATGGCCATTTCCACAATTTCTGTGACGGGTAAATGTTTGAGGTCGGATAAATGCATGTGCGGAGACTCGCTGGAGTAACTCGGGAAGAACGGGATTCGGAGGAGAGGATTTCGGCGCCTGATTCAGGGCCGCCGGAAAGCGGCTTCAGGACTGTAATCAGGCGCCAGCGTAACGGCTTTAGATATTGCTGTCAATAAACGCCGTCAGTTGGGATTTGGACAGCGCGCCGACCTTGGTGGCCTCGACGTTGCCGTTCTTGAACAGCATCAGGGTCGGGATGCCGCGGATGCCGTACTTGGGCGGCGTCTGCTGGTTTTCGTCGATGTTCAGCTTGGCGACTTTCAGGCGGCCGGCGTATTCGCGGGCCACTTCGTCCAGGATCGGGGCGATCATCTTGCAGGGGCCGCACCATTCAGCCCAGTAGTCGACCAGCACTGGGGTCTGGGATTGCAGGACTTCTTGTTCGAATGCAGCGTCGGTGACGTGCAGAATATGTTCGCTCATGTGAAACCTCTAGGTGAGTATGGAGGGTGGTGAAAGACTGATGCCGCTATCCTAGCGAAAAAAGTCGGCCAAGTGAAGCGTGCGCATCATGGAATGTCGGCACCGCAATCGTCAGAGACGACTGAACTGGAAACGCTCGACGTTATGCGTGCGTTCAACCAGACGCGTCAGCATGATGTCGGTGAGCGTGCCGTTTTCTTCGAGTTGCAGGGTGCGTGCGGGTTTGTACAGGCCGCGTGCGGCCACCAAGGTGGCGGGCTGTTTCAGTGCCGCAACTTCCGGCAGCAGTAGCCCATACTGTGAGGGCAGGTCTTCCTTAAAATGCAGGCTGACCGCTTCTGCGCTCGGGGCGATCATTTGGGCGCCCACCTGCAACGGCGTTCCTTCGGTGCTGCTGGCCCAGCGTACGATGGCGAGGCCCCAGCGGTTGGCGTGGTTGGGCTTCAGCCCCAGCAACTCGCCGATGCGCAGGCTTTCCTGTGCGGGAATCGGCTTTTTCAGCGAGAAGCCGCCCGGACTTTCGTTGGTGACCATCCAGCGGGCCGCCTTGAAGATGGAGCCGCCACCGTTGTCGATGGGCGAGGTGGCGAAATTCAGGGTCATGTCGGTGGCTTGGTTGCGCGCCGTATCGTCGGACTGCGAGGCTTCCAGTTTGAGGAAATGATGGATCGCTGTAATCCCCACGCACATTTCGATCACGGTGGTTTTTTGCGAGCGCTGGAAGCCTCTTTTGGGTGGATTGCCCCAGTGCTTGAGCAGGTGTTGCAGCAAGTCGCGGTAGCGCTGGTCGAGCCTTGCTTCTTCCGGCAGTCCCGGGATTGTGGCGGAGGCCCCGGCCTGCAGCGTCGTGAGGTGCTGGTGTACTTGCCGCGCCAGCTCAATGGTGATCAGCAGGATATCGGTGCGCGGGTCCGCGCCTTTGGCGTTCTTGGCGTTCTTGGCGAGCGGCGTCGGCGGGGTGTCCGACTTCAGTTCGACCAGAAACACCCCGGCCGGCTTCTCCGGATTCATGAGCGGGTGTAACTGCGACAGATCGGCAAAATGATCCAGATACTGGATCGTGCGTTCGATGTCGATGGAATTGAGGTGCGCGGGGCTGGCCAGCGCCAGCAGCAGCGCGTGCTTGTAAACGATGTTGATGCTGCTTTCGCCCTGGTCGTCGGGGACGGTCAGGTTCTGCAGCGAAAGTTGCAGGGCATGCAGGTAAAGCAGATGCAGTTGGGACCACACGCCGGGAACGGGGTGGGAATAGGTCAGATGGTGCACCCGCAGCAATCGTCCCAGGGCGTCGATGGCGCGATGCACCAGCATAGCGAGCTGGTTGTTGTCGCCCAGCGTGAACAGCCGGTCTTCTTCCGACAGGATGGCCTGCTTGTAGCCGTTGGCCAGCTCGTTGAACAGTTCCAGCGTGAGATCCGCCTGCGCCCTGGCGGTTTCCTGCAACGGTAGGGGCTGGTTGCAATACTGGCGGGATAGCGCGTGGACGGTATTGAGGACGGCCGGTCGGTACAGTTCGAGTGCGGTGAGCCGGGTATCCGGGGAGAACTTCTGACGGTTGAGCCGTTCGAGTTCCTCCAGCAGCAGGCGCGCCGTGGCTCGCGGATTGCCTTGCGGCAGGCTGGCGATCAGTTCCTGAATGGCCTTCGGGCGGACTTCTGCCGGAATGGCAGGATTGTCTTCCAGAGCGGGCACGTGCAGGCGGAGCGCCATGTGAATCTCCATGTGGGATGCGCAGATAGTAAAGTCAAAGTGCGAGCTTGTCACGACTCACGCCGTGGGTGGGGGGCATAAAACCATCGTTGACGGGAAGCGCCTCAGGGCGGGAATGATAAAATCCCGCCATCAAACATCCATCAGATGACAGGAGTGTGACATGCAATCCGAACGGCAAGCGCCCGGGGGCGGCAGGTGGTGTCGAGGTATCGCGGTGCTGGCGCTCTTGTGCTGCGTGAGCCTGGTCCAGGCGGCAGAGCATTTCAGTATGAAGGATCTCGACGGCAAGACGCACACGCTGGCGGGGTACAAGGGGAAGTGGGTGGTCGTGAACTACTGGGCAACCTGGTGCCCCCCCTGCATGGAAGAAATCCCCGATCTGATTGCGCTGCACGAGAAGCGCAAGGACATGGTAGTGCTGGGGGTGGCGCTGGAGTACAAGGATGCCAAGGAGGTGCGGACTTTTGTGGACGACAATCTGATGAATTATCCCGTGGTGCTGGGAGATGAAAAACTGACACAGCAGATTGGCCCGGCCGACGTGCTGCCGACGACCTACATTTTCAATCCGCAGGGGCAATTGGCCAAGGTGCGACGTGGCCTCGTGACGCGACAGTACATCGAAAAAATCGCAACGCCTGCGAAATGAAGTCCGTGAAATGAAAAAAGCCGGCATTTGCCGGCTTTTTTGCATGATCAACTTCAGGCGGGCAGGTCGATGTTGTTGCCGTCCGCGTCCTTGATGTTGAGGTTGTTTTCTGCTGCGAAGTGTATCAGCTGGGCGTAGCCTTCCGGATTGATGTCCTTCAGCTTCAGGTCTACCGCCAGGCAGCGCACGCCGTTGAGCAGGCGCGGCTTGAGGTAGGGCGAGTAGCGCAGCTTGCGATCCGGACCGAACGTGGCGTAGGTGCTGCACATGCGATCCACCCAGTCGCTCGGGCGGAAAGGCTTGCCCGCCCGGGTCAGGCCTTCGATGATGATTTCCTTGAGATCGCTGCTCATGTGGCTACCTAAATGATGCTTTGAGATGGCGCGATTATACAGCGAGCCTACTCGATATACTCGAAGACCTTGACGACTTTTTCCACCCCGTCGATGACACGGGCGATTTCCACGGCGTCCTCTGCTTCCTTGCGGGTGACGATGCCCATCAGGTAGACCACGCTGTTTTCAGTGACGACCTTGACGTGGTTTGCGGAGAAACGGTTTTCGGCCAGGAAGGCGCTCTTCACCCTTGTGGTGAGGTAGGTATCGTTGCTGCGCGAGGTCAGTACGCTGGCCGGGCCGACTTGCAGTTCGTTGGTGACGTTGCGGACGTTTTCGACCGCCTTGGTCATGCTTTCCGCTTGTGCCTTGGCGTCGGCATCGAGCGCTTCGCCGGTCAGCAGCACGTTGCGGTTGTAGCTGGTGACGTTGAGGTGAATCTTGTCGCCCAGTTTGTCCTTGACCCGATTGTTGGCCTTCCATTCGATCGCCTCGTCTTCGACGTAAGCGCCAGAGGTGCGACGGTCAGCCGCCGCGAGTCCGCCGGTGGCCGCCCCGCCGACGACGACAGGTGCGCAGGCGCTCAGGGTGCCGCAGAGCACGAGCCCCAGCACCAGTTGATTCAGCTTGTTCATTATTCCACTCCTAACAAAAGACTATCGATGGCATCGCACAGGGCGTGAAGGATCAGCAGATAACCCTCCTGTACCATGGCGGCGTTGTCATGGGGCACCCCAATATGGAGGTCGTGTGCTTGCAAAAGTTCCAGCAGGTCGCCGCCGTCGCCGCCGGTCATGGCGATCACCAGCATATTGCGGTCGTGCGCGGCCTTGATGGCGTTGAGGATGTTGCGCGAGTTGCCGCCGATGCTCATGACCAGCAGCACGTCGCCCTCTTGGCCGAGCGCCTGCACCTGCTTGGCGAAGATCTGCTCGAATTGCGTGTCGTTGGCGATGGCGGTCAGCGTGGCGTTGTCTGAAGCCAGGCAGATGGCGGCGAGGCCGGGGCGGTCCAGGTCGTAGCGGTGCAGCATATAAGCAGCGAAATGCTGGGCCAGTGCGGCTGAGCCGCCGTTGCCGCACACCAGGACTTTGTGCTCGTTGAGAAAGGTGCTGACCAGATGTTCTGCGGCATTGGCGATAGCCGGGGAAAGCAATTCGGCGCAGGCACGCTGCAGGCGTGCGCTTTCATCGAAATGGGTGGCGATGCGTTCAGTGAGGTTCATGGTGTGTCGAATGCGTTCCTGATCCATTCCAGTTCTCGGGTGTTCAGCGCCGGCATGAGCACGGCATCGAAGCGGCAGGCGCTCTGGCCGTGCCGCATCAGGTAGTCCTCAGCGGTGCGCGATAATTTTTGCTGCTTGGCTGCCGTGATGCTGGCACCGGCGCCGCCGAAGCCAGCATTGCGGCGCAGGCGTACTTCGACGAACACGATTTCCTTGCCGTCCTGCATGATCAGGTCGATTTCGCCGAAGCGGCTGCGGTAGTTGGTTTCCAGCAGTGTAAGGCCTTGTTGTTGCAAATAGGTGGCAGCCAGTTGTTCTGCTGCCTGCCCGGCCGTGCTCAACGAGCGGGCTCCAGCATGATGCCGCCAGACGTGAATTGCGCCATGGGTAGTTCGCGCACCATGTTGTTGCCTTCCATGTGCAGGGTGCCGCTCAGGCCGGGGAGCAGCAGCGATGTGCCGCCGGCCTTGGCGATGATGATGTTCCACGCGTCGACGCCCACGGCGAACCAGCGTTGCGCCTGGCCCGGCGGGAGCTTGGCGGCGGCTTCACGGTACGGGACAAAATCGGGGTGCTGTGGGTTGATCATCCACGGCATGTCGACGAAATGGATGGCGGAAAGAGGCGTGTTGTCGGCGTTCTCTGCGGAGCCGTCGTACACGTGCGAGGTGGCGAAGGTGGGGATGGCCTGATCTAGGTAGGGCCGCACGCGACGCGCCTCGTCGACGCTGGCGGCGAGAAAGATCATATCGGCCGGGGTGGCGCTCATGTCTGATTTGAACTCGGCCAGGTTGGTGTCGGTACCGAAGGTTTTCTGGCCGACCAGCGTACCTTCCTGTAACTGCCATTCCTTGATGAAAGCCTGTTCCATGCGCTTGGCCAAGGGGCTGTCGGCGCTGACGACGATGGCCGACTGGATGCCGTAGGCTCTTGCCACGCGGGCGGCCTGGCGTGCTTCCGCTTCGACCGGCAGGCCGAAGGTCATGAGGTTGTCGGGCAGGGTTTCCTGTTCCGGCTGGTTTAGCGCGAGGGTAGGTACCAGTGGCTTGCCTGCGGCTGCCAATGCGCCGACCTCTTCACGCGCCATGGGGCCGACGATGAACTGCGCGCCTTCGGCAATCGCCTGCTGGTATGTCGTCAGGATTTCCGTCTTGTCGCCCTTGGTGCCATAGAGGCGGACTTCGCCGCCTGCGTTGCCGCGCGCTGCCATGATGCCGGCGTACACGGCTTCGGCGGCTGACTGATAGGCGGGTTCTTCCATGGGAAGCAGCAGTGCGACAATGCCCTGGAATGCGCTTGCTTCCGTTGGGAGCGGTGGGGTGGTCTGTGCCAGTTTTGCCAGCAGCACCTCGGATGCCGGATGATCCGGATAGGCGACACGCCATTGTGTCAAAGATTCAGCAACGGATTTCGCGCCAGCCGCCACGGCAAGATCGATCCAGCCTTGCGTTAGCGTGTCCTGGCTTTCGCCTCGCAGCTCGAGCAGAGCAGCGTGTGTTTGCGGCTGGAGCAAGTCCCAGATGCGTTGCTCCGAGTGCGCGGCGTTGTCGTTTGATGCCTGGCTCCAGTGCTCGATCGCGCGTAGCACGTTACCCTGGTTTTCGTAGGCTTGCGCGAGGGTTGCGTGTAAACTCGCCATGGCTTGCGGCAACAGGCTGGTGTTGCCCTGCAGCGGGATCAGCAGGCGCAGGACCTTGTCGTCATTCTTCTCGGTTGATGCGATCTGCGCATCCAGAATCTTGGCGTAAGGCGACGCAGGCGGTATGCCGGCAAGCATGACCTGGGCGCAGGCACTATCCGCCTGTTTCAGGCAGGAAGCGCCTTCGAGATAACGTTCCTCGGCCGATTGCATCGGTTTTGGCGTGGGCTGGGGGGCTTCGTCTGCCGCATGGCCCAATACGGGCAGGCAGCACAACAGAACAAGGGTGAACAGGCGTTGAATCATAGCGGCACATTATATGTGGTGGCCACACCGATTGGGAACCTGCAGGACATCACTTTCCGGGCGGTGGAGGTGCTGAAGTCCGTGGAGGTCGTGGCGGCGGAGGATACCCGCCGTAGTGCAGGGCTGCTCAATCATTACGGCATCAAGGCCAAACTCACGGCGTTACATGAACATAATGAGCGCGTTGCGGGCGAAAAGCTGGTGGCTTTGCTGCAGTCCGGGCAATCGGTCGCGCTGATTTCCGATGCCGGCACGCCGGCGATCTCCGACCCCGGTGCCGTGCTGGTCCATATGGCGCGGGCTGCGGGTGTCCGGGTGGTGCCTATCCCCGGCGCTAGTGCGGCGGTGGCTGCCCTGTCGGCTTCGGGGCTGCTGATGCCACGTTTCCTGTTTGTCGGCTTCATGCCTGCCAAGCGCACGCATCGGCGAGAGGTGCTGCAAAGCCTGCGTACCGTACCCGTAACGCTGGTGTTCTACGAAGCGCCACATCGGGTGCTCGAGAGCGTCGAGGACTTGGCGGAAGTACTCGGTGGTGATCGTAGCATCACCTTCGCGCGCGAGCTGACCAAGACCTTCGAGTCGATCGCGTCTTGTCCTTTGGGTGAGGCAGTCGCCTGGTTGCAGGCCGACCCTGATCGCCAGCGCGGCGAATTTGTGCTGCTGGTCGAGGGGGCGCCAGAAAGCGAGGAGCAGGCGGTTTCCGAGAGCGACCGTCGCACGCTTGAGTTGCTGCTGGCTGAACTGCCGCTGAAACAGGCGGTAAAATTGGCGACTGACATCACCGGCGCAAAGAAAAACGCGCTTTACGAATTGGCTCTGGAACTAAAGAGCCCATCTCGGTAGATTTTGTGCATCGCGTTGAGATGGGGTGGGGATGGATGCAAGGCGCGGAGCGCAGCCGATGGTTGTTCCATCGGCAAGCTTTGCAACGAAGCAGACGCCGCACCCCATCTCAACCCGAAGGGCCTGTTGCCTGCAGGACGCATTGCGGTGTTGCGTCCTGTTTGTGGAGAATGACTACACTGCGCAGGCCGCGCCTTGCACTGCATCCCGCAGGCAACCGGCGCGATACATAAAATCTACCGAAATGGGCTCTAACATGACTAAGCTCACTATTACCCGCCCCGACGACTGGCATCTGCACCTGCGCGATGGCGACGCGCTGAAGGCAGTGCTGCCCGATACCGCGCGCCAATTTGGCCGCGCCATCGTCATGCCCAACCTGCGGCCGCCGGTCACCACTACCGCTCTCGCGGCTGAATATCGTGCGCGCATCCTGGCGGCGCTGCCGGCGGGCATGACCTTCGAGCCGCTGATGACGCTGTACCTCACCGACAACACCACGGCTGAGGAAATCGCCAAGGCCAAGGCCAGCGGCTTTGTGCATGGCGTGAAGCTGTACCCGGCGGGCGCGACCACCAATTCTGATTCCGGCGTCTCCAGCCTGAGCAAATGCACGGCGGCCTTGGCGGCCATGGAAAAGCACGGGCTCCCGCTGCTGGTGCATGCCGAAGTGACGGACGGCGACGTGGACGTGTTCGATCGTGAGAAAGTCTTTATCGACCGTCATATGATCCCGCTGGTCAAGGATTTTCCCGGCCTGAAAGTGATATTCGAGCACATCACTACGCGCGATGCCGCCGAATTCGTGGCCGGTGCGCCGGTCCATATTGGCGCCACCATCACCGCGCACCATCTGTTGATGAACCGCAACGCCATGTTCACCGGCGGCATCCGCCCGCATCATTACTGCCTGCCGGTGCTGAAGCGCGAAGAACATCGCAAGGCGCTGGTGGCCGCTGCGATTTCCGGCAGCCCGAAATTCTTCCTCGGCACCGACAGTGCACCGCATGCCCGGTCGGCCAAGGAAGCCGCTTGTGGCTGTGCCGGCATGTACACGGCGCATGCGGCCATCGAACTCTATGCCGAAGCCTTCGAGCAGGCGGAGGCTCTGGACAAGCTTGAGGGGTTTGCCAGCTTCCATGGTGCCGACTTCTATGGTCTGCCGCGCCACACCAGCACCATCACGTTGGTGAAGGAAAGTTGGACTGTGCCTGAAAGCCTGCCTTTTGGTAGCGATGTGCTGGTGCCGTTGCGGGCGGGGCAGGCGATTGGCTGGAAGCTGGTCTGATCCGCTGCACTGTTTAATCTGATCAGGCCGGGGGCTGCCCGTTGGCAAGCCTCTGACCATATCTTTTGCTGGCAGCTATTGCTAGCTTCTGATATGTCGCAACAGCAGCAGAATGCGCTTGTGGATGTTGATGATGCGCGGCCCGAGGCGCCGGTTTTGTAGGGTGGCGAGCGCATGCAACGAGCGCAGGTCCTTGATCTTGTCGTAGATGTTCACGATCAGGTCCTGCGTCGACTTCCCTGCCCATGTGGCGAGGTCGGTGTTCTCCATGCCTTCGAATGCCGGAATATCGCAGCGCCGCACGGCGTTGAAGTCAAAGCCGCTTTCGTTCAGTCGATCGAAGGTTGCGGTCGAGAAACGCGAAATCACGTCTTCCGGCGCCACGCCATCTTCCACCACGCGGAAACACAGCCGCGAGTTCTCCTTGAGTTCCTCGATCAGCGCCCGCACGTCGCCCCGCGTCTGCTTGCGCAGATCGGTGAACCAATCCATCGCTTTGGCGAGGCTGGTGAGGAGGTTGAGAGCGGTGGGGATGGATTCGAGCATGGGTTTCTGAGCGTTTATAAAAGATGCGTGTTTTTGCCAGTCTCGCTTTATTGAGGGGTTAGGGTAGAAGCAGATTTCCCGCCCCTGACAAAAATGCTACCCCACAAATTGCAGCCGCCCCCAGAAGAACGGCGATAGCTGTATAAGAACGAGCGAATGCAGCGAGAGAGATGGGGATAAGAACCAGCGCGACTAAGCCAGCAAGTAAGAAATGGCCGGATTGTAAGAAATGCGATAGCCAAGAAAAGCCAACGAACCCCAAAACGCCAAGCCCAATTAGCAACGAAAACACGACACCTATGGCCTCAAGAGCGACGCTGAAATCAGCGATGCCAGAAAAGAAACGGCCGATACGCTCTGAGACGGAAAGGCGCTTTTTAATAGCTTGGGGTTGTAGGCGCATGGGGCCCTAAAGTGAAATATCCATCGTAAATAAAAATTGATTTGAAACAGAATTTATTTTCATTAATCGGACATTGAGACAAAAGTCAGCGAGTGTCAATCCTGGGTGTTGATGCGGCATGAAGAGTACAAAAAAAGCCGGCGACTTGCGTCGCCGGAAAGCTCTCTCAGAGGAAGAGGAGGGGGATCGAGCCGAACGGCTCAAAATTCATTGCGTCTGTGACGATTCCTGCCTGGCGAGTTCCGCCAGTTCTTCGTCCGTCAGCAGGCGCGAGCGGCAGACGAAGGTTTTGCCTTCGGGTCCGTCCAGCGCAAATGTACCGCTGGTACCGTTGACCACGTCCACGATGAGATGGGAGTTCTGCCAGAATTCAAAATCACGGTGGCTCATGTGGTAGGGCGCGCCGCCGACTTCTCCCAGGTAGACATCGTGCGGGCTCAGTTTGAACTCGCCCTGGGGGTAGCACAGCGGGGCGCTGTTTTCACAGCAGCCGCCGGACTGGAAGAACATGACGGGGCCGTGCTTCTTCACCAGCAGGTCGACCAGGTCGAGCGCTGCGGGGGTGGCGGAAACGCGGCTGGCCATCATGCCTTCTCGTCAGGTTGCCAACCGCTACTTAGAAGAAGCCCAGCTTCTTCGGGCTGTAGCTCACCAGCAGGTTCTTGGTCTGTTGGTAGTGGTCCAGCATCATCTTGTGGGTTTCGCGGCCGATGCCGGATTCCTTGTAGCCACCGAACGCTGCGTGTGCCGGGTAGGCGTGATAGCAGTTGGTCCATACGCGACCGGCCTTGATGCCACGGCCCATGCGGTAGGCGCGTGCGCCGTCGCGGCTCCACACGCCGGCACCCAGGCCGTACACGGTGTCGTTGGCGATGGCCAGTGCTTCGGCTTCATCCTTGAAGGTGGTCACTGCGAGCACCGGCCCGAAGATCTCTTCCTGGAAGATGCGCATCTTGTTGTGGCCCTTGAACAGGGTCGGCTGGATGTAATAGCCACCTGCCAGGTCACCGCCCAGTTCGGCGCGTGCGCCGCCGGCCAGCACTTGCGCGCCTTCCTGCTTGCCGATGCCCAGGTATTCCTGGATCTTGGTCATTTGCAGGTCGGAAGCCTGTGCGCCGATCATGGTGTCGGTGTCCAGCGGGTTGCCTTGCTTGATGGCAGCCACGCGCGGCAGCACGCGCTCCATGAACTTGTCGTACACGGATTCCTGAATCAGGGCGCGGGACGGGCAGGTACACACTTCGCCCTGATTGAAGGCAAACAGCACCAGACCTTCGACGGCCTTATCGAAGAAGTCGTCGTCTTCTTGTGCAATATCTTCGAAGAACACGTTGGGAGACTTGCCACCCAGTTCCAGCGTGGCCGGGATCAGGCTGTTGGCTGCGGCTTGCGCGATGATGCGGCCGGTGGCGGTGGAGCCGGTGAACGCGATCTTGGCGATGCGGGTGCTGGTGGCCAGCGGCATGCCGACTTCGCGGCCATAACCGTTGACGATGTTGAGCACGCCGGGCGGCAGGATGTCGGCGATCAGTTCGGCCAGCACCAGGATGCTGATCGGGGTGGATTCGGCTGGCTTCAGTACGACGCAGTTACCGGCGCCGATGGCGGGCGCCAGCTTCCATGCGGCCATCAGCAGCGGGAAGTTCCAGGGAATGATCTGGCCCACGACGCCCAGCGGTTCGTGGAAGTGGTAGGCGACGGTGTTCTCGTCCAGTTCGCTCAGGGAGCCTTCTTGCGAGCGCAGGCAGCCGGCGAAGTAGCGGAAGTGGTCGATGCTCAGCGGAACGTCGGCATTCAGGGTTTCACGGATCGGTTTGCCGTTGTCTACGGTTTCAGCGTAGGCCAGGACTTCGAGGTTGGCTTCCAGACGGTCTGCAATTTTCAGCAGGATGTTGGCACGCTCGCCGACCGGGGTCTTGCCCCACTTGTCAGCCGCGGCGTGGGCGGCATCCAGTGCCAGTTCTACGTCTTCAGCGCTGGAGCGTGCGGCCTTGGTGTAGACCTTGCCGGTGACTGGGGTGAGCACGTCAAAGTATTCGCCCTTGACTGGGGCGACCCACTTGCCGCCGATGAAGTTGTCGTACTTGGACTTGTATTGAACCTTGGCGCCAGATTGGCCTGGGAAAGCGTAAATCATGGTGACTCCTCTGATCCTAGTCTAAAAAAGGGATGATGCGTCCCTGTAGTAATGTTGGTGTAATCCCGAACTTTTTAGCTTGCCGGTCGTGCGGCAACTGAAGCAAGAAACAGTTAGCAGAAAGCGTGCCTGTTTTCGTTTTTGCATTTAATTTTATGATTTATAGGCATTTTCTAAATTTTTTTAACTTGTTCTATTGACGTGTTTTCTCAAACTGAGACAATTGTCTCAACCTTATTTGAGACAAAATGAGACAATGGTGTTATGTCACGTATCTCTTCCCACCTGAATCGACTGAAAGCGGCGCGTGCGCAGTTGCTGGACCACGGTGTGGTGCCCGAAGGGGTGTTGCCCGAGCCGATCGAGCGCTCTTGGTCGCGCTGTGTCAGCACGGGGCAGCCGCTGGAGTTGGATCTCCAACTCGCGCCCCTGACCCAGCGCGAACTAGACGAAATCCGCGAAAAAAACGCACGGCTGTTGCAGCGGGCGCGGCCGGAAATGGAAAACCTGCAGCTACAGACGCAGGGGACGCAGAGCATGGTGATTCTCACCGATGCGCAAGGCACGATCCTGCATGCGCTGGGGGATGCTGATTTCATCAGCAAGGCGCAACAAGTCGCGCTTCAGCCCGGGGTGTCATGGAGTGAGGAAAATACCGGTACCAACGCCATCGGGACGGCGCTGGTGGAGCAGGCGCCGGTGCTGGTCATGGGGGCGGAGCACTACTATAGCCAGAATGCCTTCCTGAATTGTTCTGCCGCCCCCATCATGGACCCTTACGGCCAGACCATCGGCGTACTGGATGTCTCCGGCGATTCGCGGCGGCAGCAGGCGCATACCATGGCGCTGGTGCGCATGTCGGCGCAGATGATCGAGAACCGGCTGTTCGCCGGGGAATTCACGCGGGACATTACCCTGCATTTTCACGCGCGGCCGGAATTCATCGGCACGCTGTGGGAGGGGATCGCAGTGTTCTCCCCCGAGGGGCGCATGGTCGCGATCAACCGTAATGGCGGGGTGCAGCTCGGGCTGAAGCATGTGGCGGTCGGTCAGGCCTTCGACGATCTGTTCGATGGCTCGTTGTCCGGCGTGCTCAGCAACGCGCGGCGCAGTGTGAGCGTCCCGCTCAAAACTACGCTGGGGCGCCAGTTGTATGCGCGTGTGGAGAGCGGTCTGCCCTTGGCGGTCCCCATGCAGGGGCGTGGTCCCCGCGACGAAGACGGGCGCCCGGCCGCCGGCGGGGTGCCGGAACCCGTGGCGGAAGCGGCCTCTCTGCTCGATCAACTCGATTCCGGCGATCCGCAACTGCGGCTCGCGATCGACCGCGTCCGTAAGGTGTTGCGGCGCGATATTCCCATCCTGGTCGAAGGCGAGACGGGGACCGGCAAGGAGTTGCTGGCCCGAGCGATCCATGAGTCGTCTGGTCGCAAAGGGCAATTTGTCGCCATCAACTGCGCTTCCATCCCTGAAGGTCTGATCGAAGCCGAACTGTTCGGCTACGAGGAAGGCGCCTTTACCGGCGCCCGCCGCAATGGGGTGCCGGGGCGGATTTTGCGGGCCAACGGCGGCACGTTGTTTCTGGACGAAATCGGTGAAATGCCGATTGCCCTGCAGGCCAGATTGCTACGCGTGCTGCAGGAAAAGGAGATCGTCCCGCTTGGGGGCGCGAAGGGCACGCCGGTGGATTTTGCGTTGGTGTCCGCCACCAATCGCAAGTTACTTGATCGCGTCGAGCAAGGCTTGTTCCGGGAGGACCTCTACTACCGCCTCAACGGTCTGCGTGTGACGCTGCCTGCGCTCAGGCAGCGTAGCGACCTGTCGTTGCTGGTGGCGCGGATATTGGAAGAAGAGGCGGGGCATCCTGTGACGCCGGATGCGGAGACGCTGGCCTTGCTGCGCCGACACCCCTGGCGCGGCAATGTGCGCCAGTTGCGCAACGTGCTGCGTGCGGCACTGGCATTTGCGGAGGATGCCCCGTTAATCGAGCTGCGGCACTTGCCTGAGGATTTCATGGAAGAACTTGGCAAATCCGGCTTGCCGGATTACGCCTCTTCGGTCCGTGCAGTACGTTCCGCCTCGAGTCAGGAGGCGGGCCGGATTCGCGAGGCGATCCGACTGCACGGCGGTAACATGACCGAGGCGGCCCGCGAGCTCGGTATCGGGCGTGCGACCCTTTATCGACGTATCAAACAACTCAAGATCAACCTGTAAACCACGGTGATGCCATGATGTCAGCTCCCAGTTTCCTCGCATTCCAGCCCCCTCGACGCATTCTTCTCGGCCCAGGTCCATAGGACGTGCATCCGCGCGTGCTGGAGGCGATGGCGCGGCCTACGGTCGGGCATCTCGATCCGGCCTTCGGCGCCATGATGGACGAACTGAAGGCGCTGCTCCGCTATGCCTTCCAGACCGAGAACGCGCTGACCTTCCCGGTGTCGGCGCCCGGTTCGGTGGGGATGGAAACCTGCTTCGTCAATCTGGTGGAGCCGGGTGACAAGGTCATCGTCTGCGCCAATGGGGTGTTCGGTCGCCGCATGGCCGAGAACGTAAAACGCTGCCGCGGCGAACTGGTGTTGGTGGAGGATGCCTGGGGAAAACCGGTAGACCCGATCAAGGTGGAGGAGGCGTTCAGGTCGCACCCGGATGCCAGGATCCTCGCCTTTGTGCACGCCGAAACATCGACGGGCGTGGCCTCCGATGCGCGCCTCTTGACTGAAATCGCCCATCGTCACGGCGCGCTGGTGATCGTGGACGCGGTGACTTCGCTGGGCTGTATCCCCCTGAAAGTGGACGATTGGGAGATCGATGCGATTTATTCGGGCAGCCAGAAAGGCTTGTCCTGCCCGCCCGGCCTGTCGCCCGTGTCGTTCGGCGAGCGTGCCGTGGCCAAGCTGAAAGCACGCAAGACGCCGGTGCAAAGCTGGTTCATGGATATCAATCTGGTGCTGGGCTACTGGAACGAGGCCAAGCGCACCTATCACCACACGGCGCCAGTGAACGGCCTGTATGGCTTGCACGAATCGTTGCGGATGGTGGCGGAGGAAGGGCTGGAGGCAGCATGGGCACGTCATCACCGCCACCATGCGGCACTGGTCGCCGGCCTGGAAGCGATGGGGTTGGCCTTACTGGTGGACGCGCCGGCACGCCTGCCGCAATTGAATGCCGTGCTGGTGCCGGAGGGCGTTAGCGAACCGCAGGTCAGGGCCGATATGCTCGCGCTGCACGGGATCGAGATCGGGGCGGGTCTCGGGGAATTGGCGGGCAAAATTTTCCGGATCGGCTTGATGGGCAACAGTGCCACCTCTACCAACGTGTTGGCGTGCCTGGGTGCGCTGGAATCGGTGCTTCAGCGACAGGGCGTTGCTGTCTCCGCCGGGGCGGCCGTCGCCGCCGCAGAAGCTATGCTCAAGAATTGAAAGACTGGTAAAATACCTCCTGAAGCTGGCCAGACAGTCGCCGCCCATTTTCATGGGGGGAGGAAAGTCCGGGCTCCGCAGAGCAGGATGACGGCTAACGGCCGTACGCTGAAAGCCGCAAGGTATAAGGCGAGGAATAGGGCCACAGAGACGAGCGTATTAAGTTACGGTGAAACGCGGTAACCTCCATCCGGAGCAAGACCAAATAGGCTGGCATTGGCGTGGCTCGCGCTGCCAGCGGGTAGGTTGCTTGAGCCTGCGAGCAATTGCAGGCCTAGAGGAATGACTGTCCACGACAGAACCCGGCTTACCGGCCAGCTTCATTGATTTCCTTATGCTGCCGCCCTTGCGGGGCGGTGGCCACGCCGGAGCACTCCAAGATGAATTTCGATCAGTTGGTCAATTCCGAAGAGGATGTGATCCGCCTCATTCAGGCCTACCGTTATGCGGTGCACGGCACCCCCGAGGTCTCTGAGGCCATCCTGTAAGCACATCCCGCCTTGCGTCGCCCGGTCATGATGACGCGTGATTCGGCTGCGAGGGATGCTGCGCTTGGGCTGGAGATGGAACGGCTGGCCGTCGAAGGGCTTGCTGAGGGTGGCATGTCGGTGGTGGCGCAAAAGGCTGAGCTGCAGGACGAGCGCGGTCGCGCCGGATTGTGGCCAGGCATCGGTGCGGTCGCCAGCACGTCCGTCAATGCCGAACCGAAGCCGCTGGACTTTGCCCGGGTGGTGCATTCCACCGAGGATATCCGTCAGCTGGTGGCGGCTTACCGGCTTGCCCTGCACGGCGATGACAAGATTGCGCAGCAGGTCTATCAGCAGTACCCCGAGTTGCAGCCGGTGGTGGCGCGCACCCAGGTGTATGCCGAAGCCGATGGCGCGAGCAGGCTCTCGCAGTGGGAAAACATCGCTGTCGAGGCGCTGGTCGAACGAGGGCTGCGAACGCTGGAACAACAGGGGATACGCCCTTTCGACAGCGTAGCGCCGGACCCCGTGCGCTAGGGGGGGGCGAACAAGCGGCTGTGCGAGCACGGTGTTGTTGCGCGGTGATGGCGATGGCCGCCGCCGTGCGTCCGGCACTTTAATCCCGCTCGTTTACTTGCTTGGTGCCCATTGAACTGACCGGTCAGGGCTGGCGATGCCGGCCCCGACCGGTTTTACTCAATCTTTGCTGCAGCCGATCCACTGATAAATTTTCGCCCCTATGATCGCGCCCGCGATCGGCGCGACCCAGAACAGCCACAGCTGCGCGGTCGCCCAATCTCCCACGAATACCGCCACCCCTGTGCTGCGTGCCGGGTTGACCGAGGTGTTAGTCACCGGAATGCTGATCAGGTGGATCAGCGTCAGGCACAGCCCGATGGCCAGTGGGGCGAACCCGGCGGGTGCGCGCTTGTCCGTGGCGCCCATGATGACGATCAGGAACATCATGGTCATGACGATTTCGGTGATCAGCGCAGCCTGCAGGGAGTATTGGCCGGGCGAGTGGTCGCCGTAGCCGTTGGAGGCGAAGCCGGCGCTGACGTCGAAGCCGGCCTTGCCCGTGGCGATCAGGTAGAGCACACCGCCCGCGGCAATCGCGCCCAGCACTTGCGCCAGGATGTAAGGCAGCAACTGGTTGGCGGGAAACCGTCCGCCAGCCCACAGGCCGAACGACACCGCCGGGTTGAGGTGGCAGCCTGAAACGTGCCCGATGGCATACGCCATGGTGACTACGGTCAGGCCGAAGGCGAGCGATACGCCCGTCAGGCCGATCCCGACCTCGGGAAAGGCGGCAGCCAGCACCGCGCTGCCGCATCCGCCGAGCACCAGCCAGAAGGTTCCGAAAAACTCTGCACCATATTTGTTCATGCTATATCTCCTCATTGATGTTGTCGTCAGGATTGCACGTCTTGCTGCGCGCAATCTGATAGTAAACCTGTTGTTCATCAGCGTGGGATTTTGGATGGGTCGCGGGGGAGGAAAACCGCTTGTTTTGCGCGGAATGAGCGAATTGAACGACATGCAAAATAGATCTAACAAGTCACTTTCAGATCATTTTCTAACCATCTAATTTTTAAGGATAAAATTTTTCTAGCAAAAAGCGCCTAAGTTGTTGAGTCGAAAAGGAAAAACCTCAAAAAAGGGCTTGCATGGCCCATTTTTTTTATCTATAGTGGGCGGCAGTGGGAGAAAGTGGAGTTTTGTGGGGAATTGCTGCGTGAGGCTAAGGGCGCGTGGCAATTCCTCCTCTGTGCCTTCTGCTGGATATCAAAGGGGATTTTCGTTCGATGTTTCGCGGTGCAACATCACTGAGTCTGGATGCCAAGGGTCGGCTGGCTGTGCCAAGTCGGCACCGTGACGCCCTGCTCGCCGAGTGCGCCGGCCGCCTGGTGTTGACCGCGCACCCGCATCGTTGCCTACTGCTCTACCCCCAGCCTGCCTGGGAACCCATTCAAGCCAAGATCATGGCGCTTTCCAGTTTTGACCGTCAGTCCAGTGCCATGCAGCGCCTGCTGGTGGGTCATGCCGAAGATATTGATCTCGACAGCGCGGGGCGTCTGCTCGTCTCTCCCGTGCTGCGTGAATTCGCTGGCCTCGAAAAGCAGGCCATGCTGGTCGGTCAGGGGAGTCACTTCGAGTTGTGGAGCATGGAGGGCTGGCGCCAGCAGCTCGAGCGCGTCATGGCGGCGGATGATATGACACTTCCGACCGAGCTGGATGGTTTCTCGCTGTGATTTCAATCCACATTCAAACGAATACTGCGTTGGTCGGCTCTTGCCGCACTGCTTGTGCTGTCTGCAAGCCTTCGCCTTGTCTTCGCTTGAATGGGAATTGAAATGAGCGCCGGCTCACACATCACCGTACTGCTGAATGAAGCTGTCGATGCCTTGAATGTCCGCCCCGATGGGGTGTACGTGGATGGGACCTTCGGGCGCGGCGGCCATAGCCGGGCTATTCTGGCACGTCTCGGGCCGCAAGGGCGATTGATCGCGCTGGATCGCGATCTCGCGGCGGTTGAGGCGGCGCAAACGATCCGGGATGCGCGTTTCCAGTTGGTGCACAGCGGTTTTTCCGCGCTTAAAGAGCAACTGGGGGCATTAGGGGTAGGCAAGGTCGATGGCGTGTTGCTGGATATCGGTGTGTCTTCTCCCCAGATTGATGAAGCAGTGCGTGGGTTCAGCTTTCGTTTCGACGGACCGCTGGACATGCGTATGGACCAGAGTCGTGGGCAGACGGCGGCGGAGTTTCTCGCGGGCGCAACAGAAGAACAAATCAGAGGGGTGATCAAAGACTATGGTGAAGAACGGTTTGCTAAACAGATTGCAAGGGCGATTGTTGCGGCACGCGCAGATGGGGATGGCATCACCACTACCGGACAACTTGCCAAGATCGTGGCAGGCGCGGTGTTTAAAACCGAGCCTGGCCAGGATCCGGCGACGCGCACCTTTCAAGCTCTACGGATTTTCATCAATCAGGAGCTTGAGGAATTGTCGCTGACCTTGCCGCAGTGCGTCGACGTATTGGCGCCCGGTGGCCGGTTGGCGGTGATCAGTTTTCATTCGCTGGAAGATCGCATCGTGAAACGCTTTATTCGTTCGCAGCAGGATCGTGATGACTTGCCATCACGCTTTGCCGTGCGCGCGAGTGAATTGCCGCCGTCGCGCCTGGTGGCCGTGGGCAGGGCAATCAAGGCGAGTGATGAGGAAGTGCGTGCCAACCCGCGTTCGCGCAGTGCCGTGATGCGCGTAGCCGAAAGAACGGCGGCGGCATGACCAAGCTCAACCTGATCCTGTTCATGGTGGTGCTGGCGAGCGCGCTGGGGACGGTCACGTCCCAGCACAAGGCGCGCAAACTCTATATCGAGTTGCAGCAGCAGCAGGATCTGGCCAAGCAATACGAAATCGAGTGGGGGCAACTCCAGCTCGAGCAAAGCACTTGGGCGATGCATGCCCGGATCGAACAAGTGGCGAGTTCGCACCTGCATATGCAGGTGCCGGAACCGGCCAAGATCCAGATCGTGGCGCCATGATCCATAAAGTCAAACCCCTCGTCCTGCAGCTTCCGGCCTGGCGCCGCCGCACCCTGTTAATGGTGGTGTTGTCGGGCTTCGTGGTGTTGCTGGGGCGGTCGATCTACCTGCAGGGGGTGCGCACCGAGTTTCTGCAACAGAAAGGCGACGCACGCTACAGCCGCGTGCTGACGCTCTCCGCGCATCGCGGCATGGTGACGGACCGTTACGGCGAGCCGCTGGCGATCAGCACGCCGGTGGAATCGATCTGGGCTAGCCCACCTGACGTCACTATCAACGCACAGCAGCTCAAGAAGCTGGCCGGGCTGCTCAACCTCAAGCCTAGCGACCTGAACAAGAAGCTTTCCAATAGTGATCGCGAGTTCGTCTACCTCAAGCGTCGTATGCCGCCCGAGCAGGCTGCGCAGGTCATGCAGATGGATATCCCGGGCGTGTTCATGCAGCGCGAGTACCGTCGCTATTACCCGGCGGGTGAGGTGATGGCGCACGTGGTGGGCTTTACCGGCATCGAGGACAAGGGCCAGGAAGGGATGGAGCTGGTCTACCAAGACTGGCTCTCAGGCAAGCCGGGCAGTCGTCGCGTGATCAAGGATCGCCAGGGGCACATCGTTGAGGATTTGGAGGCGGTCAAGGTCCCGCAGGACGGGCATGATCTGGTGCTCTCGATTGACCGCAAGATCCAGTATCTGGCCTATCGCGAACTGGCGCGTGCCGTCGAGGCCAACAAAGCCAAGGCGGGGGCGATCGTGGTGCTGGATGCGCGTACCGGCGAGGTGCTGGCGATGGCCAACCAGCCGACCTACAACCCGAACAATCCGGTGAATATCGCCGGCAAGTCGCGTAACCGTGCCATTACCGATACCTTCGAGCCCGGCTCGACCATGAAGCCGTTCACCATCGCCGCGGCGATGGAAACGGGGAAATTCACGCCGGACACCCGCATCGATATCGGTCAGGGGCATTACGTCATCGGCAAGAACACCATCCACGATGTGCACGCCAAGGGGGTGCTGAGCGTCACCGAAATCGTGCAGAAGTCGTCCAATATCGGAACAGCCAAGATGGGCATGACGCTGGCGCCGCAAGAGTTGTGGGGCAAGCTGAATCAGCTCGGGTTCGGCAGTCGGCCGAATTCCGGCTTTCCGGGCGAGGTGGCCGGCCGTTTGCGCCCCTGGAAGAACTGGGTGCCGATCGACCACGCCACCATCTGTTTTGGTCAGGGAGTGACGGTGACGCTGCTACAGATGGCGCGTGCCTATACCGCATTTGCGAATGATGGCGAGCTAAAGCCGCTTTCCATGGTCAAGCTGAAAGAGGTGCCGGTCGGACAGCAGGTGCTGTCGGCCCAGACGGCGCGTTCCATGCGCGAAATGATGGAAACCGTGGTCAAGCCTGGCGGTACGGCGCCCAAGGCACAGGTGGCGGGCTATCGCGTGGCGGGCAAGACCGGGACGGCGCAGAAGGTGATCAACGGTGTATATGCCGATGGCCGCTATATTTCGTCGTTTATCGGGCTGGCGCCTGCTTCCAACCCGCGGCTGGTCATCGCCGTGATGGTGGATGAGCCCAGTGCCGGCATCTATTACGGCGGCGCCGTGGCGGCCCCCGTGTTCAGCAAGGTGATGGAAGGTTCGCTGCGCCTGCTGGCGGTGCCACAGGATGCGCCTACGGACAATATCGTGATTCCGGCCGGGGATGTGCCGGAAGTCGGGGAGGTGGTATGACGCCGCTCACCCTGATGGCCGCACGCCAGCCCTTGCCGGGAAAAATCTCGGCGGATAGCCGCAAGGTGGATGCTGATACGCTGTTCCTGGCGTATCCGGGCGAGCGTCTGGATGGCCGTGACTTTATTCCCCAGGCGATCGCGCAGGGCGCGGCTGCCGTGATGTGGGAACGTGAAGGCTTCGAGTGGAACCCGGAGTGGCAGGTGCCGAATCAGGGGGTTATTGGCCTGCGCGCGCACGCCGGAGAAGTGGCGGATGCGTTCTACGGGCATCCGTCCGGCAAGCTCTGGATGATCGGCGTCACCGGCACCAACGGCAAAACCTCATGCAGCCACTGGCTGTCGCAGGCCTTTACCGCGCTCGGTCGCAAGACCGCGGCGGTCGGCACCCTGGGTAACGGGTTTCCGGGGGCGCTGTCCGAGGCTGTGAACACTACGCCAGACCCCATTCTGTTGCATGGCATGTTGGCCGAATACCTCGCGCAGGGTGCAGCAGGGGTCGCCATGGAAGTGTCTTCCCACGGGTTGGCGCAGGGGCGGGTCAATGGTGTGCATTTCGACGTGGCGGTGCTGACCAACTTGTCGCGCGATCATCTGGATTATCACGGTGACATGACGTCTTACGGGGCGGCCAAGAAACAGCTATTCCGCTGGCCGGAGCTGAGGTGTGCAGTGTTGAACGTTGATGAAACGTTCGGGCTTGAGATCGCGGCAGAACTGCGTGAGGCCGGTGTGCGTGTGCTCACCTATGGCTTGCAGGGCGGCGATGTTCGCGGCGCAGGCTTGGTGCTCGATCCATCCGGTCTGCGCATGGACGTGACAACTCCCGTGGGCCAGGCCAGGCTGGAAGTCGCGGTCGCTGGCAAGTTCAATGCGAGCAACCTGCTGGCCGTGCTGGCGACCATGTTGGCCTCTGATGTGCCGCTGGATCAGGCGGTCAAGGTGCTGAATGACGTTCAGCCCGTGGCGGGGCGGATGCAGCGCCTGGGTGGACAGGGCAAGCCGCTGATCGTGATCGACTACGCACACACGCCAGACGCGCTGGAAAAAGTGTTGGCTGCGCTCCGTGAACAGACCACCGGCAAGCTGGTCTGCGTCTTTGGTTGCGGTGGTAACCGAGATAAAGGTAAGCGCCCACTAATGGGGGAGGCCGCTTCCCGTCTGGCAGATGAAGTGATTGTGACCTCCGACAACCCGCGCCATGAAGCCCCGCTGGCCATCATTGACGATATTTTGGCCGGCATGGGCGGCAATTACGTGGTGGAGGCCGACCGTGCCGCTGCCATTGCGCGTGCCATCGAGCAGGCGAGCGAAGGTGATGTCGTGCTGCTCGCAGGGAAGGGGCACGAGGATTATCAGGAGATCGAAGGCGTGAGGTTGCCGTTCAGCGATCTGGAAGTGGCGCGGCGTGCGCTGGAGGTGGTGGCATGATGATGCGCCTTTCCGAAGCTGCGCAGGCACTTCACGGCCACGTGGTTGGTGACGACGCGGCCTTTGATGCCGTATCGACCGACAGCCGTAGCGTGCAGGCGGGCGACCTGTTCGTAGCCTTGCGTGGTGAGCACTTTGATGGACATGCCTATGTGACGGAGTGCTTGCAACGTGGCGCGGCGGCAGCGCTGGTAACGCAAGCGGTAGACGGCGCCGGACCGCAACTCGTGGTGGCGGATACACGCCTCGCATTGGGGCAATTGGCCGCATATTGGCGCGGCCGATTTGCCATCCCCCTTGCCGCAGTGACGGGCAGCAACGGCAAAACCACGGTGAAGGAAATGCTGGCGGCCATCCTGCGTGCCGCGGCTGGTGGTGAGGAAGCCGTGCTGGCAACGCAGGGCAACCTCAACAACGACATCGGTCTGCCCATGACGCTGCTCAAGCTGCGTGCGCAACACCGCTATGCGGTCGCCGAAATGGGGATGAATCATGCCGGTGAAATTGCTTATCTGAGCGGGATCGGCAAGCCGAACGTCGCTTTGATCAACAATGCAATGCCAGCCCATTTGGAAGCTTTGGGTAGCGTTGAAGGCGTGGCGCGCGCCAAGGGCGAGATTTTCCAGGGGCTGGCGCAGGATGGTGTCGCGATCATCAATGTGGATGACCCCTTTGCGCCGCTGTGGCGCGAACTGGCCGCTCCGCACCAGGTGGTGAGTTTCGGGCTCGAACAGGCAGCAGATGTTAGCGCTGACTATCATCTGAATGCCGATGGCAGCGAGATTGTGCTCAAGACGCCACAGGGGCGTGCAACCGTGCATCTGTCAGCCGCTGGGCTGCATAACGTGCGTAACGCCCTGGCCGCCACGGCTGCGGCGTTGGCGATAGGAGTGGCGCTGGACGCGGTCGTGGACGGCTTGCAACAGTTCAGCGGGGCCAAGGGGCGTCTGCAGCGCAAGGCCGGCCTCGACGGGTGCACCGTCATTGATGACACCTACAACGCCAATCCTGCCTCCATGCGGGCGGCCATCGACGTGCTGGCGGCTTGTCCGGGCAAGCGCGTGCTGGTGCTGGGAGACATGGGGGAACTCGGGGCGGATGCCGAACCACTGCATGGCGAGATTGGCCAGTATGCCCGCGCCGCAGGCCTGGATGGCTTGCTGACCCTGGGGCAGATGAGCCGCGCCTACGGCGGCACGCATTTCGATACGCCGGAGCAACTGGCTGAGGTGCTGCGCCCGCAACTCGACAACACGACCACGGTGCTGGTGAAAGGCTCCCGCTTCATGCGTATGGAGTGCGTGGTCGCACTGATAACAGAAACACCACAAGAAAAGGAGGCCCGCCATGCTGCTTGAACTGGCGAGGTGGTTGGCGCACGACATTCGCGCTTTCAACGTGTTCAACTACATCACGCTGCGTGCCGTGCTGGCAACGCTGACGGCGTTGGTGATTTCGTTCATGGTCGGGCCGACCATGATCCGCAAACTGACTCAGTACAAGGTTGGCCAGGCGGTGCGTGACGATGGACCGCAGACACACCTGGTCAAGGCCGGCACCCCGACCATGGGGGGCGCGCTGATTCTGGTGGCGATCGCCATTGCGACCCTGTTGTGGGCGGACCTCAGCAATCGGTATGTGTGGGTGGTGCTGGTGACGACGCTGGGTTTTGGTGTCGTGGGTTGGGTCGATGACTGGCGCAAGGTGGTGCATCGCAACCCCAAGGGGCTGTCGGCCAAGGAAAAATACTTCTGGCAATCGCTGATCGGTTTTAGCGTGGCGGGTTATCTGTACGCAACTTCGACGCTGCCGGCGGAAACGACCCTGATCTTCCCGTTCTTCAAGCACCTGATGCTGCCGCTGGGCGCGGTCGGGTTCATCGTGCTCACCTACCTTGTCATCGTCGGTAGCAGCAATGCCGTGAACTTGACGGACGGCCTTGACGGCCTCGCCATCATGCCGACCGTGCTGGTGAGCAGCGCGCTGGCGGTCTTTGCCTACGCGGCTGGTCACTTGTATTTCTCCAAATATCTCGGGATCCCTTACGTCCCGGGAGCCGGGGAGCTCACCGTGTTCTGCGCTGCCATGGCCGGGGCCGGGCTGGGCTTCCTGTGGTTCAACGCCTATCCGGCAGAAGTGTTCATGGGCGATGTGGGTGCGCTGGCGCTGGGTGCCGCGCTGGGCGTCGTGGCCGTGATCGTCCGCCAGGAAATCGTGCTGTTCATCATGGGCGGGGTGTTCGTGATGGAAACGCTATCGGTCGCCGCGCAGGTGAGCTATTTCCGCTACACCAAGAAGAAGTACGGCGAAGGCCGGCGGATTTTCCTGATGGCGCCGTTGCATCACCACTATGAGCAGAAGGGCTGGAAGGAAACGCAGGTGGTGGTCCGCTTCTGGATCATCACCATGATGCTGGTATTGCTGGGGCTGTCTACGCTGAAACTGCGATGAATATGGAACTCCACGACAAACAGGTGCTGGTGCTGGGGCTGGGGGATACCGGCCTGTCGGCATTGCGCTGGCTGAATCGCCAGGGCGCGCGCCTGTCTGTCGCCGATACGCGTGCCGTGCCGCCAGGGCTGGATGTAGTGAAGGCTGAACTGCCGAAAGTCGTGGTGCATTGCGGGCCGTTTGCACGCGAGGTGTTCGCACAGGCCGACCTGATCGTCGCGAGCCCGGGTGTGCCGCTGGCCGAGCCGGAAATCCAGGCGGCGATCGCGCGCGGGACACCGGTGGTGGGCGACGTCGAACTGTTTGCCCAGAACAAGCCGGCATCGGCCAAGGTGATTGCAATTACCGGTGCCAACGGCAAGACCACAGTGACGACGCTGGTGGGTGAGATGTGCAAGCAGGCAGGGTTGAAAACAGTCGTTGCCGGCAACATCGGCCTGCCAGTACTCGACGCACTTGCCATGCCCGCACCTGATGTCTACGTACTGGAGCTGTCGAGTTTTCAGCTGGAAACGACCAGCAGCCTGTCGCCGGATGCCGCGACGGTGCTGAATGTCACCGAAGACCATATGGATCGCTACGATGGCATGGCCGCCTACGCGGCCGCCAAGGCGCGCATTTTCCATGGGGCTGGCGCACAGGTTCTGAACCGCGATGATGCATGGAGTCGAGGCATGGCGCTCGCGGGGCGCCCGCAGGTGACCTTTGGCATGGACGCAGTTGCAACGGGGTCTGATTACGGTCTGCTGCAACGCGACGGCAAGGCGTGGCTGGCGCAGGGCGACCAGGCCCTGCTGTCGACGGACGAGATGCGTTTGGCTGGGCTGCACAACGCGATGAACGCACTGGCTGCCTTAGCGTTGTGCCGTGCCATCGGCATTCCCATGGCCCCACTGCTGGCAACGCTGCGCCAGTTCAAGGGCTTGTCGCATCGCGTGGAGTGGGTGGCTAACCACAGCGGCGTCGATTTCTACGACGATTCCAAGGGGACTAACGTCGGTGCCACCTGTGCCGCGCTGGCTGGGCTGCCGAAAAAAGTGGTGCTGATAGCTGGCGGCGACGGCAAGGGCCAGGATTTCTCGCCGCTGCGTGGGCCAGTGGCAGCCAATGCACGCGCCGTGGTGCTGATCGGTCGGGATGCCCCGTTGATCCGCGCTGCGATCGCTGATATCGGCGTCGAGATCGTCGAGGAGTCGTCACTGGAGGATGCAGTCAACCGTGCCTATGCCCTGGCACAAACGGGCGATGCCGTACTGCTGTCGCCGGCATGCGCCAGTTTCGACATGTTCCGCAACTACGTGCACCGTGCCGAAGTATTCGTCGCAGCGGTAAAGGCGATCGGGGGGCAAGCATGAAATACATGCTGAGCAACCGCGACAAGATTACCGCTGTCAGCTATGACCAAGGCCTCCTGTGGGTCAGCCTGCTGTTGCTCGGCTTCGGCCTGGTGATGGTGTATTCCGCTTCGATTGCGCTGGCGGAGGCGGACAAGGGCTTCCATCATCAGTCGACTTATTTCCTGGTGCGACATTCCATCTATCTGGTGCTGGGCTTGAGCGCTGGCCTGGTGGCTTTTCAGGTTCCGACCAAGGTGTGGCAGCAGATGGCACCGTATCTCTTCCTGGGCGGACTGGCCTTGCTGGTGCTCGTGCTGATCCCTGGCATCGGGCGCAACGTCAACGGTAGCCAGCGCTGGATTCCACTGGGCTTCGCAACCCTGCAGCCATCGGAATTCATGAAGCTGTTCGCCACGATCTATGTGGCGGACTACACCGTGCGCAAGGCAGCATTCCTGGATAGCTTTACTAAAGGTTTCCTGCCGATGCTGGGCGTGATGCTGGTGGTCGGCGGCCTGTTGCTGCGTGAGCCTGACTTCGGTGCGTTCGCGGTGATTGCCTCGATCTCCATCGGCATCCTGTGGCTGGGCGGCATCAACGGCCGCATTTTCGCAGGCCTGCTGGTGCTGCTGGTCGTGGGGGTGGTTGGCCTGATTTGGAGCTCGCCGTATCGCCTGCAGCGCATCGTCGGTTTCTGGGATCCGTGGGCCGATCCCTTCGGCAAGGGCTATCAGCTGTCGCACGCCCTGATCGCGTTCGGACGTGGCGAATGGTTCGGCGTCGGGCTCGGTGCCAGTGTGGAAAAATTGCTGTACCTGCCCGAAGCCCATACCGACTTCCTGCTGGCCGTGGTCGCCGAGGAGCTTGGCTTCTTCGGCGTCGCGGTGGTCGTGATGCTGTTAGCCTGGCTGGTCTTGCGCGCCTTCGGTATCGGCAAGGAAGCCGCTTCGCATGAGCGTCACTTCTCTGCGCTGCTGGCACAAGGGATCGGTATCTGGTTGGGCGTGCAATCCATCATCAACATGGGCGTCAACATGGGTCTGTTGCCGACCAAGGGTCTGACCCTGCCGCTGCTGTCGTTCGGCGGTACAGGCATTCTCGCCAACTGCATTGCGCTTGCAGTACTGCTAAGAATCGACTGGGAAAACCGCCGGCTTGCAAAAGGGGTTCCAGCATGAGCACCCTGATGATCATGGCGGGGGGCACCGGCGGTCACGTCTACCCGGCCATGGCCGTAGCGGATCACCTGCACGCGCAGGGTTGGAACATCGTGTGGCTGGCGACCGAAGGTGGCATGGAAAATCGCCTGATCGCAGGAAAGCCTTATGAGGTGGCTGTCATCCGCATGCGTGGCGTGCGTGGCAAGGGCCTGTTGCGCAAGTTGGCAGCGCCGTTCCAGGTGTTGTTCGCCTGCGGGCAAAGTTTCTCCGTGATGCGTCGCCATCGGCCTGATGTGGTGCTGGGGATGGGTGGTTTCGCGGCTTTCCCGGGTGGACTGATGGCCTGGATGATGCGTCGTCCGCTGGTGATCCACGAACAGAATTCCGTGGCCGGGCTGACCAATCGCGTGCTCTCGCGTTTTGCCACCCGCGTCTTGGCGGCTTTCCCGAGCGCATTTGGCGACCAGGCCGCGCTGGTTGGCAATCCGGTGCGTGCTGACATCGCCGCGGTGGTAGAACCGGCTGCGCGCTTTGCCGGTCGCAGTGGCCCACTGCGGGTGCTGGTCGTCGGCGGCAGCCTTGGGGCGCAGGCCCTGAACGACACCGTGCCCAAGGCACTGGCGCTGTTGCCGCAAGAAGCGCGACCGCTGGTGGTGCATCAGGCAGGGGAAAAGCATATCGCCGAACTGGAGGCGAATTACCGCCAGGCCGGTGTACAGGCTGAAACGAAAGCCTTTATCGACAACATGGCTGCGCAATACGGCGAAGCCGATCTGGTGATCTGCCGTGCCGGGGCACTCACGGTGGCTGAGTTGGCGGCAGTCGGCGTGGCCAGCGTGCTGGTACCGTTCCCGCACGCGGTGGACGACCACCAGACTGGCAACGCCCGATACCTGGCCGATCACGGTGCAGCGTGGCTGGTACAGCAGCGCGATCTCACGCCGGAAGGGCTGGCCGGCATGCTGCGCAATGCCACGCGCGAGATGCTGCAGCAAATGGCGGTCCGTGCGCGCGCTCTGGGCAAGCCGGAAGCCACGGCAACCGTGGCAGACATTTGTGGGGGACTGGCCGCATGAAACATAAAGTCAAACACATCCACTTCATCGGTATCGGCGGCTCGGGCATGAGCGGGATTGCCGAGGTGCTGATCAATCTGGGTTTTAGCGTCAGCGGCTCGGATCTGGCGGACAACGCCGTGACCCGTCGACTGTCTGCGATGGGTGCCCAGGTGCGCCGCGGCCACGCGACGGAGAATCTGGCAGCGGCAGACGTGGTGGTGGTGTCGACCGCCATCGACGAAAAGAACCCGGAAATCGTCGCGGCGCGCGAACGTAAAATCCCGATTATCCCGCGCGCCATGATGCTGGCCGAGCTGATGCGCTTCCGTCAGGGAATCGCCATCGCCGGCACGCACGGCAAGACCACGACCACCAGCCTGATCGCGAGCATTCTGGCCGAGGCCGGCATGGACCCGACCTTCGTGATCGGCGGTCGCCTCGAGGCTGCCGGCACCAACGCGCGGCTGGGGCAAGGCGAGTACATCGTGGCCGAGGCGGACGAATCGGATGCCTCGTTCCTGCATCTGTCGCCGGTGATTTCCGTGGTGACCAATATCGACCAGGACCACATGGATACCTACGGCCACGACTTCGAACGGCTGAAGGGCGCCTTCGTGGAGTTCCTGCAGTGCCTGCCATTCTGGGGCCGCGCCGTGCTGTGTGTGGATGACCCCAACGTGCGGGCGATCCTGCCGAGCGTGACCAAGCCGATCACGCCGTATGGTTTCAGTGAAGAGGCGCTGATCCGTGCCGTGAACGTGCGGGCGGACCACGGCCGCATGCATTTCACCGCGCAACGCATCAACGGCAAAGTGACCGAGTTCGACGTTACGCTCAACCTGCCGGGCTTGCACTACGTACAAAACGCACTGGCAGCCATCGCCGTGGCCAGCGAATTGAATGTCTCGGATGCTGCCATCGCCAAGGCGCTCTCCGAATTCAAGGGGGTTGGCCGTCGCTTCGAGCGTTATGGCGAGATCGCCGCCAAGAGTGGTGGGACGTTTACTTTGATCGATGACTACGGCCATCACCCGGTGGAAATGCAGGCCGTCATCAACGCCGCTCGCGGCGCATTCCCGAATCGTCGACTGGTGCTGGCTTTCCAGCCACATCGCTATACCCGCACCCGCGATTGTTTCGAAGATTTCGTGCGTGTGTTGTCCGGTGCCGATGTGGTGCTGCTGACCGAAGTCTACCCGGCTGGCGAGGCGCCCATTGTGGCCGCAGACGGACGCAGTCTGGTGCGCGCCGTGCGCGTGGCCGGCAAGGTCGAACCCTTGTTTGTCGAAACGCCGGCCGAGCTGCCGGAAGCCATCTTCAATATGGCGCAGAAGGATGACGTGGTGATCGTGATGGGCGCCGGTTCCATCGGACAGGTTGCGGCAAAAACCAGGGAGCTGGCGCAGTGACGACCCACGGCACATTGCTGAAGAACGAACCCATGCGCCGCTACACCAGCTGGCGCGTGGGGGGCGTGGCCGACCAGTTGTATACGCCCTCCAGCGTGGAAGACCTGCAGGCGTTCCTGAAAAGCCTGCCGCACGGCGAGCCTGTGCACTTCGTCGGGCTGGGCTCCAACCTGCTGGTGCGTGACGGTGGCGTCCGCGGCACGGTGGTGCTGATGCACGACGCCCTGACCGAGATGCGTTTTGAGGGCAACAAGGTGTATGCCGAAGCTGGCGTCACCTGTGCCAAGTTGGCCAAGTTCGCCGCACGCGAGCATCTGCATGGCGCGGAATTCCTCGCTGGCGTGCCAGGCACGGTGGGCGGGGCGCTGGCCATGAACGCCGGCTGCCACGGTGGCGAAACCTGGGACATCGTGCAGCACGCGCTGACCATCGACCGCCACGGCACGTTGCACGAGCGCAACCAGGTGGAGATGGAAGTCGGCTACCGCCACGTGGTGCTGCCGGGTGAGGAATGGTTCGTGGCCGCGTGGTTCAAGCTCCAGCCGGGTGAGGCCAGTGTGGCGGAGGAAAAGATCAAAGCACTGCTGGCGAAACGGCTGGCGACGCAACCGCTCAACCTGCCGAATGCCGGGTCCACCTTCCGCAATCCGGAAGGTGACTATGCGGCTCGGCTGGTCGAAGCCTGTGGCCTGAAAGGGTTTCGCATCGGCGGAGCACAGGTGTCGGAGAAACACGCCAATTTCATCGTCAATACCGGCGATGCAACGGCCGCGGATATCGAAGCCATGATTGCCCACATGCACGACACCGTGCTGCGTGAGCAGGGCGTGGATTTGCAACGTGAAGTGAAGATTATTGGGGAAGCCTAAGTGAGTAGTGCATTCGGAAAAGTCGCGGTGTTGCTGGGTGGAAAGTCCGCCGAGCGCGAGGTATCGCTGAAAAGCGGGAACGCTGTGCTGGCGGCGCTCAAGCGCAATGGCGCGGATGCACATGCCTTCGACCCGGCAGAACGCCCGTTGCATGACCTGGAAGCATTCGACCGTGCCTTTATCTCGCTGCATGGCCGAGGGGGTGAGGACGGCACGATTCAAGGCGCTTTGGAACTGTTCGGTATTCCCTACACAGGCAGCGGCGTGCTGGCCTCAGCCGTGGGCATGGACAAGTGGCGCACCAAGTTGCTGTGGCAGGCCGCCGGGATCCCGACGCCGCAATTCGAGCTGGTGGGGGCGGACAGCGACTTTGCCGCGATTGAACAACGCCTCGGGCTGCCGCTGTTCGTGAAGCCAGCGAACGAGGGCTCCAGCATCGGCATCAGCAAGGTGAAACAGGCTGGCGGCTTGCGTGCCGCGTATGAGGAAGCCGCCAAGTACGACACGCTGGTGATCGCCGAACGCTTTGTCGGCGGTGGCGAATTTACGGTGGGCGTGCTCGGGGACCAGGTGCTGCCGGTGATCCGCATCGTGCCGGCCAACGAGTTTTACGACTACGAAGCCAAGTACCTGCGTGACGACACGCGCTATCTGTGTCCGGCCGGCCTGAGCGAAGCGCAGGAAACCGCGATCCGCGCCCAGGCGCTGCAAGCGTTCCGCGTGCTGGGTGGGCGAGGCTGGGGCCGTGTCGACTTCCTGATGGATGAGGCTGGCAACCACTATTTCCTCGAAGCCAACACCTCGCCGGGCATGACGGACCACAGTCTGGTGCCGATGGGTGCCCGTGCGGCAGGCATCGAATTCGATCAACTGGTGATGAAAATACTGGAGATGGCCCGTGTGGGATAAACCCGCAGTTCTGCTCTGGATCGCGAACCTGCTGTATGCATTGGCAGCGGTGCTGCTGATGTACGCCGTGCTGTTCGTGGTCGTGCACCTGCCGATTTTTCCGCTGAAGGAAGTCAAGGTCGAGGGCGATCTGCAACATGTGACGCGCGAGCAGCTGAAGCTGATCGTCAACCGTCACCTGCAAGGCAACTTTTTTACGGTCAACCTGGAACAGACGCGCGATGCTTTTCAGAAACTGCCCTGGGTGCGCAACGTCAGCGTGCGCCGGCGCTGGCCGGACAAGCTGGAAGTCACGGTGGAAGAACATCGCGAACTGGCACGCTGGGGCAACATCGCGCTGGTGAATACCTACGGCGAACTGTTCCATGCCGCGTCAGACAGCGAACTGCCGGTGTTCTACGGACCGGGGGATGGCGTGCACGAGGTGGCCGAGCATTTTGGTACCTACAGCCAGCTGTTGGAACCGACAGGCCTGCGCGTGGTGCAGCTGGCGTTGACGCCGCGCCGTGCATGGCAGATCGGGACGGATAAAGGCATGGTGATCGAACTGGGGCGTGAAGCCCCCGAGGCACGGCTGGCGAAATTCGCCGGTGCGTACGCCAAGACACTGGGCGCCGTCGGCGTGACGGTGACATATGCCGACCTGCGATATCCGAACGGGTTCGCGGTGCGCAAGCCTGCCATGGCGGCGGGCAACAAAGGATAGAAAAGCGGTAGCGGAGAACGCAATGAGCAAAATCAGGGAAATGAAGAATTTGATCGTCGGCCTCGATATCGGGACGTCGAAGATCGTGGCCATCGTGGCCGAGTTGCAGCCGGAAGGCGGACTGAAAGTAATTGGCCTGGGTCAGCACCCCTCGAAGGGGATGCGCAAGGGGGTAGTGGTCAATATCGACTCCACGGTGCAGGCGATCCAGCGGGCGCTGGAAGAAGCTGAGCTGATGGCTGATTGCAAGATCACCAGCGTGTTCACCGGCATCGCTGGCAGCCACATCAAGAGCCTCAACTCGCACGGCATGGTGAAGATCAAGGATGCCGAAGTGATGGCGATGGACGTGGACCGCGTGGTGGAAACTGCCCGCGCCATCGCGCTGCCTACCGACCAGCAGATCCTGCACATCCTGACACAGGAATTCATCATCGACGGGCAGGAAGATGTGCGCGAACCCATCGGCATGAGCGGCATGAAGCTGGAAGTCAAGGTGCACATCGTCACCGGCGCCGTCTCCGCCGCACAGAACATCGTCAAGTGCGTGAAGCGCTGTGGCCTCGAAGTCAGTGATCTGGTGTTGCAGCCGCTGGCCTCCAGCATGGCGACTCTGACCGAGGATGAAAAGGAACTGGGCGTGTGCCTGGTGGACATCGGTGGCGGCACGACGGATATCGCCGTGTTCAAGCAAGGCTCCATCCGCCACACCGCCGTAGTGCCCATCGCTGGCGACCAGATCACAAACGACATTGCCGTCGCGTTCCGCACCCCGACCCAGTCCGCTGAGGATATCAAGGTCAAGTACGGCTGCGCGCTGCGTCAGCTGGCCGACCCCAAGGAAATCGTCGAAGTGCCGGGTGTGGATGGCCGCGACCCGCGCCAGCTCTCGCTGCAAACCTTGGCCGAAGTGATCGAACCGCGTGTGGTCGAGTTGTACGAGTTTGTGCTGAACGAATTGAGAAGAAGTGGCATGGAAGAAATGATCGCCTCCGGCATCGTCATCACCGGCGGCAGCAGCCTGATGAAGGGCATGGTCGAGCTGGGCGAGGAAATCTTCCACATGCCGGTGCGCCTTGGCATGCCGCGCTACGTGGGCGGTCTGTCCGAAGTGGTCAGCAACCCGCGCTACGCCACCGGCGTTGGCCTGGTGCTGATGGGTAAGCAGCAGGTCGAGCGTCACATTCAGGGACAACTGGAAACCAATTCGTTTGAGCGCCTTTGGGAAAAGATGCGCAGCTGGTTTCAAGGGAATTTTTAACCTTCATCCTGCCCTCTCCCCCCCGTGGGAGAGGGTTGGGTGAGGGTGAGTGTTTAGCGTTGGATGTTTGTTTTTAAGGTTGTGTTCGTTTTGATTTAGGCAGATAACAAGGAGGAAAACAAGATGTTTGAAATCATGGATCGTGATTCGCAAGAAGCGGTCATCAAGGTCATCGGGGTCGGCGGTTGCGGGGGCAACGCAGTCGAGCACATGATCGATCTGGGGGTCGACGGTGTGGAGTTCATCGTCGCCAACACCGATATGCAGGTACTGAAGAAGAGCCGTGCCAAGATCCAGCTGCAGCTGGGTGCGGAACTGACGCGCGGTCTAGGCGCAGGCGGCCGTCCGGAAATGGGTCGCGAAGCGGCACTGGAAGATCGTGACCGTATCGCCGAGATCATCGACGGTGCGGACATGCTGTTCATCACCGCTGGCATGGGCGGCGGTACCGGTACTGGCGCAGCACCGGTGATCGCTGAAGTGGCCAAGGAACTGGGCATTCTGACCGTGGCAGTCGTGACCAAGCCGTTTGGCTTTGAGAACAAGCGCATGACGCTGGCAGAAGAAGGTGTGGCCGAGCTGACCAAGCACGTCGACTCCCTGCTGGTCGTGCCGAACGAAAAGCTGATCCAGGTGCTGGGCGGCAAGATCACCGTCAAGGAAGCCTACCGCGCTGCCAACGGCGTGCTGCACAACGCCGTCTCCGGCATTGCCGAAGTCATCAACGGCGAAGGCATGGTCAACGTCGACTTTGCCGACGTGCGTACCGTGATGGGCGAGAACGGCATGGCCATGATGGGCTCTGCCGTGGCTTCCGGTGAAAACCGTGCCCGCCTGGCCGCTGAGCAGGCCGTCAACAGCCCGTTCCTGGAAAACGTCAACCTGGAAGGTGCACGCGGCGTTCTGGTCAACATTACCTCCAGCGCCGACACCTTCACCATGGACGAGTTCTATGAAGTGATGAACACCATCAAGTCCTTCACTGCAGAAGACGCTTCCGTGTTCTTCGGCAACGTGTTCGACGAGGCGCTGGGCGACGACCTGCGCATCACCCTGGTGGCTACAGGTCTTGCGGGCGGCGCAGCACGCCGTCAGCAAAAGCCGGAACTCAAGGTGATGACCCCGGTGCGCGACGGTACGACCAACCAGCCGATCTACTTTGGCACCACGGAAGAAGAGGCAGCCCCCGCCGCCTTTACAAGCAACCGTCGTGCTCAGGTGGATGCGATGAAGTCGACCGGCATGGACGAGTTCGATATTCCGGCCTTCCTGCGTCGTCAGGCGGATTAAGCCGGAATGGCTGTGCGGCCGGGTTTGATGTAAAATCCCGTCAAATCAATGAGAAAGGAATGTTGGGTGCTGAAGCAGCGTACGCTCAAGAATGTAATCCACGCCACCGGCGTGGGTCTGCATACCGGAGCCAAGGTGGCGATCACCTTGCGCCCTGCTGCGCCCGACACTGGCATCGTGTTTCGTCGCGTCGACCTTGATCCCCCCCGGGAAATCAAGGCGCTGCCGCAGCACGTGCAGGACACCCGGCTCTCCTCCACGCTGGAAGTGGACGGCGTGCGCGTGGCCACGGTGGAACACCTGATGTCTGCCCTCGCGGGGCTGGGTGTCGACAATGCCTATGTCGACCTCAGCGCCTCTGAGGTGCCCATTCTCGACGGCAGTGCCGGTCCGTTTGTCTATCTGCTGCAATCGGCCGGCATCGTCGAGCAGCCTGTCGCCAAGAAGTTCATCCGCATCATCAAGCCCGTGGAAATCCACGAGGGTGACAAGTGGGTGCGCTTCGAGCCTTATCACGGGTTCAAGATCGATTTCGCCATCGACTTCGATCACCCCGTCATCGAGCATACCGGCAAGTCGGTGCGTATCGACTTTGCCGAGCATGCCTATATCCGTGAAATCAGTCGTGCCCGTACCTTCGGCTTCATGCACGAGGTCGAAGCGTTGCGCAACATGGGCCTCGCCCGTGGCGGCAGCCTGGACAACGCCGTGGTGCTGGACGAATACCGCATCCTCAACAGCGATGGCCTGCGCTACGAAGACGAGTTCGTGAAGCACAAGGTGCTCGATGCCATCGGCGACCTGTATATCCTCGGTCATCCGCTGATCGGCGCCTTCAGTGCCTACAAGTCCGGCCATGCGCTCAACAACAAATTGCTGCGCGCCTTGCTCGCTGACCAAACGGCGTGGGAATACGCCACGTTCGAGCGCGCCGAAGAGGCGCCCAGCGCCTTCAACCTGCCGCTGGCCCAGGCGGCCTGATTGTTCCGGAGTCGGCGATGCTGGTAGTCCGGTTTCTGCTGATTCTTGGGTTAATCGCCGTTCTGGTTTCCTTCGGCGTCTATCTCATTACGCGCGATAAGCGCTATCTCCGCTTTACCTGGCAACTCCTCAAATTCAGCATCGTGCTGGTACTGGTGATCGGTGCCATCATCGCCATGGGGCGCATTATCCTGTTCTGACGCACGTTGCAGCTTGCCATGCGCGTCGCTGCGCCTAACCGAATGTCCGAACCCCTTACGGAGATCACTCCTCGAAAACCTCGATGAAGCTCTGCCTGAGGGGCATCACTCGCTAACGTCAACAAGCTCAGTCAAAACATCATTCTTAGTATCGTAACTAAGTTGATCCCGCAGCCATTCTTGCGCTATTGCCCCGTTTTCTGAAAGTTTCTGCCCTATAAGCAAAGACTCTCGGTATTCAGCAGCTGCCGCTGCCATTGTCCATGAGGCCTCGATCCCTAACGCCTCAGTCTGGTTACGTAACTCCTCGATTGAGAGCTTGAAGAACTCTTTACGGGGGTTCACTTTGTTTACCTGGGATTTTACGAAGTGTTTGTGCAATGCATTTTCTAACCCGGGTGCGTCCTCACTCCAGATCAAAGCATGCACGTCGAACGAAAACGGCACACTAGCATCGCCAAGTTCGCGAATACGATCCAGTGGCTCAAGACGGCGAGTCATACCAACCTTGTAAACATGCTCACCGAAAGAACCGATATTTGAAATAATA
>CAYUJU010000012.1:37925-63946 GCA_964445115.1 uncultured Methylobacillus sp. | reverse complement strand
TCTGGCGCACGGTCTGCATCCCGGCCTGGAAGTTCTTGGCCGCCACCATCTTGTCAAACAGTGCGCGGGGCAAATGCGCGCCGGTGTCGACGTGCCGGGTCATGTGCCGCAGCACCTCCCATTCCCAGCAGAAGTTTTCCATGAACTGGCTGGGCAACTCGACCGCATCCCACTCCACGCCCTTGATGCCGGACACGCCGTAATCTTCGACCTTGGTCAGCAGGTGGTGCAGCCCATGTCCGAACTCATGGAACATGGTGATGACTTCATCGTGCGTGAACAGCGCGGGTTTTCCGCCTACTGGCGCGGAGAAGTTGCAGGTCAGGAACGCGACCGGGGTCTCGATGCCATGCGACTTGCGGCGACGGGTGATCGCCTCGTCCATCCACGCGCCACCCCGCTTGCCGTTGCGGGCGTAGAGGTCCAGATAGAACTGGCCGACCAAGTGCCCCTCGCGATCGGTGATTTCGTAGAAGGAGACGTCCTGGTGCCAAACCGGCGCCTGGGCCTTGCGCACCTGCACGCCAAAAATGGTTTCGGTGACCTTGAACAAGCCATGCAGCACCTGGGCCTCGGGGAAATACTGCTTCACCTCCTGATCGGAGAAAGCATATTTTTCCTCTCGCAGTTTTTCGGAAGCATAGGCCACGTCCCAGGCCTCGAGTGCCGGCAAATGCAATTGTTGCGCAGCGTAGTCCTTCAGCTCCTGCATGTCGCGTTGCGCAAACAGCTTGGCGCGGGCCGCCAGCGTACGCAGAAATTCCTGCACCTCGGCTGGCGACTGCGCCATCTTGGTGGCAAGCGACAGATGCGCGTAGCTCTCGAAGCCCAGCATCCCGGCCGCTTCGGCTCGCAGCTTGAGCAACTGCGTAATCAGGGCGGTATTGTCCCACTCCGGCTTGCCGAACTCCGAGGCGCGGGTCGCGTAGGCGCGGTACAGGCGTTCGCGCAACGCGCGGTTGTCACCGTACTGCAGCACCGGCATGTAGGAAGGGAAATGCAGGGTGAACTTCCAGCCCGGCTTGCCATCGGCCTCTGCCGCTTCACGGGCCGCCTGCAGGGCATCCTCGGGGATGCCTGCCAGTTCGGCGGCATCCTCGACATACAAGGCAAAATCGTTGGTGGTATCCAGCAGGTTTTCCTCGAACTTGGCCGACAAGGTCGACAGTTCTTCCTGAATCGCCTTAAACCGGGCCTTTTGCGCCTCGGGCAATTCCGCCCCACCCAGACGGAAATCGCGCAGTTCGTTTTCCACGATGCGCTGCTGCGCCGGATTCAGCGCAGCAAACGCCGCCGTAGCGCGCAATTGCTTATATTTTGCGCAAAGCGCTTCATTCTGTGACAAATCTGCGTAAAACGCAGTTAATGTGGGCAGGTTGGCATTGTAGGCCTCGCGCAGTTCCGGCGTGTTCACCACCGAATTCATGTGCGACACCTGCGACCACGCGCGACCGAGCTTTTCCTCGAAGTCTTCCATGGGACGCACGAAATTGTCCCAGGTCGGGGTTGCGGTATCCGCAACCAGATGTTCGACCAGTGCACGGCCTTCAGCGAGCAATTGCTCGATCGCCGGTGTGACGTGTTCGGGCTTGACCTGATCGAAATGGGGCAGCCCGGAGAAATGCAGCAATGGATTTTGCATCAACACAACTTTCCTGAATATTGAGCGCCTGTTTCAGCAGGCGCCTAGCTAATGAGTCGCAATGCGAACGGATAACGGTAGGATTCGCCCTTGCTGACGCCGACGGCCGCCACGATGCACAGCACCAGGTTGGCCAGATAGATCAGCGGCAGCAGCGCAAGTCCGATGAGCAGAAACACCAGCACCCAGGCGACCACGCCAGCGATGAGGATGGTGATCTGAAAATTGAGCGCCTCGCGCGCCTGCTCGCCGATGAAGGCGCTATCGTCCTTCTTCAGCAGCCAGACGATCAGCGCAGGCACGAAGCTGAAGAAAATACCACCCAGATGGGTCAGCACGGCGATGTTCTTTTCATCAGCGCTTGGCGTGCTCGTGTCGTTCATATCATCTCCTTCGGAAGTGCGGGCCGAGAGGCGTATGCCTTGCCCAGTGTTAGTGATTCAGTTTGTGCAGCAAAGGTTCAATCCGCTCGATTTCGCTGCTGGCGAGAATCTTGCGCGCCGCCGTAGCCAGCCGAGGCACATCGCTCTGCAACACCTGCCGCTTGATGGACAGCACGTGCGCCGGATGCATGGAAAACTGCCGTAAGCCGAAGCCGAGCAGCAAACGCGTCATGCGCGGATCGCCCGCCATTTCACCGCAGACCGATACCGGCTTGCCGGTTTTTTCGCCGGCGCGGATGGTCATTTCGATCAACTGCAGTACGGCCGGATGCAAGGGCTGATACAGGTGCGCGACCGTATCGTCGGTGCGGTCAATGGCCAAGGTGTACTGGATCAGGTCGTTGGTGCCGATGGAAAGGAAATCCAGTTCACGCGCGAATGCATCGGCCTTGAGTGCTGCGGCCGGAATCTCGATCATGCCGCCCACCGCGACGCCTTCGTCGAACGGGACCCCCTCTTCGCGCAGACTGCGCTTGGCGCGCTCCAGCAGGTGTTTCGCCTGCCGCAGTTCCGACAGCGTCGACAGCATGGGGATCAGGATCTTGATCTGTCCATAATGCGAGGCGCGCAGAATGGCACGCAACTGTATGTGGAACACCGCCGGCTCCGCCAGACAAAGACGGATAGCGCGCAAGCCCAACGCCGGATTGGTGCAGGTCCGGGCGGCGTCCGGATCGACCTGCTTGTCCGCGCCGAGATCTAGCGTGCGGATCGTCACGGGCATGCCCTTCATCGTCTCGGCCACTTTGCGATAAGCCTCGAACTGCTCATCCTCGCCTGGCCACTCACGCCGGTTCATGAAGAGGAATTCGGTACGGTACAGACCGACACCGGTTGCGCCCGCCGCCTTGGCCTGCACCACGTCCTCAGGAATCTCGATATTGGCGTGCAGATCGATCGCCGTGCCATCCAGCGTCACCGGCTTGGTGGTCTTGAGGCGCTTGAGCTTCTGTTGCTCCAGCTCGAATGCTTCCTGGCGGAGGCGATACTCGGTGAGCGTGCTTTTGTCTGGATTGACGATCACCACGCCCTGGTTGCCATCGACGATGATCAGTTCGCCGTCGTGGATCAGGTCACGGGCATGGTGTAGCGCCACGATGGAGGGGATGTTCAGGCTGCGCGCCAGAATCGCGGTATGCGAGGTCGCCCCACCCACATCGGTGATGAAGGCCGCGAACTGGTGTTGCTTGAACTGGATAGCATCCGCCGGCGACAAATCGTGCGCCACCAGGATCATCCCACTTTCCTGCTTCTCCAGCGGGACCTGACCGGGGTGACCGAGCAGCACCTTGATGACACGCTCGACCACCTGCACCACGTCGAACTTGCGCTCGCGCAGGTATTCATCGTCGATCTCCTCGAACTGCTCGACCAGCATGTCCATCTGCTGCTTGAGCGCCCACTCGGCGTTGCAGTTCTCGGCGCGGATGATGTCCTTGGGCACCTCGGACAAGGACTTGTCGCCGAGGAACATGATGTGCGTGCCGACGAAGGACCCCAACTCGGCGGGCGCATTTGCCGGCAAGCTGGAACGAATGCCCTCCAGATCTTTCAGCACCGTGGTGACGGCATCGCTGAAACGCCGGACTTCAGCCTCCACCAGCACATCCGGCACGTGGTAGTGCGCCACCTCCAGCAGGGCGTGCGACACTAGATGCGCCTGCCCGATGGCAATCCCGCTGGAAACCGCTACCCCATGCATGGTAAAGCTCATCTTGCGCGCACCCGCCTACTCGCCTTCGCCGAACTTGTCGTTGATCAGCGCGACCACGGCTTGCACCGCGTCCGCCTCGTCCGCACCGGTCGCCTCGACGATGATCTTGCTGCCCCTGCTGGCGGCCAGCATCATGACGCCCATGATGCTCTTCGCGTTCACGCGGCGGGCGTTGCGTTCCAGCCAGACTTCGGCGGCGAACCTGCTGGCGACCTGCGTCAGCTTGGTCGATGCCCGCGCGTGCAGGCCCAGCTTGTTGATGATTTCGACTTCCTGCTTAACCATGGTGAACACACACCTCCTGCGTGAAATGGACCACGCCGCCCACGGCACCGCTGATCGCCTTCTCCAGCAGCACCTCCAGCGGTTCGTGGCGATAAGCGATCGCCCGCACCAGCATGGGCAGATTGACGCCCGAAATCCCTTCGACACGCCCCGGCAACAGCAGCTTGCTGGCCAAGTTGCATGGCGTCGCGCCGTAGATGTCGGACAGCACCAGCACCCCCTGCCCCTGATCCAGCTCGCGCACCATTTCCTGCGCCTGCGGCAACAGTAGGGACGGATCGTCGTGCACGCCCACGCCCAGTTGCTTCAGTTGTGGCGGCCGGCCGCCCATCACGTGACTGGCACAGTGGATCAGGCTTTCCCCCAGGGTCCCATGCGCCACAATCAATATCCCGATCACTCGACTTACCTCAATCCATCAATGGCGGGCTGCCTCACGGCAGCTCGCGGTGGCGCACCAGCACCTGTTGTTCCAGCGCGCGAAAATGCGCAGCCAGTCGTTCCACGAAATAGACAGAACGGTGCTGCCCGCCCGTACAACCGACCGCTACCGTCAGGTAATTGCGGTTGTCGCGCACGAAACAAGGCAGCCAGTTCCCCACAAACTGGCGAATATCGTCGTACATGGCATGCACCGATTCCTGCTGCTCCAGAAACGCCACGACCGGCTGATCACGCCCGGTCAGAGGCCTCAGCACCGGGTCGTAGTGCGGATTGGGCAGGCAGCGCACGTCGAACACATAATCGGCATCCAGCGGAATGCCGTGCTTGAACCCGAACGAGGCAAACAGCAGCGTCAGCCCGCCCTGCTCGAGCGAGACGAAATCCTTCACCCAGCCGCGCAGCGTGTTGGGGCCGAGGTCGCTGGTATCGATGCGATGCCCCAGATCGGCCAGTTGACCCAGCAACTCGCGCTCCATGCGGATACTCTCCGCCAGCGTGGTCGCATCGCTGCTCAGGGGGTGACGACGACGGGTCTCGCTGAAACGTTTGACCAGGGTTTCGGCGCTGGATTCCAGAAACAGCACCTGCACGTCGATGCCATCCGACTGCAGTTGGGTGATATGGCCTGGCAGCGATTCCAGCGCAGTGCTGCGGGTGTCGATGCTGACCGCGACACGCGCACGTCCGGCTTCGGTCAGGTGTCTGGCCGTTTCCGGCAACAGCGAAGCCGGCAGGTTGTCCACACAGTAGTAACCGCTGTCCTCCAGCGCCTTGAGGACGATACTTTTGCCGGAACCGGATAGCCCGGTCACGATGACCAGTTGCATCAGTCGCTCCCGCCGGCTTCTTTCGCGGCGCGCCGCATTTCACGCGCCTGTCGCTGCATGAGCTGACGTGTGCTGTTGACGCCGCGCAGCAGCAGGATATGGTTGCGCACCGCCACTTCGACCAACACGGCCAGGTTGCGGCCGGCCGCCACCGGAATGAACACCTTGGGGATCCTGACCCCCAGAATGTTCTCTGTCTGGGATTTAATCTTGAGCCGGTCCAGCGAATCTGCCGCCAACACTTCCGCCATTTCCAACTGGACGATCAGATCCAGCGGCTTGGTGGGCTTGATGGCGTTGTCGCCGAACAATTCATGGATATTCAGCACCCCGAGGCCGCGCACCTCGAGAAAATCCTGCAACAGGGGCGGGCAGCGGCCTTCGAGGCGATCCGGTGCCACGCGGTAAAAATCAGTGACATCATCGGCCACCAGCCGGTGGCCGCGGGTGATCAACTCCAGCGCCAGTTCACTTTTGCCGATGGCGGCGGCGCCCTTGATCATCACGCCGAACCCCTGCACTTCCATGAACACGCCATGACAGCTGGTCGATTCGGCCACGGCCTGGGCCAGATAATGGCTCAGCACGTCCATCAGACGCGGGCTCTGCTGGGGGGAAGTAAACAGTGGCGTATTCTGCTGGTCGGCCGCCTGCAGCAGCGCAGGTGGTGGCACTTCACCATTGGCGACCACGATGGCCGCAAGGTCAGTCGAGAACAGGTTGGCGATTGCCTGTTTCATGCCTGCCGCATTCAGCGTGCGCAGGTAATCCATTTCAGCGCACCCCAGCACCTGCACGCGGTTGGGATGCACAAAATTCAGGTGGCCGATCAGGGCGAGGGAGGGTTTGGTGACCGTGTCGCTGGTGAGCGGGTTATCACCACCACCCAGGCCTGCAACCCATTTCAGGCGCAGTTTGCGCGACATGTCGCGGTACAGTTTGGCTACACTGATTTCGGCCATTTGAAGAACGCGTCGGTCTTGAAGTACTCGTTGGAATCTGCGCGCGGGGCAGGGGTTCCCCGCGCGCTAGGTCTTGGTATTACTCGGTTGCCTGGTGCTTCAGGGCACCGTTGGCACGATGATGGTCAGACTGCTTTTCCTTGTGCTTGAGCACCTGGCGGTCCAGCTTGTCGGCCAACAAATCGATGGCGCTGTACATATTGTCATCGGAGCACTCGGCGTGCAGGTCGTTGCCCGGCACGTGCATGGTCGCTTCGACCTTCTGCTTCAGCTTCTCCACTGTGAGCGTCACCTTCACGTCGATCACCTGATCGAAATGGTTGGTCACACGCTCCAGTTTGGACTGCACATACTCGCGCAGGGCCGGGGTAACTTCCAGATGGTGGCCGGTGAGATGCAGATTCATGATGTCCTCCTAATAGTGACTACGTTACAGTGACTTACGTTGAGTCGCCGGCGGTATCTGCAGCGACTCGCGGTATTTGGCGATGGTACGTCTCGCCACGACGATCCCCTGTTTACCGAGGATATCAGTGATTTGGCTGTCTGACAGCGGCTTTTTGGGATTTTCTTCGCCGACCAGTTGCTTGATCAGCGCCCGGATCGCCGTTGCCGAGCAGGCGCCGCCGGATTCCGTCGCCACATGGCTGCCGAAGAAGTATTTCAGCTCGTACACGCCACGCGGGGTCAGCATGTATTTCTTGGTGGTCACCCGGGAAATGGTGGACTCGTGCAGGCCCAACTCATCGGCAATCTCGCGCAGCACCAGCGGGCGCATGGCGATCTCGCCGTGCTCCAGGAAATTGCGCTGGCGGTCGACGATGGCCTGCGACACCCGCAGGATGGTGGTGAAACGCTGCTCGATATTCTTGATCATCCACTTCGCCTCCTGCATCTGGCTCACCAGATACTGGCTGGAGGACTCGCGGTTGCGTTTGAGAATATCCGCGTACATTTGGTTGATGCGAAGGCGCGGCATGACTTCCTGGTTGAGGCTTGCCAGCCAGACACCCTTGACCTTCTTGACCACGACTTCGTGCTGGATGAAGTGATCAGAGCCAAGATGGGTAAAATCCGCACCGGGACGAGGATTCAGGTGCATGATCAGGTGCTGGACCTCACGCAGGGTATCTTCATCGCACTGCAGCAGTTTGCGCAGGCGGACAAAGTCACGCGTGGCAAGCACGGGCAGATGCTGCTGTGCCAACGCAATGGCAAGGTCGCGGTGCGGGGTTTCCTCCGGCATCGCCTGCAGTTGCAAGGTCAGACACTCCGCCAGATCGCGTGCACCGATCCCCGGCGGGTCGAGATGCTGAATCAGCTTGAGCACGGTACTCAATTCCAGCGGATCGACCTCGTCCTCTGCCGGCAGGATTTCCGCCAGCTCTTCCAGTGACTGCCCCAGATAACCGTCGTCATTGATCGCATCCACCAGCAGCGCCACCAACTGCTGGTCGCGCTGCGACAGCGGCATCAGCTTGATCTGGGCCAGCAGGTGCTCACGCAACGTCGGCGTTTCGGGCTCCTGAAACATATAGTCGGCATCGTCATCGTCGCTGCCGGAACCGCTCTTTTCCCAGCGGTTGCTGCCGGAGAAATCGATCTCGTCACCGCCGAAATCTTCCTGTGGGGTATAGTCCTCGCCGCTGGCCGGCGCTTCCGCCGGTGCGGGCGCATTGTCGTTGCGGGCCTCGGGCACGTAATTGTCCGCCCCGACCCCGCCGGCATCGACCCGCTCCAGCAACGGATTGGCCTGCAGGATGGTTTCCAGCTCCTGGTTCAACTCCACCGTCGACAATTGCAGCAGTCGGATGGATTGCTGCAACTGCGGGGTGAGCGCAAGGTGCTGGGACATCCGGAGTTGCAAACTTTGCTTCATGGGTCTTTTCTACACGTCGATTACAGACGGAAATCCTTGCCGAGATAAACTTCCCGTACGCTGTCGTTGTGGATGATTTCCTCCGGGCTGCCGGAAGCGAACACCTTGCCCTCGTTAACGATATAGGCACGGTCGCAAATCCCCAGGGTTTCACGCACGTTGTGGTCGGTGATCAGCACACCGATGCCGCGTGACGTGAGAAAACGGATGATCTTCTGGATGTCGATCACGGCAATCGGGTCGATCCCGGCGAACGGTTCGTCGAGCAGGATGAATCGTGGGTTGGATGCCAGACAACGTGCGATTTCCACGCGCCGGCGCTCGCCGCCAGACAGGCTGACTGCGGGGTTATAGCGCAGATGCGTAATGTGCAGCTCTTGCAACAACTCTTCCAAACGTGCCTGACGCTCCTCATCCGACATTTTCTGCAACTCAAGGATCCCGAGAATATTTTCGGCCACGTTGAGCTTGCGGAAGATGGAGGGCTCCTGCGGCAGATAGGAAATCCCCATCTTGGCGCGCTGGTGGATGGGCAACTTGCCCAGATCCTTGCCATCCAGAATGATATGGCCGCCATCCAACGGCACCAGGCCGACCACCATGTAGAAGCTGGTGGTCTTGCCGGCGCCGTTGGGGCCGAGCAGGCCCACCACCTCGCCGCTGTTCACGACGAAGGAAATATCCTGCACCACGGTGCGCGCCTTGTAGCGCTTGCGCAGGCTTTCTACCCTGAGTTCGCTCACGCGGCCATCCTTACTGGGCGCCAGCGGCAGCGCCGTCGACCTGTTTCTTCTTGGGCTGGATCACGGCACGCACGCGACCCTTGGGCGCTTCTGCCCCCGTCGACGACTGGCCGCCCCCGATCACCTCAGCGTATTCGGCATTGGCGTCATACATGATGTAGTCGCCGTGGACGATGTCCTGGCCGCGCTTCACCCAGGCTTTGGTGAACAGCTGCACCTTGTCCATGCGGCCGTCGTATTCGATGCGCTGGGCGCTGCCTTCGATGTACTCCGGCTTGCCTTCCATCTTCTGGCGGAAGGTGGTCGGATTCCCGGTGGAAGTGCTGTGCTGGAAACCATCCTTATCCTCGCGCACCACCAGCTTGTCGGCGTTGATGCGCAACGTGCCCTGCGTCAGGATCACGTTGCCGGTGTAGGTGCTGGTCTTCTTGGCATCGTTGGTCGTCAGGGTATCCGCTTCCAGATCGATGGGCTGGTCACGGTCGGCCTTTTCGGCGTGGGCCGAGAAAGTGGCGAGCAGCAGCATGGCAAACAGCATCCGTTTAACGTTGGGTCGCATCATATTGTCTCCGAATCCGGGTGGTCGTCTTTCCGGTCTTGGGTTGGCGTTTGGCCGTCTTGGCGGCCGCTTTCTTCTGTTTGACAGATTTCTTTCTGGTCGCCTGCGTGGTCTGCTTCGCCGTTGTCGCAGGCTTGGCCGCCGCTACAGGCGCCTTGCCGGCGGCTGGTTTCAGCGGCGGAGGCGCTGCCAGCGGCGGCAGGTCGGCACCGGGTTTTTCGTAGTGAACCCGCACGCGGTTGAACAGTTTCACCGTACGCAGCTTCTTGTTGTATTCCATCCCGGTCGCACGGATCACCGTACGCGGCTCCTGCAGGATCGACACCGGCTGGTCCGTCTTCGCGATTTCCTCATCGGGCACGATGTGCAGGTACTCGGTCAGGATTCGCATCTTGCCGCGCCCCGGCAGGGCACCGCGCTCCACCTGGACATTATCCATGAAATACACATTCTCACCATCGCTTGACACCTGCCCGCGCTGCCCCTGAATCTGGGTATACGGCTTGCGCAGCGAATACTGCGTAAAGCGGGGGCGCACAAGGTGTGTGCTGTCATCGTCCGGATAGTGTGTCAGCTCGACCGCGGACAACACATGGCGGGGGTTACCCTTGCTGTCGGTCTTGGTCGTGGTGAAGTTGTTCATGCGGTAGTCGATTTCATGCCGGCCGCTGCCATCGCGCTTGGGCTGCGGCGGCTGCACCGTGCGCTCGATCCAGAACGTCAACGCCGCCAGCATCGCCAGCAGCGTCAACGGAAACCAGATCGCGGAGCGCATCGGCATGACGGGGTATCGCCTACTTCAGAAACTGCATCATTTGGGCGCCGAATGTGCCCTGCGCCTGCATGATCAGCTCAACCAGCTCGCGCACTGCACCGCGCCCGCCTTCGCGTGTCGTGACGTAATGGGCATGCTGCTTCACGATCGCCGGCGCCGCAGGCACGGTCACCGCCAGCCCGGCGCGACGCATGGGCGGCAGGTCGATGAAATCGTCGCCCATGAAGGCACATTCGGAGAATTCCAGCCCGAGGTCGCGCGCCAGTTTCTCGAACGCCACCAGCTTGTCCTCGACCCCCTGGAAATAGTGCTCGACACCGGTATTCTCGGCGCGCTTCACCACCACGTTCGAGGTACGTCCGGTGATGATGCCAAGCTCCACGCCCGTCGCCTTGAGCAACTTCATGCCCAGACCATCCTGCACGTTGAAGGCCTTGAACTCCTGGCCGTCGTCGCACAGATACAGGCTGCCGTCGGTCATGACGCCATCCACGTCGAACACCACCAGCTTGATGCGCTTCGCGCGCTCGAATGCATCCTGACTCATACCACTTTCGCTCTCAACAAATCATGCATATTCAGGGCGCCGACCAGCGCCCCCTGCTCGTCCACCACGAGCAACCCATTGATCTTGCGCTGTTCCATCAACTCCACCGCCTCCACCGCCAGACGCTGAGGCACGATAGTTTGCGGATGCGCGTGCATCACGTCGTCGACACGGGTCTTCGCCACGTCGACCCCTTGTTCGAAGGCCCGGCGCAAGTCACCGTCGGTAAAGATGCCGACCGGACGCCCGGCGGCATCGACGATCGCCGTCATGCCCAGCCCCTTGCGCGACATTTCCAGCAAGGCGGCCGATAAGGCCGCCCCTTGCGGCGTGCGCGGCACCTGCTCGCCCTGACGCATCACGTCGCAGACATGGACCAGCAGCCGCCGGCCCAGCGCGCCACCCGGGTGGGCCCGGGCAAAATCCTCGGCGGAAAACCCACGCACCTCCAGCAACGCCACCGCCAGCGCATCGCCCAGCGCCAGCGCGGCTGTGGTGCTGGCCGTCGGAGCCAGCCCCAGCGGGCAGGCTTCCTGCGACACTGACGCATCCAGATGCACGTTCGCCTCTCGCGCCAGCTCGGAACCGGGATTGCCGGTCATGGCAATGAGCTTGGCGCCGGTGCGTTTGATCTGCGGCACGATGGCCAGTAACTCGCCGCTCTCACCCGAATTGGAGAGCGCCAGCACGACGTCCTGCCCGGTGATCATGCCGAGATCGCCATGGCTGGCTTCGGCGGGGTGCATGAAAAATGCGGGGGTACCAGTACTTGCCAGCGTCGCGGCGATCTTGCGACCGACGTGGCCGGACTTGCCCATGCCGCTGACGACGACGCGCCCGCGACAAGCCAGCACGAGCTCGACCGCATCGGCGAAACGGCCGTCGAGCCGATCAGCCAGCGCTTCCACCTCCTGCGCCTCGATGCGCAGCACACGGCGCGCCAGTTCGAGCACCGAACCGCCCGGCAGGACCGCAGCAATGGGTTGTTGTTGTGACATAGACTGCCAGTATAAAAGGGTTCTGGCGGTGAAGAAAGAATGCTGCTCGAAATCGGCACAAAAATTGCTCTTCGTCCGTTGCCTTTCGTTTGGCAGTTGCGGCTAAAATACGGTCATGAACTCCACCCTCGCGATGATACTGATCCTGCTCACCTGTGCCGTGATGGCGGTGGCATTGTTCCGTACCGCACGCCTGCCCTCGATGCTGGCCTATATTCTCATCGGCCTGCTGCTCGGTCCGCACGCCACCGGCCTGCTGCCAGATTCCGAGGCCAACAAGGAACTGGCCGAGTTCGGCATCGTGTTCCTGATGTTCAGCATCGGTCTGGAATTCAGCCTGCCGCAACTGATGAGCATGCGGCGTACCGTGTTCGGCCTCGGCGGCCTGCAGGTACTGCTGACCCTGCTGGTCACGCAGGGCATCGGCATGGCACTGGGACTGGACTGGCGCGAGGCGCTGGTGGTCGCAGGCGCACTGACCATGTCGTCGACGGCAATCGTCTCCAAGATGCTGGTCGAGAAGGTCGAGATCAACTCGCGCCATGGCAAGCTGGCGATCGGCGTACTGCTGTTCCAGGATCTGGCCGTGGTTCCCCTGCTGATCCTGATTCCCGGATTGAGTGCCCCAGCCGAGACACTGGCCTTGACGATCACGCTGTCCCTGCTCAAGGCAGCACTCACGTTGTGGGTGCTGCTCGCACTGGGCAAGAAACTGATCAATCCCTGGTTCGATCTGGTCGCCCGCCAGCGCTCGCGCGAACTGTTCGTCATGAACGTCCTGATGGTGACCTTGCTGCTGGCAGTGGTGACCCAATTAGCTGGGCTTTCGTACGCGCTGGGGGCATTCGTCGCCGGGATGCTGATCTCGGAAACCCGCTACCGTTACCAGGTGGAAGCCGACATCGCACCGTTCCGCGACATTCTGCTAGGGCTGTTCTTCGTCACCATGGGCATGCAGCTCGACCTGAGCGCGCTAGCCAACCAGATCGGCTGGGTGATGTTGCTGCTGGTCACACTGATTCTGGTCAAGGCGGTCATCATCATCGGCATTACGCGCCGGTTCCGCCACGAGACCGGGGTAGCTATTCGCACCGGCGTCATGCTGGCGCAGGCGGGTGAATTCAGCTTCGTCGTACTGGCACTGGGTGCCGAACACGCGCTGCTCGGCGGGCAAGCCCTGCAAATCGTGCTCGCTGCCTCCCTGCTATCGATGATTCTCGCCCCCTTCATCATCGAACGTAACGGTAAATTCGCCTCGCGCTTGTCCCGCAGTTACGAGCAGAACCGCGACCGCGCCATCAAGGACATCGAAAGCCTGACCGAATCGCTGCACGACCACGTGATTCTGTGCGGCTTCGGGCGCAGCGGGCAATATTTATCCCGCTTCCTCATCCAGGAGAACATTCCATTCATTGCGCTGGACATCGATTCGATACGCGTACGCGAGGCCGCTGCCGCAGGCGAAAACGTGGTTTACGGCGATGCCGGCCGACGCGTGGTCCTCAAGGCGGCGGGCGCCGACCGCGCCAAGGCGCTGGTCATTACATACGCAGAAGAACGCGCCTCGCTCAAGGTGCTGCACGTGCTGCAGGAGCACTACCCACAACTGCCCGTGATCGTCCGAACCCTGGACGACAGCAATCTCGAACGCTTCGTCGATGCCGGCGCAACCGAAGTGGTGCCGGAGGTGCTGGAAGGCAGCCTGATGCTGGCCTCGCACGCGCTGATCCTGATGGGCGTACCGCTGTCGCGCGTCGTCAAGCGCATCCGGATCTTCCGCGACGAGCGCTACCAGATGTTCCGTGGCTTCTTCCGCGGCCTGTCCGACCACGATCTCGAACGTGAAGAAGACCAGATTCGTCTGCAGTCGGTGGCCCTCTCGGCCAACGCCTTCGCCGTCGGCAAGCGCCTGATCGACTTGTGGCTGGAAGGTCATGACGTCCAGGTCAAAACGCTGCGCCGCCGCAACGTCAAGCACCAGGAGCCATCGCCAGATACCGTGCTTGTAGAGGACGATATTCTGGTGTTGCAAGGCACGCCAGAGAAAATCGCCGCGGCAGAAAGCTACTTGCTGACCGGAAAATGAAGCAACACGTTGTCATCATCGGTGCCGGCGCGGTCGGCTGCCTTAGCGCCATCACCCTGGCCGAACAGGGGTGGCAGGTCACGCTCATCGATCAGGGACCGGTCGGCATGGAGTCCTCCTGGGCCGGCGGCGGCATCCTGTTCCCGCTGTTGCCCTGGCACTACCGGGACCCGGTCAACCACCTGGCCATGGCCGGCGCGGCCCTGTATCCGATGCTGGCGGAGAAGCTGCTTTCCAACACCGGCCTCGACCCTCAGTTTCGTCGCTGCGGCATGCGCATCCTCCCTCCCTTCGACGTAGCGAAAGCACTGGCCTGGTGCGCAAGTTACGGATTTGAAGCTGAACTCGACCAACAGGGGGCGCTGTGGCTGCCGCAGGTTGCACAGGCCCGGAACCCGCGCCTGATGCAGGCCTTACGGGCACAGTTGGCGGTGAGCGGCGTCACCTTGCTGGAAAACACCCAACTGACGCCTTTGGCAGCCGACACCAGCACACTCACGGCGTGGCAGGATACGACTGGGAAGCGCCATGAGGCGGACGCTTTCGTCATCACCGCCGGCGCCTGGAGCCAATCGCTGCTGGGCGTGCATGCCCTCCCGCTGGAGATGAAACCGATGCGCGGGCAGATGCTGCTCTATCGATTACCGCCAGACACGCTGACCCACCTGATCTATCGCGAGGACTTTTACCTGATTCCACGCCTGGATGGACATCTGGTCGCCGGCAGCACCGTGGAAGACGTCGGGTTCGACAAATCCACCACCTCTGCTGCAGCCACCGCACTCGCCGCGAAGGCAAAGGCGATCATGCCAGAACTGGGTGATCTGCCGGTAATCAAGCATTGGAGTGGTTTGCGGCCGGGATCGCCCGACAACATCCCGGTGATTGACCGGCACCCTGCGTTCGACAATCTGTACCTCAACACCGGCCATTTCCGCTACGGCGTCACCATGGCGCCGGCCAGCGCCGCCTTGCTCGCCCAGTGCATGCAGCAGGGCGGCCTGCCACCCGAAGCGAGCGCTTACGCCTGCCCCGCCGTGGGCTAAAAATGCTCGACACCTATGGCTTGGTGCGGATATTCAACTGCTTGAGCTTGCGGTAGAGATGGGTGCGCTCCAGCTCGACCGCTTCTGCCACTTTGCTCATGTTGCCGCCGGCCTTGGCGATATGGTGCTCGAAATAGAGGCGCTCAAAAGCGTCGCGGGCTTCCCGTAGCGGCATATCGAGGTCAACCCCAAGCGCCGCCGGTGAGGAACTTGCCGCTTCCACCGCCACGGGCTCGGCCACGGCGAATTGCGACAGCACGCGCTGCACCTCCTCCACCGTCACCCTGTCGCCCAGGCTGGTCAGCATCAGATTTTGGACTACCTGATTGAGCTGGGCGAGATTGCCCGGCCAGTCGGCATTGCGCAGCGCGTTCAACGCCCCGATGTCAAAATCACGGTAAGGTGCCTCGCCCCCTTCCGCCAACACCGTGGCCATGGCCTTGGCCAGATCGGGAATATCCTCCCGGTGCTCCGACAGCGGCGGAATGGTGAGGCTGAGCGAGGACAGCACCTGCAGCAAGCCTTCGTCGAACTGCCCCTGTTGCACCAGTTGCGGCAGATGCTGGCGAGAGGCGCAAACCACCCTAACCCCATATTTCTGGGCGCGACCGATCAGCAGCAACAGTCCCTTTTGCGCAGTCTTGCCGAGGTCGGCCACTTCCGGCACGAACAGCAGGCCGTCACGCGCCTGCTCCAGCAGTTCCAACGGCGCCTCTGCCAGTTTTTCTGGATGATCGAGCTGCAGCCATGGCGTCCCGGCACGATGCAGGAAGCGCGCGCACAGTTCGGCACCACTGCCGGTCGGACCGACGAGCAACAACGGCAGGGTCAGCTGGCTGACTTTTTCCAATCGTTCACGCAATGCCTGGATGGCCGCGCTTCGCCCCAGGCTCAGCAGGTTCATTCCTGTTCGCGGGGCCTGGTCCGCATGTTTAAGAGCCGATTCGACGGTTTTCAGCAGTTTTTGCAGCGCGATGGGTTTTTCCAGAAAATCGAAAGCCCCGATGCGGGTCGCCTCCACCGCGGTATCGATAGTGCCATGCCCGGACATCATGACGACCGGCATCGTCAACAGCCCACCATTGCCCCATTCCTTGAGCAGGGTGATGCCGTCGCAATCCGGCATCCAGATATCCAGCAGCACCAGATCGGGGCGCGTATGCTGCCGATGCTCTCTGGCCTGGGCCGCATTCTCCGCCAGCTTCACGTGATACCCCTCGTCCTGCAGGATGTCGTAGAGCAACTCCCGAATTCCGACTTCGTCATCCACCACCAGCACATGCCGCGCCGTCATACCTTACCTCCAGCCTCCACGGGCAGCGTCAGCGAAATGCAGGCGCCGCCCTGGGGACGATTTTCAATTCGGATACTACCCTTGTGTTCTTCCACGATCTTCTTGACGATGGCCAAGCCCAACCCGGTGCCGTGGCGCTTGGTCGTGACGTAAGGCTCGAACACCCGCGCCATCATCTCGGGCGGAAAGCCCGTGCCGTTATCCGTGATGCTCAGCCGCACCATGCCATTGTCCGGCAGCACCAGCACCTGAATCAACGCATCCTGCACCGTTTCCAGCGCGTCCTGGGCATTCTTCAGCAAATTGTGCAGCACCTGGCGCAACATGGTCGCATCGCCCTTCACCGGCGGCACCGCATCGGCGAGCACCGGCTCGATGCGGACGCCGTGCGATTCGTACAAGGCCAGCACATCGCGCACCAGCGCCGGCAAGTCGATCGTCGCCAGATTGAGCGCAGGGGACCGTGCGTATTCGCTGAACTCGTCCACCATGCTTTTCATCGCGCCGACCTGGCTGACGATGGTATGCGTGGCACGGCGCAGCACCTCCGCATCAGCGGCGTCCAGCTTGTCGGCGAGCTTGCGTTCCATGCGCTCGGCCGAGAGCATGATGGGGGTCAGCGGATTCTTGATCTCGTGCGCCAGACGGCGCGCCACCTCGCCCCAGGCAGCGTCACGCTGCGCCTGCAGCAACATCGTCACGTCATCGAACACCAGCACGTAGCCACTGTCGGCCCCCTTGGGCAGTCGTGTCCCCCGGACCAAGAACACCTGCGTCCCGCCAACCTCGATCTGCTCCTGCCATTCCGTAGCTTCCGGGTTAGCGAAATGCGCCATCATCGCCCGTCCTAGCACCCCCAGTGCCGGGCTCAGCGGGTCGACCTCGACCAGCCCCTTGCCCATCACCGAGACCAGATTGCAACGTAAAATCTGTTCCGCCGTAGGGTTATAAGTCCGCAGCAGAAACTGCTCGTCCAGCGCAATCACCCCGGACGACAGGTGCGACAGGATGGTCTCCAGCCGTCCGCGCGCCGCCTCGACGCGCGCCCGGTTACGCTCGGCCGCCTGCGTCGCCTCCGCCAGCCGGGTACTCATGCTGTTGAACGACTGCATCAGGATACCCAGCTCATCCTTGTCGTGCGCCGGTAACAACCGGCCATAATTGCCTTCCGCAATCTCCCGCGTCCCTTCCGCCAGCAGACCGATCGGCGCCGACAGGCGCCGACTCAGCACGAAGGCCAAAGCCACGGCAGACAACATCGCCAGCATCAGTACCAGGGTCAGGGTGAGCGCAAACACCGTGCGCAGGGCGTCGCGGCTGTAGGACAACTCCTGATAATCCTGATACACCGCCTGCACCGATTCCGCCGTCGTCGACAGCACTTCCGGCACGGGTTGCAGCAGCTGCAGAATACGTGTCTCGCCGCTCAGATCCGTGCTGTTCACCGGTGCCAGCACGCGCAAATACAGCCCCTTGCCGGCGATCGGCTCGATCTTGCCGTAGATACGCTGGCGTGCCTGACGCAACTGCGGCAAGCTGGGCAACTCGGGCAGGAAACCACTCGCATCGCGGCTGGAAATCGCCAGGATACGGCCCTGCTGGCTCAACAGCACCGCATCCTGCACCCCGCTTTTCTCGCGCAGGTCGTTCAGCAACGACAGGCTGGAGCCCCCCGACTGGAACGCCAGCGTCAGGGCCATGCTTTCGCCTTTTTCCTGCAAATCGCCCAGCATGATGTCCAGCGTGCTCTGCCCCAGTCGCAGACCGCCATCCAGCGCGGCTTCCACTTTGACGTTGAACCAGGATTCGATGGCGCGCGTGAGAAAATTCACCGACACCGCGTACACGAGCACGCCGGGAATCAGCGCCATCAGCGCAAACGCGCCCAGCAAGCGCAGGGTCAGCCGGCTGCCCACCACGCGGGTACGCATCTGCCGGTACAACTTCCACACCTGTACGCCAATGAGCACGATCAGCATCGCCGCCAGCGCGAGGTTCAAGCCCAGTAACAGGGTGTAGTTCTGACCGGAGGCCGCCGTATTGGCGCTGGCGTGCGAAAGCAGGTACAACAGCACCGCCCCCAGGGCCACGCAGACGAAGACGATGTATTTCATGGAAACCCGGGGCTCACTGGAAGGTCGGTGTCCAGCGGAAACGTTCCGACACGAGGTTCCATTTCTCCGACCCGAGCGCCTCCACCTGCAACGCCTTGGGCAGCCGCGTCAGATCGAGCCGCAACCTGAGCACGGCCTGGTAGTTTTCGGTCTTGTTGATCTGGGATTTCTCGACGACGATCCAGTCGCGCAGGTGCGACAACTCCTCCAGCGCTTCAGACAGCGTCGAGTAGGATTTCTGGTGCTGCGGCAGGTTGATCAGGTATTGTCGGGACAGGGCGTGATAGGACAGCCGGATGCGTTGCGTCGCCGTGGTGATTTCATCGTCAAACCAGTACTGCCGCGGCGATACCAGCTGAAACTCCACCAGAAAATTGAGCGGAACACCCTTGTTCAAGGCCTCTTCGACTTCAGGGCTGACGTCCAGACTGAAGTCCGCATTGAGCTGGTAAGCCTCGACATTCTCGACCAGTTCCGCCTTCTTGATCTCGATCCCCGTCTCAGCGTACGCCGACAGGGGGAGCAGGCCCAGCAGCAAAAGAAATCCAGTGACTTCCTTACACTTTTTCAAGAAGCGCATAGAAAAACCCGTCATGTTCGGTACAGGGAAGCAATTGCCCACTTTCCAGGCCGGGCAGTGGCAATTGCCGTGCGTTGGACTGCTCCCGCAGAAAATCGTCCACCTGGTGCTGATTTTCTTCTGCAAACACGGAACATGTCGCGTAAAGCAATTTACCACCGATCTCCAGCGCGGGCCACAGGCCGCGCAGAATCGCCGCCTGCTGGCTGGCGAACAGTTTCAGATCCGGCTCGCGCCGCAACCACTTGATGTCCACATGGCGCCGCACAATCCCGGATGCACTGCACGGCACGTCCGCCAGAATCCGGTCGAATTTGCGTTCGCCGTCCCACCAGTCGAACAGATTGCCTGCATCGCCGATTCTGAGATCGGCATTCAGCCCCAGTCGCACCAGGTTGCTGCGGGCACGGGCGATGCGGTCGGCATCGCTGTCGACCGCCGTCATGTCCACATCCGCCAGCTCCAGGAGATGGCCGGTTTTGCCGCCGGGCGCGCAGCAAGCATCGAGAACCCGCATGCCGGGGCGCACATCCAGCAACACCGCCGCATGCTGGGCCCCGAAATCCTGGACTGAGACGACGCCTTCGTGGAAACCGGGCAGCTTGTCCACCGGAACCGGCTGGTCGAGCACGATGGCGAATTCGCCCAAGGGATGCCCCGTCATGCCGGCCTCCGCCAGCCTGGCCTGATATCCGGCCGGCGTGGCGTGTCGGCGATTGACCCGCAACGTCATGGGCGGACGCTGGTTGCCGGCCTCAAGCACGGACGCCCATCGCTCCGGGTACTGCGCCTTGAGCCTGGCCACCCACCAGCGCGGATAGGAATAGCGCGTCACGTCATCCTCACCGACTTTGGCCAGCAAGGTTTCACGGCGTCTCAGGAAGTTTCGCAACACCGCGTTGACCAGCCCCTTGGCCCACGGCTTTTTCAGTTTGGCCGCCGCCTTGACAGCGTGATCCACCACCGCGTATTCGGACGTCTTGCCATGCACCAGCTGGTATAGCGCCACCAACAGCAGGTAATGGACGCGCTCGTCATCCAGCTTGCGCTCCAGCAGCTGCGCGAGGATTGCCTGCAACTGGCCGAAATGCCGCAGCGCGCCGTAACTGAGATCCTGCGTGATGGCGCGCTGCTGAGGCGAGAGCTGGGGATGCGTGTGCCAGGTCGATTCCAGCACCTGTGTCAGGTTGCGACCGGCAAATACCTGCCCGATCGCCTGTGCCGCGAGTTGCTGGCTCTTATCCATGGGCGACCGCCACGAGATCAAATCGATCGCCGACGTTCAGGGGCGTACCCGCCAGGAATTCGCGCGCACTCAGGCGCTTGCCCCCCGGCTTCTGCAGGCTCTCGATACGCAAGGCACCGCTGCCGCAGGCCACGGTGACACCGTCCCTGAGATCCAGCACCGCCCCAGGCGCACCCTCGCCAGCGACCGCAGTGGCGAACCAGAGTTTCCAGACTTCTCCCCGCATCATCGCCTGCGCCCCCGGAAACGGATTGAACGCGCGCACCTGTCGCGACAACGCTGCTGCCGGCTGGCACCAATCCAGCGGCGCCTCATCCTTGCGCAGCTTTTCGGCATAGGTCACCAATGCCGGATCCTGCGGCTGCGGCACGATCTGGTCGAGTTCGGCCAACGCCTCCACCATGAGCTGCCCGCCCTGCGCCGCCAGCGCATCGTGCAGGGTCTGGGCGGTATCGCGTTCGGTAATCGGCACCGTGCCCTTTTTCAGCATGGCCCCGGCATCCAGCGCGAGCACCACCTCCATGATGGTAACGCCGGTTTCGGCATCCCCGGCCTGCAAGGCCCGCTGAATGGGCGCTGCGCCGCGCCAGCGCGGCAACAGGGAAGCATGCACGTTGTAGCAACCGCGACGCGGCATATCCAGCACCGTCTGCGGCAGGATCAAGCCGTAGGCAGCCACCACCATCACGTCTGCGGCGATGGCTGCGACCGGCGCCTGGCTTTCCGCCGTCTTGAGCGATTCCGGCTGGTACACCGGCAAGTTGTATTGCAGCGCCAGCTCCTTCACCGGACTGGCCTTGAGCTTCATCCCACGCCCGGCAGGACGATCTGGCTGCGTCAACACCAGCACGATCTCGTGCCCGGCGTCGATCAGCGCCTGCAGGGTAGGTACGGCAAAGTCCGGCGTACCGGCGAAAATGACTTTCATGGGGTCTCCCGATCTGGCCGCCGCCCTGAGGCCTTCGTTCGCAGACAAGGCAGAAGCGCGCAGACAGTACGATTAAGGCAAGCAACGACAACGCCGGATGCGGACGAAGGCGTCAAGGCAACGTTACATGGTTTCGCGCAGGCGTTTTTTCAGTTTGTTCTTGATCCGCCCCTGCTTCAACTGCGACAGGTATTCGACAAACACCTTGCCCTGCAGGTGATCCAGCTCGTGCTGGATGCACACCGCCAGCAATCCGTCCGCCTCCAGCGTGAAGGGCTTGCCATCGCGGTCCAGCGCCTCGACCTTGACGCGCTCGGCCCGCCGCACGGTTTCGTAGATGCCGGGCACGGACAGACAGCCTTCCTCGTAATCCTGCACACCGTCGCGCTCGACGATACGCGGATTCACGAAGGCCATCAGGCGGTTTTTCTCTTCCGAAATATCGATCACCACCACCTGCTTGTGCACGTTGACCTGGGTCGCCGCGAGGCCAATACCCGGTGCGGCGTACATGGTCTCGGCCATGTCATCGATCAGTCGACGAAGGTCTGCATCCACTTCAGCCACCGGCTGAGCGACCTTGTGCAGGCGCGGGTCAGGATAATGAAGGATACTTAAAATGGCCATAAAAGCTTGATTGTTGAATGAATTACATGCAGAATTTAAACTAACTTCACGGTAATGACCACCCATCTGTCATTGAGATTGATCGAGGCCCGTATGAATCGACACATTATAGCGCCGCTGCTGCTTTGCTGCCTGGCAACGTTTGCAAGGGCAGAGGAGATTCAACTGCAGGACAACCCGCCCGATCGCTACACGGTCGTCAAGGGTGACACGCTCTGGGCCATCTCCGGCAAATTCCTGAAAGATCCGTGGCGCTGGCCGCAGGTCTGGAAGATGAACCGGGAACAGATCAAGAACCCGCATCTTATCTACCCTGGCGATGTCGTTGTGCTCGACCGCAGCGGCGGCAAGCCGGAACTGCGCCTGCTGCGCGAAACGGTACAGCTCGAACCGGGCACCCGCATCGAACCGCTGGAAAAGAAAGCCATTCCTGCCATCGCCCCCAGCCAGATCGGCCCCTTCCTCAGCCAGCCTCTCGTGGTGGAAGCGGAGGCCATGAACGACGCACCGACCATCGTCGCCGCCCAAGAAGGTCATCTGGTACTGGGTCAGGGCATCAAGGTCTACGTCGACAAGATAGAAGAAGGCGAAACCCTCAACTGGCAATTGTTCCGCCCCGGCAAAGTGCTGATTGACCCGGACACCGGTGAATCCCTGGGCAACGAAGTCGTCTATCTGGGCGAAGCCCGCGTCATCCGCTACGGCGAACCCGCCACCATCGAAATCAAGCGCGCCGTCACCGACATCTACACCGGCGACCGGCTGGTCAAAGCCCCGGAAGTCATGCTGAACAGCTTCGTGCCGCATGCCCCGACCGACGAGATTGCCGGCCGCATCATTTCGGCCTACAACGGCGTTGCCGAACTGGGCCCGAACAGCATCGTCACCATCAATCGCGGCAAAGCTGACGGTCTGGAAGAAGGCAACGTGCTGGCCATTCATGAATTCGGCAGAACGTTACCCCCGCCCAAAGACGCGCCCAGAACCCAGAAAGAAGGCTACATCACGCTGGATCGCGACGAAGACGGCAACCTCAAGCGCGACGAGAACGGCAAGGTGCAGCTACGCTGGGGCACGCGCCCCGTGGGCGAAGCGGGCCCGGAGGGTCTCAAACTTCCGGACGAGCGTATCGGCCTGATGATGGTGTTCCGCACGTTCGATCGGGTTTCCTACGCCCTGATCCTCCAGACCGAGCGCCCGGCCCACGTTCAGGACGTCGTCGCAACGCCCTGATTCCATGCCAGCGGCCAATCCCTCCCTTGCGCCCGAAGAGGCAGGGCTCTGGATTGGCCTCAGCCTGATCCCCGGCCTGGGCAGCCAGACCTTCTGCGCCCTGCTGAGCCGCTTTGGCACGCCGGACAACATTTACGCCGCCGCCTATCAGGACCTGAAGACCGTCGTCCCGGATAAAATCGCCAGCGTCATCCGCGATGGCCCCGACCCTGAGGCCATCCAAAATGCGCTGGACTGGCTACAGCAACCGCACAATCACCTGATCACCCTGGCGGATGCCGATTATCCGCGGGCCTTGCTGGAAATTCCCGACCCGCCGCCCCTGCTCTACCTCAAGGGGAATCGTGCGCACCTCAACGTGCCGACCATCGCCATCGTCGGTAGCCGCAACGCCACCCCGCAAGGGGAACGCAATGCCGAGAACTTTGCCCAGGCGCTAAGCGAGGCTGGCTACTGCATTGCCAGCGGCCTGGCCCTTGGCATCGATGGCGCCGCCCACCGCGGCGCCCTGCGGGGACGCGCGGGCACTATCGCAGTGGTCGGCACCGGACTGGACATCGTGTATCCGGCACGGCATCGCGAGCTGGCACATCAGGTCGTGCAGCACGGGGCGCTGATTTCCGAGTACGCCTTGGGCACCCCTTCGAAACCGCAGAATTTTCCCCGGCGCAACCGCCTCATCAGCGGGCTGAGCCAAGGCTGCCTGGTGGTGGAAGCCAACCTGCAAAGTGGCTCCCTGATTACCGCCCGACTGGCGGCCGAACAGGGGCGGGAAGTCTTCGCCATTCCCGGCTCCATCCATTCGCCGGTCGCCAAGGGCTGCCACCAGTTGATCAAGCAGGGCGCGAAACTGGTCGATCAAATTCAGGACATTCTCGACGAACTGGGAAGTCTCGCGTCCCTACCCCTCGCCCCCGCCCCGTCCCCAACGCCAGATCACCCCTTGTTGCAGCACATGGGCTACGACCCCATCAGCCTGGACGCCCTCGCACAGCGCAGCGGCTTGACGGGAGATACCCTTTCCGCCATGCTGACGGTACTGGAAATCGAAGGTCAGGTTGCCGCGCTGCCAGGCAGTCGTTTCCAGCGATTATCGTCCTGAACATGTCATCAAGAAGGGAGCCTCCGCCATGTTTGAAGTTCTCGTCTACCTGTTCGAAAACTACCTCGAAGCCAATATCCGTCCCGACCACGGCACCCTGACGCGCGAACTCTCCGCCGCGGGTTTCGAGCCTGACGACATCGAACAAGCGGTCAACTGGCTCAGCACGCTGGAAGACATGTCTCATCAGGCCGATGCGCAGTCAGCCCATGACACCTCCACCGGCTGGCGCATGTACGTGGAAGAAGAAGCCCTGAAACTCAGCGAGGAAAGCCGGGGGTTCCTGATGTTCCTGGAGCAGGCTGGCGTCATGCTGCCGCACCAGCGCGAGCTGGTGATCGACCGCGCCATGGCACTGCCCAACACGCCCGTGGGACTCGAAGAAATCAAGTGGATTGTGCTGATGACCCTGTGGAATCAGGGCAAGGCCAACGACTACCTGTTTATCTCGGACGCGATTTTCAGTGAAATGCAGCCGACGCTGCACTAAACATCACGCGCATAAAAAAAGCCCCGGTGTCATCGACACCGGGGCTTTTGACTTTGGTTACGCTTACTTCAAATCCAGGCGATCCCAGATGGTCGTGATGGTGCCCGCCTGATTCAAGGTATAGAAATGCAGGCCCGGCGCCCCGCCTTCCAGCAAGCGCTGGCAAAGCTCAGTCACCACCTCCAGCCCGAACGCCCGCAACGAGGTCAGGTCATCGCCATAATCCTGCAACCGCAGGCGCAGCCAGCGCGGGATTTCCGCACCGCACACCGCCGAAAAACGGGACAGCTGGGCAATGTTATAGATCGGCATGATGCCCGGCACGACAGGAATATTGACCCCCATCGCCGCGCAGGATTCCATGAAGCGGAAGTAGGCATCCGCGTTATAGAAATACTGCGTGATCGCTGCGTTGGCGCCGGCGTCGACCTTGCGCTTGAACGCCTCGAGGTCGGCGCGTGCAGACGGCGCCTCAGGATGGAACTCCGGATAAGCCGCCACTTCGATCTCGAACCAGTCGCCGGTTTCCTGGCGGATGAATTCCACCAGCTGGTTGGCGTAGCGAAAATCGCTGGCGGTCACCTCGCCCGAGGGCAAGTCGCCACGCAGGGCGACCAGACGACGAATCCCGTGCTCGCGGTACTGCGCCAGAATGGCCCGGATCTCGTCACGCGTGGACGAAATGCAGGACAAATGCGGCGCGGCATCAAACCCTTCGCGCTGGATTTCCAGCACGGTGTCCAGCGTGCGATCGCGCGTGGAGCCTCCCGCACCGAACGTCACCGAAAAGAACTTGGGATTGAGGCCGGCCAGCTGCTTGCGCGTCTCGCGCAGCTTGTCCATCCCCTCCGGCGTCTTCGGCGGAAAAAACTCGAAACTGTAAGTCCGTTTCATCTCAAACTCCGGTTGAGGGCGCAGCATCGACATGCCACGCCCATCATCCCTTTAGTAGCGGTAGTGATCCGGCTTGTACGGACCGCTCTTGGACACGCCGATGTAGGCGGCCTGCTGCTCGGTCAGTTCAGTCAGTTGCGCGTTCAGCTTCTTCAGCTGCAGGCGCGCCACCTTCTCGTCCAGATGCTTGGGCAGTGTGTAAACGCCGACCGGGTACTGTGCCGTGTTGCAGAACAGTTCGATCTGAGCAATGGTCTGGTTGGCGAAAGAAGAACTCATCACGTAGCTCGGGTGGCCAGTACCGCAACCCAGGTTCACCAGGCGGCCCTTGGCCAGCAGGATGATGCGCTTACCGCCCGGGAAAATCACGTGATCGACCTGCGGCTTGATCTCCTCCCACTGGTACTGCTCGACGGAGGCCACGTCGATTTCGTTGTCGAAGTGACCGATGTTGCAGACGATCGCCTGATCCTTCATCTTCTTCATGTGTTCGTGCGTGATCACATGATAGTTGCCGGTCGCAGTCACGACGATGGTAAGATCGCCACGGCTGACTTCACCGG